>JBJXFL010000106.1:0-3672 GCA_046155405.1 Bryobacteraceae bacterium | reverse complement strand
CCCTCTCGCCGAAGCTCTGATACTCGAACGCATAGCCCGCCGCTAACGCCTCCCGGTTGGACGACTGCTCAATGCGATAGCTCCAATACAGAGGACTACCTACGCCGATTTTCGTTTGTATATTCGCATACACATCGATGCGCGGCGGCACAACCCGAAAATGAAAGTGCCGTTCGTAAGGCTGTCCCCCCACGACCCCCTGCATCGTCACCCGCCCATCGCCCTCCGCCGTATTCGCGTAGACGAATAGCGGTTGTTGCGGCATCGTAACAAGCCGCATTTCATCGACCGGCGCTCCAAATCCGATACGAAACTGCACCGCGCAAGGACTGGCGCAGGAGACGTTCAGGAAGTCGCCCGGTGCCGTCAAGAAGGGTAGTGTAATCGGCATCTGAAAATACTGCGTCAGTTGCCTTCGAAACTCCGGTTGAGGCTGTGAAATCGAACTGACGACGAGACTCTGCCCGGCAGCAACCGGCAACCCCTTCGCGGCCGGCGTGACCGTATAACTCCCGGCCCTCGACAACAGCACCGTCCCCTGATATTTGCCCGGCTCCCGTTCTTCCAACCGCGTCCCGCGCACCAGCGCCACACCGGTGGGGTCGGAGAATTCGAACGCCGGTTCCAACGCCCGCCCCGGTATCGAAGCCTGCGTCCATCCCATCGTCACCCCATCGGCCAGATACGGCGCGGTAGTGACCGCGATCCCAGCCGTATCGCCCGGCCGAATCACAATTGGCCCAGGCGGCGACAAGAAGTAGTAGGCTTGCGCCACCCGCACATACAGCCGCCGCAGCGCCGACGATGCATCGAGCCCCGAGATCGCAACCACCACCTCGCCCCCCGGCTCGCTCGCCACCGCCTGCAAATAGTACACGCTCGCGCTTGGATCCGGCCTGGAAAATCCCGACGCCTTCGCGCCGCCAAGTTGTAACCGCTCGGACGAAATCACCATCCTCGACGGATCGCTGCTCTCCAGCAACGTGATCCGATCATCGTCGTCGATCGTACGTTGAGCCGTGATCGGGATCTGCAACCCCGCCCCAATCACCATCTCCGGAACCGGCCACTCGGTGTCCCCAAACCGGACCCGCGCGTTCACATTCTCCCCCGTTCCGTGGATCGTAAGCTCGCCCGTCGCAATCGGCGTCACCGCAAAAATGCGGTCATCGCCCAATCCGCCCGCGCGATACGACCACACCGGCGCGAGCCGATGATCGAACAACGCCATCAATCCGTCCGTTCCGCCCAAACTCCCATCGCCCGAAGGCATGCCCCGCAGCGGAATCTCTTTGGAATCGGTTGCCCCGCCCAGGTAAATCGTGTTGTTCCTCACGGCCAGAAAATCGATCTCGTCTCGCCCCTCACCGCCGACATACCGAATCGCGACCGGCGGGCCATCCGGAACGCGAAGCCGCGCCAGAAACCCGTCGCTCGCGCCGCCGTGATAACGGTTGCTGGCCAGTTCGATCGCCGGCGACGCCGTCGTTCCTGCCACATAAAGTCCAAACTCGCCAACCAGCGCCAGCCCCGTCACGCGGTCGCCCGCCGCGAACCCCTCCAACCGCCGTCCCGACGCCCAGCCGAAACGATCCAAGGTCAACCGCCCCGTCCAAATACCGCCCGCGCCGCCACTCAAGGCATCGAACTCCGGCGAGTCCATCTCGCCCGCCACAAAGAGGCCGAGTTGCCCATCGACGGCAATCCGTTTCACGTTGTCGTCTCCGCTTCCGCCGATGAAAACAAGCTCCGGCGCGCCGTCATGCCACAGCCCCACAAAAGCGTCCAGCTTCCCGCCCGGCCCGCGCCGGCTGATCCGCGCATGAGGCCAATCGCTGTTGTCCGACGCCCCAGCAATATACAGCGCCGCGCCCGACTCGACGGCGTGGTAAACGCGATCCTCCCCCGGTCCGCCAACCAGTATCGCCTCGAACAACTCGCCCTGCGACGACAATCGCAGCACGAAACCATCCGTCGCGCCGCCGCTGTAGCCGGGCAGGCTCCGCGACGCCGTCCACCCAGCCAGTGATAAACCGGTGCCGTTCGGGGCCGATCCGCCAATCTCCTCATCGCCATCCCCGCCCCAATAAATCGTCGAACTTCCAAACCCGGCATCGTGGTGAACGAAGATGTCTTTATCGCCGCGCTCACTCCTCACCGTGCCAAAGCGAAAAGACCCACTCATGCCCGTGACCGGCGCCGGCGTATCAATGACGTTCGCATGGTCGACAATCGGGTCGATCACCAGCGGCAGCGCGGGGTCGTAGTTCCAGGCGAAGAAGCCAAACGTCGAATCTCCAGACTCATGCAGTTCGACACGCACCAAACGCCGCTGCCCATCGTGCATCTGGTAACCCACCGGCCGCCGCTGTACAAACTCGCCAAAATGCAGTTCCCCGTTCACGATCCGCCCGCCCGGCGCGGAAATCCGAACGAGCGAAAGATCCGCTCCGGCCGAAAGGACTAAGTCGTATTCCAGTCGCTCACCCGAACCGTATACAACCCAATCGATCCCCTCGTAAAGGTTTCGCCGGATTATCCGGCGAAAGGAGGGAACTCCTTGCCGGCAGACCGCATCGCTAATCGTCTGGCTCGTGCAGTACCGAATCGTGTGATTGGTTCGAGATTCCGAGATCCATTCTCCATCCCGCACGCCAAGGAACCGCAGCGTGCCCAGGAAGTCATCGCCAATCGATACCGCCGGTCCACCGCCGGACGCGACATACCGAACCGGTTTCGCCGCCTGTCCCAGATTCGGCTGGAAATCCAATCCGGCAGCTACAGGAATAATGCTCGCCGCAAGGATATATTGCAGTGCCCGCATCGCCCCAGTCTACCCGAATTTCCGTGAAGTCGTTCTCCATTCACCACAAGTTTCCTGCCGCACCGTCCTAAAACGGATCAGCCCCCCATTTAGAGATTCGAGAGCTGCCCGGCAGGCAGTTTGGACACGGACGCGCCAACCTCGTTCACAGCCCACTTCCCCCAATCAAATCAACAACATATGCAAACCGCGCTTGACTCCGCCTTTTACACTGGAATTAGAGGGGCAATATGCCAGATAAACGCGCGACACAATCCAAAATAAACGGAGCCAAATCCACCGGGCCGAAAACCCCGGAAGGCAAGGCCGCCTGCAAAGCGGCCGGAGGAAAACGCCAAAAAAGGCACTATCACTCCACAATTCTCCCCGGCGAGTCCCGCGCAGCCTTCGACGCCGACCGTGCCGCCCTTCACGCCACGTGGATGCCCGAGAACCCAATGGAGTGCCAATTGGTCGACGAACTGGCGTCCATTAACTGGCTAATTAAGCGGCAATACTCCTCCCGCAACGACGAGCTCGTCCGTGCCTACGACGATGTCCTCCTCCACGCCACCCCCGGCATGACCACCCGCGACGCCATCGCCCTCGCCGACCACGCCGGCGTTGGCCCCGACGGCCGTCAAGCCGCCCACACCAGGGCCATCCAGGCCAACGTAATGATGCGCAACCGCGTCTTCAGCCTCCTCCTCAAGCTGAAGAAGATGTCAAAAAATGCACTTAGGGTCCTACCTCCTATGGAAACAAAGGATTTAACTCCTCCCGATCTGGACCCTCAGGTTCCCAGTTCCTTCGAGCCCACCGGCTTCGCCCCGGTCCAACCGGCCCCCGCGCAACAACCGTCGGCCTCT
>JBJXFL010000089.1:0-24140 GCA_046155405.1 Bryobacteraceae bacterium | reverse complement strand
CGACAGGGATCCCGACAGGATCTCCTTCCTCCACGCCGTGCGCGTTGTCCGGCGCAAGATGGCCGCCTTCGGCGCTATTCCCCCCTCGGAAGCGCAAACAGTTCCATAGTGCCGTGCTGGAGGAAATCCTCGACGAGGTTGCCGCCGCCAGCCGCAACCGGCGCAATCCCCGAGCGGTGAAGCGCAAAATGAGCACCTTCCCGATACGCCGAGGCTATACGCGCTTGCCACGTCTTGACATTCGCTCGGCGATTAGGATCGTTAAGTGACGAGTATTGGGTATAAGGGGGAAACTTCCTTCGGCGCTCGCGAGAAATGACCCACCCCTGCTCACGAAAAGTTGACCCCGAATCAGGCCCCGGTTGCTCGACATTTGCGCCGAGTGTGGGCTGGTGGCGCGGGCCCTCGCCGCACGGATGAAAACGCTGCCCCTATTCCTACTCAAGGACTTACGCGCCTGCGGCGCCGATGATGAATTGGCTCTCCCGGCGCCGCGCCACGTGGCAACAACTGTCTTTCGTTGTGGTCAACTCTATTCGAGCAGAAGTGGTCAACTCTTAGTGAGCGCCGAGGGAAACTTCTCAGCCCGCTCTCAGTCAGCCGGGTTATTGGGGCGCCGCTGAGCGACATGCCAGAGGACTCCGGAGGGATCGACCATGTAAGCGACTCGCAGACCCCAGGGTTGCAGCGCCGGAGCCTTCGGCTTGGGCACGCCGAAGAGGGTAGGCAGATCCATCTCGTCGATGTGGCGCCACCACGCGTCTATATCGTCCACCATCAACTGCATCATGAAGTTTTCCGCCCACGCTTTCTCGAAGCGATTCTGAAGAATGAAGCTACTCGCGCCAATACCGAAGATGGCAACCTCGCCGTCAAGCAGCTTTTCAAAGCCGAGCGCTTCATAAAAGCGCTTGCTCAATCCGAAGTCTCTAGCAGGTACAAAAGGCCGGGCGAGTTCGCCGCCTGAAGGGATGCCCATGGCTTTTCATTTTGTCACAGGCCAGCGAGAGAATTTTCGCGCTGCGCACCGCTGCTATAATCAGCAGCGTTTATGAGAATTGGCCCGCTCATCCTCGTGCTCTCTTCCGCAGCGCTGGCGCAAACCAGGTCATTCGAACGGGTCGTGCCGCTCGAGGAAGAAAGTGCCGCCTCGGCCGGCGTTCACATAGGCGATCTCAATGGCGACGGACTTCTCGATATTGTGCTCGCCAAGGGGCGCCACGGCCCTCTCTACAATCGCGTGTTGCTCAATAACGGCAGGGGCGTCTTCAAAGCTTCCAATCTCAGCGAGACGCCGGACCGCACTTATTCCGCCGCCCTCGCAGACCTGGACTTGGACGGCGACCTGGATATCGTCGTCACGAACGACGAACCGGATCGAAAATTAATCTACAAAAACGACGGCAAAGGGAAGTTTGCCGAGGCTGGTACGTTTGGCGAACCGAAGTGGAGCACGCGCTACGTGACCGTCGTCGACGTAAACAAGGACCGCTATCCCGACATTGCCGTGGCGAATCGCGGCCAGCCCAGTTACGTATGTTTCAACAATCGCAAGGCCGAATTCCCGCGCTGCGAGCAACTCCCGACGACCTCTACCACTTCCATTACCGCGGCCGACTTCGACGGGGACGGAGCGATCGATCTGTTTGCGCCTCATCGAGATGGAGGACAGAGCGTCGTGCTTTGGAACGACGGAACTGGCCGCTTCACGCTCTCGACCGAAATCGGCCCGCCCGCAACCTGGAGCCGCATCGCTTGTGCCGCCGACTTCAACAATGACGGCACTCTCGATATCGCCTTCATCGAAGAGCGGAAAAAGGCCACTTTCATCGTTTACGGCGCGGGCCGTCGCCGCTTCGGTGAACCTGTCAGAATCGGCGGCGCGGACCGCACTCCCTATGCACTGGGCGTCGCGGATCTCAACAAAGACGGGAAGCCGGACATCGTGGTGGGAAATGTGGATGCTCCGGGCTCGATCTTCTTCAATGGCAGCGCATTCCAAGAAGTTCTCTGGAACGACGGGCAAGGCGTCGTTTACGGAATTGCCTTCGCGGATTTCAATGGCGACAGGTGGCCAGACATCGCCGCCGCGCGGTCGGGAGCGCCAAACGGCATCTGGTTCAGCGGTGCCGCCGCACCCCGGAAGAACTGAACGCCCGCGTTCTTGGCTGCCGCTGGCTTGAGGGGGGCGTTAGTCGTAGGCGGCGATAGCCGTCAAGCAGACGGTCGAAGAGTGGCCAACATATGACACTTCGGCGAGCCAGTAGGTGGGTCAGATGCCCGGTGGGCTAAAGACTCCGAAGACGAGCGCTTTTTCACGATTTATTAGGAACTCGAGGGGAAGCGGACGGAGATGGAGGGATAGGGCGGTCCGAAGGAAGCGGGGGAGGCTTAGCTATCGCGGGAGTTTGGCGTGAACGCTAACGATTGGCCAACACTAGGCCGTCGATCGGGTGCTATCGGAGTCGGCCTCATCCCGATTCTTACGCCTCGCGTGTATATTCCTTGACTAGAATATTCGTATTGTGGAATACTGAGGTTGTGCTTGAAACCTTTAGAGCCCTCGCCGATCCAAGCCGCCTCCAGATCCTCGATCTTCTGCTTCGTGAGCCGCTTTCCGTCGGAACGGTCGCCGAACGGCTTTGCATCCGACAGCCACAGGCGTCTAAGCATCTTCGAACGCTCAGTGAGGCTGGACTGGTGGAGGTCCACCCAGACGCCCAGCGCCGAATCTATGCCCTCCGGGCGCAGCCTTTTCACGAAATCGATGGTTGGCTCGAACACTATCGGAATACCCTCGAACAGCAGTTCGAACGCTTGGATCAGGTCTTGGAAGAACTGCAGGCAGGCAAGAAACCAATCAAGGAGAAAGTCAGAACCAAACGAAGCCTGCGCTGAGTTGTGGATAGAGACGAACATCATGAAAAACACTGGAACTCTAGCCGTGAGCTTGCCGAGCGATTGCGAGATCGTTCTGACGCGCGTTTTCAGGGCACCTCGTCTACTCGTGTACGATGCGTTCAGCAAACCGGAAATTCTGAAGAAGTGGTTCGGACCCCGCGGGTGGTCGTTGGTCGGCTGCGATGTGGACTCGCGCGTGGGTGGCCGCTTCCGCTTTGTTCTGAGCGGACCCGAAGGCCGTGAATTGGGAATGCACGGCGTCTATCGCGAACTCTCGCCGCCGGAGCGTTCGGTCCATTCCGAGTCGTTCGACGGATTCCCTGGGGAGTCCGTGGTGACAACGGTTTTCACTGAGTCCGGCGGCACGACGACCATGGTTGCCACAATCCTGTGCCCGTCAAAAGAAGTGCGGGACGCCGTTATCCAATCTGGCATGGAGCACGGTGCGGCCGAGAGCTACGACAAGTTGGCAGAGACGCTCTCGACCCCTGGCGCGCCAATTGCCGCCGGAGGCAGCGATGAGTAGTCACGCTTTGCGGAACGCCGGTTTCGTATTTGCCGGTCTGGTTGTACTGCTCATTGGGCTCCGCTTTGCGCTCGGCCGGCTCTTCAGCACGGGGGGATCGCCCTCCGGAGCAATAGAGAAGTCCGTTACTTCTAAAGACGGCACGCTGATCGCCTACGAACAGACAGGGTCGGGCCCGGTCGTCATTCTGGTCTCCGCCGCCCTTGCGGACCGCGACGGAGCGCGTCCGCTCGCTAGGCAATTGTCATCATCCTATACGGTCATCAACTATGATCGTCGAGGCCGGGGGAAGAGTACGAATACCATGCCCTACACGGTCGAGCGCGAAGTCGAGGACTTGGAGGTTCTAGTGAAGTCCACCGGCGGACCGGTCTTTCTTTTCGGCAGCTCCTCTGGCGCCGTGCTCGCTTTGGACGCCGCCGCTCGCCTCAGCCCAAGAATCACGAAGCTCTTCCTGCACGAACCACCGTTCATCATCGACGACAGCCGTCCGCCGATACCAGACACGCTGATCGAAGAGATCAAGGCCTCTCTATCCGCAAACAACCGTGACGAAGCAGTGGCCCTGTTCTTCGGCAAGGGAATGGGAATCCCCGCTCCAGGCATCACGTTCATGCGCTGGATGCTACCCGCGTGGAGCGACATGACGCGGATCGCGAATACCGTGCCCTACGATCTGGCGATCCTGGCGGGCACACAATCGGGGCAACCCCTCCCCGACAAGCGTTGGTCGCAGGCCACCGCCCCTACACTCGCCGTGGTTGGATCAAAGGCGGAGGCGTTCTTCCATAACGGTGCGAAGGCCCTTGTGGGTCGGCTGAGTGCGGCCCAGTATCGCTCGTTGGAGGGTCTGGATCACTCCGCCGTCCTCATGGCACCGCAAGAGCTCGCCGCCGCCATGCGGGAGTTCTTCGGAAGATAGTCTGGAAATCGAATCATGCGTAGACGACAATTTGCATCGGCGGCGATCAGCTTTCCTCTCTTGAACGCGATAGTGGCCGCCCGGGTCTCACGGGAGCCCTTCTCACGTTCCGGGTTGCGGCGATTGACCGGCGTCATGGCCAGCTATGTTGAGCGTGGCGATGTGCCGGGTGTCGTGTGGTTAATCAGCAAGCAAGGCGTTGTTCATTCCGGCAGCGTGGGACACAGCTCGCTCAATGGCTCGAAGCCCATGCAGCGCGACACCATCTTCCGCATCGCTTCCATGACCAAACCAGTCTCCGCCGCGGCAGCCATGATGCTGGTCGAGGATTGCAAGATTCGAATGGACGAGCCAATTCACCGGCTTATTCCAGAACTTGCCAATCGGCGGGTTCTGAAAAGGCTTGATGGGCCGCTCGATGAGACTATGCCGGCCAAGAGGCCGATCACGCTCCGCGATCTTCTGACGTTCCGCCTCGGGATTGGCTTATTGATCGGATCGACCACCGACTACCCGATCACGCGCGCCATGCGTGAACAGAAGGTCGCCGTCGGCCCGCATCTTTCCGAAGCGAAGGGCTCTAACGAATGGATCCGTGGGCTCGCGCAATTACCGCTCATGTTCCACCCGGGCGAGAAGTGGCTCTACCATACGGGTTCCGATGTTCTCGGCGTGTTGATCGAACGCGCCTCGGGCCAGACACTAGCGACGTTCCTGCGCGAACGGATTTTTGAGCCGCTTGGCATGAGAGACACCAGCTTCGAAGTTCCTGGCGACAAGAAAGGCCGCCTGGCTGGCTGCTACGCGTTGGATTCGCAGAGCGGCAAACTCGCTCCCTTCGAGGCTCAGGATCGTTGGTCGATTCCCGTGGCGTTCCAATCCGGCGGCGGCGGGTTAGTTTCCACCATTGACGACTATTGGGCGTTTGCCAGGATGATGTTGAACAAGGGAGCAATTGGGAAGCGTCCCGCGATACTATCGAGGGCTTCCATCGATTTGATGACGATAGACCATTTGACCGCAGACCAGAAGGTGGGTTCCGGCTTCTTCCCGGGCTACTGGGACAACCGGGGTTGGGGACTCGGGTTGTCGGTCTACACCAAGCGTGACCAGATTGCCTTCACACCGGGTACCTACGGCTGGGATGGCGGCTTCGGTACATCCTGGTACGCCGACCCGGCTGGAGACTTCACCGGAATCCTGATGATCCAACGCCTCTTGGATTCCTCCGCGATCACAATGCATTCCGATTTCTGGACTGCGGCTTGTGCAGCCAGTAGCGTGTGATCGCGACAGTTCTGTCGCCCGGTCGAAACAGATTAAGTCACGATTAGTCGCAGAGTGTAGAGCAATCGAAATCAGTTTCCGCATCACGCGCGATCCGGGCAGTGGCGTTGATAGCTCTACGGTAGGGGACTTCCCAGGGGTAATCCTAGGCTTTGGTTACCAAAAGGTGTCAGTGCCGGGATAAAAAGTCAGCAATTCCGCCGGTGGCGACGACGACTCCCAGAGGATACCGAAGCGGCTGTTATTGAGCGCGGTATCGATTTCTTCGCGCCACTTTTCGCCGGGGAGGATGGCGGTGTCCCGCCAGAGGTGGAAGTCGTATTTGGGGGAGATTTGGAGGAGCGGGTTGAGGACTTCGAGGAAGGGGTCGATGTCGGGTTTGTCGGGGTGGGCGTAGGAGAGGAAGAACGGGGTGGGTTGCTTCACGCCCTCAGAATACGCGAAGTCAACGAAATGTCAACGAAATAGCTGGGGCAAGCGCGGCGATTGGGATCGCCTCTATTCCTGCGAGCCGTCGATCTTTTGGCCCGAGACCAAGTTGGAGAACAACCCGATTCTCAACGTGCCGAGCGCGCCGAGCGCGGCCGTCACTCGCCGGCCCATGCCGCCGCCGCAGTGCTTGGAGAGGTAGGTGGCGGCACCCTGTTCGAAGTCGGCCTCCAGCAAGGACGAAGGAAGGGCCGGCGGGGCGTCGGATTCATGGAAAACACCGGTCGCGGCCGGCAGCAGGAGGATCTTGCGGTCCGCGCGGCGTACCTGCGCGGCAATTTCCGCATCCGCCCAAAGCTCACCGTACCGTTCGTCCAGGAAATTCATGCCTTTCAGAAACGCCTTGCGGATCAGCAGGGCGAAAACTCCGGGGAAATCGACCGTTGAAGGCTCCATTGGCATCGCGGGGAGCGCGTATAGAGTGGGACGCAAATCATCCGGCCCGGGCAGTTTCCGCATCACCCGCGCGGGCACGCCCTCTGGCGTGGTGAGCACCGCGCTGGCGGCCGCCGCATTGCTTTCCTGGGATACCTCCGCGGCCAGCACGGCAATCGCTTCCGGGGCCAGTTCCACGCGCGGATCCAAGAACAGAATCGTCTCACCGAGCGACGAACGGAGCGCGATATTCGCGGCCTTGGTCCAGCCGAAATTCTTAGGCAATTTCAGGTATGTGATTTTCTCGAAATCGTCCTGAATGACGTTACTGCCATCGGTGGACGCATTGTCGACGACGATGATCTCGATGCGATCGAGAATGGTCGAACGGTGCAGCGCTTCCAGGCAACGGCGGAGCGCATGGGCCTGATTGCGCGTAACGACGATCACGGATACGCGCGGCGGATCGGGCTGTAGCTGGGGAGCGAGTGTTTCTTCCATGTCGCGAAAACCAGAAAAGGGCGCGTCACCTAATGAATCAGCCAAGGGAAATGGCTGTTAACTTGGGATTCGCGCCCTTTCGTGTTGCGGGTGGTAAATGTTAGTGCCTCGTTGCCATGATTCGAGCGGCCGCTCCCTTACGGTCGCGCCTCGGAAACGGCGACGGAATCAGAAACGGCGACGGAACAAGCAGGCGAACTTCTGCAAGTAATCATCAGTTAGGACTCCGCCGGTTGGCCGCCGGAGCGGCCTTCCTGCATCGCCTTGAGTTTTTCTTCACGACGCTTGGCGCGGTCGGCGGAGCGGCGAACCAGTTCGGAGCCGACGAGTTCCAGGACGGCCGTTTCGGCGCCATCGCCCTTCCGGAAACCCACGCGAACCACGCGGGTGTAACCACCGTTACGGGTGGCAAAGCGCGGTCCGATGGTGTCGAATAGCTTCTGCACGCTGGCCGGGGTCATCAGGTAGGACGCGGCCTGCCGGCGGGCATGCAATTGCTCTTCCTTCTTCTCCCGCTTGGCCAAGGTGATGATCCGGTCGATAATCGGCTTCGCGGCCTTAGCCTTGGGAATAGTCGTGATCACCCGCTCTTCGAGAATGACGCTCGTAACGATATTACGCAGCAGCGCGCGCCGCGCGCTGACGTTGCGTTTGAGTTTGAATCCCGCTCGATTGTGCCTCATGTTGGCGTAGTTCCGTTCCTGTGATGTGTAACCGATGACTAGTCGTCATCTGATGTGTAACCGATGACTAGTCGTCATCGCCGACCGACATACCGGACGTGCTGCTGGCCGGGCCGGGTATCAGGCGGCCCTGGGAGTCGATCTTCATACCGAAGCCCAGGCCCATGCCCGACAGAATTTCCTTGATCTCGTTCAACGACTTGCGGCCGAAGTTCTTGGTACGAAGCATTTCCGCTTCCGTCTTCTGCACCAAATCGCCGATGGTACCGATATTGGCGTTCTTCAAGCAGTTGTAGCTGCGAACCGAAAGCTCCATCTCGTCCACCGAGCGATTGAGAACTTCGTTCACCTGGTTCATCATGCGTTCGGCCGGCTCTTCGGTGATTTCGGGCGATTCTTCAAAGTTAATGAAGATGCTCATGTGATCCTTCACGAGCTTGGCGGCCTGGCCGACCGAGTCCTGCGGAGAAATCGCGCCATTGGTCCACACTTCAATATTCAGCTTGTCGTAGTCGGTCATCTGGCCGAGACGGGCATTTTCCACCGAGTAGTTGACCTTGCGGACGGGCGAGTGCACGGAATCGATGGCGATGTAGCCGATGGGCAAATCCTCGTCGAAGTTGCGATCCGCCGAAACATAGCCGCGGCCCTGTTTCAGGCGCATCTCAATGTTCAGCTTGCCGCCTTCGCCCACCGTGGCGATATGGACGTTGCGGTCCAGCACTTCGATGTCCGAGCTTGTCTCGATCCGGCCGGACAGGACTTCTCCCGGCTGATCGACGATCAAACGCACGGTGTGAACGGCGTCGGTCGACATCTTGAACGGAACCTGTTTCAGGTTGAGGATGATGTCGGTCGCATCTTCCGTGACGCCTGGGATGGGGCTGAATTCGTGGGCGATGCCTTCAATGCGGACCGCGGTTATGGCCGCGCCTTCGATGGAACTCAACAGCACGCGACGCAGGCTGTTGCCGATCGTCGTGCCGAAACCGCGCTCAAAGGGCTGGGCGGCGAAACTGCCATAACGCTCATTGAGCGTTTCGGTGTTGGCGACCAACCGCTTCGGTTTCTGAAAACCCTTGAACATAGCTCTCCTTTTGGGGCTCTAACGCAAGTTCTGTGACGGTGTTGGGTGAGTGTGTTCCGGCAAAGTCCGAAGGCCGCATTTGGCGAAGCGAACTTCGCCGCGGCCGCCTTCGGGGCCGCTTACTTGGAGTACAGTTCGACGATGAGCTGCTCATTCAGGTTGATCTGAACAAGCTCCTCGCGCTTGGGAAGCGAGGTGATGCGGGCCTTGAGGCTGTCGCGATCCACTTCCAGCCAGCTTGGCGAGGGCATATGCGCGGTCGCTTCCCGCGCCGCCAGAATGGCCGAATTTTCCTTGCTCTTGTCGCGGACGCTAACCTCGTCGCCCGGCTTGACCGTGAACGACGGAATGTTGACTTTCTTGCCGTTGACCCGGATGTGGCCATGACGCACCAACTGGCGGGCGAACGCGCGGCTGGTGGCGAAACCGATACGATATACGGCGTTGTCCAGGCGCCGCTCCAACAACTGCAACATGATGTCGCCGGTGATGCCCTTCGAGGTGGCGGCCTTCTCAAACAGGTTCCGGAACTGCGTTTCACCCAGACCGAAGTAGCGCTTCGTCTTTTGCTTTTCGCGCAATTGCAGGCCGTAGCCCACAATCTTGGGCTTCCGGGCCTGACCATGCTGACCGGGCGGAAAGTTCCGCTTCTTTTCTTCGCTTACGGCGCATTTGGGGCCGTAGCAGCGCTCCCCCTTAAGGAAGAGCTTCATACCCTCGCGCCGGCATTGCCGACACACGGGACCAATGTAACGCATTCGTTTGTCTCAAACCTTTCAACGTCGGAAGGTGCAGTTTACGGCGCGCCAGCGGCGGCCTTCGTCCTGCTTACAGAACTACCGAAACCTATGGGATCCGGTTTTGGCGCATAAGCGCCCAATTTTTAGTATGCCACATTTTCTTGTATGCCACATCGGGACAAATATTGGCAATCAGGCGGGATTCAGAAAAGCGGTTTGTAAGGGAGGTGGGGGTGGCCCGACGGAGGGCGGTTGGGCGGGTCTCCGTCGGGCCGATTGACGCGCAGGGCGGGTGGGGGTCTGCGCGCCAAACTGAAAAGATGAATTTTGCGATGCGAATCGTAAGACGGTAACTCATAGTATGGCACGCCGGGCTGGACTACGCAAAGGAAATTCCAAGCTCGCGCCGCCAAATTATCCGCAATTAAACGCGGCGCTTTTTCGGCGGACGGCAGCCATTGTGCGGAATGGGCGTGACATCCTTGATATTTCTGACTTCAATTCCGGCGCCGGACAAAGCGCGGATAGCCGATTCGCGACCGGCTCCGGGACCGGACACGCGCACTTCCACCGTCCGGAGCCCCGAGTCTTTCGCCTTGTTGGCGGCGGTTAGCGAAGCCTGCTGGGCGGCGAACGGCGTCCCCTTGCGGGAGCCGCGGAAACCGAGCGAGCCGGAGCTCGACCAGGCCAGCGTGTTCCCCATGGGGTCGGTGAACGTGATGATGGTGTTATTGAACGTCGCCTGGACGTGGCAAAGGCCCATCGGGACGTGTTTCTTTTCTTTTTTCTTGAAGTTTTTCTTCTTAGAGGACTTGGCTGGTGCTTTGGCCATAGCGATTATTTCCGTTTATTCGTTTGGGCGATTACTTAACGCCGGTCTTTTTCTTGTTAGTCACGGTGCCCTTACGCGGTCCCTTGCGGGTGCGGGCATTGGTATGAGTGCGTTGGCCACGGGCGGGCAGGCCGCGGCGATGCCGTAGACCGCGGTATGAGCCCATTTCCATCAATCGCTTGATGTTCAGCGACATCTCCTTGCGGAGGTCGCCTTCCACCGATCCTTCGGTTTCAATTAACGTACGGATCTTGTTCACTTCCTCTTCGGTCAGATCGGCGACCTTCTTATCCGCATCCACGCCCGAGCGGTATAGAATCGACTTCGCCCGCGTGCGGCCGATGCCGTAGATATAAGTCAATCCGATTTCCGCGCGCTTGCGGGCGGGTAGATCAACACCGGAAATTCGTGCCATATGCCTTGTCCTGTTCTTTCAGTAATTCTCTGGCGCGCGGTTAGCCCTGGCGCTGCTTGTGCTTGGGGTTGACGCAAATCACCCGGACGACGCCCGTGCGGTGAATGATCTTGCACTTATCGCAAATTTTCTTGACCGATGCCCGTACTTTCATGACTTCCCTCTTCGACTTAGTAATTCGCCGCCGCTCCCTAACGGTCGCGGCTCGGTGACACAAGACTTGGTAATTCGTTGCCGCTCCCCGACGGTCGCGGCCCGGTGACACAAGGCTCGGTGACACAAGTTAACAATTGGTTGCCCCGCTACCGGCCCGGCCGCAGGCCGACGATTCGTCCCCGCGTGGGATCCAACTCCGAGACCGATACCATGACCGGATCGCCCGGCCGCAATCGAACAAAATTCACTTCTTTCGCCCCGGCCGCGTGCGCCAGAACCTGCCGCTTGCTCCCCTTCAATTCCAAACGGATAAGCGCTTGCGGCAATAGTTCCAGCACCACCGCCTCCACCGGTTCCTCCATGATTAGATCCCCGGTTCATGGCCGCGTTAAAACCCACGGGCCGTTTTTCGTCACCGCTACACAATGCTCAAAATGCGCTGAAGCCGAACCATCCTGGCTGACCGCCGTCCAGCGATCCGATAGCACTTTCGACGCCGGCTTGCCGAGGTTGACCATCGGTTCAATGGCCAGGACCATCCCCTCTTTCAGCCGCGGATTCTCATTGTTGCGGTCTACGTAATTCGGCACCTGGGGTTCCTCATGCAAGGAGGTGCCGATGCCATGGCCGACAAACTCCCGCACAATCGAAAAACCGTTTGTCTCGACATACTTCTGCACGGTGGAGCAGATATCGAAGAGGCGATTGCCCTCGCGGACTTTGTCGATCGCCATTTCGAGCGAATCCTTCGTCACATTGAGCAACCGTTGCAGCGACTCCGATATGTTACCCACGGGCACGGTGATGGCCGAATCGGCAAAATAGCCGTCGAGTTGCACTCCGGTGTCGATCGAGATCACGTCGCCTTTTTTCAAAGCGGTTTTCGCCGATGGCATGCCGTGGATAATCTGGTCGTTGACGGAGGTGCAAAGAACGTAAGGAAACCGGTTGCCGGCGGCGGCGGAATAGTAACCCTTGAAGGCGGGACGCGCGCCGGCATCGGCGATCATTCTCGCGGCCGCGTTCTCCAGTTCCATGGTTGTAATTCCTTCCCCCACCAGATCCGCGACCGTATGAAGAACCTGATACACGAGTAGCCCGCTACGCCGCATCTTTTCGAGTTCCGCCGGGCTTTTCCGAATAATCATTCCGTCCGTCTAACTTTTCGCCGTTTTCTTCGCGATCGAACCGGCTATGCGATCCAACCGCCACACAATCCGGTCGGCCACGCTTTCCGGATCCATCTCGCCACACTCGATCGCTTCCACCAGCACACCATGCTTTCGCAGCGTTTCCGCCACCGGCCAGGTTTCAGTCTGATATGTCCGCAACCGCTGCAAAACCACTTCTTCCTTATCGTCGGCCCGAATCGTTAACGCCGTTCCGTCCGTATCGCAAATACCGGGCACGTTCGAAGGACTCGACTCCAAATGGTAAATAGCGCCGCAGGCCGGACACATACGACGGCCGGTAAGCCGCCTCAAAATTTCATTATACTCCACCCAAAGATGTATCAGCACGGGCCGGAACGGACGCCCCTCAAACCACTGGGCCAATCCCTCCGCTTGGGGAATCGTCCGCGGAAACCCGTCGAGCAGGAAACCGTGCCCGCAGTCGGGCCATCCGAGGCGGTCCCAAACCATTCGACTTACCAGATCGTCCGGCGCCAAACGGCCCGACGCGAGAACACTCCGCATCTCCAGACCCAGCGGAGTTTCCCGCTTAATCTGCTCCCGCAGCAAATCACCCGTGGCCAGATGCGGCCAGCCGGTTAGCGTGGCGAGCATCTTGCCGGTGGTTCCCTTGCCCGAACCCGGTGCGCCGAACAACATCACCGCCAGGGGTTTCCGGGGAGCGGGTTGACTGGCGATGCCGGCTTTGTCAGTTGTCAAAGAACAAACATCCGAAGAAAATTAAGTGGTGCTACGGCGGCCGCGGATCCGGCCGGCACGCGGAGTGAACCCTTCATAGTGGCGCATAATTAGCTGCGCTTCAATCTGGTTCACCGTATCCATGGCCACGCCAACCACGATGAGGAGGCTGGTACCGCCGAAGTAGAAGTTCACGCCCAGACCGTCGAGAATGAACCGCGGGAACTGCGCGTCGATCCAGTTGCCGATCAACGGGAGATGCTGCAGCTTTACGCCGCTAATCATCATTTCCGGCAGCAGGCTGAGAACAGCCAGATAAAGACCGCCGACGACGGTGATCTTCGTCAGGACTTTATTCATATAGTCCGACGTGTTCTTGCCGGGACGGATCCCCGGAATAAACCCGCCGTACTTACGCATGTTATCCGCCGCTTCATTCGGGTTGAAGATGATCGACACGTAGAAGAAGCAGAAGAAGATAATCAGCGCGATAAAAAAGAGAATGTAGAGCGGCTCGGAATGCGCGATGGAACTAAGCATTTTCGACAGATACGCGTTGTCGCGGACGAAGGCGACTTGCGTCAACGTCTGCGGAAAGGTGAGCAGCGAACTGGCGAAGATGACCGGAATTACACCGCCGGCGTTTACCTTCATCGGCAAATGCGTCGACTGGCCGCCCATCATTTTCCGCCCCACGACGCGTTTGGCGTATTGCACCGGAATCCGCCGCTCGCCGCGCTCGACCAATACAATCAAACCGATCACGCCGACCATCACCGCCGCGATGATAAGAACCTGCAACATATTCCATTCGCGAGTCAGAAACGCTTTCTGATAAATGTTGTACATCGCCGAAGGCAAGCCGACCACAATGCCCGTGAAGATGATGAGCGACATGCCGTTGCCGATGCCGCGCTCGGTAATTTGCTCACCGAGCCACATAATGAAGGCCGTGCCGGTGGTGAGCGAAATCATCGTCATGAAGATAAATCCGAAACCCGGATTCACGACGAAATTGCCCTGGGATTGCAGCGCGGTGGCAATGGTGAACGACTGTACCAGCGCCAGGATTACCGTCAGGTAGCGGGTGTATTGCGTGATTTTGCGCCGCCCCAACTCCCCTTCTTTCTGGAGCTTCTCGAGCGTCGGGACGACGATGGTCATGAGCTGCAAAATGATGGAGCTAGTGATGTAGGGCATGATGCCCAGGGCGAAAATCGTTAACCGGCGGAACATACCGCCGCTGAACAGATCGAAAAATCCGAGTAGCGTACCCTGGTTCTGCCGGAAGAACTCTTCCAGGCGCTCGGCGTCGATACCGGGGGTTGGGATATGCCCGCCCAGGCGATAGATCGCCAACATCGCCAGAGTAAAAAGGATACGGTTCCGGAGGTCCGGAATCCGGAATGCGTTCGCCACTGCTTCAAGGAACTTCATACCAATCCTCTTTGCGGCTTACTTTTCCTTCGGTTTGCGGGTCACCGGTTCGATGACGACCGCCGTGCCGCCGGCCTTCTCGATCTTCTCTTTCGCCGCGGCGGAGAAGTGGTGGGCCGTTACCGTTATGGCGCGGGTCAGATCCCCGTTGGCCAATACCTTCAAGCCGTCCTCCAACTTCTTGACTACGCCCGCCGCCATCAGCGACTGGACGTCAAAACTGTCGCCGGCGAGATCGTTCAGCGTGGCCACATTGACGATAGCGTAGGTGGTCTTAAACATCGCATTCGAAAAGCCACGCTTCGGCAAACGGCGGTGCAGCGGCATCTGGCCGCCCTCAAAACCGCGCATTCGCGAATAACCGCTGATCGACTTGGCGCCCTTCGCGCCGCGGCCGGCAAACTTGCCGCGGCCCGTGCCCATGCCCTGGCCAAGGCGGCGCTTGTTCTTTTTTTGACCGCGGGGCGGTTTAATTTGACTGAGATTCATGACGCTGCCTTACTCAACAATCCGTAGAAGATGCGGAACTTTCAAAACCATGCCGCGGAAACCGGGAGTGTCCGGGCGCTCGACAATTCGATTGAGCTTTTTCAGGCCCAAGGCGCGAACGATCACCTTGTGCTTTTCCGGTGTGCAAATGGTGCTGCGATACAACTGAATTTTGATTTTTTGCCCGGTCATATTTTGCCTCTTTTTACATGCGCTCCGGCAAAATGCCGCGCATTTCGGCCACTTCATTTTTATCGCGCAACTGCTCCAGCGCGGCGATGGTGGCCTTTACTACATTGTGCGGGTTGTGCGTTCCCAACGACTTGGTCAGAACATTCTGAATGCCCACGGCCTCAATCACCGCGCGCACCGGACCGCCGGCGATGACGCCGGTTCCTTGCGGCGCGGGCTTCAACAGCACATGGCCGGCCCCAAACCGCCCCAATACGGGGTGCGGAATGCTGGTCCCCAGGACATGGATTTTTCGCAAATTCTTCTTCGCCGCTTCAATACCCTTCTTGATGGCGGCCGGCACTTCCTTCGCCTTCCCCGTCCCGAAACCGACGATCTTGGCACCCGGATCGCCGATCACGACCAGAGCGGAAAAGCTGAGGTTCTTGCCGCCTTTCACCACCTTGGTGACGCGGTTAATGGAGACGACCTGCTCTTTGAGCCCCGATGTCGGTTCCACGCGCTTGGTAACAGTAGCTGGCATTTATGCGAATATCTCCCTATCAGAACTGCAATCCGGCTTCACGCGCGGCATCGGCCAGCGCCTTCACCCGGCCGTGGTACAGAAATCCGCCGCGGTCGAATACCACGGCGCCGATTCCCTTTTCCTTGGCACGCTCCGCAACCAGCTTCCCGATTGCTTTCGCCCCGGCCACATTGCCTCCGTTCGGCGCGCCTTTTTCGGCGGTGGAGGCGGAGACCAGGGTCGTGCCGGCCCGGTCGTCGACCACCTGCACGTAGATGTGCTTAATGGAGCGGAATACCGCCAAGCGGGGCCGTTCCGCCGTGCCGGACATCTTCTTGCGGATTCGGGTATGAATCCGGCGCCGGACTTCGTCGCGATTGACTTTACTTACCATACGTTTCGATCCTTAATGATGAACGCGCGCAAAACGGACTCGGCCGCGGCGGAGGTTGAGCGAGAGTTTGTGAATGGGTGGCGGCCGCGACCGGCCTTTGCGCTGTCCATTAGCTCGCGCAAAACGGACCAAGCCGCGGCGGAGGGGTGCGGGAGGCTGGCGTTTGCGCTCATTATTTACCCTTGCTCGCACCGGACTTGCCGGCCTTCTTGCGCAACGCTTCGCCCGTGTAGCGGACACCCTTGTTCTTGTACGGATCCGGCTTCCGCAGCGAACGCATATTCGCCGCCACTTGACCCAGCAACTGTTTATCATATCCGGTTAGCGTGATATGAGTGTTCTTGTCCACCTTGGCTTCGACGCCGGCCGGAAGTAAGACTTCAATATTATGCGAATAACCCAGGGTGAAGTGAATGGACTCCTTGCCCTTCGATTCGGCCCGGAAACCGACGCCGACAATGTCGAGCTCCCGAGTAAATCCGGTGCTGACGCCTTGGACGGCGTTCGCCGCCAACGCGCGCGTGAGGCCATGGACGGCGCGGTACGAATCGTTCTCCCGCTTAACGTCCAGGATGGCGCCGTTTTGCTCGATGACAATTCCCGCGGGCACCGGCACCGTCAGCTTGCCCTTCGGGCCTTCGACGTGCATCGGACCGGGCGTCACCTCGATCTTGATTTTGACACCCGCCGGCAGCGGGATCGGTTTTTTTCCAATTCTCGACATCGTTACTTTTTCCTTACGGTTCTCGCTACTCGAGCCTTAGGCCCGGCTTCACCGTTGATTTACCAAACCGAACACAAGAGTTCGCCGCCTATACCTTGCTTGCGCGCGGTACGCCCAGTCATCACGCCGCTCGGCGTGGTGAGGATGTTGATCCCCATTCCGCCCAGCACGCGAGGGATTTCATTGCTCGCCACATAGACGCGGCGGCCGGGCTTGGATTCCCGCTCCAGGTGAGAGATCACCGGCGTGTTGTTGGGGTTGTACTTCAGGTAGATCTTGATGACCCGCTTGGAGCCCTCGTCTCCCTGCTTGTAATTCAGGACGTAGCCCTCTTCCTTGAGGATCCGCGCTATTTCGAGCTTCAACTTCGAGCCAGGCACATCCACTTTGGGGTGCCGCGCCTGCATCGCGTTCCGGATCCGCGTGAGCATGTCCGCAATGGGATCGCTAACCATTCTCGATTCCCCTTCCTTCGTGATTCCTTAACATTCCCAAGCTCCCCGCTACCAACTGGCCTTGATCACGCCCGGGATCTCCCCGGCGAGCGCCAGTTTGCGGAAACAGATACGGCAAAGTCCGAACTTGCGGAGATATGCCCGGGGCCGTCCGCAACGGAAGCAGCGGTTGCGGAGGCGGACTCCGGCCTTCTGTACTCCCTTGGCTTTCAGGGCCTTCAGCTTGACGTCCTTGGCGATTTTGGCGGTTGTGGCCATGTGCGCTTACAATCCTCTCTTCTCGTTACTTCGCCGCGAACGGCATGCCCATTTGCTTTAGCAGCGCCAGACCTTCGGCGTCCGTCCTGGCGGTAGTGGTGAGACAGATATTCATACCCTTGGTCTTGTCCACCTTGTTGTAATCGATCTCGGGGAAAATCAACTGGTCCTTCAACCCCATCGTGTAGTTGCCGCGGCCATCGAACGCCTTCGACGATATCCCGCGGAAATCGCGCAATCGCGGCAAAGCGACGTTGACCAGACGATCCAAGAATTCGTACATACGGTCGCCGCGGAGCGTCACCATGCACCCGATCGCCATGTTTTCGCGCAGTTTGAATTGGGCGATCGACTTCTTCGCCTTGCAAATCACCGGACGCTGCCCGGCAATCTGCCCTAACTCGTTGACGGCCCCGTCCATCAGCTTAGGGTTGCCCGTGGCTTCTCCCATACCGATGTTCAGCGAGATTTTCTCAATCTTCGGAACGGCCATGATGTTCTTGTACCCGAACTCCTGCATCAGAGCCGGCAGTACGATTTTCGTGTAATGTTCTTTGAGCCTGGCCATAAATCGCTTTCCGCTGTTACGAACGCTTGGTCGCCAGCACTTCGCCGGTCTTGCGCGCCACGCGCACCTTCCGGGCCGAAGCGCCCTCGCCTTCCATTTTGTATCCGACGCGGGTGGGTTTCCCGTCCCCGGCTACGATCATCACGTTCGAAATGTGTATCGTCGCTTCTTTGTGAGCGATACCGCCCTTGATCTGCTTGGACGGATTCGCCTTCGTATGACGCTTGACCATCATCACGCCTTCGACGAGCAGGCGTTCCCGCGCACTTTGCACTTCAAGCACGCGGCCAACTTTACCTTTGTCGCGCCCGGCGATCACTTTGACCGAATCGCCCTTTCGAATTTTAATCGTTGCCATCGGGAATTCTGTCTCCTAAAGTACTTCCGGCGCCAGCGACACGATCTTCATAAACCGTTTATCGCGCAATTCGCGCGCCACCGGCCCGAAGACGCGGGTTCCAATCGGCTCGCCGAGATCGTTAATCAGCACCGCCGCATTCGTGTCGAAGCGAATGTAAGTCCCGTCCTTGCGGCGGGTTTCCTTCCGCATACGCACGATGACGCAACGCACCACTTTGCCCTTTTTCACGGTTCCGTCGGGGGTCGCTTCCTTCACCGCGGCGGTGATCACGTCACCGAGACCGGCATGCAATCCCAGATCGCCGCCGCGCGGCAATATGCACTGCAATTTGCGCGCGCCGCTGTTGTCGGCGACCTCGAGCATTGTTCGCATCCCTATCATGGTGATCTCCTTATTTCTCCGCGGACATTACTTTGAGGGCGATTCGCCAACCTGGACGGCCGCGCGAACCACTTCCGCCAGCGCCCAGCGCTTCAGCTTGGAAAGCGGCCGATGCTCCACAATCCGCACCACATCGCCGAGCTTTGCCAAACCCTGCTCATCGTGGGCGTAGAACTTCTTTCGCTTCTTTATGATCCGGCGATAGAAAGGATGCGCGACGCGACGGGACACTTCGACGACAATCGTCTTCTTCATCTTGGTCGACACGACCTGCCCGACCTTCACTTGGCCCTTTTTGGGAGCCGCCTGCGGATTTGTATTTTCCGGCATGATTTACTTCGCCCTCTCGCGCAGAACCGTCAGGATTCGCGCCCGGTCTTTCTTCGATTCCCGGTATTTCTTCAAACCGTCGGCTTGCCCCAGCGACATCTGGAAGCGGAGGCGGAACATGGACTCTTGAATGTCCTTGACTTGTTTTTCGAGCTCGACCGATTCCAGCCCGCGGATCTTTTCTGCGTTCATTGACATGTCCCTCCTTACCCTTGCGGCTCTCGGCTGACCATTTTCGTCTTCAACGAGAGTTTCTGCGCCGCCAGTCGCATGGCCTCGGCGGCCACTTCCTGCGTGACGCCTTCCATTTCAAAGAGAATCTTGCCGGGGCGGATTACCGCGACCCAGAATTCCGGCGCGCCTTTACCCTTACCCATACGGGTTTCGGCGGGTTTCTTCGATACGGGCTTGTCCGGGAAGATCCTGATCCACACTTTGCCGCCGCGCTTGATGTGACGGGTCATCGCGATACGGGCGGCTTCAATCTGGCGATTGGTGATCCAGCCGCAAACCATGGCCTTCAACCCGTAGTCGCCAAAGTTCAACGTGCTGCCGCGCCAGGCGAGTCCGGTCATGCGGCCACGCTGCTGCTTGCGGTATTTGACTTTCTTCGGCATCAACATGGCGTATTACTCCTGGTTCTCGCTCGGGGTGTCGGCAGCCGGGGGCGCGGTCTCCGCCGGCTCACTTTTCCATGAAGGCTGCACCGGCTGCGCCATCGGCGGGGCGATCGGCCGCGGACCGGCGCCTTCCAATCCGGGCGGAGGGGACTGGATAGGCGGACCGGCCGGCACGTTCTGCTGCTGACCGCCGCCGTAACCGCCACCCTGCGGGCTATAACCACCGCCAGCCGGGCCGCCGCCGGCCGGACCGCGGCGATCCCCGCGGCGCTCGCCGCCACGGTCGCCGCCTCGATCACGGTCACCGCGCGGGGCGCGGCGAGGTTCCGGCTCGCTCGACATCTTCCGGAAGTCGCCGAGTATTTCGCCCTTGTAAATCCACACCTTTACGCCGATGACGCCATAGGTGGTATGCGACTCGCTGAAGCCATAGTCGATGTCGGCGCGCAGCGTGTGCAGCGGCAACTGGCCATCGAGATACCACTCGCTGCGGGCAATTTCAGCGCCGTTCAGACGGCCTGAAACGCGAACTTTGATGCCCTTGCAGCCCAGCCGCTTGGCGGAATCGACCGCTTTACGCATCGCCCGCCGGAACGCCACGCGTTTTTCCAACTGCATCGCGATGGATTCACTCACCAGTTGCGCGTCCACATCCGGTTTCGATACTTCCTGAATGTCGATAAAAACTTCGCGCTTCGTCCGTTTGGCCAATTCCGACTTCAGCTTTTCAATTTCGGCACCCTTGCGTCCGATAATGATGCCCGGCCGCGACGTACGGATCGTGATGCGGAGCTTGTTGCCGGGACGGTCCACTTCGACCGAACTCACACCGGCCGCCTTTAGCCGTTTGCGCAACTCGTCCTTCAGGTCCAGGTCCTCTTCCAGCAACTTGGCGTAGTCCTGCTTGGCGAACCAGCGGGAGCGCCATGTCTTGGTTACGCCCAGCCGGAAGCCGTAGGGATGTGTTTTTTGACCCATTATTTGCCTCGCGCCTCTTGTTTTTCCGCCACAGCCACGACGATGTGGCTGATCCGGCGTTGGTAGCGGTAGGCGCGGCCCATGGGGGCCGGCCGGATTCGCTTCATGCGCGGGCCCTCATTCACGTAGGCTTCGCTCACCATCAACTTATCCACGTCCACCGCCTGCGACTTCTGCTCGGCGTTGGCGATCGCCGACCGCAACACCTTCTCCACCGTCGGGGCGATCCGCTTGTTCGTGGAACGCAGAATATTAATGGCGTCCCCGGCGCGCTGGCCGCGGATGAGGTCCACCACCAGCCGCGCTTTCTGCGGCGACACCCGGATATATCTCGCTTCGGCTCTCGCTTGCATGATCAGCCCGCCTTACCGGATTTTTCAGTCTTAGCCACGTGCCCCTTGAACGTTCGGGTCGGCGAGAATTCGCCCAGCTTGTGGCCAACCATGTTCTCGGTCACATAGACCGGGATAAATTTCTTGCCATTGTGCACCGCGAACGTGTGCCCGATGAACATCGGCAGAATCGTCGAGCGCCGCGACCAGGTCTTGACGACCTTCTTGTCGCTGCTCGCGATCAACCTCTCCACCTTCACGAGCAGGTGGTCATCGGTGAACGGCCCTTTTTTTAGAGAACGACCCATCGTCTAATCCCTTCCTAGCTCTTCTTGCCGCGGCGCGTGACAATCTGGCTGTCGGTGCGCTTGTTATTCCGCGTCTTAAAACCACGTGTCGGCTGGCCCCACGGCGTGACCGGATGGCGGCCGCCCGACGTCCGGCCCTCGCCGCCGCCATGCGGATGGTCGACCGGGTTCATCGTCACACCGCGATTATGCGGAGTCCGGCCCTTCCAACGGGTGCGTCCGGCCTTGCCGTACGTTTCATTTTCGTGTTCGGGGTTGCCCACTTGGCCGATGGTCGCAATACAGCGCAGATCCACCTTGCGAACTTCACCCGACGGCAGCTTAATCAAGGCGGTGCCGCCTTCTTTCGATACCAATTGCGCCTGCGTTCCGGCGCTGCGGGCCATCTGCGCGCCCTTACCGGGCTTCAACTCAATGGCGTGAATGATGGTTCCGGCCGGGATGTTCTTGAGAGGTAACGAGTTACCGGGCAGGATGTCGGCCGCGGGGCCGGAGGTTACCATGGCGCCAACGCCCAATCCGACCGGCGCCACAATGTAGCGCTTCTCGCCATCGACGTAGTGCAACAGCGCCAGACGCGCCGAACGGTTCGGATCGTATTCGATCGCCGCCACGCGGGCCGGAACGCCTTCCTTATCCCGCTTGAAATCCACGTCGCGCAAAGACTGCTTATGACCGCCGCCGATAAACCGCGACGTCACCCGTCCATTGTTACTTCGGCCGCCGGACTTTTTGCGGCCCGTCGTCAGCGCCTTTTCGGGCGTCTGCTTGGTGATGTCGTCGCGCATCAGCGTCGTCATATAACGGCGGCTGGGCGTGTACGGGCGATATGTTTTCACTGGCATGTTGCGATTCCTCTAAACGCCGGGGTTAGATCTCCGTGTATTCCGGCATCTTCTCGCCGGTCTTCAATCTAACGTAGGCCTTCTTCCAATCCGGGCGATACCCGGCAAACCGTCCGCGACGACGCAGTTTGCCCTCGTTGTTCAACACCCGGACAGCGGCTACTTTCACTTTGAAGAGCTTCTCCACGGCCGACTTGATATGAATTTTGTTGGCTTCCGTGTGGACTTCAAAGCAGAGCGTATTCTCGTCGTCTTTTTTGTTATGTCCTTTTTCCGTCACGATGGGGCGGCGGACCACTTCATAGATATTCATTACGCCAAGCCCTCCGAAAGCTTCTTCGCGGCCGACTCGCTGATCAGAATCCGCTTCGCGTTCAATAAGTGGTACGGATTCACTTCGCGGCTCGGCAGCAGCACCAGGCCCGGAATGTTGCGGGCGCCGAGGGTGAGATTGCGGTTCTCCGAGTTGTCAATCACCAAAACCTTGTTCGGCGATTCCAACTTGCTCAAGGCACCGGCAAACGTCTTCGTCTTATGATCGGCCAACGAAAACTCACTGACGACTTTAATCCCGCCATCCCGCAGTTTCGCCGTCAAAGCGGAACGCAACGCGCCTACCAGCATCTTCTTAGGCAATTGGTAGCTGTAATCGCGCGGCTGCGGGCCATGCGTCGTACCGCCATGGCGCCATAGCGGGCTGCGGATGGAACCCATGCGGGCGCGCCCCGTACCTTTTTGTTTCCATAACTTCTTCCCAGATCCGGCCACTTCATGCCGGGTCTTGGTCTTGGCCGTTCCGCGGCGTTGATTCGCCTGGTAATTGCGGACCGCCTCATAGAGCAGCGCCTGATTCACCTTGACGCCGAATACGGCTTCCGACAGCTCCAATGAGCCTACTTTAGTGTTGTTGAGATCGATAACGTCGACAGTGGGCATCGTTCGCGCTCCTTCTAGTACCCCGACTTGGCTCGGCGGAGAACTACGTATCCGCCCTTCGGTCCGGGCAACGCGCCCTTAACCATGATCAGATTCTCATCCGTATCCACACCGACGATTTCCAGGTTTCGGATCGTCACTTGGGCATCGCCCGAGTGGCCCGCCATGCGCATACCGGGAAACACGCGGCTCGGAAAACTCGACGCGCCGATCGAACCCGGCGCCCGGCCGAACATGGACCCGTGTCCGCCAGGTCCGCCTTTGAAATGGTGACGCTTGATAACCGAAGTGAATCCCCGGCCCTTGGAGGTGCCGATAACGTCCACCTTCTGATTCACCTGGAACTGTTCCGCCAGCACCCGGTCCCCGGTCTTCATATCGTCGTGCCCCGGCCCGAGTTTCAGCTCTTTCAGAAACCGGATCCCGTCGGCATTGGCCTTCTTCAAGTGGCCCGTCTCCGGTTTATTGATCCGCGAAGGCTTCACGTATTCCATCAGACCGAGCTGCACGGCATTGTAGCCGTCGGTGGCCGGCGTCTTGCGCTGCACCACCACGCACGGTCCCGCTTTAACCAAGGTCACCGGGACCACTTGGCCATCCGCGTTGAAAACCTGCGTCATTCCGATTTTTTTGCCGAGAATTCCTGGGCTCATTACATTTCCTCGAACGGGGCTTTCGACTTCCGTTTTCGCAACCGTCGCGGCGCCCTCGCCGCGCGTCATTGCTATTCCGTTTCCCCGGATTCTTGTTTTTTAACTACTTCTTACCAAAGGCCTTGATTTCGACGTCCACACCCGCCGGCAAGTCCAGTTTCATTAGCGCGTCCACCGTGTCCTGCGTCGGCGACAAAATATCGAGCAATCGCTTGTGCGTACGGATCTCAAACTGTTCCCGCGATTTCTTATCCACGTGAGGGGAACGGTTCACCGTAAACCGGTTTTTCATCGTCGGCAACGGAATGGGACCGGCCACTTGCGCGCCGCTGCGCTTGGCCGTCGCCACTATCTCCGCCGTCGATTGGTCGAGAACGCGGTGATCGTACGCCTTCAGCCGGATTCGAATGCTCTCTCTCAAAGACATGAATTCAATCTTTCAATTCGTTTGGTCGGGGCCATTAGGAAACAATCTCCGCCACCGTCCCGGCGCCGACCGTCTTGCCGCCCTCGCGAATCGCGAACCGCAGCCCTTTATCCATCGCCACCGGCGTAATCAGCTCGATTTCCATCTGAATGTTATCGCCCG
>JBJXFL010000054.1:0-9867 GCA_046155405.1 Bryobacteraceae bacterium | reverse complement strand
GGCGATCGTCCCGGACGGGCGGGCCGGGCTAATTGGGTTCGATTTGGTGAATCGCCGTTTTCGCCGGTCGCGGGCCGGGCGGCTCGGTGTCCGGACGGCGGACCCAGACGGCCTGGTGGCACTCGTCCACCTCAAGATCCCAGATCTGACGGGGGCCGATGCGGCCGTGCATGAGCAGGTATTTTTCGCGGTCGCCGGTGGACCACTCGGACTTGGCGTAGACCGAGGGCTCGAGTTCGGGGGGTAGCTCCGTTTTCTCGACTTCGTGAAGATGGCGGCCGCGGGCGGCGCGGCGGGTTTGGAGTTCGCCGAACGTTTTCATGGCTCGATAGAAGGCCGTTTCGACGGCGGCGCGGTACCGGGCGAGTTGTTTGAGCGCGGGGGCGCAGGCCGGGACGATGAGCGGATCGAGTTGGTGCGCTTCGGCCAGTTCGGCGTGGAGGGTGTGGAGCTTGCGGAGGCGCCAGGCGGAGTCGACGATTTGCTGGAAAGTCGCGAGTTCGAGGGCGCCTTCGGGCAGGAGGGCGTCGTCGAGGCTGGAATTGAATTCGACGTAAGCCTCCTTCTCCGTTTCGGCGATGACCAGATAGCCGGTGGTGAAGCCGTGGGTGGTCGAGTTGGCGGCGGAGCGGGCCTTGCCGGCGGTCGTGCGAGGGCCGGTGGATTCCTGGGCGTTGGCCTGGTTGGCGAGGATTTGGGCTAGGCTGGCCATGTTATGCGGCCTCCTTCTGTTCGATTTCGTCGTAATAGCGATCAAAGAATGCGGGGCCGTCGTAGCCGTCTTCCATCATGTCGGTGCGCCATTGCTGGAAGCTCGCGGTAGTCTTTTTGCGGCGCGGGACTTTGGCGAGATTGGCGAGCGGAGGCGCATTGGGCGCGCCGATCTCGCAGCAGAGCTCGGCGGCGGCGCGGGCGGACTGGAGGGCGGCGAGCTGACTGGTGACGCGCTGCCAGTTGCGGGTGGCGCGGGTGAAGGCGGCGTGGAGGGACTCCTCGGCCTCTTTATGGTTGGCGTGTTCGCGGACGCGGTGAAGTTCCCACTGGGCGTGGAGAAGTTGGTCGACCACCAACTGTTCGGCGAAGTTGCCGGGGCGGGTGGTTTCGACCAGGCCGTCGCGGAGTTGGTGGAAAGTTTCGCGTTGGGCGGGTAGGACGACCGCGCCGATACCGTACTGGAAGTTGGCGAGCGACATATTGTTCCTCTACCTCAATCAGTAGCACGGGGTGGGGCGGGAAAGTACTCTTTTGGTTTTAGTACTGGGTGGGGTAAGTTGTTGATAGGGTGGGGGTTGTTGGTTAAAAAATAAATATTGATCTAACGTGAACGGGTTTTTGGGATTGCACAAATTCGGCGGAGTGGGTGGTAAGGGCTCGTGTCGACAATATTTTTGCCACGTTTGGTTTTTCGCTTGACTTTTGAGGGGGGGGGCGCATTCTCACTAAGTACTTCGCAAAAAGATATGTCGGATCGTCCGAGTCTGGATAGTTATGTGACGGGCGCGTAGCGCCGGCCGTTGTAGCACAGAAAAAAAGAACGGAATGATCTTCGCCTTGATTATTTCCCGTTAACGCGTACGGGAGATTGTATCTCCGTCGCGCTTCGCGAGAAACTCACCGTGTCCGCGCGGATGAAGTACCGTGGGTATAAGTGGAACTTTAGTAACTGCATTTAGGTGGTGGGAGCTATCGACTATGAATCATTGCCGCCATGCCGTCGTGTATCTGGCCGTCTACAGCCTGATTTCGAGTTTTCCCGTTTCGGGCCAAGCGACAGTCGCGGCCGGGGTAAAGGGAACATTACTTTCCGACAAGGGAGGCGGGGGGGTGCCAGGGCGAGTTCGCGTCGCGCGCAAAACCGGCGGCGAGACGCCGGCAGCGACAATATCGACGGCTGGCGTCGGCAGCTTTCCTTCGATCACGCCTCCGGCGCTGGCGAATATTCCAGTAGTGAGTTCCGGACTCGCGGCGAGAGCGACCACGGCGGCCAACGGCCAGTTCGACATTACCGCGAACTTGACGGGAGACTTTTTGGTCTGCGTACAGCCTGACGATTTCGACCATCTGGACCCCTGTAAATGGGGCATCCCGCCGCAAGTCCAACTAACAAGCAGCGCCAAGCAGGATTTAGGCAATATCGTCATGCGCCGGGGAGTGAGTTTGAAGGTAATCATCGAAGATCCGACGGGACTGATGGGCGACGCCGCGGAAGTCGGGCAAGGGGCCTCCGTTCAGGTTGGGCACTATTACGCGAACGGTATTTTCGAGCCGATGCGATTGGAATCGACGGCGCCGCTTGGCAAGGGAAGCGCGTTTCAATTCGCCGTAGCGATACCTCCCGACGTGGACTTGCGGTTAGGGGTCAACAGTACGCGGGTAACGCTAACGGACGAAAGCGGCGGCGCGGTGAAGCTGAACACGGCCGCTTACGCGATCCGCGCTACAAGCACCGAAAGTCAGCGAATAGTGCGCTTCCGGGTATCCGGCCTATTGCCCGGCGGACGTTAGGGAACGGAGAAAACCAATGACAAGGATTCGAAGGTTCTTCACAATCTACTTGGCGGCGCTAACGACGGTATGGGGGCAGAGTTCGCCTATTCGCGAATACGTGTACTTTGGAACTCGGCTGGTAGCGGTGGAGGCGCGAGGCAATTTAGGGCCGAACGATCTGAACTATGTGGCTCCGGCTCCGAGTTTGCGCCGCATGACGATGAAGTTCCAAATTTCCGATCCCGACGGCGGAGCCAACGTCTCGCAATTGAATGTAATCGTGGGGAGAGAATTCGGCAACTTACGGAGCTGTTACTTTCACTGGACGAAATGGAATAACACCTTCTACCTGAACAATGGTCTTTACGGGGGGAGCGAAGCCTGGCTGCCGCTGTTTCTGGGCACCGGCGGCACAGGCGACGTTGAGAGCGAGAATTGCAAGATCTATCGGAGCGGGACGGCGACGGCGGTTAGTGGCGCAGCGTTCGAGTTGACGGTGGATATCGAAATGCGGGCTGCGCTCGGGGGCACCTTGAACATCTGGACGTGGGGCCGCGACAACGACATGGTGGAAATCGGTTGGGAGCATGTGGGGACGTACACGCCCACCAACGTTGGCGGGCCAACGGCGATCACGCTACTTAACGGACCCCCTGGCAGCTCCACGGTGCAGTTCCAGTATCATGTAACCGATCCGGACGGTGGGCGAAACATGTTTCAGCTCAATACCATGGTCAACACCAGTTTTGGCAATGTTGGCGGATGCTATTTCGTAGTCCAAACGCTGCATAATCAAGTTTGGCTGAACAACGGGAAGGCGCCGCCGCTGGAGAATTGGGACTACTTTTCACTCGACTCCGGCACTCCAACGTCGATAAGCAGTGACTTCTGTACAATCACGGTCGCCGGCACTGGACACGCACCGCTAGGTTCAGATCCTAACAAGTTGGCGATTACAATCAACGTGCAGTTCAAGCCGGCAATGGCGGGATCGGGCAAGCAGGTATGGAACTGGACTCGCGATATGGCGGACGTTGGATTCGGCTGGGTGAATCTGGCGACGTGGACGATTCCGTAGCGGGGAAATCGCATCGAATCGACGGTGCGAGACCACACGTTGTAGTCGTGTTTCAGAATTCGAATAGCCGACTGGCGGCACAGCGCTTGATCCGGTAAGAGAAGGAGTCGGAAAATGCGGTTCATTGGACTGAAGAGAGTAGTGCTATTAGGCATAGTCGCTGTAAACGGGTCGCTCACCGGACAGCCGGCTCCGGCGCAAGGGGCGCGGAGCGACATTGCCGAGTTTGAGACGATTCGGCCCAGCCAATTGCCCGATTCGATGCGAGATCGTTTCTTGCGGCTCGGATCCCGAATGCAGAAAACGGAAAACGCAAGAGTGCTTTACGTAGGGGTGTTAAGAGACAGCCGCGGGGCGCGACCGGTGGAAATTGTAATCCAGAACCCTGGGCTGGTGCGGATCGCGGAGGGCGGCACCGGCGCGAGGGTAACCTCCTTCGACGGGAACCGGGTATTTTCGTCCGTGGGGGCCGTGTCAACGGATCAGCAAAGAATTTTGGAGACAATGATGGCCGACGCTCCGGAGGCTATCTTCCAGCAACTCGCTTCGGGCGAGGCGTTTCGGCGAATTGGCGGCGGACACAAGGTGGCCGGCTCCGGCACGGCAACTGTGCCGGCCGAATTCGTCGACGTTTACCAACTATTTCCGATGGGCCGTGTGATCCGAGCCCTGCCGTCGGCTACGGCGCGGTTTTTCGCGTTCGATTCATCCTCGTTACTGTTGAAGTACGTGAGCTATCGGAGCGCTTCCGGGCCGACGGTCAATTCCCGTTTTGAGGAGTGGAGAACAACCGGCGGCGAAAGCCATCCCGGCCGGATCCGGCGACTGGAAAACGGCGTTGAAGTGTTCAGCGTGGACATTCAGGCTATTCAAGTTGGGAGCCGTTTGGGCGCCGGCCTGTTTTGAGGCCGACCGCACGCAGTTCGGGTGGCGGCGAAGGCGATTTAAACGATATGTGAGGATTCAATATGAGGAAGCAGACACTTTTCGCGATCGCCGTATTGGTTCAACTCGGCGCACACGGGCAGACGCGGGAGTTTTCCGAGCGAGGCATCTTCCCGACCGGATCCTATACGGTCTCCGACATCGAGACCATTAACAATGTAAATGGGAATCTATTTGTCTCCATCCCTATCGTTCAAATGCCGCCCGGACGTTCCGCTTATGCAGGTCCTGTCCGGCTGAACTACAACTCAGCGCTTCTCGACGTGCAATTACAGACGTCGTCGAATCAGCAAGGCTTCCGAAAACTTCTCGAACTCAGCGAGGAAGGCGGCTGGAGTTATGGATTCGACTACGGGCTTCGGGTGGTTACCCGCGAGACGCTTAACGCGAGCCCGAACTGCAGCGTGGCCGAGGATGTGAACACATTTAAATATTTATTGCTGACACCGGACGGCGGCAAGAAGGAACTGACGCTGATGAGTCAGGCGCAAACGGATACCACGGACGGATACTACCGCGTCGGTCCGTCCGGCAGCTATTTCAATTGTCCGGGCTATTCGCAAGTATCGGGCACAACACTGGTTTTCTACACTACCGACGGTAGCTTTCTGCGCCTGGAACTTCCATTTAGCGGCGGCACGCCCATGGTGAACCAAACCTGGAAACTCTATCTTTCCGACGGCGGGACGGTGGAGGGAAAGTCAGACTATACGACAAAGGTCACGGACCCTAACGGATGGAGCGTCGCTTATACCCGGATTTTCAACGCCATGGATGCGATGACCTCATTCACGATTCGCGAGGATCAACCTCCTTTCCGCACAATAAGCGGGACGACGCCGTCGCGGGCCGGGACATCGTCCCTGGATACATTCTCATGGCGAGGATTCGGGGCGGATTTGTCGACGCAGGTAACATGGGGCTCCGTGGATGCCGGATCATACGCATACACGTGTGAATCCGCAGGAACGCAATGTACGCTAAATGGGTACAGACCGGTGGTTACCTCCGTCAAGATTGCAAAAGCCGAGGACACCGGTCCGGATTTGACATACGACTTCGAATACCGGGACACGGCGCACTGCGTCGCGACGCAATGTTACGGCCAACTGGGAATGATGAAACTGCCGTCGGGCAATGCGGCGGATCGGCTGGTGGTAAATTACGAGTACGCGCTGGATGGGCTCGCGTTGACCCCCGAGTATCTCGACAACCCGGTTAAGAAGAAAGCGGTTTCTTATCTTGAGCATTTCGAAGGTACTGCGCCGGGGACGGTTCCACAGACCGAAACAACCTTTATTACCGTTAGCGGTAGTTCGACAACATTCAAAAACGCGGCGGGAGGAGATACAGTCCATTACTTCTTCGATCCTCGAATGATGTCGGAGGCTCGACGCGGCCTGGTTTACCGGACAATAAACCCAGATGGATCCGAGGTGGAACGGCTGTGGTGGCGTAACAGGACGTACAATACTTCATCCACCGACCCTGCAAATCCTTATGTCAAGTTGGAGGTTTCCACGCTGCCAAACGGCTCCGGCGGAGCGTCGCGGTCGTCGGCACGGCAATCGACGATCGATAAGAACGGAAATAGCAGGATCGGCTCGGAACATGACTGGGTGAACTACACAAGCGTGCCGCGAACAGGCGACAAACTCACGGGGGCGGTTCCGGGAAGTCTGCTACGTCGTGTTACGAATACGTATCACAATGTGGCGGCGGACGCGGACGAGGGTCTTTCCGACGCAGCGGATTCGACCGCCGCGTATTGGAATGTGAGTGCGCCGAGGAATCTACGCGCGGTAAAGCGGAGCGAGACGGCCAACGGGAGCTTAGCGACGCAGGCAGTGGTGGAGATCGACTACCAAAACTATTTGGTTGCCAGCAATAAGACACAGGAGCGCCGCTGGGATTCCCAGAAGTCGGCGAGCAATGCCGCACCATTGACCGCGGCCAACTCGGTGATAACGGGGTATTCCTACAATTGTTTTGGCTTGGTGGAAACCGTCACCGATCCCAACGGTTATCAGGCGAAGACCGGCTACGACGCAAATTGCCTGTTCCCGGAATGGCACAAACAGGCGTTTGGACGGTCCGAGGAACGGTACACCCTATTTACTCATGACAACTCGACCGGACTATTGACTCAGACCGTCGACAACAACAATGCGATCACTACTCTATTCGACTATGACCGGTTGGGGCGCCGCACGCTGACGCACGAGGCCTCCAACTCGCAGCAAAAGCAGCGGAAGACGGTGGTGGATTACGATGATACGAGCCGAAAAGTAATCACCAAACGCGACCGGTTCAATCGAAGCTTTCCCATCCATCATAATATCGGGAGTAATCAGAGGAAGTTTATCCGCGTACCTCACCCGATACGCACGCCCGAATTCCAAGTTAGCGTCATACTCCAAACACATTCCCTTATGCTTATCGCCGTAGTGCGCCCACATGAGCAGGGAATCGGGATGTGGCGTAAGGCAATATATTTTATGGGATGCTACGATCCACTTCCAAGAACCCACGGTCAGCTTCTTGACAAACAATTCGACTGCTTTATCGTCGCTCCACCACGCAGCCACAACCGTCTCGGCTTCGGCCTGCTTTTCCGCAGGAACTTGCCGTTCGGTGTAGAATTTGTATGCGTTCTCCCATCCTTCGCGGCGCAGCGAATCGGTAAGATCGCGATCATTATAATATGGTCGGCAATCCCATGGATCGTTCAAGTTGTCGGGATTCGAGCACCCCACACGGTTCATGACCAAAGTGTCCTTGAGGTGCTCCAAGTCACATCCCTGGTAGTGGTAAAGCCTCTTTATCCCTTCCTGTCTCGCCGTGCTCACGATACCAAGCGTACGACAGCTCTCCGGTAGCGTGCCGGTGCAGTTACAAAATACCCCATTGATCTGATAGGGCATTTCCCCTCTGACCGCCATGCTCCGCCATCGACAGGCAGTTTCCGCGGAATCAACAGCGGGCGCTATAATCGCTGGTAATGGTCCTCCGCCATTGGCGTCCGCGCTCTTTTCGCGCCGAGCATTTTCCGGATTCCGGACCATATCCGTGGCTTGATCGGGATGATGCCTTGGACCGGATTGCGTCTCGATTGCAGCGGCATGAGATTAGCGAGAATGAAGCCGAACTTTGCCGTCAATGGACGGCGAATGGCTACGTCATCCTCAACAACCTGATTGAAAACCAGACTCTCGACGATGTATGGGCCGGTTACGAGGAAGCCATCCGAACGGGCCGGATTACCCTGCCGCGCGAGCAAGCCGGGGAAAGCGACCCGTACCCCGGCCGTTTCCTGAATCCTCACAAGAAAATTGGGGAACTCTGCCGGATCCTGAAGCACCTGGAGTTACTTCGTATACTGCGGCTGTTGATAGGCCGGGAACCAAAGCCATTGCAAACCATCGCCGCCCATAAAGGGTCGCAGCAGGGGTTACATTCGGATTCCATTCACATGACGACGTACCCGCTGGGGTACTTAAGCGCCGCTTGGATCGCCTTCGAAGACATCGACGCGGACTCCGGCCCGCTCGTGTACTATCCGGGCAGTCACCGGCTGCCCTACGTCTTCAGCAAGGACGTGGGAATCACCGAGGAAGCGTTCAAGAAAGAAGGCTACGCCCCCTACCATGCCAAGTATGAGCCCTTCATTCGCCGGCTTGTCGAGCGGCATGAGTTACAGCCCCGCCACTTTCATGCTAGAAAGGGCGATGTATTGATCTGGCATGCAAATCTGATTCACGGAGGATCCAGCCGGCGGAATCTCGAACTTTCCCGCCGCTCCGTCGTCTGCCACTTCTACGCCAGGAACGTCTTTGTGTATCACGATCTCGCGGCCGCCCGGTCGAAGCAACAGTATCTGGGCACCTGCCTGTTGCGAGATCATTCGGGTAAGATTCGTCTGCTTTGAAACACGAGTGTTAATTGCCGGGCTTTACGGGCGTAAAACGGTGAATTTCCGTTTGCGAATGACCACGGTTGGACGTACAATCGGCGATAGCGGGCAGCGACTAGGAAAAACCCTAGGCGACTTGTCTGTAGCTCTAGTCTAGAGTTTTGCAGTTTTAAGCAGCAGCTTTGACCCATTCCATAAGGGGTTCAAGGATTTTCCGCGTGTGCGCATCCAGTCTGGGGTCGTCGAAAATCTTTTCCTGCCAGGTCGCCTGACGCAGAGTCCGCAGTATATCCTCGAAGGAAACCGACGTTTTGCGCTTGTACCAAGGCCGCTCGAGAGCGGACTGCGGTGCGAGCAGGTAACCAGACGTTGCATACCACAGCAACGTCAGATCGTAGATATAGAAGATCAACGGAGCGGTTCGTTGAGTGGCTGGAGAGACGCGGTTCTGCGGGTCTTCAAAACCGAGGAGCTGTTTGACGTCCCGGAAGCAAACCTCCAGCGGCCAGCGCAGCGCAAAGATTTCGAGGATCTGGGGCGGTGAGAGCGTGAGGTCGGTGGAGAAGAAGCAATCGTCGCGGCGGCGGCCGCCGGGATCGCGGACGACCACGACGCGGAGCAATCGCGGCCCGGCGCTGGGATACCATAAGGCGTCGATGGATTTATACCAGACCTTGACTTGGCGGCCATGGAGCCGGACGGTGGTTTTGCTCCAGGAGCGCCGCTTGTCCTGGGCCATCTGAAGCGGATTGGATAACCGGGCGCCTTTCTTGCGGCGGCGGCCGCGGCCACCGGCCGGGAGGGGAGGCAATTCGTACAGGGCGGCTTTCATGGTCATGCGGCTGATCAATTCGACATTGGCCGGCAGATGGCGGCTGATGGAACCGCCGGCAGACTCGCTGTCCCCGAGCACCCGGAGTTTCCGCGGGCCCAGCCACCGGGCGACAACCTGGATCATTTCCAAAGCCAGTTGGGGGCGGGTTCGATACTGCGTATCGGTCGCTTGGCCGGTCTGCTTCTCCTCGGGTTTGCCATCCCGGCCCGGCGCCCGTTTCGAGTTCTTCCGTTTGCGATAGAGCCGCACGAGGATGGGCATGGCCCAAGCCTTCCCGGGGAGGACGGGAAGAGGAACCTGCAGGGAAAGGACCACCCAGTTGTGGCCGAAGGAAAAGGAAGGCCGTCGCTGGGTGGAACGCAGCGGATCGTGGTGCATCCCGGCGCCCCAGATATGGCGGCCGGACTTGCGGGCCAGGGTGTCGTCGACGGCGCCGGTGAGGATTGCGGGACAGAACGGCAACAGAAGTTGGAAGACACAGTGGCCCACCTCATCCAGGTTCCAGCGAGCCTGGCTGAAGAAGCGGTGAAAGGAACAGAAATGTTTGAAGCGGCCCAGTTGCGCCGACTGAATGAGGCGGGTCAGGGAGCGGCGGCCGGAGCGGAGAAG
>JBJXFL010000039.1:0-27284 GCA_046155405.1 Bryobacteraceae bacterium | reverse complement strand
CGCGTCCACATTCGCGAACCGGCCGGCCAACGACAACGAGAACAGCCCCACGCCGGCATACAACTCCAACGCGGATTCGCCCGTCGCGCCGCCGAGCGCGGCCTTCGTCAACGCGCCCACTAGGAACCGGTTCACCTGGAAGAACGACTTGTAGTGCACGCGGTACTGATTGCCGTTGGCGGCGTATTCAATCGGCCCCGTCGCCGCGCCTGGCAGCTCCGCCTCCAGCCAATCGAAGAACGGTCGCGCCACCCGCTGTCCGGCCATCGTTTCCTGCACGTTCACCTGCACGTCGCGTTCGTTCGTAAAGAATTCGATCGACCGCACAAAGCGTGGAAATCGATGGTTTCGCACCATGCGCCGCAGGGCGCGGAGCGCTTCGTTTAGCTTCGGCGACGCCACCGGGCATTCCGATGTGTCCACCACCTTGTGCGCGCCCGGCTCCCGGTAGCCCACTTTCTGCCCGTCGATATGAAGTTGAATCCGGTTGCGATAGCCCCACGGTTCACCCGTGATCGCATCGATCGCGTCCGGCGGAGTCAGCTTCCCGATGCGCTGCAACACCTCGCGCAACACGTCCTTCTTCATCTCCACCTGCGCCGGATACAACGCATGTTGATAGTGGCAGCCGCCGCAGCGCTCGAAAACATGACACGGCGCCGCCGTCCGTGTCTCCGATTTCTCAAGCACCTCCAAAACGCGGCCGTTCAGAACATCCTTCCGCTCGCGGTCAATCGCCAGATGCACCATTTCGCCGGGAAGCACAAACGGCGTCATCACCACCCGCCCCTCATGACGGCTCAACCCGGCGCCGCCATATACTAACTTCTCAACCGGCAGCGTCAGTTCCAACGCCGGTCCTTCGGATTTCTGCACACCTTCATTGTCGCGCACAGTACACTAACAATTTGGCATGAAAGCACGCGTTCTCTCCGGTATTCAACCGACCGGGCACCTTCACATCGGTAACTATCTCGGCGCACTGCGCAACTGGGTCAAGATTCAGAACGATTACGACAGCATCTTCTGCATCGTGGATCTGCACGCCATCACCGCCTACCAGGAGCCGGCCGCGCTGAAGCGGCAGATCACGCAGCTCGCCGGCCTCTTCCTGGCCGCCGGGATCGATCCGAAATCGTCCACCGTCATCGTGCAGTCTTCGGTCGCCCAGCACGCCGAACTCGCCTGGATGCTCACCTGCGTCACACCGCTCGGTTGGCTGGAGCGGATGACGCAATATAAATCCAAAACCGAGAATCAGGACACCATCGCCGGCGGCCTGCTGCAATATCCCGTGCTGATGGCGGCCGATATCCTGCTCTATCAAGCCAACATCGTGCCCGTGGGCGAGGATCAAAAACAGCACATCGAACTCGCCCGCGACATCGCGCAGCGCTTCAATTCGCTCTACGGGGATACCTTCACGATGCCCGAAACGCGGCTGCCCGTGGTTGGCGCGCGGGTCATGGGCCTCGACGATCCAACGAAGAAAATGAGCAAGTCCGCGGCTGGCGCCGGGCACAGCGTCGGCCTGCTCGACAAGCCCGAGGAGATGCGCAAGAAGATCATGCGCGCGACCACCGATTCCAACCCCGCTGTCGACTTCGACACCATGGGCCCCGGCGTCGTCAACCTGTTGAATATCTTCCAAGCTTTCACTGATTGGTCGAACGATCAGACGAAAACCCACTTCACCGGCCTTCGTTACGGCGACCTGAAGAAGCAAGTGGCCGAAGCCGTCATCGCCGGCTTGGAACCCATTCAGAAGCGCTATGCCGAAATCACCGCCGACCCCGCCTATCTCAACAGCGTCCTCCGCGAAGGCGCCGAGCGCGTCCGCCCCATCGCCGAATCCACCACGCGACTCGTCCGCGAGCGCATGGGACTCCACAACCTCGATTAGCCTATGGGCTACCTCGCCCTACTTCGCGCCAACCGCAATTTCCGGCTACTCTGGGTAGCGCAGATCATCAGCGAAATCGGCGACTGGTTCTACACGGTTGCCATTTACAGCCTGCTGCTCGAATACACGGGCTCGGCGAAATCCATCGCGCTCGCGTTCACGCTGCAAGTCCTACCGCAGTTTTTCTCTTCGCCCACGGCGGGCGTGATTAACGACCGGCTGAGCCGCCGCCGCGTGATGATCTTCGCCGACTTTGCACGCGCCGTCATCGTCGCCTGCATGCTCTTCGTCCGCGGTCCGGAAACCGTCAACTTCCTCTACGCGCTGCTGTTCCTCGAGACCATCATGTGGGCGTTGTTCGAGCCCGGCCGCACCGCGACGATTCCGAACATCACCACCGGCCGGGACGTCATCACGGGCAACGCGTTGAGTTCCATCACATGGTCGTTCAACTTCGCCATCGGCTCCGCGCTGGGTGGCGTCATCGCCGCTTTCTTCGGCCGCCAGACGGTTTTCGCGTTGAACGCGGCTTCGTTCGTTGTTTCCGGTCTGCTAATCCAGCGCATGCGTTTCGAAGAGCCGCATTTGAAGGACCTGCCGCCACTCCATCCACGCGATCTCTTCGATTTCAAGCCGATCCTGGAGGGCTTTCAATACGTCCGCGCCAACTCGCGGCTGGCGGCGACGATGTTCGTCAAGGCCGGTCTGGGGTTGATCGGAACCAATTGGGTCATCCTGCCGATCCTCGGGCGTGAAGCGTTTCCGGTGAAACTGGCCGGGTTGACGGGCGATCAATCCGCGACTCTGGGAATGAGCCTGCTGCTCGGCGCCCGCGGCTTCGGCGCCATCTGCGGACCGCTGATTGCCGGCTACATCGCGAAGCACAAAGAGGAAAGAATGCGCCCGGCCATCGTCTATGGATTCCTAATGGCGAGCGCCGGCTATCTGCTGCTAAGCCTGACCAACAACACCTGGCTGGCCGCCCTGTGTGTAGCGCTGGCCCACGCCGGCAGTTCCATAACGTGGGTATTCTCAACGACACTTTTGCAGTTGAATACGGAGGACAAATTCCGCGGCCGTGTGTTCTCGGTGGAGTTCGGTTTCAGCGTGCTAATGATGGCCATCGGTTCGACCGCCGCCGGCTCTCTGATAGACAACGGAGTCTCGCCCTTCGGCCTGGCCGCCGTCACCGGCGCGGTCATGTTGATCCCCGCCCTGGCCTGGCTCTATGCGCTACGGTTGTGGCGGGAGTAGTTGGAAAACCCTACTCCTTGGGTTCCCCATCGCCGCTCTTCGTCCACCCCTGCATCATCACCACCCACAGCAGGATCATCGATAGAAACGTCGCCACCGCCCCAATTACCAGATAATCCAAGTTCCGGTGCGGCTCCGGAATCACTTTCAGCAGAATTGCAATCGTCGCGACAAACAAGACGGCGATACCCCCCGCCAGCGTAAACCACCGTGAATTCCGCTTCCCCATCCCTTCGATTCTACGCCCCTAGTCGTACTTCTCATAGACGATCTGCCGCCGCTCCAACCCGTGCTCCTTCGCGAGCGCCCGAACGCTATCCACCATCTCCTTCAGCCCGCAGACATACACCTGCACGTCGCGCCGGTCGCCCATCGCTTCCTTCAACAACGGCTGCACCCGTCCTGTCGCGCCGGCCCAATCCGCCTCCGGTCGCGTCACCGCCGGCACAAACCGAAAGTTTCGGTGGCTTGCCTCCAACGCCCGGAACTCGTCGACATACAACAAACTGGCCGCGTACCGTGTCCCATAAATCAGCGTCACCCGCCGCTCCGTCCCGCGCTCAAACAAGTCCTGTAACATCGCCCGGAACGGCACAATGCCCGTCCCCGTCGCCACCAGAAACGCATCCATCATCGGCTCGCGCCAGACGAATGTCCCCAGAATGCCTTTCAATTCCACACAATCGCCCAACCGCAGCGTAAACAGATACGGCGAGAAGACGCCGTCCTCCACCCGGTTCAAACAGATCTCAAACCGGTTGTCCCGGCGAGGCGGCGCAGCCAGCGAGTACGCTCGCGTAATCTCCCTTCCGTCAATTTGCGCGGTCAACGACGCGAACTGCCCCGGCTGAAACGTCAACGCCTCAACCCCGTCCACCGCAAAAACAAAATGCCGGATCTCCGGCGCTAGATCCACAAATTGAACCAGCTTCGCCGTCATGCCCGCAATGCCGCCTGCGCCCTTTCCAGCAAGATCCCGACCAGCGACGGGTGGCCGTCAAGCGGTTCCGTCACATCGATTCGTACCCCTTCATGGATGCCCGCCAACTCCTCCACGATGCGCGGCAAATCGCGACGCAAGTGGATTCCCAGCGTCAGGAAATACGGGATGACAACGATCCGCTTGGCGCCCCGCGCCGCCAACCGCGCCACCGCCTCCCGCAGGTCCGGCCGCCCCATTTCCAGATAGGCCGTTTCCACCAAATCGTAGCCGCCCTCCGACGCCATCCGCGCCGTCACCCGCATCACCGCCTCATTCGCCGCCGCCACACTCGACCCGTGCGCGAACACCACCAGTCCCGTCACGCCGCGCCCTCCGGGAAGGTTTCCCGCAAGTAGTGAACGTACGCCCGCGAGTGCGGCTTGCCATTGTCATAGCCATACGCCACCCGCGACATGAATACCAGCACACCTAGAAACACCCTGTCCGCGAACGGCCCCGCTTCCCGGTCTTGCAGTTCTTTGATGAACACGCCCATCTTCTCCCGGAACCCAACCACAATGCCCGCCGCCACTTCGCCTTCGGGCGTAACTTCTTTTCCTTCGCGGAAAGCCGCGATCAGAGCCTCCATCGCTTCTCGCGCATCGCGATCCGTCGCATTCGGCGCCGCCCGCAGCGCCTGGTTCATAAACGCCGCCATCAGCATGAGTACCATCTCCGATCGCTTCAGAAAATCGTTGTCGATCTTCACATCGCGATGCGGCATGCCCGCCTGGTTCAACGGCCGCTTCTCATGGAGCCGCGACTCCCGTAAATAACCGCATTCAAACGGGCAGTTGATCGTCACCTCGCGCTCGGCCGCGCAACACTGCGTGCAGATATCCTCGCCTCGCGCCGTGCAATACCGCTTGCCGTTCCGGACATCGCAAATCGCGCACTTCGCCATTACGCGCCCCAGGCGTCGGCCTTGCGGTACTCGTCAAAACACTTCATCAGCCCCGCCATTCCCGGCTGCGACAACCCGTGTTCCATCCCGATCAGCCCCTTGTAACCCAACCCATGAATCGCCTTGAAAACATTGCTCCAGTTCACTTCGCCCGTTCCCGGCTCCTTCCGTCCCGGAACGTCGCCGGTCTGAAAATAGCCGATTTGTCCGTAGTGCTTCTTGATGTGATTGATCAGGTTGCCCTCGGAAATCTGCTGGTGATAACAGTCGAACAGCAGCCGCACGTTGGGATGATTCGCGTTGGCGATGATCTCGGCGCCATGGTCGGAGAACACCACGAAATAGCCCGCATGGTCCACGCGGACGTTCAGCGGTTCCAGCACGAGCTTTAACTTCGTGCCCGAGCACAAATCGCCCGCCCGCTTCAATACTTCAATACAGTTCGTCGTCTGCTGGGTATAGCTCACGTCGTCCACCGCCAGCCCGCTGCAAACCGTCGCCACTTCATTACCGATGATTTTGTGGATCTCCACCGCCCTTTTCACATCGGCCAGAAAATCGGCGTGGAACTTCTTGTCCACCATCGCGCTGGGCTTCCAACCCCCTCGGTTCACCACCAGCGTCCCCATCGAAAGTCCCAACGAATCCATCTTTTTCCGGAACTGTTCTATCTCGGCGAAGGTGTGTTTCGGCAGGCCGTTGTACTCAAAACCCGTGAAACCGTTCTCCGCGATGATCTCAAACTGCCGCTCCACCGGCTCGTTGATCATGCCAATCCGCGGCGCGTAGCGCAGCTTGTATGAGTACTTCGTCGCGGCGGCGGCCATCGGCGCCGCCGCCGCCAATCCAAACAATTGTCGGCGGTCCATGACGCCATCGTATCATTGCCTAATGCAGCGCCTCGACATCTTCCTGAAAGTGGAACTCGAGCTCGACAACTCCGAGCAGCCCCAACGCATCGCCCGTGAGCTGGAACGCATCTTGCGTAAACACTACGGCGTCCGCACCGCCGAAGCCACCAACCTTGTCGTCCGCGAAGACTGACTCTACTTCCGCCGGTACGCGCTCGACGCTCCCTTGGCGTCCGTCATCGTCAATTCATTTCCCGACACGCGGACGTTGAACACCGATATGGCCTTCGCCGTCGGCTTCCGCACCGGCTGTCCGCCGCAGGTTCGCGACTCGAATGTCCCGTCGATCGGCGTCGTCGTCAACTCATCGCCGCGCAGCGTATATCGTCCGGTAATGTTCATGAAGTAGGAATTGATGCACGTGGCATACGTGAATTGCATCAGCCCGTACTGGTGATACGTGCCGTCGGCCAGGAACTTGTAGGTCATATTGTTGCCCGACGGCGGCGCCAGCGCGCCCGTCACGCTATCCTGCCGCTGGATCGTCGAGATCCTCCCGGTGTACCACTCGCCTACCACCGCACCGTCGCCGCCCCGGTACGACGCAAAGAACTCCATCGCCTCGGCCCGATGCCGCTGATAGGCGGCCGCGTCGTTCGTCGCATACAACAACGCTTCCAACCGCCCGTCCCGCACCCACGCCATCGCCGCCCGGTGCGTCCGCGAACCATTCGGCTCCTGGACCTCATACTCCGCCATCAACGCCCCGCCGCCGGCGTCCCGGATGTCCCCGCCAACCACCACGTTGCCGCCCAGAAAGTTCCGCAGCGCCTTCGCAAACTCAAGCCGCAAGTCACCCGAAACAGGCTTCGGCGGCACCACCGCCACCATCGCTTCGTCACCCTTGAAATAAGCCACGCCGCCGGACTGTTCCTTCCGTTGCCAGCCCTCCACCGCCCCGTAACAAACGCCGCCAACCAGAATCAAAGCCATATTGAGTCGCATACACCCACCTCACGCGACGCATCCATGTAAAAAAGCTCACCGGGCCAGCTAAACTGGAGAGTGGATGCCCCAGAAAACTCGCACCGTGAGCGCGCGTAGCTTTTTCGCGCCCCACGGAGCCCTCTCCGAATGGCATCCCAATTACGAGTTCCGCCCCGGCCAACTCGAAATGGCGGAGGCCGTCGAATCCGCCATCGGCGACCGCAAACACCTGCTCGTCGAAGCCGGCACCGGCACCGGTAAATCGCTCGCCTACCTCGTCCCCGCCATCCTCTCCGGCAAGCGCGTTATCGTCTCCACCGGCACCAAGAACCTGCAAGAGCAGCTCTTCTTCAAGGACGTACCCTTCCTCCAACAGCACTTCGACAACGAGCTTCGCGTCTGCTACATGAAAGGCCGTTCCAACTACGCCTGCCGTCAAAAAATCTACGACGCCGAACGCGAACCCATCCTAACCGGCCTCGAGGAAGTGGCCGATTTCCAGATCATCCGCGAATGGGAGAAGACCACCGAAACGGGCGACCGCGCCGAAATTAAGACCCTTCCCGAACAATCCTCAGCCTGGGCGAAAGTGGACGCCCGCGGCGACCTTTGCACCGGGCAGAAGTGCCCTCAGTTTGAACGCTGCTTCATCACCGAAATGCAGCGCCGCGCGATGGCCTCCGACATCATCATCGTCAACCATCACCTATTCTTCGCCGACCTCGCCGTCAAAGAAAACGACTTCGGCGCCATCATCCCGGACTACGAAGCCGTTGTCTTTGACGAGGCTCACGAACTGGAAGATGTGGCCGGCCAATATTTCGGCCTCTCGGTGAGCAATCACATGATCGAGGATCTCCGCAAGGACATCGTGGCGCTCGCCCGCCGCAAGAGCCTTGGCACGGCGGAACTCGACCGCGTCCTCATCGGCCTCCATGAAGCTACTGAACGCTTCTTCGCCTGTTTTCCAGTGCAAGACGGCCGTACCGGCTTCCAGCGCCGCGCCGCCTTCGTCGAACAGTTCCAGGATGTTTATCGGGATCTCCTCTCGACGCTCGAAATGACCGGCATTCAGTTGCAGATGATCCGCGAATCCCTGGACGAGATTGTCCCCCTCTCCGGCCGCGCCCGCACCTTGCAGGACGCCCTGAAGCTATATCTCGAAGGCGAGTCCGAGGACTTCGTCTACTGGATCGAACGCCGCGGCCGCGGTGTCTATCTGCAAGCCACGCCCATCGACGTATCGAACCTCCTCACCGAAAAACTGTTCGACAAAATCCCCAGCGCCATCCTCACCTCCGCCACCCTCTCCGTCGAAGGCGGATTCGCGTTCCTGCAAAAACGCCTCGGCATTCCGTACGCGCGCACGCTTTGCGTCGCCAGCCCCTTCGACTTCCAGGAACAGTCTCTTCTCTACGTCCCGCAACACCTGCCTGAACCGCGCGACCCGGGCTTCATCAAATCCGCCGCCGCGGAAATCATCAAAATCCTCAAGCTCAGCCGCGGCCGCGCCTTCGTCCTCTGCACCAGTTACCAGGCCATGCGCGGCCTGCACGACAAGGTATCGTTTGAAATCGATTACCCCACCCTGCTGCAAGGTACCGGCCCGCGCAACGCGCTGCTCGAAGAGTTCAAGAACACGCCCCACGCCGTCCTCTTCGCCACCTCTTCCTTCTGGCAAGGCGTCGATGTGCAGGGCGATCGGTTAAGCTGCGTCATCATCGATAAATTGCCCTTCGCCGTACCCAGCGATCCCGTCGTCGCCGCGCGTACGGAGGCCGTCCGCCGTCAGGGTGGTGAGCCCTTCCGCGAATACCAGATCCCGCAGGCCGCCATCGCGCTCAAGCAAGGCTTCGGCCGCCTCATCCGCAGCCGCACCGATCGCGGCGTGCTGGTCCTGCTCGATAACCGCATCACCCGCCAACGCTATGGGCAAATCTTTTTCGACAGCCTGCCCGACTACGCTTTCACAACCGACATCGCCCGCGTCGAAACGTTCTTCCATCGCCCCTGAAAATCATGTTCGAAGTCCACGTCACCACCATGTTTCCCGCCGCTCACGCACTGCGGAACTACCACGGTAAAACCGAGCCGATTCACGGGCACAACTGGCGCGCCAAAATCACCATCGCCGGCCCGCAAGTCGATTCCATGGGCATGCTTATCGATTTCGTCCCTCTCCAGAAAGAAATGACGCGGATCGTAGCATACCTGGATCATCGGTTCCTTAACGAGGTGCCGCCGTTCGATACCGTCAACCCATCCGCGGAGAACATCGCCCGCTATTTGTGGGAACAGTTCAGCGCGTCGGTTCCGGCCATGCAGCCGGAGTTTCTTGTTCAAGTCTCCCGCGTCGAGGTTTGGGAAACGGATAATTGCAGCGCGGTCTACTTGCCGTAATACGCGGCGTTCCTCGCGGCGAACTCGCTCCATTTTTCGGGCAGGTCCTCGATTGCGAAGATGGCCGAGACGGGGCAGACCGGAACGCAAGCGCCGCAGTCGATACATTCCACCGGTTCAATATTCAGAATTTCAGCTTCGGCGAAGCCGGGTTCGTCCTTCTTGGGATGAATGCAGTCCACCGGGCACGCATCAACACAAGCGCTATCCTTCGTCCCGATGCACGGTTCAGCGATCACGTAAGCCATTTGACCCTTTTTACCACAGGCTTCCCCCTTCCCACAATCGGCGTCCGTGGTTGTAGATTGGTCACCAGGGAGGATCGGTATGAAAACCGTGATCTCATTGGCGCTAACGCTCGTCGCGCGCGTCCAAATCACAACGAATCCAGAACGCGTCGGTTGTCCCGCTGGCGGCGTTGGCGGTCGCTTTTCAACGCACGGGCGAAGAGGGCACGGAGTTTATCTATTTTGACGAGTTGACCGATGCGACGCCCCCGAAGCGAGAGTTCGACATCGTGCCGTCACATAGGGTTCCGAGAAACCGGAAGATCGAAATCCCCGCTCTGTCCCAACCGATCGTCACCGCCGGCATATTCGCCGATGGCGCCACGACCGGCGACGCGGCCCTGATCCTGCGCCGCTGCAACATGTTGCAGGCCGTGGAAACATCCCTCGCGATGATCGCCGACGCCGGCCGGCACAACGTCTCCCGCGGCCGGATGATCGCGGACTTCAAGCGAATGGCCGATTCCGTGCATCGCTGGTATCTTCCGCAGGAGCAGCAAATTGGCTTTCGTGTCTATCAGCCAATCGTCAGAAAGCTAATCAACTTGCCGGAAGAACAACTCGGCGTGCCATTTCCGCCAACCGCCTTTGTCGAGCGCGAAACCGCGAGGTTGAATCGGCAGCGCGTCACACTGCTGGAATCGCAACCCAGCCTGGCGGAGGCGGGCGGGTATACTCGCGAGAATGCGGATCGTCGTCCCTGATGGCTATCTCCGAGGCCAAATCCGCGGTAAACGTGTACCGTTCGAAATGACGCCCAGATCGGTGAACACGCCGCAGTATACGGCTTGGCATAACTCGCTGATCGCGAGTTTGTGCCGCCCCCTCTTCCTCGGCAAAGACACTCATGTAATCTCTTGCCCCGCCACACCGGGCGGATAGGAAGGTCGTCTTTACACTCCTAACATGCTCAATTCATTTAGGTTATGCATTATTTCTGGTCGAACGCAGGAAACTTCCGCTGGGGCAACCTGAGCTACCTTTTTGGTTTGCGTCTACGTAATTCGCCTGCATCACCCAGGTCTTTCGGCCGGCCGGCGGATTCTTTGTTTCGAATCAGATCATCTAAGCCAATGAAGTAAACGGGTACGCCGTCCAAATCCCCGGCGAGCTTTCCGGCCCAAGCTTCGTCGAACGATACGCCCGATATTGATGTGATCAGGTCAATCCGGTATGGTTCGACCCCGAGTTGAACTACTTTGTTCGGATGGGCCAAGTCGTCTTGGGAAATACCCAAGCTGCCGAAGCCAAACTGCCGTATCGCTTCGACGATGATAGCGGCGTTCGCGGCCGTGGGCCGGACGAGTAGATCCAAGTCTGCGGTGTAACGCGGGAAGCCGTGCCAAACCACAGCATATGCGCCAACGATGACAAACTCAACTCCGTTCGAGTTGAGTAATTCGGCAAACTCGCGCAAGTGTTTGCTCAGTGGCATCCGGATACATCCGCTCTTGGAGATGAAAAAGAATCTGCATTCGCTCGTTGGGCGTCATTCTCATGTGTTGTTCGATGTCCGCGGCGTCGGCCTCTTCAAGAGAGTGAAATATGCGTACGACTTTCTCCATACCCTTATTTTAGCTCTTCCAAGGAAGGCTTAGAAACCGCTCGTTCCATACAATTCCCAAACCGGGGAGAACCGGGGTCCGGTAGAACCCGCCGTCGCGGACCAATGGCTCGGCGAGAAACGCATTGGCGGTGTCAAGCACGTTTGGATTGTACTCGCAGAGATTGCAGTTCTCCGTGGCCGCGGCGAAGTGGAGGGCGGCGGCGATTTGCGGTCCCATGGCGATGCTCAGATGCGGAACGATCTCGCCTGCGAAAGCCTGCGCAATGCGCCGTGAGCCGGTGATGCCGCTGCGACCGAGGTCCGGTTGGATAATTTTCGCGATCTTTAGAAAAGGCTCTAGTTCGTGCAGCGTCCGGTAGCTTTCGCCAATGGCGATGGGCGTTTTTATGGCTGCGGCAAGGACCGCGTGCGCGTCGACTTCTTCCGGATAAAACGGACATTCGAGCCAGCGCGCGTTGCGAGCGTCGAGTTCCCGCGCCATGTCGATCGCTTTATCCGGCGGCAGATGCCACAGCGCGTCGACGGCGAAACGCATACCGGCGGGCAGGGCGCCGGCAATCTCCAGCAGGTCATTCCACTGGGTTTCGTAGTAGAGCTTCACCAGCGGGAGACCTTCATCAAAGTATCGGGCGGCGAAGGCGGCGCGGTCCCGCGGTGTCACGCCGGACGTGCCGCTTAAGTAGGCGGGAATCGTGCGTTTAGGGGACGAAGCGAGGAGTTCGCAGACGGGCTTTCCGGCGATTTTACCGGCCAAGTCCCAAAGCGCAATATCAACGCCGCTGATGGCGTCGAGCATGAACCCGCCTGTCTGGCCGCGAACGCGCATCGTCGCATACATGCGGTCCCACAAAGCGGCGATACCGGCGGCCGTGCCCTCGAAATCCACGCCAACGACAGCGGGCCGAAGCAGGTGCTCGACAATCGCGCAGGCCACTTCGGGAGCGAGCGGCGCCTGGGCCTCGCCCCAACCGATGGTTCCATCGTCGAGTTCGACGCGGATCAGCGCCGTCTCGAAGTTCACCGAATAGAGAACTGGATAGGCCGTGGACCAGCGATAGTTTCCCTCGCCGGTAAGCGACGTGGGCGAGCCCGCCGTGCCTTGGGCGTTGGCCAAATCGCGCGGAAGCCGCACGGGAATCGCAGTTAACGATGTGATCCGCATATACAATGGAAAATTCGCATGAAGCTACGCCGCCTGACCCGTAAACGCGCGACCGACGAGGTTTATGAAAACCTGCGCGACGCCATTCTGAATCGGCTTTTTAAGCCCGGCGAGCGGTTGCAGGTCGACGAGATCGCTGCGCGTCTGGGCGTTAGCCTGACGCCCGTACGGCACGCAATTCAGCAGTTGGCGACGGAGGGGCTGATTGAAATTAAGCCGCGCAGCGGAACGTTTGTGGCGACCTTGTCGCTCGAAGATATCGACGCGACATTCGACGTGCGTATAGCGCTCGAATGCCTGGCGGCGGAAAAAGCGATAGGGCGCGTGCGGCCCGCCGATTTGCAAAAACTGGAGGAGTTGTTGGAGGTCCTGCGCAAGCCGGTGAGCAATGAAGAGACGCTGCGGAAGCACGAAAAGGCCAACAGCGAACTGCATCTGCTGCTCATTGAAGCGGCGGGGAATCGCCGGCTGACCGAGATTTACAAGGGTCTCAACGCCCATCTGACTATCGCGCGTATTCACGCGGCGGAGCGCAATACCGATCACGATCCGCGCCCGGCGCAGGAGATCGCCAAACGCTTCGCCGCCGAGCAGGCCGAGCACGACGAACTTATCGCCGCGTTGCGCGCCGGCGATCTGCCACGCATGCACACGGCCGTGAGGAATCATATCGGCCGGGCCAAGGAGTCGCTGATGAACGCGTGGAAATCGCAAAGCTGAAGTCCTTTAAGCCGCCAGCGGCTGGCGTACCAAGCGGCGCACGATGAAGTACGAGAGTGGGTGCAGCACGCTCATCAAAATGAAGATGGCTTCGTAACCGAACCATTGCACCACGTAGCCGGTCATCCACGTGAATAAAGTGCCGCCAAGGCCGTTGCCGAACGCGAGAATGCCGGAGACGGTGCCGATGAGCGGTTTTGGAAAGACATCATTGGTGAGCGTTGCCTGGTTGGTTTTCCAGCCCATGTGGGCGAAGGTGACGAGGCAGATCAGAATCAACGTGAGCGTGCGCGTCGGCGCATGGTTGACGAACAGGCTCAACGGCATCACGAAAGCGAAAGGCAGCATGCACGCCATGCGCGCCCGCAGCGGATCCATGCCGCGGGCGACCAGCCGGCCGCTGATCCATCCGCCAATCAGCGCGCCGGCATCGGCCGCCAGATAGGGCATCCACGCCAACATGCCCATTTCAACCATCGTGAAACCGCGCTGTTCCACCAGATATTTGGGCAGCCAGAACAGATAGAACCACCAGACGGGATCGGAGAAGAATCGCGCCAGCAGCAGGCCCCAGGTTTGTGGATATCGTAGGAGATCCCGCCACGGGACTTTCGCGGCGCTGGCGGCCACCGGCGGGTCGGCCAGCACGTAGGCGCGCTCCTGTTCGGTGATGCGCGGATGCCGGTCCGGCGGGTAATAAATCAACAGCCAGAGGGCGAGCCAAACGAAGCCCAATGAACCCGTAACGACGAAGGCCGGCTGCCAACCGTAATTGGCGTTGATCCACGTGATGACCGGCGGAGCGATCACGGCGCCGATGGCCGCGCCGCCATTGATAAGGCCGTTGACCAGCGCCCGCTCCTTGGCCGGATACCATTCGCTCACCGCTTTGAACGCGGCCATGAAGTTGCCGGATTCGCCCATTCCCAACAGGAAGCGCAGCGCGCCAAGCGACCACACGCCTTGCGCGAACGCATGCGCCATGTTGGCGACGGACCACCACACCATGAAGACGCTGAGCGACAGTCGCGTGCCCCACCGGTCGACCAGAAACCCGGAGCCAACGTACATCACCGTGTAGGCGGCGAGGAACGCGGTGAGGATGTTGGAATACTCGATCGGCGACAGATTCAGCTCGCGCGTCAGCACCGGGGAAAGGACGGATAGCGTCTGCCGGTCGATGTAGTTGATCACCGTCGACAGGAAGAGTAATGCGGCTATCCACCAGCGCAGGTGCGGGATGCGCATGGACTGGATATTCAACACAACGAATTCCGTCCCGTTACCGAGCCGTGACCGTCAGGGAGCGGTCACACGAATTATTGCTACTAAGCATCAGACGATTTTAACGGACATAATCCTAACTATTGCTGAGAACTACTGCAGGTTGCTCGCGGTTGACGAGTCCGCGGAGATGGGCCAGTTCGGCCACGCTCTCCGGTTCCAGCGCGGCCGTTGGATGGCGCACATGGGCGGAACTGATGACGCCTTCGGCCACCAGGTTATGCTTCTGCGCGGAGACGCCCAGACCCGGCTGTAGCTCAAACCGCAGCAGCGGCAGCACGCGGGTAAACAGCGTCCAGGCGGCGTCCAATTCACCGCGCTCCAAATGGTTCCAGATGCCGACCAGATCGCGCGTTCGATCGCTCCCCGGCATCTGGCCGCGCGCGCCGCGCCGCCATTCTTCAATGAAGAACTGACAGTTCAGTCCGCCGAAAAGCGTCAACTGGCCGGCGGCCAGTTTAGCGACGGCGGTAAATTTCGTGGGCGTCGGCGGGGCCTCCACCTTCACGTATTTCACGTTTTCGATTTCGCGGCCCATGCGCGCGAGCAGCGCCGGGGGCATGGCCACCTGAGTCATCAGCGGCGCGTCTTGCACCATAAGGGGAATGGTGACCGCTTTCGAAATCGCGCTGAAATAGTACATCAGGCCGTCGCCATCGGTCTTCAGAAAATAGGGCGGGAGAACCATCAGGCAATCGGCGCCCAGATCCTGCATTTCCTTGCTCAGTTCAACGGCGGCATCGGTGCCGGTGTGGCCGCTCGATGCCACCAGCGGAACGCGGCCGTTGACCCGTTTGGCGATGCGGCGCATAAGGTCGACACGCTCCGGCGCGGAGAGCGTGTAGCCTTCGCTGGCGTTGCCGAAGAGGCCGAGGCCGTGGGCACCCTGTTCCAGCAAATAATCGATCAGCCGGTCCTGACTATCGAAGTCGACGGAGCCATCGGGATGAAAAGGCGTGTTGGCGATCGGGTAGACGCCGGAGAGGGGATTCGCGGTCACTGTGAAATTTTATATCACAGAATCGATCCCATGTCACATTGCGTCCGGACGCGGAGTTTGATTTGATCGTAGCTGGCCATCATGAATATGTTTTTATTGGCGGCGTTCGGAGCCGGCGTATCGCTGGCGCAACCAGTCGAGTTCAACCGCGATATCCGGCCGATTTTGTCGGACCGGTGCTTCGCCTGCCATGGCCCGGACGCGGGGCACCGGACCTCGCCTCTTCGTCTGGACAGCGAGACCGATGCGAAGAAGGATTTGGGGCGCGGGCGGTTTGGGATTGTAGCCGGGGATGTGACGAAGAGTCTGGTGTATCAGCGGGTGACATCGACGAATAAGGCGCTGCGAATGCCGCCTCAACATGCGGGCCATGCGGCGCTGCCGGCGGGCGATATTGCGATGTTGAAACGCTGGATTGAACAGGGCGCGCCGTGGCAGGCGCATTGGTCGTTCATAGGGCCGAAGCGGCCGGCGAGTCATTCGTCGATCGACGGTTTTGTACGGGCGCGGTTGGAGCGCGATGGGCTGACGCCGAATGCGCCCGCGAGTCCGGGGACGCTGCTGCGGCGCGTTTATCTGGACCTGACCGGGCTGCCGCCCGCGCCCGCCGAGGTCGATACGTTTCTGGGCGATTCGTCGCCGCAAGCGTACGAGAAGGTCGTTGACCGGCTGCTCGCGTCGCCCGCGCACGCGGAACGAATGGCTCTGCGGTGGCTGGACGCGGCGCGCTATGCCGACACCAACGGCTATCAAAGCGACGGCGTTCGCGATATGTGGCGCTGGCGCGATTGGGTGATCGACGCGTATCGCGCCAATATGCCCTTCGATAAATTTACCGTCGAGCAGATCGCCGGGGATCTGCTGCCCAACGCGACGTTGGCGCAAAAAGTCGCCACCGGATTCCATCGCAACCACCGCACAAACGCCGAGGGCGGAATCGTGGAAGAAGAGTTTCGCGTGGAGTATGTCGCGGATCGAGTGGAGACGACTTCCACCGTCTGGCTGGGCCTTACCATGGGCTGTACGCGCTGCCACGACCATAAGTACGACCCGCTGCGGCAGCGCGATTTCTATTCGATGTTCGCGTTCTTCAACAACGTCCCGGAGCGCGGGCTGGTCTATAACTTCGGCAACGATGAACCGATGATCAAGGCGCCGACGCCGGAGATGTCGGCGCGGCTGGCCGAGTTGGACGGGGCGGTGACTACTGCGACTAAAGCGTGGGAGGCGTGGCTGCCGAAAATCGCGGGCGAACAGGACCAGTGGGAAAAGAAGGCACGCAAAGCCGGATCCGATTGGACCGTCAGCCGCGGGCTGGTGTTCGCTAACGGAGACAAGCCGCTACAGTTCGATGGAAAAACCACTTTCCACGCGGGCGACACGGCCAAGTTCAACTACATGACGCCGTACAGTTTTTCGGTCTGGATCAAGCCGGAGAGCGAGACGGGCGCTATTCTTTCGCGCATTGAGGACTACTGGGAGGGCGAGGGCTACGGCCTCTATTTGAAGAACGGCAACGTGCATTTCGTGGCGACCCGGCGGTACACCGACATTTCCCTGCGTCTGGAAACCGCGGAAAAAGTGCGCTTGGGCGAGTGGCAGCATATAGCCTTCACTTACGATGGCAATCGCAAGGGCAGGGGCGTCCGCATTTGGATTGACGGCAAGCCGGCGACCACTAAGACGACCTTCGACGAGTTGACCTATCCCTTTGGTCCCAAGGTGCCGTTCCTGATTGGCGGTGGCGGCGGTCTGCGCTTCCAGGGAGCGATTGACGACGTGCGGGTATTTGACCGTGCGCTGAGCGAGGAGGAAGCGCTATCGACATCGGTACGGGAAACCGTGGCGGCGATCGCGGCGCTGCCAGACGCGCGGAGGTCCGCGGCGCAACGGGCCAAGTTGCGGCTGGCATTCGTCGAAACGGCCATGAACGTCGCCGCGCGAGTGGCGATGACGGCGCGCGATAACGCCCAGACGGAACGCGACAAATTCCACGCCTCGATTCCCACTGTCATGGTGATGGAAGAAGGTCCGAAGCGGCAGGCCTACATTCTGAAACGGGGCGCCTATGACGCCCACGGCGAGGCCGTCGAAGCGGCTACCCCATCCGCGCTCCCGCCAATGAAAGCGGAGTGGCCCCGCAACCGGCTGGGCCTCGCCTATTGGCTGGTGGATCGGGGGAATCCGCTCACGGCGCGTGTGCAAGTGAACCGCACCTGGCAGATGTTCTTCGGGCAGGGACTGGTGAAGACGGTCGAAGATTTCGGCTCACAGGGCGAGTGGCCGATGCATCTCGATCTGCTCGACTGGCTGGCGGTCGAGTTCATGGACCGCGGCTGGGACCAGCGGGCGCTCGAAAAGCTGATCGTGATGAGCGCCACTTACCGGCAAAGTTCCGCCGCCGCGCCGGAGAATTGGCAGCTCGATCCGGAGAACCGGCTGCTCGCGCGCGGGCCGCGAGTACGGCTGGCGGCGCCCTTCGTCCGGGACCAGGCGCTGGCGGCGGCGGGGCTGTTGGTGTCGAAAATCGGCGGCCCTTCGGTGAAGCCCTATCAGCCGCCGGGGCTTTGGCAGGAATTGGGCGGCGGTGGCTACAAGGAAGATTCGGGCGACGCCCTCTATCGCCGCAGTCTGTATACCTACTGGAAACGCACTGTGGCCCCGCCGATGATGGTGAATTTCGACGCTCCCACCCGTGAAGGCTGCATCGTCCGCGAGACTCGAACAAATACGCCGCTCCAGGCGCTGAACCTGATGAACGACGTGGCGTTCCTGGAAGCGGCCCGGAAGATCGGCGAGCGGATGTTGCGCGAAGGCGGAACGAACCCAGCCGCGCGGATCGGCTACGGATGGAAGCTGGTGCTGGGGCGCCAGCCGCGGACTGGCGAAATGGCTGCGATTATGCGCGCATATGAGCGCTTTTTGGCACGATTTAAGGCCGATAAGCCAGCCGCCGAGGCATACCTGAAGCAGGGCGAGTCCCCGCGCGACATGGCGCTTGACCCCTCCGCACTGGCGGCCGCGTCCGCCGTGGCCAGTCTCATTCTGAATCTTGACGAAGCTGTGACGAAGGATTAACTATGAATCCGATTCAAGAACACCTGCAACGGCTTACGCGCCGTCACTTCTTCGGGCGGACCGCCACCGGGCTCGGCGCCGCGGCCCTCGGCGCCTTCCTGAACGCCGAAACGCCCGCCCCCGGCGTCATGCCCGGCCTGCCGCACTTCGCTCCGAAGGCAAAACGGGTCATTTACCTCTTCCAGTCCGGCGGCCCCTCGCAATTGGAGCTGTTCGACTACAAACCGCGCCTCGCGGATCTCTATAAGACCGAACTGCCCGAATCGATTCGCATGGGCCAGCGGCTGACCGGCATGTCGGCCACGCAGTCCACCTTTCCCGTGGTTCCTTCGCGATTCAAGTTCGCTCAACACGGCAAAAGCGGCGCTTGGGTGAGCGAATTGCTGCCTTTCACGGCGGCAATTGTCGACAAGATCGCCATCGTTAAGAGTATATTCACGGAAGCGATTAACCACGACCCGGCGGTGACCTTCCTCCAAACCGGCTCGCAAATCGCCGGCCGGCCAGGCATCGGCTCCTGGATGGTCTATGGTTTGGGCACCGAAGCCAGGAATCTGCCGGGATTCGTGGTCATGATTTCGCCCGGGCAGGGGACGGGCGGGCAACCTTTATATGACCGGCTATGGGGGAGCGGATTTCTGCCGACGCAGTATCAGGGCGTGAAGTTCCGCAGTGTCGGCGATCCGGTGCTGTATTTGCGGGATCCGGAGGGTTTTTCCCGCCAAGACCGGCGGGCCTACCTGGATACCCTGGGAGAGCTGAACCAAGCGAAGGCGGCGGAACTCGGCGATCCGGAGATATCTACGCGTATTTCACAGTACGAAATGGCGTTCCAAATGCAGTCTTCCGTGCCGGAACTGGTGGACTTGTCGAAGGAATCGGCGGCTGTGATCGACAGTTACGGGCCGGACGCGCGCAAGGCGGGAACGTTCGCCTATAACTGTTTGATGGCAAGGCGCTTAGCGGAACGGGGCGTGCGCTTTATCCAGCTCTATCACCGCGACTGGGACCACCATGGCGGACTGCAAAACGGTCTGCCGAAGCGGTGCCAGGAAACCGACCAGCCGGCGGCGGCGCTGGTGAACGACCTCCAGCGGCGGGGCATGCTCGATGAGACGCTAGTACTATGGGGCGGCGAGTTTGGCCGTACGGTCTACTGCCAGGGGCGTCTGACGGAGGACGACTACGGCCGTGATCATCATCCGCGGTGTTTCACCATGTGGATGGCGGGCGGCGGGGTGAAACCCGGGCAGGTGCTGGGTGAGACCGACGACTACAGCTACAACATTACGGCCGACCCGGTCCACGTTCATGATCTTCAGGCCACGATTATGCACCTGATGGGCGTGGATCACACGCGGCTGACCTTCCGATTCGCGGGACGGTATTTCCGGTTAACAGACGTCCACGGGAATGTCGCTAAGAAGTTGCTGGCGTAGCATTTAGGCGCGGCTGCCGAGGGTCCTCATCTGGGCCAGGGCCATCTCGTTCGCCGTCGATTGCGGCTCAGGCGACTTCTCCGTTTCCGCCAAGTGCAGGTTGAGGTTCAAAAGATCTACCTGAAAAGAAAAACCCGCGGTGTCGTTGGGATCATGATTGTTTTGCATCGACGCCTCCATATGGTTCTCATCGGCAGTGGGGCCGGATTGCTTGAGGGGAATATAGTGACTAATTATCGTCACTTGGCAAACTCCGGTCACATTTGTCTTCAAAAAAGAATCGGGCCGGCATGGCCGGCCCGTAAGGTTTACTGCTTAGAGAGGGAACGAAACGAGGTCAAAAACTAACGAACCGGATCGAACTGCATAATCCGGCGACAATTCCAGGCTGGAGGCTCAAGATAGCGGTTGGGCGGGTAGAAAAGGTGGGATACATGGGGAAAATTTGGGATGGTAGTGTGCTGCTGAGGGTTGTTACTGGAGGAGCAACCTTGTTTCTTGAGCCCGTCCCGGTTTCGTCACGACATTTAGATAGCAACTCGCGGGCCAAACCCAATTGCCGTCTAACCTGCACAAAAACACCTACATTTGCCGCACAATCGAGGAAGAATTACCACTTTGGTACTACGAACCGTTTCACATTAGGAAATCTTTTCCAGAACGAACGCAAAAGTAAAGCCCGCCTCAGAATAATCCGAGGCGGGCCTATGGGGAATCGCGTAAAACGGGCTCGGTCGCGGCTGGGGTTAGGCGCACGAGTTCGTAAATGGGGGCCGCGACCCGTCGTTGCGCTTTTTGCAAGATCGAGGGCCGCTATTGAATGGCTGGAATCGCGGATGGCGGCCGGGAAACCGACCCCTTCATCGCCTCGTCGATCTGAATACTGTTCGCCGTAAGCGTCTGGCCGGTCGCCCGTTCCAGTTCGTTCCGTGCCCGGGCGTACGTACTCAGCGACGCCACCTCGGAGGCTTGCGCCGCCGTCAAGTCTCGTTGCGCCTGAATGACAAAAAAGATCGTCGACGCACCCAGCGCGTATTTCTTCTGTTCGGCGTCCAGCGTCTGTTCCTGAAGCACGCGATTCTTAACCGAAGTCTGATAGCGCGCCCGCGCCTGCTGCAGACTGATCAGCGCGTTTTGCACCTCCACCCGAACCTGGTTTAGCGATTGCTGGAGCCGAATTTCGGTCTGGCGCAGGCTGAGCTGGTCCCGGATCATGTCGGCTTGCGCGCCGCGGTTGCGTAGCGGGATGTTCAAACTGACGCCAACGCTGTAATCCGGGAAGTTGCGGCGGAATACCTGGCCCAAAGCCGTCCGATATCCGCCCAGAAAGTATCCATCGACGTTGGCGGGGTTGCGGGGCGGGGATGCCACGCCAGCCGGCGCGCCGGGCACTGGCGGGATTGGTTGCGAGTTCAAAATTCCCGATAATCCGCTGTTTCGCAGGTCTACAAATGCGTCGACACTCGGCAGCAGCGCATTGCGGGAACCCGCCAAGCCAACCTTGGCGCTTTCAATATTAATCCTCGACTGTTCCAATTCCGGCCTTCCGGAAACAGCCTTGTCCACCAGGTCCTGCATCGGCTCGACGGCTTCCGTGTCCGGCATGCGGATTTTGTCGGTGGGTACGATTCGCGACTCAGCCAGACCCGGACTGGCGACGCCGGTACGGCTCAGAGCGTTTTTCAGTACGGTTTCCTGTTGCAGTAAGTTTGTTTCCGAAATCGTCAAATCCTGCTGGCTGCGCGCGACTTCGGCTTCCGCCCGGATTATTTCGATCGGCGCCAGCGTCCCGATTTCCACCTGCTTTTTATTGTCATCGTAGAGCTTCTGATTCAGCGCGAGCGCCTGCTGCTTCACGCGCACGTCTTCGTTAGCGCTGACCAGATCCCAATAAAGCGAGATCACGCTTGACACCGTCGTTATCACCTGCTGTTGAAACACCAGTTCGGATACCTTGACATTATTCCTCGAGATGCGGATGTTGCGATTATTCACCGCCATACCGAAGCCCTGCATCAGCCGTTGCGTCACGTTGATGGACCCGTTGATCGATTTAGAGGGGTTGAAATCGTTACGGCCGGAGTTTTGGCTTAGAAGATTGTTGTTGAATCCAAGCGTCGCCGTGGTGCCCGACAAAAAGCTTTGCGAAACCGAATAGTTGGCCAGCGTTCGCTGATTGATCAGCGAACTGGTACCGGTAACGAAGGTGTTCGTCTGTGGGATGGTTTGATGCGCCCAACTCATTGTGCCGTTAAAGACCGGATCCAGATTCTGTCCCGGGAGTGCCTGACCGGTCTGTGCGGCCGCCGCGCCAAGTTGCGATCCGGCGGCGCCTTGTCCGGTGCTGGCGGTGGAGACGTTGGTGGCCGATCCCACCCGGGCCGTTCCGCCGGCGTTTGCCCGCTGCAACTCCGCTTCCGAAATTCGCGGCCCATACCTTTGCACTTCGATGTCCAGATTGTTTTCCAGCACCAGGGAAATCGTATCCTGCAGCGACAGGTAAAGCTTGCCGGCGCGCAGCAGTTGATCCAATCGCGTGGAGTTGCCAAGCTGGATGGGCGCCACATCCTTCCAGGAGTAGGGCTCGGTGATGTTGTTCCACCAGCCCGACACGCCGGAACGGCTCTGGGCCGGCATCGCCGAAGCCAGAACTAGAAGCGAGCAGAGGAGACTTGTGAGTTGTTGTGCGTTCATACTAGAGTGCCTTCCGATTACAGAGCCAGACGCAGACTTGACGCCCGATGTTCCAGGATTATTCTCTATGATATCGCAGGGTTTAGAGGCGTTCACGATGTTTCTTTGTCCGCTTTCGGGAATCTCCGGCCAGGCCGCGTCCGGTCTCGGACAAATTGCTATATTGGGCTTCGGATGTCCTCTTCCGATCCCGTATTATCCGTCTTCGAACAGACCGGCGCGTACCTTCACGGGCATTTCCGGCTTACCAGCGGGCTTCACAGCCCGGAGTACCTGCAATGCGCGAAAGTGCTTCAATATCCCATACACGCCGAGGCCCTCGGCCGCGCGCTAGCCATTCGTTTTCGCGAGATGACCAACGGACAGGCCATCCCGCTCGTCGCCTCGCCCGCGGTGGGCGGTTTGATTATCGGGCATGAAGTCGCCCGTTCCCTGGGCGCGCGTTTTCAATTCACCGAACGCGACCCGGCCGGCAAGATGACGTTAAGACGCGGATTCGAAGTAGTCGCGGGAGAGACGGCGGTGGTTGTGGAAGACGTCGTGACGACCGGAGGCAGTTCGCGCGAGGTGATCGACCTGTTGCGCGACTATGGCGTCAACGTTCTCGCCGCCGGGTCCATCATCGACCGCTCCGGCGGCCAAGCCGATATCGGCGTCCCGCGCGCCGCCCTCTCCACGCTGTCGGTGACCACTTGGGCTCGCGATCTTTGCCCGCTGTGCCGTCAAGGGTCGGTGGCCGTCAAGCCCGGCTCGCGCAATGCCGGCTAGTTTGCCGGAGCGCCGCATTCGCATCACCGTCTCCTACGACGGTACACACTTCCATGGCTGGCAGGTCCAGCCCGGACTGGTGACGATACAAGGCGAACTGCAGCGAGTCTTTTTTGAGCTCTCCAAGACTCCGATCCTGGTGCAGGGCAGCGGCCGCACGGATGCCGGCGTGCACGCCATCGCGCAGGTGGCTGCGTTCACAACGACAAACCCCATCCCCTGCGTGAATCTGCGCCGCGCGATGAACCATTTGCTGCCCGGCGCCATTCGCGTGACTAACGTGGAAGAAGCGGCTCCCGGGTTTCACGCCCGTTTCGACGCCATTTCGAAACTGTATGAATACCGCATCTTTCGCGACGAGATCTGCTCGCCATTTGAACGTCCCTACGTTCACCATTTTCCTTATCCCTTGAATGACCGGAAAATGATCGCCGCCGCGCCGGTGTTTGAGGGCAAGCATGACTTTTCGGCCTTTGCCGCCGCCGACGAAAGGCATGGCTCCGATTATTCCCGCGTCCGCACCATATTTTCTTCCTCGCTGGCACGGGAAGGACCGCGGCTGGTCTATCGGGTGAGCGGCAGCGGCTTTCTTAAACATATGGTCCGGAATCTGGTGGGCACTTTGATTGAAGTCGGCAAAGGCAATCTGGTGACGGGGGAGTTACAAAAACTGTTAACCGGGGGCGCGCGGTCGGAATGCGGACCCACCGCGCCGCCACGCGGCCTGTTTCTTGTCGAAGTTACCTATCGACAGTAATTGTCCGTTTAACGCAATGTCATGCGCTCCGGCTAACAATTGGCGATGCCTACCGCTATGTTCGCTCAATGGGCCGAGAAGCTACTTGCGGTCGACGAACTCCGCGCCCTGACTCGGGAACTCGCCGCCGGCGCCGGTTCCCGCGAATTCTGCGCCCGCCTGCAGCAGCGGCTCGGTTTGACCATTGAAACCACCGCCGCCGAACTGCTGCATGTTCCCGCCACCGGCCCTACGGTCGTTGTGGCCAATCACAGCTTCGGGTTGGCGGACGCCGTGATTACCTCGAATCTCCTCTTCCGCCGCCGCGAGGACATCCGGTATCTGGCGAATCGGCGGGTATTAGAGGTTGACGGCGTTCGCGATCTCGTGTTTCCAGTCGATCTCGCCGACACGCCCGCCGCCCGCCGCACCAACGCGCGCAGCCTGCGCGATGGTCTCAACTGGCTCGATAACGGCGGCTTGCTGGTGGTTTTTCCCGCTGGCGTGGTGGCCCACTGGCAGTGGTCCACGCTGGGCGTCACGGAAGGGCGGTGGAATGAAAATTCGGTCCGCTTGGCCCGCCGTTCCGGCGCCAAGGTGGTGCCGATGTGGATCGCGGGCGGCAACAGCGCCGCGTTTCACATCGCCGGCATGGCCCACCCGGCTCTCCGCACCGCCATGCTTCCGCGCGAATTCATGCGGCGCCGGCACTTTACGGTGCATGTGCGGATTGGCCACCCGGCGCCCGCCAACTGGGTGGAGCGCCGCGGCGCCGCCGCCACGGCCTATCTGCGCACGCGCTGCGAATCGCTGCGGCCCCCGCGGCTCTTCCCGGCGCTGCGTCTCCAGCCAATGCGGCCGGTAACCGCCCCCGTCGCCGCGGACTTACTGGCGAATGAGCTCGCCGCTCTGCCGGCCGGGCGCCGCCTGGCCAAAGGGACGGCGCTGGAAGTGTGGCGTCTGCAAATGCACGAAGCGCCATCGGTATTGCGCGAGATCGGCCGCCTGCGCGAACTGACTTTTCGCGCGGTGGGGGAGGGCACCGGCAAGCCATGCGACCTCGACCGGTTCGACACCACGTATCACCAGCTCGTCCTCTGGGATCCGCGTTCCCAAGCGGTCGCCGGCGGATATCGCTTCAGCACCGAACCCGGCGGCTACCTTAGCACTCTCTTCCGGCTCGACCGCGAATTTTACCGCCGTCTTGGCCCCGCTATTGAACTGGGCCGATCATTCATTACGGCGCCGTATCAGCGCCATTTCGAATCGCTTTTACTGCTGTGGAAGGCCATTGGCGCTTACGTCTCGGCCAATCCCGAGTACGCCACGCTCCACGGGCCGGTCAGCATCAGCAACGCGTATTCGCCGCTCGCCCGGGCGAGTCTAGTCGCCGGCCTGCGCAAGTTCGCGTGGCGCGAAGATCTTGCCGCTTTCGCCAAGCCCCGAGTACCATTCGTGTCGTTTCAGAAGCCCGTCGTCGCCTACGATCTGGATGAGCTCGACGCCCTTGTCGCCGATATCGACGGCCCCGGCAAAGGCATCCCCATTCTCGTGAAGCACTATCTGAAAATGGGCGGGAAACTGGCCGCGTTCCACGTTGACCCGGCGTTTTCCAATACAGTCGATGGCCTTATCACCGTCAATCTCCGCGAGACTCCGCGCAAGCTGCTTGAACGCTACTTTGGCCCGGGCGGCGCGGATTTGTTTTTACATGCCGGGCCAAAGTAGAAAGTTCCCGATTGGGAGTCCGTAGGTAATCCTCGTGGTATCTTCGCACAGCCTCGCCGGGGTCCCGGGTGGCGGCGTTGTCCAAAGCCGAGGCGATGGGATCGCCGGCCGATCACACGCCGGTCCACAGTTGCTCGGCCTTCCCGAACGCCGCCTCTCCCACCTTGCGCCCCAGTTCGAGGGCATTCACGTTGCCTTCGTAAAAATGAATGCCGCCGTATAGCCTGGACTCGCCCGCTTCGCGCGCCGCTTGAGTAAACGTCTCCCAGCGGAGCACGGCATCCGCCACAGGCTCGGAAGGATCGGCGCGCAGGGGCGTGGTTTGGGCGTAGAAATAACCGCAGCGGTCGCTGCCGGTAAAGCGTCTCAGCACCTCCGCCGCCGCCATGCTGAAGGCGCTGTGCCCCGATGTGTACTCGCCGAAAGGCGGTGTCGGGAAGGTCGGCACCTGGAAGGGCCGCCACGCCTCGCCGTTGAGTTCCACGGTCCCGCGGCCAGGTCCGCCCCAGGCGCGGATCCGTTTCCCGCGGAACAAGTGCCGGATGGCGGTGATGGGCCGAACGTAGTCGTAATAACGCTTGGCGTCCCACGTCGCGATGCCTGCGTCGAACAGGGCGTTCGCAAGGGCAAAGAACAGCTTCACGCTCCGGTCGATATCCAACTTATCGCGTTGAACGATGAACGACGCGAAGATCGCCCAGTGGCCCGGAGGCGTCTCGGAGGCCGGGCCGTCGGCCCAATACTCGGCAATCACTTTCTGCTCGGGTGTAAGGTGGGCCTGCACTTCGACAATATGCCTGGCCTGGTCCAGGAACGTCTGGCTCGTGGGCGGCAGCGGGGCGGGCGGGCGGAACTGGGCACTCTCGGCCATGGCGAACGGTTTCACGTTGCCCCAGTGCGGCGCTATAAAACCGGGGGTCACCATGCGGCTCGCCGCTGTCAGGAACGACAAGGGCTGCCACCGCCCTGGAAAAGGAATGGAGCTCGCGTCGGCGGGAAAAAGCGCGCTCATCGCCGAATTCACGGGCTGGTAGGCGGTGTAGTCGGAATACGGTTCGCCGGAAGAGCCGGCTTGGTCGCCGAGCTGGTTGGAACCGTCAGCGTGCCGGGACTCAAGGACGGCCGCCGCGGCCGTGTTGCCGACACCGGCGGGCGTGTCGACGTCGGTTGTCGCGTCCGCTGGGTTGAGCCCCGCCGCCATGAGCTTGGCGGCAAAGATGGCTTGCTGTGCGGGGAATTGATCCGCGAGCGCGCGGTACGCCGCCATGCTAATGGCGGCACGCCGGTTGGATTCCGACCGCTGCGCCGCGGGCCGCCGCGGGACCGGACTATGGACCGGCTGCGCGGCGTTATCGTATGCGGCCCAGGCGTCGTAGACCGAGGTGTAGACGATTCCGAGACTTCGCGCAACCATGGGAGGGCCGGGCTTTGAGACGCGAATCGCTTCCAGCGCCAATTCATTCCATTCCACGAGTGGGTTAGCCATGATACGTTCTCCGATTCCGACGTTCGTTTCTTTGATCGCCGGCGGAAACCCCGG
>JBJXFL010000021.1:0-3339 GCA_046155405.1 Bryobacteraceae bacterium | reverse complement strand
CCGTCGAAGCCTCTTTCCTCGGCTACTACCAGGGTCCGGCCTCGGCTCCGTTCGGTAGTCTTTTCACCGTGTCCGTCACGCTCACGCTTGCCGGCGATATCAAGAACGTCACCAGCGTAACCGATACCGTGCAATCGGTAGCAGTGACGCTGACCAACCGCGTAGGCACCTCTAACTCGACGGCGTTGACGCTTCGATAGGGGTCCGTAGGCCTCACCCCTTGAGGAACCGGTCCACAAAGGCGTAGCAGGATTGCCGGGTCTGCGGCGGAAAGTCGTGTCCGGCTTCGGGATACTCGACGTGAAGCCGATCCCCGGCATGGAAGATGTCTCGGTATATCGGGAGGGCGGCGTCGTAACAATCGCGCACGCCGGAGACTTCAAAATCCGGCGCATCCTGCAGGGGAGCATTCACAAAAACCGGCCGCGGCGCCAGTGACGCCAGCACTTCGGTGAAGTCAAACGGGAGCCGAGCCGGATCTTTCGCAAAGTCCGTCGCGATCCGCGGCATGTAATAGCGCGACGCCCATGCCGTGATGTCGCCGCGGGCGTGCTTGGCGAATACGTTGAAACCGCAACTGGAAACGATCAGGCGAATCCGCGGGTCAAAGGTCGCCAGGAACAGCGCGTTGTGTCCACCGAGCGAATGCCCGATCACACCGATGCGGGCAGGATCGACGAAAGGCAGAGACTGCAAAACGTCTACGCCGCGGCGATGATTCACGATGCCCTTCATCGTGCAACTCGCATAGCCGAGTTGGTAGGGATCGGTAGCGTACTCTTGCGTGTGCAAGAGCGGGTAGTCAAGCACCAGACACACGTAGCCGCGCTCGGCAAGTTCGTGCGCCCAGAGCTGATTGGGGCGCGCCGTGACGATACCCGCCGGAATGTCCTTACCGGGCTTGGAGCTCCCTGGCAGACAGATCATGGCCGGTCGCCGCGTCCGCGTTTCATGAGGAACGAGTAGGAAACCGGGAACGCGATCGCCGGGCTCGGGTACGAACGTCACGCGTCGCCGGGTGTAGTTGCCGAGACGGACTTCGTCTTTGACCTGGAGGTCGATAGACACCGTGGTCTTCGCCGGCAGCGAGCCCATCACACGTTCCATGTGTGCGTGCAGATGCGCCACCCGGCGTGCCCAGTCCGCGGGGGTGCGCACCGGGCGCTTTCGTCCGCCGTCGAGATAGTAGCGGAGGTCCTGATGATCGCCATACCCGGGTACATCAGCGGCGCTGACGAGTCCGGCGGAGGTCCAAAGTAATGCTCGTCGAGTCATGTGCGAAAAGCGGCCTCTGCGCTTTTCAAAAGGCATAGCGGAGCCCAATCTGCAGTATGCGAGGGTCCGCGGCGGAAGTGATCCGGCCGAAGATCGCCGAAGATCGCGAAGTATTCGGATTCCCGAGGTTGACCCGATTGAGCAAGTTGAAGACCTCGCCACGCAGCTCGACCTTGTGCTTCTCGGCGTACGGCATCGGAAAACTCTTGAACAACGAGAAGTCCACGGTGGCGATGCCTGGCCCGCGTTCCGTGTTGCGGCCCAGAGTTCCGAAGGTCCCGAGCGCGTTCTCCCGGAAGGCGGTGGGATCGAACCAGCGTGCGATGCGGTCCGCCGTCGGGCGTCCTGAATCGAGTTTTGCATTACCCAACACGTCAACGCGATCCTGCCCGATGCCAGTCAAAGAATTGTCGACGCCGGTGGAAATGGTGAGCGGGCCACCGGTCTGCAGCGTCAGGATCCCATTGGATTGCCAGCCGCCCAGAAGGTACGCCACTGACCGATTTCTGGAGAGCTTCGGCAGCAGGTAGTTGAATGAGCTGGTAAGCCGCGCGGCGCGATGGAAAGAGGAAACCGCGTAGTCGCGCTCGATCCGGTCGAACGGATGCGTGTTGCCATTCCCTTCGAAGGCGGTGTTAGACAGCAGATCCATCGTCTTCTGCCATCCGAAACCCACCAGGAATGTAAGGCTCTGCGCCACACGGCGCTCAGCGCTGAGGACGAGCGCGTGGTAGTTGGCCCGACCGTACGTGCCCGAAAAGGTCAACTGGGTGAATTCCGGCCGTGAGCGACGGCGATCCGTATTGGTGCGGTCCGCGCCGAGGCCGAAAATGGCCGGATTGAGTTCGGCCGCGTGAAAGAGGCGGCGGCTGTCGGAGCCCTGATAAGTCACCCGGACCAGCGTTTCACCAGGCAACAAACGTTCCAGGCTCACGTTCCATTGATAGATATCCGGATAGCTGAACTTAGGATCGAACGCGACGAAGAGGTAGGGTTGGGGGAACACCTGCGTGGGCGGAATTGGCCGGGGATGCGGGAACGGATTCGCGAATCCGCGATAGGGATCCTGCGTGCTGAACGGCGCGGTAATGTCCACGCGAACCGAGTTTGGCGGCGAGGTCAGTTGGCGGTTGTAAGTAAGAGCCGACATCTGATCGTGGAATCGACCAAAACCGGCCCGCAAACTGGTCTTGTTATCCCCGGTCAGGTTCGCCGCCAGGCCGAGACGCGGATCGAACAGAGCCCAGCGCGCGGGAACGCCGGAAGTGGGCACTCCCGGATCTCCGGCCACGAAATGCCCTTTGGGCAGGGTCGGAAAGCGGGTGGACCTGGCGCCGCTTCGATAGGCGTCTTCCGCATATTGCGAGATTTGGAGTCCGTTGTCGGTGAACGGGATAAAAGGATTCCATCGCACACCGGCATTGATTGTCACGCGCCGATTGATCTTGAAGTTATCCTGGAGGAACAAGCCATACAGGCTCCTCCATAGATTCACGTAGAGTGGTGTGATCTGGTTGAATGCCGACGGTCTGCCATACAGAAAATCACCCATGTTGTCGCCAGAGTAACGGCCGGCGAAGGCGTAGTTTCCGTCGGATTGGAAGTCCTGGTCGATCAGACTCTGTTCCCGGGAGAAATCGAAACCAAAATCGAGTTCGTGCCGGCCCTTGAACCAGCTCCAGGAGTGCTGGAGCCCATATTGGTTGCGCGGAATTCGGGACAGGGCAAACCACGAGAGGCCGAAATAGTTGGTGATGCTCATCGAGAACACGCTGTAGTTGGGATTGGCAAGCGGCGAAAGTCGAATGCCATAGTCGCGATGGCCCGGAAATTCGGGAGCGGTGCCGGTGGGAAGGATACGGCTATAACTCAAAGTCGTGTTGGTCAGCAGCGTTGGGCTCGCCGAGAAGGTGTAGGCCGCTACCGCGCTCTGGCTCGTCCAGTAGCGACTGTTGTTCGCAGTGAGCAAGTTTTGTTTATTGATGATGGCGGGGACGTCGAGTTTGTCCCAAAAGTAACGTCCGCTGAAGTGATGTCGTGTGCCGGCATAGTGGTCGCCGCGCG
>JBJXFL010000016.1:0-55704 GCA_046155405.1 Bryobacteraceae bacterium | reverse complement strand
AAATCGCCCAGTGCTCAGGCTCCGGCCATCCCCGGAGATCGAAAACCTCGCGGAGAGTATCCTCGCCAGGACCACTGCGCTGAAGTCCATTCGACTCTAAAACAATGCTTTCACGCCGGATTCAAGTATGCAAGCAGCACCCTTACCGCAACCGGATCTCCTAACGGCGGCGGCTACAGTTGGAACTCTTCGAACACCAACATAGTCGAGCTACAGGCAAACACGGGTGGTTCTGTCTCATTTCTCGGAAAGGCTCCCGGGCAGAGTGCTGTCTCAGTTACTTATACTTACCAAGGCATTTCAGTAGTTAGTACGGTCAAGGTGACGGTCACTTACCCAATCATCTTCGTTCACGGAATTAACTCAAGAGCGGCGGCTTGGGCTCCAATAAGGGCTGCCTTAACCAGTCAGTTCCACATGCTAGATGCCGGCCTTCCCCTTCCTAATGGCGTTCAGGATCAGGGCTGCGTGAATCCGACAAGTGAGTTAGACTTTTGCTCTATGGATTTCGAAACGGACCCGGTTACAACGCGCAACCAGACTGTCACCCTGCCGAATCCTCACAAACTCTGGGAGGAGCCGTTCGGTAATCAAAGCAGTTTCATTCTCGAAGGAAAGGCACTCGCGCGAACTATTGATAAAGTAATTACGAAAACAAAGGCGAAGAAGATTATATTAGTGGCCCATAGCATGGGCGGACTCGCAAGTCGAGCTGTCATACAGTTAGAAGGCCAGGCGCCAAATGTCGCCCAAGTCATAACTATTGGCACTCCCCATCAAGGTTCGTTCATGCTCGACGTGTCCAAGGACGCTTTCTTGACATTAGGAACATTGACGTATCTGGCAGCAATGTTGAGCACGTTAGAGTTTGAGTCTCCGGGCGTCCAATCGCTAGATCCTGATAGTTACGATCTTACTCTGATAGCAAATCGGGAATCACTTCCTGGGTCTCCTGCAATAAAACATGTCTCGATCGTTTCTAAAAGCGACCCAGCCGTAGCGGCCGAAGTCGTGGTAGCGTTGGTTGCGACTTCAATTTGCCCGCTGGCCCCAGCAACTTGTTTTCAGTTGGCCGCAATTACGCCGAGTTCAGACCTCTTGGTATCAACAACCAGCCAAAATCTCAACACTCTCTTCTCGAGCATCGGTGCGGAAGTTGATACAAGTGTTAATGAAATCCATACCAACGAGATTACCCAAGTTGGTGTATTCCTGAAATACTTATTTCCATACCCCTGAATCATTGGCTCGTCCACAAATTTCACATTTGACTATTCTGCCCGACTCCGAGGAAATGACTAGAATGTAACTTTCATGATCACCCGGCCAATGCGCCTCGAAGCGGTACCGAGCACTGCGGAAATGATGGGTCGTTCTAGCGCTGAAGGATACAAACCGACTAGTATGAGAAGACAACAAATCTGGTGGGTGATCTTGACCACTGCGCAAGCAATCGCCCAGCCCCTTGGCCGTGAGATCTCCGTTCCGACTCACCTTACGGGCAGTGGTGAGACTGCTTCCGTTCCCGATCTGCTCGTCCACGGCAAAGCCCTCTTCAACGCCAACTGGACCGATCAGGAGGGCGGCGGCCGCCCGCTGACCAAGGGTACGGGCCGACCGCTCTCCGACCCTTCCAGGCCCGTTGCCGGTCTCCGCGCCTTTAACCGCATTTCCGCTCCCGATGCCAACTCCTGTGCCGGATGCCACAATTCTCCGTATGGCATAGCCGGAGGAGGAGGCGACTTCGTGACGAACGTTTTCGTCCTTGGTCAACGCTTTGACTTCGTTACGTTTGACCCAGCCGACAAACTTCCAACGCGCGGCAGCGCCGATGAGGGTGGAACAGTGGCCTCCGTGCAAACGGTTGGCAATTTGCGGGCGAGTACAGGAATGTTCGGCGCCGGTTACCTTGAGATGCTAGCCCGCCAAATAACGGAAGAGCTCCAAACCATTCGGGACGGTACCAAGCTTGGCCAGACCACGGAGCTTAAAGCGAAAGGCATTCGGTTCGGCAAGCTCACTTTGACAAAAGCCGGCCTCTGGGACACCTCCCAAGTAGAGGGTCTGCCGCGGCTCAGCCTGATTTCCACGGACTCCACCCACCCGCCCAGCCTGGCGATTCGTCCGTGGCACCAGGCCGGAAACGTCGTTTCCATCCGGGAGTTCACGAATACCGCCTTTAACCATCACCACGGGATGCAGTCCACCGAACGTTTCGGTCTGGAGACAGATCCCGACGGAGATGGGTACAAGAACGAGTTGACTCGCGGCGATATTACGGCGGTCTCTATATGGCAAGCGTCGTTGCAAGTCCCCGGCCGTGTGATCCCGCGCCATCCGGTGATTGAGTTGGCGGTGTTGAACGGCGAAAGGGTCTTTGAACGTATCGGCTGCGCGACGTGCCATGTTCCGAAACTCGCGCTCGACAAGCGAGGATGGATTTATTCCGAGCCCAATCCCTTTAACCCGCCCGGTAATCTGCGGATGGGTGAAGCGGCGGACGTGAAAGTGGACCTTACAAGCGATGAACTTCCGCCGCCGCGGATGAAGCCAGATGCGAGCGGCACCGTGTGGGTGGACGCATATACGGACTTCAAGCTTCATGACATCAGCGGTCCGGACGAGGCGGGCGAGCCATTGGATATGAACCAGTCGCCATGGTCGCCCAAGTTCCGGGAGGGTAATCGGCGTTTCCTGACGAAACGGCTCTGGGGGGCGGCGAATGAACCGCCGTTCTTTCACCATGGTCTGTTTACGACGATGCGCCGTTCTATTCTGGCGCATGCCGGAGAGGCGCTGGAATCGCGAAAGGCGTTCGAGGCGCTGATCGGCTACGACAAGGATTCGCTGATCGAATTCCTGAAAACGCTACAGGTCCTGCCGCCCGGCACAAAGGACCGCATTGTGGATGAAAACTTCAAGGCACGCGAATGGCCGCCAACCACGACACGGAGTCAACGATGACACACCGAGATCTTCATGAACCGCTGGCAATGGAGACCGGTGCGATTGCAAGTTCCTCGTTGATTGGTGGACTGCACCGGTGCCTGCCCGCTTTATTGCTGCTCGGCGGTTTCGCGGCCGCTTCCCTGACCGCCGCCGAGACGGCGCCGGCTGCCGCGGCAGAGGTGCGGGTGGATGTCTTTTCCGACTTCCAGTGTCCTTACTGCGCCGGGTTGGCGCAGCCGATTCACCAGTTGCAGGCGAAGGGCGTGGATGGCGTGCGGCTGGCGGTGTCGTTCAAACATTTTCCACTAAGTTTTCACTCCGATGCGCCCCTGGCGCCCCAGGCCGCGCTGGCGGCGGGCATGCAGGGCAAGTTCTGGGAGATGCACGACGCGCTGTTCGCTAATCAGGCGGCTTTGAAACGCGCGCACCTGCTGGCACATGCGGCCAAGCTGAAACTCGATATCCCGCGATTTACCAAGGATCTGGATAGCGAGGCCGTTAAGAAGGCGCTGGAAGCGGACAAGGCGGAAGGCGCGAAGCGCAATGTTGGCGGGACTCCCACTTTGTTTGTGAATGGGAAATCGTATTCCGGGGCGAAGACGCTGGAACAGTTGCAGCAACTGGTCCGCGGGGAGCAGGGGCGGGCGGTGGCGCTGGCGGAAATTACGGACGGCTCGATGAGCAAGGGGCCCGCTGACGCGCGGGTGACGATTGAGTTCTATGCCGATTTGCAGAGCCAGGTGAGCCGGCCGGCGCTGGCAGTGATTGAGCAGGCGATGCTTCGGAACCCCGGTGTGATTCGGCTACAGTTTCGTAATTTTCCGCTGGCCTTCCATCCGCAAGCGCCGCTGGCGCATGAGGCTGCTATGACTGCCGCGCGACATGGCCGGTTCTGGGAAATGGCGGGGTACATCCTGGACCACCAGGATACGTTGCGGGAGCAGGAGCTGTTTGCGTTTGCCGGATTGCTGGGGTTGAACGAAACAGAATTCGCGGCGACGGTGCAGGCGCGCAAGTATACGCCGCGCGTGGAGGCGGATGTGGCCAATGGGTTGGCGCGGGGGGTGCGGGGGAGTCCGGTGGTTTACGTGAATGGCAAGCGGATTGACGGTGTGCCGAGTTCGGCGGCCTTGACCGAACTAGTGAATGCGGAGTTGATGGCGAACAAATAAGGATGCGGTTACTGGGTAGAGCCACGGGATTCGTGCCCCTTATGGCGACGCTCTCCTTGTGTGCCTATGCGCAGTTGAATCAGAACTGCACGATTTGCGTGTTGAACCGATGTGTGCCGGGGAATGCGGACGGATCGTGGGTGCTACCGAATATTCCGGCTGGATTCGGGCAGGTGAAGGCGCGGGCGACATGCATATAGTCTGGGGTGACGACGTCGGGTGAATCGGCGTTCTTTACTCTGGCCGCGAATACGGCGGTTAACTTGCCGGAGATTGTGATTGGATCGGCTTCGGCGATTCCGGTGGCGCTGACGCTGGCGCCCGCGACGCCGATACTGACGACGCTGGGGCAGACGACCCAGCTTACCGTTACCGCGACGTATCCGGACAATTCTTTGAAGAACGTCACGGCGGCGAGTACGGGGACGAATTATACGACCAGTAATGCGGCTATCGCTTCCGTGAGCGCGGGAGGGCTTCTGACGGCTGCGAGTAGCGGGACGGCGATTATTCAGGCGAACAATGACGGGGCGACGGGGATGATTACGGCGCGGGTGGTCTTTTCGGCGACGGATACGGATGGGGATGGGATTCCGGATGATGTGGAGATTGCCAACGGTCTCAACCCGAATAATGCGATTGACGCACAAGAGGATTTTGACCGGGATGATTTGACGAATGGGCAGGAACTGGGGCGGGGGACGAATATTCGTATTGCAGATACGGATGGGGATGGGTTGAAGGATGGGGATGAGGTGGCGCGGGGGACGAATCCGCTCTTGACGGACACCGACAGCGACCTGATTCCGGATGGGGTAGAGATTACTACGAAGACCAATCCGCTGAACCGCAACAGCTATGACTTGAAGCTGGCGACGGCGACTTCTGTTTTGACTCCGCAGAGTTTCACCATGGTGACTAGCAGCGTAAAACCAGAATGTGTCTATCCAGTTGAAATGGAAGGTCAACTTGATTGATGGAACGACGGCGCTGGATCTGACGGATGACGCGCGGACGAGTTATACGTCGAGCAAACCGGAGGTTTGCAGCTTTGGAGGGAAGAGGGGGCAGGTATTTGCAGGGAGTGTTGGAAATTGCACGATCACGGTCACCAATAATACTCTCAGCTTCGACGTTCCCGGCTCGGTCCAGACATTTACTCCGAAGGCGTTGTCGTCTGTCGCCATTCCTGGATTTGCAAACAACGTGGCAGTCAACGGCCGGTATGCGTATGTCGCCGCTGGTTCGGCGGGATTGCAGGTGGTGGACGCAGTCGATCCCCTGAAACCGGTTATTGTGGCGTCACGCAGCCTTCCAGGGAATGCGAACGGCGTCTTTGTAGCCGGCGGTTTTGCCTATGTGGCGTCGGGAACCGCAGGGTTGCAGATCGTGAGCCTCGCGAATCCCTTGGCTCCGGTTGTGGCCGGATCGCTTAACACCGGGGGTGAAGCCTGGGATCTAGTGGTGACAGGGAATCGCGCGTACGTGGCCAATGGCGGCAACGGTCTGGCGATCGTCGACGTTACCTTCCCGGCCGCCCCCGTTCGGCTTGGGTCGCTCAGCTTGGGGGGCACGTCGAAGGGCGTGGATGTCGATACGGTGCGTCAAATTGCGGTTGTGGCTCGCGGGGGCAATGGTCTTTCAGCGGTCAGTGTGGCAAATCCGGCTGCGCCGATACTGCTCGGAACTATTCCTACGGTTGACGCGCGTGACGTCGCAATCTCCGGTAACTTCGCTTTTGCCGCCGATTTTACCGGCAGTTTCAAGTCGGTGGACTTGAGTGATCCCAGTGTGCCCGTGCTGCGAGCGACCACGCCGCCGGCAACGGGTGGCTACCTCACTGACGTCGCAGTTTTCGGTACGTTGGCGGCGGGTGCCGACGTGTTCTTCGTGAATGGTGTGCCACTGATCGACGTTACGAATCCAGGGTCACCGCAACCGCGCTTCACCATAGACTTCAGCGGTATCCTCGACGATAACGCGACCGGCATCGCATTGGACCCGACGTATGTCTATTTCACGGCGGAACGCGGCACCGTGGCCAACTTCACGGAGAATGGCGTCAATGGGACAACGCGGCTGTACATCGGACAGTATCAGTCGATCCAGGACAACAACGGGGTATCCCCAACCGTCAGCATCGTCTCTCCGCTTCCAGGTGGAACGGTTACCGAAGGGGCGACGATCAACGTGACGGTCAATGCCACTGACGACGTTGGTATAGCCAGTGTGGACCTTTTGCTGAACGGTCAACTGATTGAAACCAGGACCACGTCTCCGTATCAGTTCTCGACTACCGCGCCGGTTGGCGGAACATCGCTGACGCTCAGTGCGAGGGCCACCGACTTCGGCAATAACACCGCGCTTTCGACAATCGTGACTCTCAACGTCGTTCCATCTCCGCCACCTACGGTTCAAATCGCATCGCCAGTGGCCGGAACTCTATTGCGCGAGGGAGCCACGATTCCGGTCGTGGTTCAGGCCTCGGGTAGCGTTCCCATTAAGCGCGTGGATCTGGCGGTCAACGGTCAGACCATCGACTCAGATTTTAAAGCTCCCTATGAGCTTCTTTTTACGGTGCCGGTTGGAGTGACGAGCCTCACGTTTAGAGCGTCGGCTGAAGACAACATAGGAAAAACGGCGCTTTCCGCAAACGAGGTTGTTCAGGTAGCCGTCGACCCCATGACCAACGTGCAGGGAGTAGTTGTCGATAGTGCGAGCGCGCCCGCAGTGGGGGCTCAGGTTTGGGCGGATCTGAGCGGGTTGTCGGCGGCGGTGTTCAATTTCAGTAACGCGCTAACTACTATGCCGAACCTGACCGGCCTGACGCCGACCACGACGAAAGTTGTATCGACCCCAAACATGCCAAATCCGGGAACTCTGTTTGGATCAAATCCGTTCGGATTCGGTTTGACACCAAGCCGCGCTGTGCGTTTCGCGGGCAATCTTCGAGTATCCGTGCCCGGAAGCTACGCGTTCTCGTTGCGTGTGAACGCGGGCGGGCGATTGATTATCAACGGCACCCCCATCATCAACTTGCCGAACAGCACCGGCGCATCTCAAACCGCTACCGGAACGATCGTCCTGTCAAACGGCGATACGCCCATTGAATTGCAGGTCTTTGACAATGGCAGCCCGGAAGTGGTGCTCCGTTACACGCCGCCGGGCAGCGAGATGCAGGCCATTCCGCCGAGCGCGCTTGTTCCGGCTGTCCCGGTGTATCAAACAAGTTCAGGGGCATCCGGGGCGTTTACCATCGCAGGGGTTCCGACGGTGTTGGGCAACATTGGGGCTTCGGCAGTTTTCTCGCCGGGCGGAGGGACAATGCAAACTGGCAGAGCCGCACCTGTTGCTCCAGTTCCAGGCGGAGTTACGAACGTGGGGCCGATCCAACTGGGTGCGCCGACAACTGTCATGAATTTCGAATCCTTGGCGACTCCCGGCACAGGCTACACTTTCAGCTTTGTACCGTATACCGAAGCCGGGTTCACGATTACGCCCAAAGCGGTTGGGTTACCACCACCGGCTGAGGGCGGATTCTGCCTGATTCAGACCGGGAACACCGATCTATTCATGGGATCAACTGGCCTCTCCAATTGTTTTGCCGGCGGCACGAACACCCTAACAAAAGTGGGCGGCGGCACTTTTAGCCTTGTATCCATTGACTTGGCGCCCTTCGGGCGAAGTAGCGGATATGGCGGAGGCGCACAAGTCACATTCGTGGGGACGAAAGCAGGCGGGACGACCGTTTCTAGGACCTTCACGGCTCCGTTGACGTTCAATTTCGCTACCTACCAGTTCAGCGGATTTGACAACCTGGTGTCGGTAGTGTGGACGCACGTATCTCCATATCACCAGTTTGACAACGTCAAGCTCCAGTAGCTTGTCACTTTGGGGCTCCGGCAGCATCCGCGCGAATTTTTACTCTAGCGTGTTGTATGCAATGTCAACCATCGATTATGGCGGCCAATACCCGTCCGTTATCGCCTGCCAAGCACGGTTTTGAGGCTCGCCTCGATATCCGATCTGTCGATGATCCGCCTGCGTAGAGCTGCATCCGGTGACCTAACTTGCAGCCGCCAGAACTGGTTTCCTCGGCTCAGTCTCATCGAAAAAGCGGTAGGTTCCGTTTGGAATCACATGCGGGTGCATCAGTGGGGACACCCGCGCGAGATCTTGATCGGCAATTTCGTGTCCGGCGTTTCGCAGTTGATCGACTATGTCGGTGATGCGCATGGTGTTCCAGACCAGTACGGCATTGGAAATCAGACTCAGGCAACTCGCCTTGTTCATGATCTCCTCGGCATCACCGGTGCGAAACTCGTCGCGATTCGCGAAGAACAGACAGCGGCCGACCAGCTCATGCCGCGATTCGCCACGGTTGAGCTGAAGCTGAACACGGTACCGCAGGTCCGGATCGGCGATGTCCTCTTCCGATGTATCAACGCCTTGCCCGGCCCAAAGGCCTTCCAGGCTCTCCAGTGGACGGGCTTCCTTGGATTTCAGGAAACTCGCGAAATCGAGAACCTCTTGCTGTTTGTCCAGCGGCAATTCGCGCAAGTTGGCGATCACCGCTTCTTCAATTGACTTGGCGGATATACCTCAATGCTATCGCGGGTCGGAACGGGAATCCACCTATATCTTGAACACCTATCACCATGGGTTGGAGCCCACGGAGTGGTTGGCTTGGGATACAAACCCATCTGGCGACTATTTGGGCAGCAGCGCAGGATCGGGTGCGAAGTTCGCGGCGACTTCGCTTCCGCTACCAGATCGTATGGATGTTCGACGCGCGAATTTTGGCGTCACGTGTAATCAACGGCAAGCCGAGGGCCAACGCTGTTGCGGCAATTATCCGGTCGGGCATGTCAGGTACGGATTTTCTGCTGACCTCGCGAAGGGCTCTTGCGATTTCGAATGTCAATTCGATCAGACGAATTGGAGAATCCGGGTCCGAAACAACATTGTCAAACGCCAGCAGTGCGTGTTCGGGGATGCGCCGTTTTTCCGCCAGATAAATTGCTTCAACAACGCAGATCGAAGGCATATAGATACGCCGGCCCATGGCGGTGGCTTGGTCGAAAGCATCACCGGCGGCGACGGACAGAAGCGGATCATCCAGCAAGTACCATATCAATGCGTGGGTATCGCCAACGACGCTGGTCACTCGAAGAAATGCTCGCGCGGGAAGTTGCCCCACATTTCCTTACGAGCTTCGGCGATGTCTTCTTCAGAAATGCTGATGCCTTGGCCAGCCCATAGCCCTCGCAGGCTTTTGCGCGGGCGTTTGGGCTCGGGCGCCAACCCGCTTACGAAGTCGAGCACTTCTTGCTGTTTGTCCTCCGGTAGTTCGCGCAGTTTGGCGACTACCGCTTCTTCAATTGCGTTGGCTGCCATAGCATCATTTTATCGCGCGTTTGGACGGGATGCCATCTCATGACTCGTCGATGTCGACTAGTACCGCGACCGCAAAGACCGCTTAACGCGGTTACCTTCGACCCCAATGACACGCCGCTCACACGGGGAAGTGTCGATGAGCCGGGTAAGCCGGCGGCGGTCCAAGCCATGGCGAATTTACGATCCAGCACCGGGCTCGTCGGCGCCGGATTCCTGGAAATGCCGGCCCGCCAGATCACCGAGGACGTGCAACGCATCCGGGACACGATCAAGCATGGTCAGACGAAGGAGCTTTCCGTCAAGGGTATCCGGCTCGGCAAATTGACGGTCAACAAAGCCGGGCTTTGGGATACGTCGAAGGTGGAAGGCCTTCACCGTCTCAGTCGGAGTTCGCCGGACTCCACCAACCCGCCGAGGGCGGTGATTCGCCCGTGGCATCAGGCGGTGAACGCCGTCTCTCTTCGAGAGTTTTCCAATACGGCTTACAACGCTCGCCTCGGCATGCAGTCCGCGGAGCGCTTCGGATTGGATACCGGCGACGAAGGCGACGATTGCCGTAAAGGCGCAGGATCGACTCCGGAGTGTGGTGCCGCTTTACTTCACCTACCAGACCGTCCGGATACCCGAAGCACGAATCTTGCCGTCGCGAGTGATCAAGGGCAAGCCCAAGGCGACGGCCGTCGCAGCGATTACGCGGTCCGGCAGATCGGGAACTTCGTCGCGGGGCACGTTTCGCAGGGCGCGGGTTACCGCGAGGTCGAGAGGAGCGAGGACGAGGTTGCTCTGTCCCCGGGTCAGCGCTTCTCGCAGCAAGCCGAACGTGGCTTCGGCGATGCGATTCTTTTCCACCAGATAGGTTGCCTCCACCAGGCAAATCGACGGGACAAAGCATCGCTTCCCGGCTGTAGCCGCGGCGCGAATGGTCCGGAGTGCTTCCGTCGACAATCTAGCGTCGAGCACAAGATACCAGATTGCGGTGTGGGTATCGAGAACCAAACTCGTCTCAACCAAACTCGTCAGAACCAAACTGGTCATTCAGGGTCGCGCGGGAACTTCGCCCACATCTCCCGCCGAAGTTCGGCGATATCCTCTTCCGATATATCAACGCCTTGGCCAACCCAAAGGCCTTCCAGGATCTCCAATGGACGGGGTTCCTTGGATTTCAGGAAACTCGCGAAATCGAGAACCTCTTGCTGTTTGTCAAGAGGCAACTGGCGCAGGTTGGCGATCACCGCTTCTTCGATTGCGTTGGCGGACATACCTCAATCCTATCTCGGGTTAAAATGGGAAGCCACCGATATCTCCTACAACCATCACTGCGGAATGCAGTTCACGGAGCGGTTGGGACCACACAAAGCCTCTAATAGCGATGTTTCGGGCAACGGCGTAGGATCGAATGCGGTTGCGCGTTACCAACGGGAGGCCGAGCGACATAGCGGTGGCCGCAGTCACTCCGACAAGGAAATCAGGCACGGAATTCCCGGGAATCTCGCGGAGGGCGAAGACGATTTTAATTTTCAACGGAATCGGCTTGAAGGCGAGATAGGGTTCCCGGAGCACCGTCTTGACTTCAATCATGGGATGTGCCTAATTCCGCACTTTCTATTATAGATTGCGGCGGGACGCGGCTCGCTATAGAGTTGGAGTGTGAAGGTTTTTCTATTATTGGCAGTGGGCGCGGCTTGGGCGGCGGCGGATGAGTTTTCCTTGAAGATACGGCCGGTGCTTATCGAGAATTGCGCGGGGTGCCATAACCCGGCGAATGTTCGGAATCGGATCGATTTTTTGAAGTCGGAAGCGGCGACGGACATCGAGACGCGGCGGGGGCTTTGGCGGGACGTTTCGATGCAGCTTCGAAACCGGACCATGCCGCCGGGAGCGGCGAAGATTTCGGAGGCGGATCGGCTGTTGGTTGCGAATTGGATCGATACGCGGCTGCGGATTACCGGGTGCGTTACGGGCGAGTATGCGGGGTTCGTGGCTTCCCGGCGGTTGAACCGGCGGGAGTGGAAGAACACGATTCGGGATTTGTTTGGACTGGATGTCGTGGCTCCGGACTTGTTTCCCGCCGATGAGGCCGGGGGGGCGGGGTTCGATACGAATGGGGAAACGTTGTTTGTACCGCCGATGATGTTGGAGCGGTATATGGAAGCGGCTACGACGGTTTTGGATCGGATCGTGGTTACGCCGCCGTTTAACCGGGTGGTGCTCTCGCATGAGATGACGCCGGTGACGGCACCGCCCGCCGGTATTAAGCCGAGCCGGTTTTTGAATCCGGGGGACGAGTTGTCGACATTGATCTCCGTTTTTGCGGAGGGACCTTACAACTTGCGGGTTTCGGTGGAGCGGCCGAAGGTGACGCCGTTTTCGATGAAGGTGAAAGTGGACGGGGTGGAAGTGGGTTCTGTTTCCTATGGGCGGGATTCGGGGGGCGGGGCGACGGCGCGGGCGGCGACGGCTACTTTGAGCCGCGGCGCGCACACGGTTACCGTCGTGAATGGGACGGAGCGGATTGAGTTTTATAGTTTGACGGTGGATCAGCGGCCGACGCCGGTTACTTCGGAGAAGCGGGCGCTGCATTACCGGTTGTTTGGGATGGAGGCGGGCGAATCGCCGGTGGACGGGCGAATGGCGGCACGGCGGTTGTTTGCGCGGTTGTTGCCGCGCGCTTACCGGGGGCCGGTGGACGCGTCGGAAGTGGACCGTTTGTTGGGGCTTTACGATCGCGGGGCGCGGCGCGGAGAGCCGTTTGTGGAGAACGTGAAGCTGGCGTTGAAGGCGGTGCTGGTTTCGCCACGGTTTTTATTCAAGGCGGAAACGAACGATCCGCGGCCGGGGATTCGGCCTGTTGGTCAATATGAGATGGCGTCGCGGCTCTCGTATTTCCTTTGGTCGACGATGCCGGATGAAGAGTTGCTGCGGTTGGCCGGCGAAGGGAGGCTCCAGGATCAAGCGGTGCTGGCGGCGCAGGTGGAGCGGATGATCGACGATCCGCGGTCGCGGGTACTGGCGAATGGCTTTATGGGCCAGTGGCTGGGAACGCAGGAGATTGGGGGGCGGGCGGTGCCGTTGTTGACGGAGTTGCAGCACTTCTATACGCCGGAGGGGGCGGCGGATTTGCGGGAGCAGCCGGAGCTTTTGTTTCACCACATTTTGACTTCGAACAAGAGTCTGCTGGATTTGCTGACGGCGAACTATACGTTTTTGACGGAGCGGCTGGTCAAGTATTACGAGCTCGAGGGCAAAGTGAAGCTGCCGCCGGGGCCGGGGTTCCATTTAGTTCAGTGGCCGGATGACCGGCGGGCGGGTGTGTTGGGATTTGCATCGGTGCTGGCGATGACGTCGCACTACAAGCAGGCCAGTCCGGTGCTTCGGGGAGCGTGGGTTTTGGAGACGCTGTTGGGGACGCCGGTGCCGCCGCCACCGGCGGATGTGCCGCCGCTCGAAGCGGCCAAGGGCGAGGCGAAGACGATGACGGTACGGGCCATGCTGGCGAAGCACCGGGAGAACGTTTCGTGCGCGGCGTGCCATAACCTGATGGACCCGATTGGGTTGGGACTGGAGAATTTCGATTGGATGGGGCGGTGGCGGGATACCGAGACCGATGGCACGCCGGTGGATGCTTCAGGCTCGCTGCCGAGCGGGGAAAAGTTCAATGGGCCGGTGGAGCTGCGGGCGGTGTTGATGAACCGGAAGGAAGAGTTCGCGCGGCAGATCACCACGAAGTTGTTGGGCTATGCGCTGGGACGCGGGTTGCAGGACGGGGATCAGTGCACGGTGCAGAAGCTGATGGATTCGATGGAAAAGAACGGGTACCAATCGCGGACGTTGATTCGCGATATTGTAATGAGTACGCCGTTCCGGAATACGCAGGCCGATGCGGCGGTGAGCGAGAGCCATGCGCCGGTGAAACGGGCGCCACGACGGCTGCTGGGTACGAAATAGATTTCGAGGTCAAAAATGCTAACACGACGGAATATTTTGCGGGGCATGGGCGTGGCGCTGGCGGCGCCATGGATGGAGTCGGGGGTGTTTGGCGCGACTGGCGTGGAGAGACTTACCGCGCCGCCGTTGCGAATGGCTTGCCTGTTTATGCCGAACGGCGTTTGGCCGGATTCCTGGACGCCGGCGGGCGACGGGGAAGAGTACACGCTGACGCCGCATTTGAAACCGTTGGACGGGTTGCAGAGCGAGTTCATGCTGCTCGAAAACCTTTGGAACAAGAATACGGTTGGGCGGAATGGGCATTGGCCAAAAGTGCCGGCCTGGCTCTCCGGCGGATTTGTGGAACGCACTACGGGCGGGGATTTGGATTCGGGCGGGACGACGGTGGACCAAGTGTTGGCGCAGCGAATCGGGCATCTTACGCCGCTGCCTTCATTTGAGATCGGGATCGACGCGCCGCGCACGGGTATCGACACGGCTGGCGGCGGATTTCCGCGGGCGCTGGGTTCGTTTTTGTCGTGGGCGGATCCCAAGACGCCGGTGCCGAAAGAGATTGTTCCGCAGTTGGCGTTTGACCGATTGTTCCGCAATAAGCGGACGCCGGTGGTTTCGGGATTGAATCCACAGTCGCCGGAGATGCTGGATTCGCTGCAGCGGGACGATACGAGTGTGTTGGATGTTGTGTTGGAACAGGCGCGTTCGTTGCGGGCCAAGGGGAGCAAGAACGACCAGGCGCGGTTGGATGAGTATTTCGAATCCGTGCGGAGCGTGGAGCGGCGGCTGGAAGCGTCAATGAAGCCGCAGAAGCGCTGGATCAACGAGGGTAAGTTTCCGCTGGACCGGCCGGTGGCGGGGACGCCCGCGACGCATTTGGAACACGTCCGGTTGATGCTGGACATTCTGGTGCTGGCGCTCTGGACCGATTCGACGCGGATAGCGACGTTCATGTTCGGCGACGCGCAGTCTTCGCAGGATTACGGATTTTTGCCGGGCGTGAAGGGCAACTTCCATGGGCTTTCGCACCATCGCGATATTCCGGAGACGCGGGCGCAGTACGAGGCGATCATCAACTGGCACACGACGCAGTTAGCTTATTTGCTGAATCGAATGAAGGGGCTGAAAGAGGGAGAGGGGTCGCTGCTGGATCACTCGATGGTGCTGTTTGGCTCTTCGTTGAAGTGCGGCAATCGGCATATAGAGGAGAATTTGCCACTGTTGTTGGCGGGGCGCGGGAACGGGACACTGCGGCCGGGGCGTCGGGCGCGCTTTGAAAAGAAGACGCCGTTCTGTAATTTGCACTTGGCGCTGATGGAGCGGATGGGCGTGAAGGAAGAATCGTTTGGCGATAGCACGGGAGTGTTAACAGGATTGGGCTAGACGAGAGGGTGGCGGATCTGAAATAATGGCGCACCGGTAAAGGGGTGTGTCGAATGAATCATATTGCGTTGGTCCTTTGTCTGGCTGCGGCGGCGACTCCGTTAGCGGCGCAGGTTTTGAAGGGCCAGATTCTGGGAGCGATTACGGATCAATCCGGCGCGGTGGTGCCGGGGGTGAAGATCAGCATCACCGAGACGCGGACGAATTTCCAGCGTACGGCCGAGACCAATGAAGCTGGGAACTTCTTCTTCGTCAATCTGGATCCCGGCGATTACAAGGTGGAGGCGGAAAAGCAGGGCTTCAGCAAGACGCTGCGAACGGGTGTGGAGCTGCAGCCGAACACGACGGCGCGTGTGAATTTTGAGTTGGTGCCAGGCGCGGTGACGCAGACGGTGGACGTGAGCGCGACGGCGGCGCCGCTGTTACAGACGGATCGCGCGGACACCGGCGGAAAGATCGACGCGGCGCAGCTAGTGAATATGCCGATGCTGTATAACCGCAACTATCAGAGCTTGCTGGTGCTGGTACCGGGGGTAGGTAAACCGTTCAGGCCGCACTCGGAGTTTTATAACTCGCACGACTCGCTATCGGTGCGGGTGAACGGGCAGGGACGGCAGTTTAATAACTTTCAGATTGAGGGCATTGAGAATAAGATCGACAACGGAAATCTGACCGCGCTGGTGCCGCCGGCGGAGGCGATTCAGACGGTTGATGTGTCTACTTCAAACTTCGATCCGGAGTTCGGGAACGCGGGCGGGGCGGTGACGAATGTGACGCTGAAGAGCGGCGCGAATGAGTTTCACGGGAGCCTGTTTGAGTTCCACCGGAACGAGAATATTCAGGCGCGGAACACGTTCGCGGTGACCAAGGCGCCGACGGTGTATAACCAGTTTGGCGGGACATTGGGGGGACGGATTATCCGGGACAAATTGTTCTTCTTTGGCGACTATCAGGGGAGCCGGGATCACTTAGGACAAGTGAACCGCGGGGCGCTGCCGGGGGCGGCCTTCCGGAGCGGGAACCTGGCGGCGGGCGGAGTGACGATTTATGATCCACTAACAGGAAATGCGACGGGAGCGGGGCGAATGGCGTTTGCGGGAAATCTGATTCCGGCGGGCCGGATCAGCCCGATTGCGCGGCGGATCCTGGGATTTGTGCCGGACCCGAATCTGGCGGCGGCGGAAGGCCAGGTGAACTACCAGCAGAACAATGTGCGCATTAAGACGCTGGACCAGGTGGATTCGAAAGTGGATTGGGTGGTTGGCAGCAACGACCGGATTGCGGTGCGTTATAGCATTCAGAAGGCCGTTGTAACCGACCATGGTTTGTTTGGACCGGGAGGGATATACGGCGGGTTCCGTAATGGAGGTTTTGGCGGGAGCGGGCCGGCGCGGACGCAGAGCGCGGGGATCAACTATTCGAAAGTTTTGAATCCGACGCTGGTGTGGGAATCACGCGTTGGCGTGGTGCGGAACCGGAATGACGCTTTGGCTTCGGACACGGGCTTGAAGACTTCAGAGGAGATTGGGGTTCGGGGCGTGAATCTGGACGAGTGGACGAGCGGGTTGACGGAGGTTCGGATTAATGGGTACGCGTCGCCGATCGTCGGTTTTTCGCCGAGCTTGCCATGGGCGCGGAGTGTAACAACATTTGGCATTGTGAATAACTTTTCTAAGACATTCTCCAAACACATTATGCGGTTTGGAATTGACATAAGGCGGGAGCGGAATGACCTGCTGCAGACCCAGACGTTTAACCCGCGTGGGCGGTTCGAATATCAGCCCGGACAGACGGGCGACGCGGGCGACACACGGCGGAACTTTGCGAACGCTTTCGCGGCGTTTCTGCTGGACGCGCCGAACCAGAGCGGGCGCGACCTGCCGTTCGTGTTCCCGGCCCGGCGCGAGTTGATCTGGAATTTCTACATACAGGATAAGTGGCAGGTTAGCTCGAAACTGACGGTGGATTTCGGCGTGAGGCTGGAGCGGGAGAGAGGCAGCCGGCCGCGGTTTGCGGGCGGTTTCTCGAACTACAATCCGGCGAACAATACGCTGGAATTGAGCGGGTTGGGAAATGTGCCGATCAACATCGCGCAATCGAATAACAACTGGGGGCCGCGGCTGGGGATTGCGTACCGCTTTAACGATAAGACCGTGGTGCGAACGGGGTTTGGGATCAGCTTCTTCCCGCGGCGCATGGGACAGACCAACTTCCCGATCCTGCAGAACAACGGGTATCCGGCGGCGAACGCGTTTGTTCCGGCGGCGGTGACGATGACAACGGGCTTCCCGCCCTTTTCACCTTTTGTGATTCCGCAGAATGGGATCATCGAGAACGCGCCATTGTCCAACGGATATGGGATAACACCGTATGACTTGGCGAGCCCGTATGTGCAGAGCTGGAACTTTGCGATTCAACGGGCGCTGCCATGGAAGCTAGCGCTGGATATGGCGTACGTCGGGAATAAGGGCGTGAACAATCAGTCGGGCATTAACATCAACGCCTCGATGATTCCAGGATCTGGGAATAATGGGCGGCCGTTGTTCCAGAGGTTCCGGCGCGCAACGGATACGACGATGCCCGTCGGCACGAGCACCTGGTACAACGGGCTGCAATTCAAGTTGGACCGGCGCGTGGGCGATGGATTCTTCCTGACGACTTCGTATACGTTCAGCAAGGGTCTGAACTATACGGACGATGACGGCGGGTTGGCGATACCTATGAATCTGCAGTTGAACAGAGGCCGGATGGTCGACAACCGGACGCATGTGTTTACGCAGAGTTATATGTGGTCACTGCCGTTTGGGAAGGGAAAGAAGTGGGCGCAGGGCCGGGCGGCGAATTGGGTCGCGGGCGGTTGGCAGATTCAGGGACTGTTCAGCGCGATGACGGGGACGTGGTTCTCGCCGTCGGTATCGGGCGTGGTGAACGCACCGGGTAATGCGGACCGGCCGAACTGGGTAGCGCCGATTCGCATTCTGGGCAATACGGGGCCGGGGCAGAAGTATTTCGATCCGGCCTCGTTCGCGACGCCGGCGCAGAACACGTTGGGGAATGCGGGACGGAACATCATTCAGGGTCCAGGCGTGGGAAATTTCGACGCGGCGCTGCACCGGAATTTTCAGATCCGGGAAGGGATGCAATTGGCGCTGCGGATCGAGAGTTTTAACTTCACTAATACGGCGCACTACTTGAATCCGAACGGGAATGCGCAGTCGCCGCAGTTTGGGGAGATCAACGGGGCAGAGCAGGATCAGCGGCAATTTCAGATTGGGTTGACGCTGCGGTTTTGAATTCCCAGCCAACGTTACGGCGAAGTGGCGGTTGTAGTCGCCTATTTACGCCAACACCTACTTTGATGGATCATGCAGCGGAAGTGCGGTTCTTTCACGGACAAACGCGGGGGATCAAATGAAGAAAGCAGTTCGACGTCCCGCTCCCACCAATCGATTCCTTTACGGGTGGGCCACTAAATTAGCGCACCGCCGCAAGCCAAGCCGCTCTCACCGTAAAATAGAACATGCGCATCGCCCTTGGACAGATCAACACCACTGTCGGTGATCTCTCCGGTAACGCAACCCTCATCCTCCGCACGGCCCGCCGTGCCGCCGAAGCCGGCGCCGATGTCGTCGTCTTTCCCGAGCTCTCCCTCCTCGGTTATCCGCCGCAGGATCTATTGGATCGTCCGGCGCTCGTTGAACGAGCAGAGGAGGAAATCCAAAAGCTCGCCGCCGCCGGCGCGCCGTTGCGCATAACCATCATCTGCGGGACCGTCGAACCGGTGGAGACGCTCGAAGGCAAGCGCATCTGGAATACCGCCGTCGTTCTTCAACGCGGCCACATCCACTTTCGCCAGCGCAAGATGCTGCTGCCGAACTACGACGTCTTCGATGAGCAGCGCTACTTCCGTTCGGCCGATAAACAGGACCTTCTCCACATCGGCGCCAGCTCCGTCGCCCTGACAATTTGTGAAGACGCCTGGAACGACAATCGCTTCTGGGAAAAACGTCTTTATGAACGCGACCCCGTCGACGAACTGGTCAAACAGGGCGCCCGGGTCCTTATCAGCATTAACGCTTCGCCCTATCACATGGGCAAGCGCGAACTGCGCCGTCAGATCTTCGCCAACACCGCTCGCCGCCACGGAATCCCCGTCGTCTACGTCAATCAGGTAGGCGGCAACGATCAACTTGTCTTCGATGGCTCCAGCTTCGCCTTGAGCCCCGCCGGCAAGGTCATCGCCCAAGCCGCCAGCTTCGCCGAGGACCTCGTAATCGCCGATATCGACACCTGCAACGGCGACCGCCACGCCACTCATCCCCTTGAGAACGACGCCATCTATGAAGCTCTGGTCCTCGGTACCCGCGACTATCTCCGCAAGTGCGGCTTCTCGAAAGCGGTCATCGGTTTGAGCGGCGGTATCGATAGCTCTCTTGTCGCCTGCATCGCGGTCGAAGCGCTCGGCCGAGACAATGTAACGGGCATCGGCATGCCCGGCCCCTACTCGAGCGAACACAGCGTTGCCGACGCCAAAACGCTGGCCGGCAAGCTCAACATTCGCTTCGAAATCGTCTCAATAAATCCCGGCTATGAAGCCGCCAACGAAGCCTTGGCGGCGATCTTCGCGGGCGCCAAGGAAGGCGTCGCCGAAGAGAACATCCAGTCCCGCCTCCGCGGCCTCACGCTCATGGCTTTCTCCAATAAATTCAACGCCCTTGTCCTCACCACGGGTAATAAGAGCGAACTCGCCGTCGGCTACTGCACCCTCTATGGCGACATGTGCGGCGGCCTCGCCGTTATCTCGGACGTGCCTAAAACGCTGGTCTATGAACTCTGCCGGGTCGCCAATAAACGGCTCAACGGCGCCATTCCGGAATCCGTTTTCACCAAACCCCCAAGCGCCGAACTACGCCCCGATCAGAAAGACTCGGACTCGCTCCCCGAATACGATATCCTCGATCCTCTATTGAAGGCCTACGTCGAAGACTACCTCACGCCCGCCGTCATCGCCGAACGCCTGAACATCCCTCTCGCCCTGGTCCGCGATGTCGTCGCCAAAGTCGACCGCAACGAATATAAACGCCAACAAGCCGCGCCTGGCATAAAGGTCACTTCGAAGGCCTTTGGCATGGGCCGCCGCTATCCGATCGCACAACGGTACCGCGAATGAAAAAACTACTCTGGGCCGCCGGACTCACCGTCCTCGCCGCCGTAATACTGCTTTCCCAGCCCGAAGTTCGCCAAGTCGTCGGCGCGCTTCCCGGCGGCGGTTACTTCCTGCCCACCGGTCAAATCGTCAAGCCGGCCGGCCGCCAACTCCGGCTCGACACCTTCCCCATGGCGGCCGTCTTCACCCCCAACAAACGGCATCTCCTCATCCTCCACGGCGGCTTCCATAAGCCCTCCGTCGCCGTCTTCAATCCGGTATCGATGACCGAACTGTCGCGCGTGTCGTTCGATGACGCATGGCTAGGGCTGGCCGTTCATCCCAATAGTCACACCGTCTATGTCGGCGGCGCCTCCCGCCATAACGTTAACGAACTCACGCTCTCCGATGAAGGCAAACTCGCCCCCTCCCGCGTGTTCGAAGTCACCGCCGCGGCCGAACGCAAACCGACGGATTTCCTCGGCGATCTCGCCCTCTCGCCCGACGGCCGCTTAATCTATCTCGCCGATCTCTACAACGATGCCATCAAGGTCATTAACCCCCAGTCCGGCCGCGTGATCGAAAACTGGAAAACCGCCCGCCGGCCTTACAGAATCCTCTTCCATCCTGACGGCAAATCGTTCTTCGTTTCCAGTTGGGCCGATGGCGTCATTACCCAGCACGACGCGCAGAGCGGCGCCGTCGTCAACCGCGCCTTCGCCGGCCCTCACGCTACCGACATGCTCTGGCGCGAGAAGAAAACCGGCGACGAGGAAGGCGAGTCAAATCAGTTCAAAGGCCGCATTTTCGTCACTCTCGGCAACACCAATACGGTCCGTGTCTTCGGCGTCAACGAGTCCAAGGAGTTACGCGCCATTGAGACTATTAACGCCGCTCTCTACCCGGACTCGCCCGCCGGCATGACGCCCAGCGCTCTCGCCTTAAGCGACGACCGGGATTCGCTCTACGTCGTCTGCTCCGACGCCAACGCCGTTGCCGCCGTCAACGTGGCATCTTCCAGAAGCCGCGTGCTGGGGTTCATCCCCACCGGTTGGTATCCGACCGCCGCCCGCGTCCTGGACGACAAGCGCCTTCTGGTCCTCAACGGCCGCGGCAACCGCAGCTTCGCCAATCCCCGTGGTCCCAGCCCCGTTCGTCTGCCCGCCAATGAACACCTCGGCAGCGCCAGCCCGCAATACGTCGGCCGTCTCCAACAGGGTTCGGCATCCATCATCGATACCGTCAACCCAGCCGACCTCATCGCGTGGACCGAGCAAGTTCGCCGCAACACGCCCTACACCGCCGAAAGGCGCTACCTGGGGCACCGCGGCGACGCCACGGTCGTCCCCGCCCATGCGTCGGACCGTTCCCCCATCGAACACGTCGTATACATTGTCAAGGAAAACCGGACGTACGATCAGGTCTTCGGCGCCATCGGGAAAGGCAACAGCGATCCCTCTCTCACCGTCTTCGGCCCGAACATCACGCCCAATCACCACAAGCTCGCCAACGAGTTCGTCCTCCTCGACAACTTCTACGTCAACGCCGACGTTAGCGCCGACGGCCACAATTGGTCCACCGCCGCCATCGCGCCCGATTATGTGCAGCGTCTGTGGCCCAACAGCTACGCCGGCCGCCGCAAGACCTACGACTACGAAGGCGGTGAACCGGCCGCCGTTCCGCCCGCGGGCTACATTTGGAACAACGTCCTCGCCAAGGGCCTCCGCATTCGCAACTACGGCTATCACGTCACCAATCGGCCGCTTAAGGACGTCAACGACAATAACCACGCCGCCGCCATTCGCGACCCCGCGCTCGAGCGGCATACCAACCACGCCTACCGCGCCTTCGATCTCGATTACCTCGACATCGATCGCGCCAAAGTCTTCATCGCCGATCTCGGCCGAATGGAAGGTGAGAAGCGTTTCCCGCACTTCAGCATCATTCGACTCGGAAACGATCACACGTCCGGCGCCAACGCCGGCAAGCGCACGCCTATCGCCCAGGTGGCCGACAATGACGCGGCCCTGGGGATGATCGTCGAAGCGCTCTCGCGCTCCACTTTCTGGCCCAAAATGGCCATCTTCATCCTTGAAGACGACGCCCAGAACGGGCCCGATCACGTCGATTCCCACCGCTCTCCGGCCTTCGTCATCTCGCCCTACACGCGGCGCGGCGCCATCGATTCCACGTTCTACAACACCACGTCCATGCTCCGCACCATGGAGCTGATCCTCGGGCTAAGTCCCATGACCATGCATGATGCCGGCGCCCGGCCCATGCTCAGCGTCTTCAGCAATACGCCGGACCTGAAAAACTACTCCGCCGAGAAACCCAACGTCTCGCTGGAGGAACGCAACCCAGCCAACACCGCCCTTGCCCGCCGCTCCGCCCGCTTCAATTTCGCCGAAGCCGACGAAATCGATGATGATGAGATGAACGAGATCATCTGGCTCGCCGTTCGCGGCTCCCAGCCGCCGACTCCAGTTCGGAGCTTCTTCGCAAAATAATGCCGCAAATCGATGTTTGCTTCGTCTGGCACATGCACCAGCCTTTTTACAAAGATCTGGTGCGGGGCCAATACAAGCTCCCCTGGACCCGCCTCCATGGCCTTAAGGACTACTACGGCATGGTGGAAATCTTGGCCGCGTTTCCCAGGGTCCACCAGACATTCAACCTTGTCCCCTCCCTGCTCGTCCAACTCGAAGAGTACGCCAGCGGCAAGGCCGACGATCCTTTTCTCCGCCTCGCTCTTACCCCCGCCGAATCGCTCACCGACTCCGAAAAGCTGTTCCTACTCCAGTACTTTTTCCAAGCCAACGTCGAAAATCTCATCAATCGCTACCCCCGCTACGCCGAGCTCTACCAAAGCCGCGCCCGCCCCTATTCCGACCGGGATTTCCGCGATCTACAAGTCCTCTCTCAACTCGCCTGGTTCGACGAATTCTTCCTTACCGATGATCCCGAAATCGCGGCCCTTGCCGCCAAGGGCCGCGATTTTACCCTCGACGACCAGACCCTTCTTGGCCGCAAACAAACCCACGTTCTTGGCCTCGTCATCCCCGTTTACCGTAAGTTCGCCGCAACCGGCCAGATCGAAATTTCCACCACGCCCTTCTACCACCCCATCCTGCCGCTGATCTGCGATTCCAACATCGCCGGCATGTCCAATCCGCACGTTCCGCTCCCCTCCCGCTTTCACTACCCGGAAGACGCCCGCGAGCAGCTTCGCCGCGCCCGGGTCTATATGGAACAGCAGACCGGTGTCGCGCCCGTCGGCCTCTGGCCCTCGGAAGGTTCGGTGTCGGATGAAGCCCTCGCCCTCGCCGCCGACTGCGGATTCAAGTGGTTCGCCACCGATAACGGCGTCCTCAGCCGCACCCTCGGCCGCACCGCCGGCGTCGTGGAGACCTATCGGCCATATCTCTGGCAGCGGGGCGGCAAGGAGCTCCACGGCCTGTTCCGCGACCACTATCTCAGCGACCTCGTCGGCTTCACCTATTCGAAAATGGGTCCCGAGGAAGCCGCCGATCATCTGATTTCTCGCATCGTCGAAAACGCCGGCGGCCGCGACTCTCTCGTCCCCGTTATCCTCGACGGTGAAAATGCCTGGGAGTACTTTCCCGAGAGCGGGCGCGAGTTTCTCCGCCAGTTGTACCAGCGCCTGGAATCCACGCCCAACCTGAACGCGCTCACCGTCAGCGAGGCGCTGGAGCGCCATACGTCCCAGCCGCTTACCGGCATTTTCCCGGGCTCGTGGATCAGCGCCAACTTCGATGTCTGGATAGGGTTCGATGAGGACAACCGGGCTTGGGAATACCTCCTCCGCGCTCGCGAAACCTACGGAAAGTACGGACATACCGTCGCTCCAGCCGAGCGCGAAATGGCCTTCGAAGAGATTCTGATTGCCGAAGGCTCGGACTGGTGTTGGTGGTACGGCCCCCATCACGAATCCGCCAATCGCGCCGAATTCGACCAACTTTTCAGGGACCATCTCTCTAACGTCTATCGCCTCCTCGGCCAAGCCGCCCCCGAAGAGCTCGGCCGCCCCATCCTGCGCCTCTCGGCCGTGGAACACAACATCCGGCCGTCCTCGCAAATTAACCCCGTCGTCGATGGCGAAGTGACGTCATATTTCGAATGGATGGGCGCCGGCGAGTACAAAGTGGATCGGCGTCAGGGAGCCATGCACGGCGGCCGCAGCGGCCTCGACATGCTCTACTACGGCTCAAGCGGCGAAATGCTCCATCTTCGCCTGGATTTCGATCCCATGCCCCAGCCCGCCCTACTCGAAATTCGCATCCGAACCCCGCGCCGTCAACACGCCCTCCGCCACCCGGATTTCGCCGCTCTCCGCACCGTGGAAGCGTCCGTGCCGCTAGCCGCCCTCGGCTACAAGCCCGGCGAACAAGTCCCGTTCCAACTCTCCCTCTGGATCGACAGCCTGCCCGTCGAAGCGCTGCCGCACAGCGGATGGCTGGAGGTGGAAACCGGCGAGCCTTCTCATTGGCCGTAGAAAAGGGCTCGAACTCGCGGGGCCACTCAGATCTCCACGCCGGCTGCGAACCGGCTAGGCTCTTGGGGTGCGCCTCCCCTGCCAGGGATCGCCCTTCAACCGGGCCACTAACTTCCCGAGTATTAGGTCCCCGGTCCTTTGCAGGTCGAATTTGGACAAGGCATCGGCGGAGAGAATCACCGGCAAGTCCGCGGTGAACTCTGGCGCGGCGAGTTTGGCAAGGAGGTTCTCCTCAAATTGCGCCCGTGAGACAGCGGCCTCACCGTGTGTCATGTACCGCTCGAAACAGGCGACAAGAGCGTCGGCGTCCAGCGACTCATCCTCCAAAGCGACGCCGAGATCGAAGAGATCGCGGCCTTTCTTGCGCTGGAACAACGCGCGGAGTTTTGTGGCGAGTAACTCTTCCAGGCGATATGATCGAACTTCGGCGGTTCCGCGAAACCATCCGCTATCAACCTTGTGCGCCTGCGTCACGTGTCCCAGTACGGTGAAGTGCTCCCGCGTGTTGACCTCGATTTTGACGCGCAATGGCACGATGGGCGGCAGTTCCGATTCGAAACGATAGATGAACGTCATTCGGCCTTCGCTTTGGCTCCGTTTCGGTGCGCCAAGCCACGGATCGAGCGTTTCACGCAAGGCCGTCATCACTGGGCCGATTGGCCCGGGTGCGATCTGTACGAGGTCGATGTCCTCCGAATAGCGGGCCGGCTTTGGCAGGAAAAACTTGTGGAGCGCCGTGCCGCCCCGAAAAGCAAGTTCACGACTCAAGAGCGGGTGATTGAAGATCTCAACGAGTGCGCGCGACAGCACCAAGTCTTGTTCCACCTGGGCGTCCGTTGGCCAAGGCGCGCGCTGACGCCACGCGACAATGAAGTCCCGCTCGATCATTCGTCGTCCGGCTCCAGTTCGTCATTGACGATCACACGCCAGCGGCCATCGCGGTTGATCTCTCTGCCCGGTTTTTCAGGAGTCAATAGAACAGTCTTGGGCGACCGGTGATCTATCCACTTGGCCAACTTCGCCGCGGGCTTTGCCGCCCCGACGAACTCCAACAGATAGCCCAGCCGCTGGGCCGCGGCCGATTCGCCTTCGGCCTCCGCCGCTTGAACGAGTTTGCCCGCATCCATCTTTTCAGCCAACTCCGCGAGAACCGTGGCAACGTGGCTCAGATGGCCAATCCTGTCATGGAAGCGTACCAAGTCGAGCGCGGTCGCCTCCGGAGTCGAAACCCGTATCCGGCCACTGTCGGTCTTCACCAGTTCAATGGGGGTGCGCACAAGATCCTTCTTCAGGAAGAAGCGAATCCGGTTGCGCCCCACTTCGATGGAACGAAGCTGTTCCGCGGCAAACACCTGAAACTCCTGTGGCCTCTGATGCGCGGCTCCGTGGATTTCCGCCGCCGAAAGCAGACCGACGTAGTAGGGTGTGTCGTGGAACCGCATCAGTTGATCGATGAAGGAAGTGGCGGGCGGTGCTCCGGATTGCCGGTACTCCAGCGCCACAATCGCGTAAAACCCTCTCCGTGGAGTTGCCAGCCGTCTCTTGGCTTTCAGCCGTTCCGCGGCGCGCTTTAGCGCGATAGGCGTGGAACCAAGTGCGGATAGCGCTTCGTCGCGCGTGAATGTGTACTGGCCCCGCTCCTGGAGAGAGTCCACGAACTCGGCGAGAGTTGGCAGCTTTCGTTCCACATGCATATAGTACCACCTGTAGGTTCTTATTGCATGTAACAGGCGTACAGTCCGCCCCCCTAACCCCCCGCCCGCCGCGCCCGATTCGCAATTTCATCCCCTTTGCGCATCGCGTCCAAAACCCCATTCACAAACCGCGCCGAGTCGTCGCCCGAAAACCGCCGCGCCAACTCAATCGCCTGGTCGATCACCACCGCCGCCGGCGTCTCCGTCCGCAGCAACTCATATGCCGCCAACCGCAACAAATTCCGGTCCACCAGCGGCATGCGTTCCAGCTTCCAGTTTTCGGACCGGCGCGTGATCAACGCATCAATCAACTCCTGTTCCTGGTAGGCCCCATAGAGCAACTGCTCCATAAACGGGTCCGGTGCCGGCAGATCTTCGTTTTCCTCGGTGTAAAGCGTGTGGTAATAGTCCCGCATCGCGTCTTCCGGCGCAATCTTGCGCACGTCGCACTCGTACAGGAGTTGCAGAGCGCGGCGTCGGCTGACGTGGCGGGAAGGCATTCGCTACTTTCCGCGGATCTGACGAAGCACGCTGGCCATTTCGATCACCGTCGCCGCCGCGTCGAACCCCTTGTTGCCGCTCTTGCCGCCCGCCCGGTCGATGGCCTGTTCCAGAGTATTCGTGGTCAACACCCCGAATGCCACCGGCACTCCCGTTGACATCATGGCCTGCCCAATGCCCTTCGCCGCTTCCCCGGCGACGTAATCGAAATGCGGAGTTTCGCCCCGGATCACCGCTCCCAAACAGATGACCGCGTCGTGTTTCCCGGATTCCGCCAACGCCTTTACCGTCACCGGCAGTTCCCAGGAACCCGGTACCCGCACCACCGTCACCGCATCGTCCGCCACGCCATGTCTACGCAAGCCGTCCAACGCGCCGCCCAGCAGTCTGTCCGTAATAAAACTGTTAAACCGGGCCACGGCGACTGCCACCCGTAGGCCCTCGCCCTGCAGGGAGCCTTCAATCTCTATGTTCGGCATGGCATCTTCCTGATTTTGCGGGCCCCAGCGAACCGTATGGGATAATAGCGTCAGGGCGTCTCCGTATTATCCCATGGATCCTTCTCGCATTCGGAATTTCTCAATCATCGCCCACATCGATCACGGAAAGTCTACCTTGGCCGACCGCCTGCTGGAGTTCACCGGCGCGCTTTCCCAGCGCGAGATGATGGAACAGGTCCTCGACTCCATGGACCTCGAGCGTGAACGCGGCATCACTATTAAGGCCCACGCCGTCCGCCTGAACTATAAGGCAAAAGACGGCGAAATGTATCAGCTTAACCTCATCGACACCCCCGGTCATGTCGATTTCTCCTACGAAGTGTCCCGCTCCTTGCAAGCCTGCGAAGGCGCGCTGCTCGTTGTCGATGCCAGCCAGGGCGTCGAGGCCCAAACGCTCGCCAATACGTATTTGGCGCTCGGATTGAATCTGGAAATCCTGCCTGTTATCAATAAGATAGATCTTCCCTCCGCCGAGCCGGAACGGATCATGGAGCAGATCGAGCAGGTTATCGGCCTCGACGCCACCGACGCCATCCTCTGCAGCGCCAAACAAGGCATCGGCATTGAGGATATTCTCGAGCAGATCGTGCAAAAGGTTCCGACGCCCAAAGGCGATGTCAACGCCCCTCTCCGCGCCTTGATCTTCGATTCCTGGTTTGACCCCTACCGTGGCGTTATCATTCTTATGCGCGTTATCGACGGCAGGATGCGGCGAGGCCAAAAACTCCGTCTCTCTTCCAACAACTCGGCCTATGAAGTGGAAGGCCTCGGATACCAGTCGCCCAAACCTATCGCTTGCGATGAACTGGCCGCCGGTGAAGTCGGTTTCGTCATGGCCAACATTAAGAAGGTCAGCGATGCCCAGATCGGCGACACGATCATGGACGCGGCCGACCTCGCCGCCGAGCCGCTCCCCGGCTTTCAACCCGTCAACCCGATGGTCTTCGCCGGCCTCTATCCCGTTGAAAGCAGTGAACATGGCCTACTCCGCGACGCGCTCGAAAAGCTCCGCCTGAACGATTCCGCCTTTAATTTCGAAGCGGAACACTCGGTCGCGCTGGGCTTCGGCTTCCGCTGCGGTTTCCTGGGTTTGCTACACCTCGAGATCGTCCAGGAGCGCCTGGAACGTGAATTCAACATCGATCTCATCACCACCGCCCCCGGCGTGCGATATAAGGTTACCCTTCGCGGCGGTGACGTCGTCGATGTCGAAAACCCCTCGAAATGGCCCGATCCGGCCGCCGTCGAGTCCATTGAAGAGCCTATTATTGACGCCACGGTTATTACTCGGGAAGAATACCTCGGAGAAATCCTGGCCTTGGTTGAAGAGAAGCGCGGCAAGCAAAAGAAGTTCGAGTACATCGGCGGTTCCCGCGTGCTATTGAACTACGAACTGCCTTTGAATGAGATAGTTCTGGACTTCTATGACCGTCTGAAGTCCGCCAGTCGCGGGTACGCGTCGCTTGACTACCACCTGGCCGGGTACCGGGTTTCCCCGATGGTGAAGTTGGACGTCCTGGTCGCCTCCGAGCCGGTTGACGCACTGTCGATCATCGTTCACCGCGATTTTGCGTATGAACGCGGCAAAGGCCTTATCGAGCGGCTGCGCAAACTGATTCCAAGGCAGATGTTTGAAATCGCTTTACAGGCCGCCATCGGAAACAAGATTGTCGCCCGGGAAACCATTTCCGCGATTCGCAAAAACGTGCTCGCCAAGTGCTATGGCGGCGACATCTCGCGTAAGCGTAAGTTGTTGGAAAAGCAGAAGGAAGGCAAAAAACGCATGAAGCGCGTGGGGCGTGTTGAAATCCCTCAGGAAGCCTTCCTTGCGGTGCTCAAAGTCAGTCAGGGCGACGCCGACGATTAGGGTTGCTTATTCCTTAGATCTAAAGGAACTCCACCTTATAGCCGATAAGTTAGGGGAGTGGCAAGAACGACACAACCCACGGTCCTGGCGGCGGCGGCCGACGTCCTGAGCGATCAACTCCGGGAAAAGCTGGAGGAACTCGCCAAGCGGCTGCGTCCGCGGGCTTCCCAGCTTGAAAAGCGGTTTCTGGAGGCTCTCCATTCGGGAAAAGACCAGCTTCCCCGCCTGGATGACCGGCAGGCGGCGGCGTTGCGGGCCATAACGCCTGGCGCGGCGCTCCGGGCCTTAGGCGAAGGGCGTCCGATCAGCGAGTTTTTCGAACAGGTTGAGTATAATGGCCGCCGACTGGCGAAGATGCACCTGCCCCCTAGCGCCATTGTGGATGCGCTGGAGCAATATGACCATCTGTTGGCTGGAGTGCTCGAAGGTCTGGTCCCACAGCAGCGGGAAAACCTTCGATGGGTGCGCGAACAGTTGCTATTTTGCGTCATTTTGACGCTTAATAACGCGTTTTACCAGGTTCGGGAGGCCGAAACAAGGACGTTTTATGAGCTGTTTCGGGTGGAGTTGGAGTGCCGTTCACTTGACGACCTCTTGCAGCGTTTTTTGACCACCTTGGCCGATTTCTCAAACGCCACGCGAGCGCGACTATACCTTTTGGACGAGGAAGCCAGCGTTTGGTCGCTCGGCGCCACTGTTAACCGGGGCAAAACCCAGGAGCGAACGGCGCGCCGGGTTATGCGTCGGATCGCCAATACGGCCGCGCTTCGCGCGGAGCTGGGCGAGCCTCGGTGCGTGATCGGGAAAGCGACGGGGAATTGCGCGCCAGACGCCGTTTGGAGCGGGCGCGGGATCACGCTGTGGTCGGTTCCTTTGAATAGCGGAACAGAGACTTGGGGCGTATTGCAGTTTTTGTTCGACAAGGATTTTGAGTGGCTGCCGCGGGAGCGGGAGCTGCTGGCGGCGGCGGCGGAGCGGTGTTGGATGGCAATCGAGAAAGCGCGGCTCGTGGAGGGTCTGGCGGCCCGGGAGGAGCAGGTCCGGCAGTTGGCCGAACACATGCTCCACGTCGAAGAAGCGGAGCGGCGAAGGATCAGCCGCGAGCTGCACGACGAGGCCGGCCAGTCGATGCTTTGTATCCGGCTGCAGATCGAAATGCTCGAGACGGCGCTGCCGGAATCGATGGTGGCGCAGCGGCAACAGTTGCGCGAGGTGCGCAAGACGACCGAGCACACAATACTAGAGATTCGACGGCTCATCGCCGCCCTTAGCCCGGCTGTGTTGGAACAGCTCGGCCTGGGCGCGGCGTTGCGACAGTTGGTCAACCGGTTTCGGCAATTGAGTACGGCACGGGTGCGCTTGGCGTTGCATCGCTTGGAGGCGCTCCCAAAGAAGACCGAGATGATCGTTTACCGGCTGGTGCAGGAATGTTTTAACAACATCGCGAAACATTCGAGTGCCGAGGCCGTAAACCTTTCGGTCATAACCGCCGATGGATATTTGAAGCTGATCGTTGACGACAACGGAATCGGCTTCGATGTGGAGGAGACGCTAGCGCGTCGCGATTCTTTCGGATTATCCGGAATGCGCGAGCGAGTGGCGCTTCTCGGAGGAACCTTTCAGATCGAAAGTACCCTGGGTGTCACGACGAAGCGGCTGCAAAGGCCGCGCCGGAACGGCACTAGAGGCGGGGGAACGAAGATCTCGATCGCGTTGCCATTACCTAGAGAGGCTGACTTGCGCGCGGCTGCGGCCGGAGCGCGGGGAACCGCAGCACGGACAATCCGTGTTTGCTAGCCGGGCTTATGCAACCGTACCGAAGGAACCAGACGACCGCAGACGACAGACTTGAGGCCCAAGGCCTGAAGCATGAAGCGGCAAGGTAAGCAGAAGCACTGGAAAACCAAGTAACGGAAAACGGAAAAAGACATGGCAAAGATTCGAATCATACTCGCAGACGACCATACGCTATTTCGGCAGGGAATTCGCACGCTAATCGCCGCGGAAGCGGACATGGAAGTGGTGGGCGAAGCCGCTAACGGAGGCGACTCGATCGACCGCGCCAACGAGCTGAAGCCCGACGTTGTCCTGATGGACATCGGCATGCCCGGACTGAGCAGCTTTGAGGCGACTCGTCAGATCAAGAAGAACCGTCCCGAGACCAAGGTTCTCTTTCTCACAATGTACGACGACGAGGACTATCTTGTAGAAGGCATGGAAGTCGGCGCGGCCGGCTACGTGTTGAAGGATAGCCCGGCGCAACAATTAACCGCCGCCGTCCGCGACGTGATGCGCGGCGGCAGCTACCTGAGCCCCCGGATGTTGTCACAACTGGTCGACGACTTTCGTTCCCGCATCAAGTCGGCCAACCGGCTGCCGCGCTTCGCCACGTTAACCACGCGTGAACGCGAAGTGTTGAAGATGCTGGCGGAGGGGCAATCGGTAAAGGAGATCGCCTGTGACCTTAACCTTAGTGTCAAGACGGTCGAGGCTCACAAGTTCAATCTCATGCGCAAACTGGACATCCACAACAAAGCGCAGCTTGTCCAGTACGCGATCCAAAAGAAAATCATCAAGATTCCAAATCTGGCTTAACGCTCAGGGACGCGAGTCCCGGGCGAGCGCGGTTCTTCCATTCGCCGCGTCGCCATCCCAAGTTTCTGACGCCCAAACGCCCACTCTTGGCCGGATATCCAAAGGTAACAACCGCTGGGCATCCGGCCTTCTTCTTTGGGAACGCGGAGCGGTAAGCTAGGCTATCGTCACGCTGCGTCGCCATCCCAAGTTTCTGACGCCCTAACGCTCACTCTTGGCCGGATACCCAAAGGTAACAACCGCTGGGCATCCGGCCTTCTTTTTTGGGAACGCGGACCGGGAGCTGGGCTATCATCAAACCGAGGTATCCGAATCCATGACGCGCAGATCCGCAATCACCGTTACCGCCTCGGCATTCGCCGCCGCCGCTCCGGCCGCCGCTGATAGGTTGCCCATTAAAAAAGCCATCCTGACCTCCATGCTTCCGAAAGACATGACCTGGAAAGATCGGTTCCAGATGGCCAAGGATGTAGGGTTTGAGGCGGTGGAAGGACAGACCGAGGAAGATTCGGCCGTCGAAGCCGAAATGCGGAAGGCGTCGGAGGCCACCGGCATGCCGATCCACTCCGTGATGAACATGCTCCACTGGCAGTTCCCGTTGTCGTCTTCGGACTCGGCGGCGGTTGAAAAGAGCATGAAGGGCATGGAGACTAGCATCCGCAACGCGGTTGCCTGGGGAGCGACGACGGTGCTTCTGGTTCCCGGTGTCGTAAATCCCCAGACGGGATACGCGGACGCCTACAAGCGGTCGCAAATGCAGATCCGAAAACTGATCCCGCTGGCGGAAAAGAGCAAGATCATCATCGCGGTGGAGAACGTCTGGAACAAATTTCTGCTTTCTCCGATGGAATTCGTCACCTATGTCGATTCGTTCCAGAGCCCTTGGGTAAAAGCCTACTTCGACGTCGGCAACATTGTGCTCTACGGCTTTCCGCAGGACTGGATCCGCACGCTCGGCGGGGAGCGGATCGTCAAAGTTCACCTGAAAGACTTTCACAATCGACGGAACCAACTGGTTCGGGCGAACGTGCCTGAGTTCGTGAACCTGAGGGATGGGGACATAGAGTGGAAGGAAGTCCACAAGGCATTCAAGGAAATTGGCTACAAGGGCTACGCCACGGTGGAACTGCGCGGCGGCGATGAGAAGTATCTTCGCGACCTGAGCGGGCGCGTCGATATGATTCTTAACGGGGAATAGGCGCTCCAAATGCGCCTGAGTTCGTGAACTTGCGGGATGGCGACATCGAATGGAAGGATAGTCGCAAGGCGTTCAAGGAGATTGGCTACACAGGCTACGCCACGGTGAAATTCGCGAAGCGAGCGGGCGCGTGGAAGTACGGGGAATAAGCTCTCCCGCGCGGTGGAATCCGTTCGACAATGGTACGAGCGGAGCGTCCATAACTAATGAAAAAGTTTCTTCTCGGGGTCCTGGCCGGTGTGCTGATGGCGGGTCTGTTCGGGTTTGTCGCGGTTCTGGTGGTGGCCAAGCTTGGCAGCACGGAAAAGAGCGTTGAGAAAGACTCGACGCTGGTGTTGCGGCTCGAAGGACCGATTCCCGAAAAGGCCGCCGCGGACATGCCATTTGGCTTTCTGGGGGGCTTGGCGCCGCCGACGGTGACCGACGTCTGGAAGTCGCTGAAGCGGGCCGCGATCGATCCCCGGATTAAGGCCGTGGTGCTGATGCCCCGCGGACTGTCCGTAGGTTGGGCGAAGCTGCAGGAGATCCGCGGCGGTCTGGTGGACTACAGAGCCTCGGGAAAGCCGTTATTTGTATTTCTGCGCTCTCCGCGAACTCCGGAATACTATCTGGCGACCGCCGCGGACCGCATCCATATGGTCCCGGAAGATTTTTTGGACATGAAAGGGCTGCGGGCGGAGATCACGTACTTTAAGGGCGCGTTGGACAAGTTGGGCGTCAAAATGGAAGCCGAGCACGCGGGCAGGTATAAAGACGCGCTGGACTCCTATACGCGCACAAATATGACGCCCGAAAGCCGGGAGGCGCTTGAACTGCTGCTCGATGGCCTGTATGGGCATCTTTCCGAGACGATTGGCGGAGCGAGGAAGAAGTCCGCCGCCGATGTGCGCAAGCTGTTGGATGACGGCCCGTTTTTGGCCGATCAGGCGTTGGCCGCGGGGCTGATCGATGCGCTGAGTTTTGAGGACCAATTTTTCGAAGAGGTGAAGACGAAAATCGGTGTGGATGTAAAGCGAGTGGGGTTGGGCGATTACAGCCGTGCGACTGTCGAGGGATTCGAGGGGCCGAACCGGATTGCGATGATTGTCGGCGATGGGGCGATTGTCCGCGGGTCGTCGGCGTCGAATCCTTTGGAGGATAGCGGCCAGATGACTGTCGCGCAGATGACCAAACTGTTTCGTCAAGTGGGCGACGACAAGAGCATAAAAGGCGTCATACTTCGCGTCGATTCCCCGGGAGGCGACGCCGTGGCTTCCGATGAGATTTTGCGCGAGGCGAAGCTGCTGAGCAAGAAGAAACCGATGGTGATCTCGATGTCCGACGTGGCGGCGTCTGGCGGGTACTACATTTCCATGACAGGCGATCCGGTGATTTCGTATTCGAATACGATCACGGGATCCATTGGAGTAATTTACGGAAAAGTGAATTTGAAGGGGCTGTACGACAAGCTGGGGCTGACCAAGGATGTTGTGCAGCGGGGCCGGAACGCGACGATTGATTCGGAATATTACACGCTCGACGAGCAGGGGCGGAAGAAACTGCGGGAGGGTGTGGATTCGGTTTACAAGACATTTGTCGGACTGGTGGCGGAGAGCCGGAAGAAAAAATATGAGGAGATCGATGAAGTCGCGCAGGGACGCGTTTGGCTGGGCGAACATGCCAAGCAAAAGGAGTTGATCGACTCGATGGGCGGACTGGACAAGGCGATTGAACTGGTGAAGGAACGGGCGAAGCTAAGCAAGACGGACAAGATCCGGCTGGTCGTTTATCCGCCCAAGCAGACGTTGATCGAGCAGTTGCTGGCGAAGAGCGGCGACGCCAACATGTCGATTGATAACGCGATCGGGCGAGAGATTCGCGAGTGGACCGGCGGGATGCCGATCGAACTATTCCGGCAAGGCGCGATTCTGCGGTTGATGCCCTACCGCCTGGAATTTCGATAGCGCCGCCAGATCTTCCCGCGCGGCCGCGATCCACGGCGAGGAGGCGCCAGTCTTCCGTTCAAGTACGCGCAATCCCCCGAGTGATTGCTCCTCCGCCTCCCTGAAGCGGCGTTGACCCAAAAGCACACGGCCCAGCTTAACCCGCGCGACCCCAATGTCGAAGTGATCCGGCGCCAAGCTCTCGCGCTGGATAGCCAGCGTTTCGACGAGAAGCCGCTCCGCTCGACCATAGTCTTTCTTTTCCAGATACACGCTCGCCAGGTTACTGAGCGCAATACCGTTAAAATAATGCCGCTCGCCCTTGGTCGCTCGATATATCCCGCCCATCCTGCGAAAATGCTTCTCGGCCTCCTCAAACTTCTTCCGCTGCAAAGCCACCCTGCCAAGCGAGCCCAGCGTAGTGGCGATCCCCGAGTGCACCGGACCGTAAATCTTCTCCCTACCCGCCAGAACCTTTTCAAGGATCGGTTCGGCCTCATCCAACCGGTTTTGAAACACCAGTGCCTGAGCCGCCCCCTGAAGCGCGTCGTAAAAGCTGGGGTGGCTGTCCCCGTAGTGCCGGCCGAAAATCGCGGCCGCATCGCGGTAATAGTTTTCCGCTTCCCGGTACTCCCCGCGCTGATGCTTGATTGCGCCAAGGTTAATAAACGAACTGGCCGACTCCGGATGCCCCTCGCCATACATTGTCCGATATATATCGACCAGCCGCCGGTTCAGCGACTCCGCTTCGTCATATCTCCCCGCGTAGTGGTGCGCCATAGCCAAACGGGACACTATTGTCGCCGAATCCTGCGTCGGAAGGGCGGACGGCGCCTGTAGACTCATTGCCGTTTCCAATGTCTGAATCGCTTGATCGTGCTTCCCTCGATCGAGAAGAACCCGGCCAAGCGCGGACATGGAAGCTACAGTCGCCGAATGCCCAGGGGGTAGTGTCTTCCTGGCCCGTTCCAAACCCCGTCGAACCAGGCTCTCCGCTTCGTCCAACCTGCTCTGCTCCGTCCGAAGCATACCTAACGCCGCCAGACTCTCCACTATGCGGGCGCCGTTTTCATCCGGATTTCCCTCGCGCTTGTTCAGGGCGGCCAAAAAGAATTCCTCGGCGCGGTCCGGTTTGCCGATGTTCTGGTAGACGTTGCCGAGCGTCTGGAACAAATCGGCCTGCGCGGTGGGATCGGCGTTAAGCGCCCGCGCTTCCCGCGCGCTTCGATCGATTAACGTCAATACCCGTAAATCCTCTTGCGGACCGGCGTTCGCATCGCCCCCCTCAAACACGTGGAGCATAAACGCTTGAATGCGTTGCGCGCGCGCAGCCTCACCCAAGGCGGTGTCTCGCGCCTCCCGAAGGCGCACGACAAAATAAGCCGCCATTCCCAAGGCCACAACGAACGCGGCGCACGCCGCCAGAAGTGCCTTGCGATTCCGGCTGACGAACCTGCCGAACTTATAGCCGAAGTCGTTGGGACGCGCCTCCAATGGTTCTCGTCCAAGAAAATGATCGATATCCCGGACAAAGGCATCGACGGATTGGTACCGGCGCCGCTTGTCCGTGTGTATCGCCGTCAAAATAAGCAAGTCGAGATCGGACCAGGCCCGCCCTTCGAGCGCGAATTTCGTCCGCGCGGTGACGGATGGCCGGGCGGGTTCGGCTTCCTGGGCGCCGCCGCCGGCAATCTCAAATGGCCGCCGTCCGGTGAGAAGTTCGTAGAGAATTACGCCAAGCGAATAAACATCCGACTGCAATGTAGCCCGCTCGCCGCGAAGCTGTTCTGGAGACGCGTAGGCCGGCGTAGCCAGCCGCAGGCCGGTGCGGGTCGGGTCGGTGCTATCCTCCAATTCGTCAAGCTGCTTCGCAATCCCGAAATCGAGCAGACGAACCTCGCCTCCTTTTTTTACGAAAATATTCGATGGCTTCAGGTCGCGATGCAGGATCGCCTGTTGGTGCGCGCAAAGTACGGCCTCGCACACGGCCCGGAATATGCGAAGACGGCCATCGATTGACGGTTCGCGCAGATCGCAGTACTCGGTTATCGGCACGCCATCCACATATTCCATCGCGAACCACGGGGCGCCATCCTCCAGCAGCCCGGCATCGTAGAGCCGCGCGATGGAAGGATGATTCAAGCGGGAGAGGATGCGCGCCTCCAATTGAAACCGGTCGCGCCGCGCCGGCGACATCCACGCGTTGAGAAGCGTTTTCAGCGCCACCTGATGATCGAGATCGGCGCGTTCCGCCAGATACACCACACCCATTCCCCCGTGGCCCAGTACCTTCAAGACGCTGTACGGGCCAATCGAACGCGTGCCGGGCGAAATTGAAAAGTCGCCGATCACGCTGCGCGCCACGTCCCCTACATCGCGGTCAAGCAAAGAATCGTCGCTGTCGTTTTCAGCCAGCAGCGAGAGCACTTCCTCCAGCGTTTCGGTATCGCCCGCGCACGCCGCAACCAGAAACGCGTGCCGGTTCGCCTTGGGTTGCGCGGAGGCCTCATGAAATAGATTTTCGATTCCTTCCCAACGTTGTGCGTCCATACCGTTCTCCCCTATCCGATCATTTACTATTCCGGCGCACCTCGCGCGCCAACAGCGCTCGGGCCGACTTCCAATCCCGGTGAACCGTCTCCTCCGAAACGCCAATCGATTCCGCCACCTCGGAAACCTGCAACCCGCCGAAAAATCGAAGCGCGACCACCTGAGCTTGGCGCGGTTTCAAATTCTGTAAGCGCTCCAGAGCGGCATCCAGGGCGATTAGCTCGGCGTCGCATCCCACGGGAGAGTCCATTGACTCGTCGAGCGTTACGAAAAAAGTTTGCCCGCCGCCGCGCTTCCGGGCCATCCGCCTTCGTGCCGCCTCCACCAGTAATTGCCGCATGGCGTAAGCCGCGATCCGCTTGAATTCCACCGGCGGCATGCCTTCGAATCCCTTTGAACCGGCCAATTTGATCCAGGCTTCGTGCACAAGGACAGTTGGAGTAAGGGTCGCGCTCGGGTCGTCGCGCCGCACGGCCGATGCCAGCCGGCGAAGCTCCTCATAGGTAACGCTGAACAGATAGTCCACCGCCTGGCGATTCTGCATGGCCGGCATAAAATTTTCAAGCGTCATGACAGTTTTCCCTCCGGGCCGGCGCATAGCGGACTGAAACCCGGCGGAATTACTCCGTAGTTACCCGTAATTAGCCAGCTTCGATCTCAGTGTTCCACCATGATAGCTCTCAAAAAGGGGAAATCGCTATGCGCTTATCGCACGTATATTTCACAACTCTCGCCTCCATGGCGATTGCCGCCGGTCAGGATGGGCTCATCGCAGTGGCCAGCCGCACCGTCACCATCATTCCAACCGACGCCGTGATTCAAACAACCGTCAGGACCGACGGGCAAAAGAGCTTGGAGGATGTGGTGACCAAGATAAAGGAACTCGGCATAGGCGTCGAGAACCTGACCACCGTTTTCAGCACGGCGGCCATTGTGTCGCCGGTTCCGGGAGTACCAGGGTCGGCCGGATCCAACACCTATACATTCCGTCTGAACGTACCGCTGGCGCGCGCTACCGCCATGCTGCAACGCGTGCAGCAGTTCAGCGCGGCCAACGCCGACTTTCGCGCGGACGCTTCGGTTGCCGGAGCGGTTGCCGGCGTCGAGGCCGTTCATGAAGCCCAACGAAAGGCCTTTCCCGAGTTATTCCGTGAGGCGAGGGCCAGAGCGGAAGAGATGGCTCGCGATGCCGGGCTGTCACCGGGAAAAGTTCTCAGCGTTAGCGACACGTATCAGTACGCCTCGCTAGCGAGTATCTACACCACCAGCCAAATACCGTTTACCGTCGCCGTCCGGCTGGCCATCGACTAACTGGGAGATCCTTGCAATGAAACACTCAATCGCGTTCCCATTCCTTCTCGCGCTAGCGGCCCTCGCTCAGCCTATTCCGCCGAAAGCGCCGCCAAAACCTATTCCGCCGAAGCCCGCGGCCATCAAACCTCCCTCGGGAGTTGACGCCATCATCGCCCTGGTGAAAGGGCGCATGACGGAACCGCTGATATTGAAGATGATTCAGCGCGAGGCCAAGACCTACGATCTCTCCGCCGCGGACATGCTCAAGTTGCAGCAAGCGGGCGTATCCGAACGAGTTATCGAGACGATGATGAATCCGGCGTCCGCGGCGCCCGCCGCGCCCGTCGCGGCTTCCCCGCCGCCGGAATTCGCCCCGGAGCCTACGCCGGTAGCCTCACCGCCCGTGCAGACAGCCGCTTCCGTGACCCCGCGGGCACCAGTGAAACGGCGCCTCGCGGTGATGCCGTTCGACCACGCCGCCGTGGCTACATGGGTCCGCTACTGGTTTCATACCGACTACAACGTCGGGCAGGGAATACGCGCGATGTTGACCGCTCGTCTCGCAAAGTCAAAGAGCATCGTGCTCCTGGAGCGCGCGCGTCTGGACGCGATAGAAAAGGAACTCAAACTGAACAACACGTCCATGGTTAACCAGGGAACCAAAGCGAAAATGGGCCGGGTAAGCGGCGCCGACTGTATGCTGCTGGGCGACATTGTCATCTTCGGGCGCGACGATAAGACCGAACGAAGCCGTTCCGCCGGCAGCACTTTGGGCACATTGGCGAGAAGGATGCCGGGGATCGGAAATAGAGTCGGCACCATGGGTCAGTTCAGCAAGGAAGAAAAGGCCGTGGTGGCGATCGCTCTGCGTATCGTCGATACGGAAACGGGCGAGGTGCTGGAGACGGCGGAGGCGCGCGGCGAATCGAAACGGTCGAGCAAGAACTGGGATGCCTTTGTCTACGGCAACGGGCAGGCCCGCTCCGAAAGCTCGGAAATGACCAGTTCCAATTTCGAAGCCACCATTATCGGCGAAGCGACTTCCAACGCCGTGGACCAGGTGGTGCAGTTTCTTGAAGACCGCATTCCCCGCATGCAGTCCCGTTCCCGCACGGTGGAGGGCCGCGTCGCCAAGATAGCGGGGAACAGCGTGATCCTTGGCATCGGTTCTTCCGACGGAGTACAGGCGGGCGACCGTTTCGAGATTCATAAGATTATCGACGAAGTGATCGACCCCGGCACCAAGGAAGTGCTCGACGTGCAGACGGCTAAAGTCGGCGAATTGGTTGTCGACAATCCCCGGGAGAAGATCGCCACCGGCGTCTATACCGGCCAGCCGCTGTCGGCGACGTGGGCCAAGGGCTATACGGCGAGGCTGGTTGTGCAATGAAACCCGATACGAAATCGATGCTCGCCGTCACCGCTTGTGTCGGGATATTGGGGGTCGCCGGCGCTCTTTCCTGGAGGACGCTACAGGGCGTGCCGGTGGCCGCTTCACCGGAGACTATCCCTGACTCGCCGGCGCCGGTGATCTCCAAACCCGGTCGGAAAAACATTCCAAAACCAGTCACGCCACTTGCCGAGGTGGAGTCCGCTCCAGAAGCGGTTCCAGAGCATGTCCCATTGACGCCAGCCCCCGCCTCGAAGATAAAAATCAAGGACCGGCTGACGGTAGTGACGGCCCGGTGCGACGCCGCCGAGGAAGCGTACGCCAAGATCAAGGACGATTCCTCTCAGCTCGGGCAAATACCGCATTCCAGCATCACGCAGGCCTGGTCGAAGATGAGGCTGGCGTTGGACTCGGCGCGCCGGGAACTGGAGCGCGGAGAACTCGACGAAGCCCGCGAAGACCTCGATATGGCCGAACTGGCCGCAAGCAAAGTTATACGCGCGGCCGGCGGGAACTAGGCGCTCAAATCATTATTTTTTGGAGGCAACATGCAGCGGATCATTCGATTCACGCGGCTTGGGCTGACGCTCGCCGCGATTTCTCTCAACGCTCAGATCATTACCACGGTGGCGGGTAATTCGACTTGGGGGTATCTCTCCGGAATAGCGCTCGATGCGGCAGGTAACCAATATATTGCCGATTTCAATAAGCACGCCGTGTACAAAGTGGACCGTTTCGCGACGGCGACGAGGGTGGCTGGTAACGGCACCAAAGGCTATTCCGGCGACGGAGGGCTGGCCACCTCGGCTCAACTCGCGGACCCCATCGCAGTTGCCGTCGACAGCGCGGGGAACCTTTACATCTCGGATTTTACAAACTCGCGAATCCGCAAGGTCGGCGCGAATGGCATCATCACGACGATCGCGGGCACGGGCCGCGCGGGGTTTTCCGGGGACGGGGGCCCTTCCACTAGCGCACAGATATCCACTCCGCAAGGGCTGACGCTGGATTCCTCCGGAAACCTGTATTTCGCCGACCACGGCAACAAACGCGTTCGCAGAATCGCGGCGAGCGGAACAATCTCCACCGTAGGCGGGATCGGTACATCGGGATTTTCCGGCGACGGAGGGCCCGCTCCGCTCGCGCAAATGGATCCAAGTTGGCTAACGGTAGGTCCGGATGGCAGCCTCTTCTTCAGCGATGACGGCTACTTTACCTCCAGAGGGAACAATCGCATTCGAAAGATCGCGCCGAATGGAATTATCACTACGGTCGCGGGTACCGGGCAGCCCGGCGGTTTCTCCGGAGACGGCGGGCCCGCGACGGCCGCCCTGTTTTATTCCGTTGACGGAGTGGCGGCGGACGCCATCGGGAATCTGTACATCGCCGAGTGGGCGGGCCATCGCATCCGTAAAGTCGCCCCCGGAGGAATCATCACGACCTATGCTGGAACCGGCCGTGGTGGATTCTCCGGTGACGGCGGCCCCGCCACCCAAGCCCAGATTTACGGTCCGGCGGCGCTGGCGGTCGATAGCGAAGGAAATCTCTTCATTGCGGATTATTACAACTCCCGGATTCGCAAAGTTGCTCCCCAGGCGGGGCCGACGATAACCGGAACCGCTTCGGCCTTTCTCGGCAAAGCCGATTTTTCGTCGAACTCCTACCTGGAGATTTACGGGACTAATCTCTCGCAAACCACCAGACTGTGGGCCGGCGGCGACTTCATGGGCTCCGCGGCGCCCGAATCGGTTGACGGAATCAGCGTGACGGTAAATGGGAAACCCGCCTTCGTCTATTACGTCAGTCCTGGACAGATCAACATCAACACTCCGGACGACACAGCCGCTGGGCCAGTGTCCATTCAGGTCAAGAACGCGCTGGGATCGAGTAATTCATTCAGCGTGAATCGCGCGCGTCTTTCGCCCACTTTGCAGACGGTGGGCCCGTTCGCGATCGGCGGAAGACAGTACGTGGTCGCGCAGACGCCCGATTTCCGTTCGTTCATCGGGCGACCCGGCATGGTAACCGGACTGAACTTCGTCGCCGCAAATCCCGGCGCTACCGTTTCAATATATGCGTTGGGATGCGGCCCCACCACGCCGGTAACACAGGCGGGCGTGATTGCGGCGCAGGCGTCCCCGGTCGCGCTGCCCATCGAACTGCGGATCGGCGGTGTACCGGCTAACATCACCTTTGCCGGCGTAGTAAGCAACACCATTGGCCTCTACCAGATAAACGTCGTGGTGCCGAATGTTGCCTCTGGCGATCAGCCGGTCGAACTAACGGTCGATGGCGTGAAGAATAATCAGAACCTGACTATTATTGTGGGACAGTAGCGCGGCGCGCCTCTCCCATACCGGCGTTGCGTGGGAATTCGACGGTCTGGAGCGGTCTGCGCGAAGTCGCGGACCCTTCCGTGACAAATGTTCATTTGCCGATCCGAGGTGGGCGTCACTGGAGAATCTTTGCGGCGCCGGTCATCTTGAACGGGAGGGCCGGCCGGAATCCGGTGTTAAGCTTTTGAAACTTATATTTCCCATGGAATCAATAGCTTTGCGTCGCAAAGTACAAAACGCCCTTCTCCGGCGTGCTAGTGTTAGATTGGGGATCGGAATACCGTCCCGCACTGCAAAGGCCCTCCGACCACCCGGAGGGCCTTTCCAATTCCAGCACTCAAAGAAAGGAGCGAACGATGTCCAACGAAGAACGCGCCAAGGCCGTCCATGCCAATTTACGCCAGGATCGTCCCCTGACGAACCCAGTAAACTTCCTCGTAACTCGTTGCAAACAAAGAAAACACGCTCAAAAAAAGAAAAATCTAAGGAAACAACGAAACCAGCGCCCCAGGCAGCGGCGAGCACACGCCGAGGCCCAACCCCAGCCGGCCGCCGGAAAGCACGGCGCTCGTCAACAACGACTCCGCGCAATCATCCGCCAACAACTTTGTCGCCTGCGCCTCGTTGGCGATAGCGACCAGTCTCAACGCCTCTTCCAGCGCCTTCAGTTTCGTCTTCTGAGCCTCGGAAAGCGCCAACAGGTTATCGGCGATCAACCGCGCATTCCGCTCCGCAATCTCGCGCCGGATCGACTCGACCTCGGCGACCCGCACGCCCAGCGCCGCCGGATCCAAGGGTTCCCGGGCCGTCTCAACGGTAATCTCCCGCTGCACCGCGTAGATCCGCTGGGATCGCGCCCGGGTATAGCGGAAAAACGCCTCGTTCTGCTGCTGGATCTTTTCCTGCTGCGCCTCCGTCAGCCCCAGGTACTCGCGAATCTGAGCCGGAAAACGGCCCGGGAGTTGTACGCCTCCCTGCGCCCACACCGAAGCCGCCGCCAAGAGAAGGAGGAAGAAATATCGCATGATTAATCAGAGCATAGCAGCGTCAACGCGCCGCGCTTACTCGGAATCGTCCTCGACGCTCTCGGCGGGCGCCAGCATCGCCGGCGCTTCGAACGCTAGAAAGACCATAGTCAGCAGCACCAGTCCGCCGCCAACCGCCCACTGCGAATCGGAAAGGATGACCACCGCCGAGAGCAGGATGCCAGTCAGCACGGCGATCGCGCGAGCCGGGCCATTGGCCAACGCCGGCGCCAACCGTTGAACGTGATTGATTAGCAGTCGTGTCATCTTATATTGAATCGCGCAGCCGGACCGCCAAAAAGCTCACCCCGTGTCGACTTTACTGATTGACGCCGCTCGCCAGAAAGCCGCCGTCCACCGCAATGCATTGCCCGGTGATGTAGGAAGCCGCCGGCGACGCCAGCAGAATCGCCGCGCCGATCAACTCTTCCCGCTGCCCGAATCGCTTCATCGGCGTCCGCATCAGAAATTCTTTCCCGCGCTCCGTGCCGTCGAGCAGCGCGGCGTTCAGCTCCGTGCGGAACACCCCCGGAGCGATCGCGTTCACGTTGATCCCTTCCTTGGCCCACTCGACGGCCAATTGCCGGGTCAACTGCAATACCGCGGCCTTCGACGTTCCGTAGGCCGTCACTTCCAACAGTCCGACATAGGAGCTCAACGATGCGATGTTCACCACCCGCCCGGCGCCCGACGCCTTCAGCGGCTCATAAAACGATTGGCACGCCCGCAGCGTCCCGGTTACGTTGATGTCCATCAACCGGTTCCAATCCGCCTCGGCGACATCCTTGGTCGGCTTCCGGAACGTGATTCCGGCCGCGTTTAACAGAATGTCCACGCGTCCCAACGAAGCCGCCACCTCGTCGCGCAGCGCGTCAATCGACTCGCGATTCTGCACGTCGCAAGTCTTGCGCACCGTCCTCCGCCCGGCGGCTTCCACCTTGGCGCAAACCGCCTCCAGCTCCGCCTGCCGGCGGCCGGTCGGAACCACGTCCGCGCCCGCCTCCGCCAGTCCCGCCGCCAGCATCGCGCCGATGCCCGACGTACCGCCCATTACCACGGCCACCTTGCCGCTCAGATCCATGAAGTTCTTAACCATATGCAACTTCGCAGTATACCCCCGCGGCCGGTTCCCTAGTGTGCTAGGGTAGAAATCGGAGGAAGCCATGGCGCCGCTCGAACTGCTGATTTTGCAGACGCTGGATGCCGCGCCCAATCACGGATTCGGCATCACGCTGCACGTTCAGACCGTATCCGGCGGCCTGCTCGATGTCGAGGAGGGGTCGCTCTACCCGGCCCTGCACCGGTTGGAAAAGGAAGGGATGCTCGCTTCGGAATGGAGCGTCACTCCGGCCGCTCGCAAGGCCCGTTTCTACCGGCTGCTGCCCGCGGGCCGGAAACGCCTCGCCAAGGCGCGGGAGCGATGGGCCGAAACGGCGAAAGGAGTCAACCGCATCATGAGGTTCGCATGAGACCGGACGATCGGCGGCGCCGGGGCTATGAGTGAGACACTTTGGTAAGGAGAAGCTTTTATGATCTATCGAAATGATCGCCGTGAGTTTTTGCGGACGGGCGCATTAACCGTCGGAGCGCCGGCATTGCTGAGCGCCATGCAAGGGGGCAAGGCGATCAAAGTTGGCCTCGTCGGCTGCGGTGGACGCGGATCCGGCGCCGCGGCGCAGGCGTTGAAGGCCGATGATTTTTCCAGTCTCACCGCGATGGCCGATGTGTTTCAGGAACGAATCGACGATTCGGTGGAGCGCCTGAAACGCATACACGGCGAGAAAGTTAAAGTTGAAACGGCCAACATGTATGTCGGCCTCGACGCCTACAAAAAACTGATTGACTCCGATATCGACGTGGTCCTGCTGGCCACGCCTCCCGGTTTCCGGCCGGAACAACTGCGGTACGCCATTGAAAAGGGCAAGCACGTGTTCTGCGAAAAGCCCATGGCGGTGGACGGGCCGGGCGTGCGCCATGTAATGGAAACGGTCAAGATGGCGCGCGAGAAGAAGCTCAACTTAGTCGCCGGCTTCTGCTGGAGATACTCGAATTACATCGTCGAGACATTCGACCGTATACACAAAGGGGATATCGGCGGCATCGTTAATTACTACGCCACTTACTACACCAATCCGGTGAAGCCGATGCCGCCCGCGGACACGCGCCCGGCCGGGATGTCCGATATTGAGTGGCAGATCCGTAACTGGTACAACTTCACGTGGACGTGCGGCGACTCGCTGGTGGAGCAGGCGATCCATAGCGTCGACAAAGTCGCCTGGGCGTTTAAGGACGCGCCGCCGGCAAGCTGCGTGGCGGTGGGAGGCCGGCAAATTCCCGCGCATGGCGGCAATATTTACGATCATTTCGAGGTCAATTACGTTTGGCCGGACGGCGTGCGGGCGATAGTGGCGAACCGTCAAATCGAAGGCTGCTACAACGAGAACGCCGACTACATCATGGGCACGAAAGGCCAGGCGATCATCGGCAAGGGCCCGAACCCGCGCATTGTAGGCGAGAACCCATGGACGTTTTCCGGCCAGAAATACGACATGTATCAGCGTGAGCATGACCTGCTGTTCCAGGCGATAAGGAAGGGCGAAGTGATGAACGACGGCGACCGCATGTGCTCCTCGACGCTGATGGGCATCATGGGCCGGATGGCCGCCTACACCGGCCAGCAAATCACTTGGGACCAGGCGATGAACTCGCAGGAACGGCTGGTGCCGGAGCCAATCGACTGGAACGGAAAGTGGGAAGTGCCGCCGCTGGCGCAGCCGGGTAAGACGCCGTTCGTTTAATCTAGTTTTCGCGAGCGTAGTAGCCGGTTTTGTGCCGGAAGTTCAGCCCGGCTCGCTTGGCTCGTAGTTGGATCTTGCGGAACGAGCCGTCGCGGGCGGCGGATGATTTGTAGCCAAGGTCGTATGAAGCTCTTAAGATCTCGGCGATTTGACGAAATTGCGCCTTGAGATCGTCGCCGCCGGTGGCGTCGAGGTCCAGGCCGCCGGTCTCCTTGGAAATGCGTTCCATAACGGCGCGGCCGTACTTATTACGGGCATTCCAATTGCCGTTTTTCAGTTCGGTATAGCGGACACAGAAGACGATAACGCCCGCGCGTTGGGCGGCTTCAATCGCGTCCAGCATGTGGTGCGCGCTCGAATTGTCTTCGCCGTCCGAGAATACGATCAGAGCGCGGCGGCCGCCATCGACATCGATGAAGATGTCTTCGACGGAATGGAAGATAGCATCGTAGAACGCGGTACCGGAAACGCGGTGCTCGCGCGGGCCGATGGTCGGGTAACCCGCGTAATGGTCCGACTTCTGGAACTGCTGGAGGCGTGCGGCGATCTGGTCCATCTGGCCGGTAAGCGGGGACACCAGGCGTAGCTGATTGCCGAAGCAGACGAGAAAGGCCTGGTCGCGGGGTTGGATGGCGTTCCTGAGAAAGTCGCGGAGATCGCGGCGGTGGTCCTTCAGGAAGTCTCGCTGGCTGCCGGAAACGTCGGCGATCAGGCCCAGGGAGATCGCGCTGGCGCCGCCTTGGGAGAAGTGGGAAACGGTCTGCGGGACGCCGTCTTCCAGCACTTCAATATCGTCCTTCGTGAGCGTGAGGACGAGTTGGCCGCAGGCGTCCCGAACGAAGAAAGGGAGGTTTACCAAGTTAACGTCGACACGAATAGTGGGAAGCTCCTGGGCGATTCCGGGTGCTGCGAGCAACGGCAGGAAATGGCGGCGGAGCATATTTCTAATACGCTGCGGCGCGGCGGATCGTTCGGTAATATGCTGAAAGAACCATCATGCGCTTACCGCTGTATTTTGCCATGTGCGCCGGGGCCGCCATGGGACAGGTCGATTTTGTGAAGCAGGTGCAGCCGATCCTGGAAAGGCACTGCACCGGGTGCCATGGCGCTGATCGGGGGCTAGGCGGACTGAAGTTGAACGTGCGGGCGAATGCGGCGCGAGCGATAGTGGCTGGCGATCCGGACAAGAGTCCGCTGTTGCGGACCATGGAGACGGCCCCGGGGCAGCCCCTGGCGATGCCGCCGGGCGGGCCGCAAGTGCCCGCCGCGGAGCGGGCCGTTATCCGGCAGTGGCTGTCGACCGGGGCGGTTTGGCCGGCGAATCTGGAGATTGGAAAACTGCCGGTGAAAGCTAAGGACGATCTGGCCTTGGCCCAAAAACTTGCCGCGCGAATTGGGAAGCCGGACAAGTTTACGGCTTACAAAAGCGCCATCCCGAACACGGTGGTGAGCTATGAGATGGTCCCGATCCCAGGGGGCGAGTTCACCATGGGAACGGCGGAGCCGGAACGTGGGAGGTCGGCCGATGAAGGTCCGCATAGGAGGTTGAAAGTCGAGCCGTTTTGGATGGGAAAATTTGAAGTTACTTGGGATGAATACCGGTTTTTCATGTTCCAGAATATGGCGAATGAAGCGTTGGGCGCGGACCCATCGCTCGACGCCATCAGCCGGCCGACGAAGCCTTATGTCGAGATGAGTTTTGGGATGGGGATCAACGGGTTTCCGGCGATCAGCATGACGCATCACGCGGCGAACAAATACACGCAATGGTTGAGCGCCAAGACGGGCCATTTCTACCGGCTGCCGACCGAGGCCGAGTGGGAGTACGCGTGCCGGGCGGGGAAGACGGAGACGACCAATTTGGACGAGATTGCGTGGCATGCGGGGAATGCAAGCGAGAAGTATCAGTTGATCGGGAAGAAGAAGCCGAACGCGTTTGGGGTGTATGACCTGTTGGGAAATGTGGCGGAGTGGACCTTGGATCAGTATGACCCGAAGGCATATTCGCGGCCGCTGCCGGCGGAGGGATATGTGCCGTCGAAACTCCCGTATCCGCATGTTTCAAAGGGCGGCGCGTGGAGCGACGATGCATCGCGGTTGCGTTGCGGGGCGCGGCTCGGTTCCGACGCTTCGTGGAAGATGCAAGACCCGCAATTGCCGAAGAGTATTTGGTATCTGACCGATGCGCAGTTTCAGGGTTTCCGGCTGGTGCGGCCGCTGAAGACGCCCTCGGCGGCGGAGATGTTCCGGTATTGGAACAATGGTGTCGAGCGGGAGTAGCCTTTCGCGGTTTGAGGCGGTGGAGCCGCATATGGGAACGCTGGTTGGCGTAACGTTGTATGCGCGAACGGCGGCGGAGGCCCAGGCCGCATTTGGGCGGGCCTTTTCGCGGATCGCGGCGTTGAACCGGATTCTGTCCGACTATGAGCCGGAGAGCGAATTGAACCATTTGGGAACTATGCCGCGTCTCGTGAGCGCGGAGTTGTACACCGTGCTGCGGTTTGCAAAGGGGTTGAGCGAGGCGTCGGGCGGAGCATTCGACGTGACGATCGGGCCGTTGACGCGCCTGTGGCGCAAACGGGCACCGATGACGGAGCAGGCGCGGGCGCTGGTGGATTGGCGGGAGCTTCATTTGGAACGCGGCCGCGCATGGCTGGGCCGGGCCGGAATGCGGCTGGATTTAGGAGCGGTTGGGAAGGGCTATGCGGCCGATGAAATGCTGCGGGCGATAGGGTCATCGGGCATCTCTCGCGTTCTAATCGCGGCCAGCGGCGATATCGTATGTGGGGACGCGCCGCCAGGCCAGAAGGGCTGGACCGTGGCTGCGGCGGGGCAGCGCCTGACGCTCCGCCGCGCGGCGGTATCAACCTCAGGCGACACCACTCAGTTTTTCGAACGCGACGGCCGCCGTTATTCGCACATCATCGATCCGCGGAAGGGGGTCTCTTTGCCGGATGTTTTGGAGGTATCAATAGTCGCGCCGAATGGGATGACCGCGGACGCGCTGACGACGACGGTACGGGTGATGGGGGTGGACGCGGCGGCCGAGGTTTTGCGGAAGTACCGCGGGAAGTTAGTGTCCGGCGGGCATCCTCTCGCCCGCCTCAATCGGAATTGGCAGAACATTCCGCCGCGGAGGTAACGGACAAGTCGCGTAGGGCGTAAAAACGCACGGTGGGTTCTTCACCACGTTAAAATCCATTTCGACGATACCGTTCTTCGGCGGCGGGGAGTACAACATGCGGCCGCCGCCGTAGGTTCCTTTGTTCGCCGTCCGGTCCTTGAACACGAAGAATAACTGCCCATCGTCCTCGACGGGTTCCAGCCGGAATTGCTGGCCGTTCAGCGTAAATTCCACCAGGCCGGGGCTGACCATTTTTTGGATATTGCCGGTCATGTCGGCGAAGTTAATGGTTCGCTTATACGGGTGTGGGATGAACCTGGCCTTCACCTTGTACTTGGAGTTAATAGGGTACCAACTGCTGCCGGTATATTCGCGGCGCATCTTGCTTTGCGGATCGCGGAGGCGGATGCCGAATTTGCCGTTGCGCTCGATGGCGACCAGCCGCATGCCATCGATTTCCAGCGTATCGGGCGTACCGGAAGTGTCGGTTCGCATCGGCTTCGTAGCGCCGGCCGAATCGCGGAACCGCACCACCTTCCCATCGAACAGGAACGAGCCGATTTTGGCGGCGCCGCGGGGCAGTACGACGTCGTTCGATTCGGCCGCGCCCGCCATGTTCTCGCCTTCCTTTAACCAATAAAGTCCGGCCACGCTCAGCCAGCCGGTAAAGGGAGCCTTTAATCCGTCTTCGTACTTTTTCCGCCACTCTTCTACAGACTGGGTATGCGGGTCGGCGGCCAGCACGAGCAGTTGGCAGGCGAACAGCCAAGCGTTTCGTGTAACCATACTTCATGGTATACATCGACGTGAATATGCGCACTGTTTTCCTACTCGTTTTGGCGGGCTCCTGCTTCGCGCAGGACTTTTCGAAGGTCGCGATTGAGAAGGTCGCGGGAGGTTTCACTTTCACCGAAGGTCCGGTGTGGAGCCGGGACAACTACCTGCTTTTCTCCGATGTCCCGGAGAACAAAATCTGGCGCCTGACCGCGGAAGGTAAATCCGCTTTTCGCGAAGCTTCGAACGGAGCGAATGGCAACACGTTCGACGCGCAGGGCCGGCTGTATTCGTGCGAGTCGAAATCGCGGCGAGTGACCCGCACCGATAAGAAGGGCGCGATCGAGGTGTTGGCGGATAAGTTCGAAGGCAAGCGGCTGAACGCGCCGAATGATATCGTGGTCCGGAAAGACGGGCATGTCTACTTCACCGATCCGGCTTTTGGGGCGCAAGCGGATTCGCGCGAGCTCGATTTTTACGGCATCTATCACATTCCGCCGAAAGGGCCGTTGGAACTGATTGCGAAGACGCCCGGCCGGCCGAACGGCATCGCGTTGTCGCCGAACGGGAGACTGCTGTATGTCGCCGATTCGGACGAGCGGGTGGTGCGCGTATTCGATGTGGTTGCAAACGGCAAGGCGGCGAACGGACGGACGCTGATTTCCCAGATCGACGGTCCGCCGGATGGCATCCGTACCGATGAGAAGGGCAATATCTGGGTGACCTGCAATAACGTGGCGGTCTACGGGCCGGATGGCAAAATGGTGGGCAAAATCGACTTCCCCGAAACGCCGCGGAACTTGACGTTTGGCGATGGGGATTTTTCGACGCTGTATGTGACGGCGTTGAAGTCCGTCTATCGTGTGCGCCTGGATATCAAAGGCTCGGTGCAATATTGAGCGATGACGATCGTCGCTATCCGCCGAGACCGATTTTGGGCGTGGGCGCGCTGATTCTGGATGGGGATTCGATATTGCTTGTGCAGCGCGGAAAGCAGCCACTACAGGGGTATTGGTCATTGCCCGGCGGTGCGGTGGAAACCGGAGAGCGGCTGGCCGCGGCGATTGCGCGGGAGGTTTTGGAGGAGACCGCGCTTACGGTGGAAGTGGGAGAGGCCGCCGAGATTTTCGAACGGCTGATGCCGGACGCAAACGGCGGCACGGAGTATCACTACATTCTCATCGATTACCTGTGCCGGGTGACGGACGGACAACCGCGGGCGGGGGACGATACGTCGGCCGTGGCCTGGGTGCGGCGGAAGGATCTGCACACGCTGCCCATCACACCGGGTACGCTGGAGGTAATCGAACGGGTGTTCGAGCGCTATGGAAACAAGCAGTCTTGAATTGTTGGAGTACGGCGAACTGAAGGCGATTATCGGCCGGCACATCAGTTCCAGCCCGGCGCGGCGAATTCTGGATGAACTGGCGCCGTCGACCGACCTGGCGGCGCTGGAAGAAGCCCATCGAGAGACGGCGGAGGCCGTGGACCTGTTGGACGAAGCGGCGGGGCGGAAGACCGTCAACATTCGCTTTTCGGGACTGCCGGAGATCGACCAAGCGCTGGGACGGATAGGCATTGAAGGCGCGTCGCTCGACGGTAAAGAGATCTATGATCTGCTGCAGTGGCTGGACCGGGCGGCGGAGTTGAGAGCTTCCATCTTGAACGCCGGTGAACGGTTCCCGCTGCTAGTGAAACGGGCGGCGCATCTGGCCGACTTGCGGGCGGTGCTGCGTTCGGTAGCGGGGAAGTTGCATCCCAATGGTTCGCTGACGGACCAGGCCAGCGTGGCGTTGGAACGGATCAGGCGAGGGATGGAGCGCCAGCGAGGCCTGATTCAGCACTCGCTGGAAAAATTCCTGCGGTTGCACAAGGACGATGGAGTTCTGCAGGACGACTTCGTCACCATTCGCTCGGAGCGCTTTGTAATTCCGCTGGTGGCCGGGCAGCGTTCGAAGATTCCGGGCGTGATTCACGCCGCCAGCGGGACCGGCGCGACGCTGTTCGTGGAACCAATGGAAACCATCGCGCTGAACAACGAACTGGTGAGGCTGGGCGAGGAAGAGATGCGCGAAACGCATCGGATATTGAGGGAGATGACCGAGACGCTGCGCGAGCATTCGGTCGCCATTCGCGCGACCGTGCAGGCGATGGGCATGTTGGAATTCACCTTCGCCAAAGCGCGTTTCGGAAAGCAGTTCCGGTGCGTGGTCCCGTCGTTTGGCGAACGGCTCCATCTGGTCGCGGCCCGCCATCCCATTCTGGAAGATGTCTTGAAGCGAGAGGGGAAAGTGGTCGTCCCGGTCGGCTTTACCATGGATCGAATTCGACGCACATTGCTGATCACGGGGCCGAATACGGGTGGGAAAACGGTCACGATGAAGACGGCCGGGCTGCTGTCGCTGATGGCGCAATCGGGGATTCCGGTGCCTTGCGACGAGGCCGAGTTTCCGGTCTTTCAGCAAGTCCTGGCGGATATCGGCGACAACCAATCCATCGCCGAAAGCTTGAGCAGTTTTTCGAGCCATGTGCGCCAGGTGGGTTCGATGCTGCGGGCGGCGACGCCAGATTCGCTTGTGCTTTTGGACGAGCTTGGAAGGGCCACGGATCCGGAAGAGGGCGGGGCGCTGGGGATAGCGGTGCTCGAAAAATTCAGGGAGTACGGCGCATTCACTTTAGCTTCAACGCACCTGATGGCGTTGAAGGTTTGGGGGGCGACGACGGAGGGGGTGGTTCAGGCGTCGATGGGGTTCAATGAGGCGGAGTTTACGCCCACCTACTTGCTGCTGACGGGAGCGCCAGGCCGGTCGGCGGGGTTGGCGATCGCTTCGAAATTGGGTTTGCCGAAGTCGCTGATCGATCGGGCGCGAGCGGCGATGTCGACTAGCGACCGTGACATTGCGGGGTTTCTGAGTGAGCTGCATCGGCGGTTGGATGAGGTGAAGTTGAAACAGGCGGCGCTGGCGGAGGAGCGGGTGCGGCTGGAGCGGGACACGCTGAAGGAACGGGAGGAGTTACGGAAGGCGGAGGATGCCAAGCGGCGGGAGATGGAGCGGCGTGCCGAGGTGGCGTTGGCGGCCTTCGAGCGGCAGGCGCGGGAGACGTTGGAGGGGATACAGCAGTCGGGCGGGACCAGCCGGAAGGCGGCTGATCTGGCCGTACGCAAGGTGGTCAAGGCCCAGACGGAGTTCAAACACGAAGTCCAACAAGCCGTCGCGGCGCCAGTGGCGGAGAGGCGGGCGAGTCTTATCGTCGATGAGGGCGACCGGGTTCGTTTGAGCGGAGTTCGCGAGCCGGCGCGGGTGCGAAAGCTATTGCCGAACGGGATGGTGGACGTGGAGATCGGCGTTATGAAAATGCGCGTGCCGTATGCGGATATCACGGAATTGCTGCCCGATGGGCCGACAGGGCCGAAGCTGCCATCGGGTGTGACGTTCCAGGCCGGGCCAACGTGGGATACGGTGACGAAGGAGATCAACATTATCGGCCAGCGGGCGGAGGAGGCGTGCGACGCGGTGGAGAAGTTCCTGGATAACGCGTCGCTGGCCAGCGTGGACCGCGTGCGGATTGTGCACGGCCACGGAATGGGAATTCTGAAACGGGCGGTGGGCGATCTGCTGAAGCGGAGCCCGTTGGTGACCAAGTTCTACCCCGCCACACCGGTCGAAGGCGGCAATGGCGCCACCATCGCGGAACTGAAGGAATTCTAGCGGGAGTTTCCTAGGACCATCCGGCCGCACTGCCGAAAGTCGTTGGCGCAAAAGGGGTTCTCGCGTATTCCTGCGTATATACGGAAATATGTTCCCAGGCTGAATCGATTCTCCAATTTAAACTCTACTTGACAAACAGAGAGAGCCTGATGTATATACGTAATTGATGGCCTCGCTCCAGTCTTACCAGTCGCACGGCATCAAGTACTATCGCATCGTCGAATCGTTCCGTAAGGACGGCGCGCCTCGGATCCGCGTACTCGCCCATCTCGGCCGTGTCGACGACATCTTGGAACGTCATCGGCAACCGAATGAAGTGCCGATGAAGATCTCCTCGGTTTCCGCTGGCGCTGTCACCGCTCTTCACCGCCTGGCGCAGAAATTCGATGTGGCCGGGCGCATCAATCGAGCGATCGCCCCGCTTGGCGATGTGCAGGTGCGCGACGAGTTGACGGTGGGCGAATCCCTGGTGGCGGCAATGATCGCTCGTGCCTGCGCGCCGCGCAGCAAACGCGCATTCTCCGACTGGGCCAAGACAACCTATTTGCCGGAGTTGATGCACTTCGCCGCCACCGATTTGACCAGCCAGCATTTTTGGGATCAGATGAATGTCGTTCCTCAAGACAAGCTGGCCGGCATTGAACAGGATTTGGTGCGCGATGTCGTCCTCGCCGAGCAGTTGCAGTTGAAGGCGCTGGCCTACGACACGACCAACTTCTATACGCACATTGCCAGCACGAACCTGCGCCCCAAACTGCCGCAACGCGGAAAAAACAAGCAACACCGCAGCGACCTCCGGCAGATGGGGTTGGCGCTGGTTGTCGACCAGGATACGCAGTTGCCGTTGGCGCATGTTCTCTATGAAGGCGCGCGCTCGGATATGAAGACGTTCGCCGCGTTTCTCAAGCCCATCCGCCAACGACTGCGCGCGTTGACGGGTCGGCCGGAGCAGTTGACGATCATCTTCGACGCCGGCGCTTCGTCGCGCAAAAACCTGGACGATATGGAGCATTACGTGACCGCCGTGCGTCCGTCGGATCATCGCGTTTTGCTGGAGGAAGCGGCGGGGCAACTGGCGGCCGTGCCACTCACCAACGGCGCTGAAGTACGCGCTTGGCGGACACAAAGAGTCATTGCCGGAAAACAGCGCGAGGTGGTGGTTGTGTTCAGCCCGCAGCTGCACGCGGGGCAACTGCGAGGGCTGCATCAGTCGCTGGCGCACGCCCATCGGGATACCGAAGAGATGGGTTTGCGTCCACAGTTGAATGCGGAAGCGGCGAAACGGAAGTTGAACAAGATCCGCGGCCGCCAGTATCTCCGTTCTTTGCTCGGCTACCAAGTGGATCAAGATGCGCAAGGGGCGGTGCGGGTATGCCTCTGGAGCAACTGGGAAGAGTACCGGCGGCTCGCCGAGCGCTACTTCGGACTTCGTATTCTGATTACGGATCGCGCGGAATGGAGCACGGCGCAAATCATCGAAGCCTATCGCGGCCAATCAAAGGCGGAGTCCGCCTTTCGCGACTTGAAGGATACGCGCATGCTATCCACCCGGCCACAGTTCCACTGGACCGATCAGAAGCTGCATGTGCATGCCTTCATGTGTGTCACGGCCTATTTGCTGGTCACGCTCCTGCACCGGCAAGCGACGCGGAAAGCCGCCTACGAAGGCAGTTCCCGCCGACTACTTGAAACGTTGGCGGAAGTGCGCTGTTGCCGGTTAGTCGATCTGACAGGCAAAAAGGGGAGACCGCGCGTGCGATGGCAGATGGAAGAAATCGACCGGCAACGGAAGACTTTGGCTCAGGTTCTTGACGCCATGCCCGCGTTCCGCTGATCCCGTGGTATATACAGGGTGACCACGCCAACTGCTTGGAGATGCGGCACATCCCAGGTTTCTTGCCTTACTCCTGGGAAACTCCCGCTAG
>JBJXFL010000015.1:0-3170 GCA_046155405.1 Bryobacteraceae bacterium | reverse complement strand
AAATCGCCCAGTGCTCAGGCTCCGGCCATCCCCGGAGATCGAAAACCTCGCGGAGAGTATCCTCGCCAGGACCACTGCGCTGAAGTCCATTCGACTCTAAAACAATGCTTTCACGCCGGATTCAAGTTTCGAATGCCGGGACGGAACCGTTCAGATCGGTAATTGATCGAGTGTGAACATGAATAAAGTCACTCGCGAAATCTGCGACGTAAATAGCGTTGAAACCGAAGTTGCACACTTTACTCTTGGCACGGTGCAGCTTGATGGCGAGTGCGCGATTTCTCGCGTGACTTCGCAGCGCTGGTCCCGGACCCGCGGACAAGCGAGTTCGGGCTCGCCACAGGCTGACGGGGCCGGTGGTGCTTCGTCGGGCCAGCCATCTTTCTCCGGCCTCTATCTGGTTTTGACTACACACAGGCCGGCGGGAATACATGGCTGACGGGCAGCTACGATCCCAAACTGAATCTGCTGTATTGGGGAATTGGAAATCCCGCTCCCGATTTCAATGGCGACGTGCGGATGGGCGACAATCTGTACACCGAATCCGTCGTCGCGCTCGATTTGGATACCGGTAAGTTGAAATGGTATTTCCAGTTCACGCCGCATGACACGATGGACTGGGACGCGGTGGAAATCCCCGTACTTGTTGACGCGCCATATCAGGGCAAGATGCGGAAACTGATGGCGCACGCGGACCGGAACGGTTTCTATTATTTGCTGGACCGGGAAACGGGCAAGTTCCTGCACGGCGTCCCGTTCGTGAGGCAACTGAATTGGGCCACCGGTTTGACGCCGGAAGGCCGGCCGATCCGCGTGCCCGGTATCGAGCCGACGCTGATGGGGACCCGCGTTTGCCCGGCGGCGATCGGCGCGGCTAATTGGATGTCTCCGGCCTATAATCCCGATACGGGCTTGTTCTATGTCGTCGCGCAAGAGGGCTGCGGAATGGCGAACAAGTCGACCGAGACATTCCGGCCGGGAGGCTTTCAGTATCGCGCGACGGGCGACGTCAATCTCAAGGACGCCTCGTGGAAAGTCTACGTCCGCGCGCTGGATTTGACGACCGGAAAGCTCCGCTGGGAATCGGAGCGATTGGGCTCAATGGGCTTCGGAGGTGGCTTGCTTTCGACGGCCGGCGGGCTGATTTTTTCCGGCGAATTGAATGGCCAGTTTGTGGCGCTGGAGGCCAAAACCGGGAAGACCCTGTGGAACTTTTACACTGGCCAAAACATCACGGCGCAGCCGGTGACTTACTTGGCGGGCGGCAAGCAATTTGTGGCGATCGCCACGGCGTCCGATGTCTTCGGATTCGGCCTCCACGAATCGAAGGCGAAAGGGAATTAGTACTTATGCGGCTTTTTCCGGCTCTTGCCCTGATTGCGGTGTATTCGATGAGCGCGCAACCCCGTTACGCGGTCGACGACGAAGCCGCGGCGGGGCCGGGAACCCCTGCGGTTGTCGTTCTTCGTGACCGTATCGCCGGCGTGGAAGCGGCGGTTGCGCCTTCCGAGGGAGGGGAACTCAGCAGTTTTCGAGTGAAGCGCAGAGGGGCATGGATCGAATTTCTCTATCATGCGCGCGATTACTCGCCGGGGCCGGGGTTCAAAGGAAAGGGTCCAGTGCTTTGGCCGGCCGTAGGCGCTCAGTATCCGGTGGGAACGGTTCCCGCGGCGAGTTGCGGCCCCGGCACCTATCGGGTGGCGGGCAAAACGTACCCCATGCCTTGCCACGGCTTTGCCCGTAATCTTCCGTGGAAAGAGGTGCAGCGTTCGGCGGACTCGAAGGGCGCCCGCGTGACGGTCCAACTCCGCGATTCCAGCCAGACGCTTCCTTCCTATCCTTTCGCCTTCCAAGTGGACGCAACCTATGAGTTGTCGGGCGGCCGGCTTACGATTAACTATACGGTTACCGCCGGCGCTTCAAATACTTCGGAAATGATGTTTTCCATCGGCAACCACATTGCGTTCAAGCTTCCGTTTGTAACGGGTACCGATCCCGGAAAAATGACTTTCGAGACATCCTCCACGACGCAGTTGCTACGAAATTCGAAGGGAGTGCTGAGTGGCGAAGAGAAGCTGCGCTCGTTTAAGACTCCCGAGCGGTTGGAAGATTTCGACGCGCGCGTCGCTCTACCGCTGGCCGGTTACGGGAGTCGGCCGTACGCCCAGTTGGCAGACCCGCAGGGCGTCACCCTTCGTCTAACCCAATACGCCGGTTCCACCGTCGGAGAACCGCTTGTTCGCTTCAATCTTTATGGCGGCCCAAAGGCCGGGTTTCTTTGTCCAGAGCCATTTTTCGGCGTCCAGAATTCGCTCAACTCAGGGCACGGATTGGTGCGGCTGGCGCGGGGCAAGGACTGGAAATGGCGCCTGGAGTTGCGCGTGGACGCGCAATGAAGGGCCGATTGACAACTGGTCTGACGAATGATCTAATCTTGGAAACTCCGCTCACGAGGTCCCCAATGAGGCTAACGAGAATTCAACTGACGGTGGCGCTTTTTTGCTTTTGCGCTTCCAGCGCCATGGCCCAATTCAGCAGCGCAATACAGGGCGTTGTTACCGACGCTTCGGGCGCTGTTATTCCAGCGGCGGTTGTTCATGTGACCAATGTCGACAGTGGCGTCGCGCGCGAGGCGAGAACCTCGAACGAAGGGCTATATCGCGTGATCAATCTGGGACCGGGAACCTATCGCGTGAAGGTCGCGGTGAAGGGATTCGGACCCGCGGAGCGGCCGAGTGTTCCTTTGGGCATCAGCGAAACACTGCGGGCCGACTTTGTTTTAAAGGTCGGGGATGTTGTGGAACAAGTCACGGTGGCGGATCAAATTACGAGGTCAACGACAAACAGGAGTCGTCATGGCGGAAAACATTGGAGGTTTTCGATGAAAACCGGCAGCGGTCGAGTAATCTGAGTCTGTTTCCCGAGGATCGCGAGATTCCCGCCGATGCCGTTGATGCTTTGCCAGTGAAGTTGAGCGGACTGGAACTGCGGCGGCCGCGGGAGTTCGGCAACTGTTGGCTGGCCTGCCAGACGTGGCGGCAACTGGAGTTGGATCGCTTCTGGCAACAGCGGCTACCCGATGGCCGCGAAGCGGTGAGTTGGGAAAAAGTGCTGCAGTTGCTGGTAGTGAACCGGTTGATCGATCCGGGCGGCGAGTGGCGCGTGCACCG
>JBJXFL010000252.1:0-5399 GCA_046155405.1 Bryobacteraceae bacterium | reverse complement strand
CCCTGGGCGCACGACGAAGAAAACCCCGATCACTACATGCTCGCCAAGGGCGTCGAAGCCGCCTGCTGGATGGCCGGCCGCGCCCACGACTACCCCGAACACTTTGCCGCCGGACTAACTCCCCACGCCGTGACGGATAAATATTATTACGCCCGCCGCCCCGAAATTACCCGCATCGTCGATATCTCCAAACAAATCGACAAGAAAATCGAGTGCAACCGCGCCAACGTCGCCAAAGGCCCCGCCGGCCGGTTAGGACGCCGCCTCAAAGCCGACTTATCCAAACAAGGCAGACGCCTCCCCTTGCTCGACGGCGACGACGTCACCGCCGACCGCAACTATATCCGGGAATTCGTCATGCGCCGCAGTCGCGAACTCGGCCAGAAGTACGGGCTCGAATACGCCGAAGCCTTCCACTACATCGGACCCGGCGCCGGTACAAACTACCGCGACGACTACATCAAAAAGAACGCCGTCCCGTTGCCTTAGCGCCGGTATAGACAACCTTATCCCAGAAATCGGTCGGCCCCGCCGCACGCGGATCACCGGTCTCTTTCATCCAACGCACAACCCGCGCCCGCAGTTCCTTCCGAACCCGCGCATAAGCAACATCCCCCGCCAAGTTTCGAGTCTGATCCGGGTCCTTCCGCACATCGTACAGTTCCTCGGACGGCCGCTTCCCAAACACTAAGTCAAAATAAGGCGCCGGCTTCTCCCGCAACAGTAACTGCTTCGACAGCGAGTTATCAACATCCCCATACGGCCCGACCGCCCAGTATAACTCCGGATCACCCGCCGGCCACCGGTCCGGCTCGATGTTCCAAAGATACAAATATTCACGAGTCCGAATCCCGCGCACCGGGTACGCCAAATCCCCGCGCCGAACATTCGCATGCCGCTCGCGCTCCAAAAACATCGAACTCCGCCGCGTCGAGCCAAACAGGCTCTTGCCAGTAACCCCTCGCGGAACCGCCACGCCCGCTGCCTCCAAAAACGTCGGCGCCAAATCCAGCAGCGACACAAAATCGTCCCGTCGGCCGCCAGGAGCCAGTCGAGACGGATACCGCACCACCATCGGAATCCGTACGCCCAGGTCATAACACCCAGCCAGCCCGCGCGGTATCTGCCAGCCGTTATCGCTGGTCATGACAACTAGCGTGTTGTCTAACTCACCAGCCTTCCGTAAAAAATCAAGCATCGCACCGCATTCGGTGTCGAACTGCTCAACCTCGGCATAATAACCGGCAATATCCTCCCGCACCGAGGCGTGATCCGGCAAATGCGAAGGCACCCGAATCTTTGCACGATCCACGGCGCTTTGAAGTTCCCAGGGCACATGCGGATCACGGCTCCCAAACCAATAACAAAACGGTTGACCGGAAGACCGCGCCGCCAGGAACTTCTCAAAAGTAGGAAATACCCCGCCAGCTGGATTTCCGCCAGCGGCGGTACCTGGCCCCCAACCTTTACCCGAATAACCGACATGATACCCCGCCGAACGTACCAGCGACGTATAAGTCGGGAAATCGGACGACAAAGCCCCGTACAAGTTAGCCGCATCGCGCAGCCGGTGTGTCTCCTGCCCCGTCAACAACGACGCTCGCGCCGGCGAACACGACGGATTCGGCGAGAACGCGTGCGTAAACAGAACCCCTTCGCGCGCCAGCCGGTCAAACACCGGCGTCCGAACCACCGGATCGCCCAACGCCGCCGCATGCGGCGCCGCCCAGTTATCCGCCAACAGCAATAATATGTTCGGGCGCTTGTTCAACGCCATCGCAGCCAGCAAAGCCCGTCGCGTCAATGCCATCTACAAAGTCTACATCTGCGCCGTCTCAACCGCTTCCCAGCCGCGATCCATCTGCTTCTCCCACGTCACCCCGTCCTTGGTCCGATAGCTTCCACCGGAAGTATTCCCGCCACCAGCGCCGATCGCCCTGTTTGCAAGATAGACGCGCAAATACTCCCCATCGCGTGCGAAACTCTGCTCCATGCACCCATCGAGAAAGAAGTAAAACCCCGCTCGCACCACTTTCGTCCGCCGGACCTCTTCGCCCGAATTGTCGAGCAGATACACCCGGCAGCTCTCCGCTTCGAAGACCATGTGTTTATCCATCAGAGTCGTGTGATAAATAACGCTCCCTCGTGTCGCGGCAGCCTTTTCATATGCGGCCATCCGTTCCTCGGCGGTAGGTGTTCGAAAGTACCATAGTCCGGCGGCCGCCGACGCCGCTACGAAGAATCCCAAGAAAAATCGTTTCACACCTATACATGCGTAGCCATAGTGCGAAACTGGTCAGGCATGACAATCTGGATCAGCCGCTTCCTCTCCGGTGCCCCTTCGCTCCTCTTTCTGTTCAGTGCCATCATGAAGTTCGTTCAGCCACCCGGCCTCGCTCAAGGCTTCGAACACATGCAGCTCAACCTCTCGCTCGCCATACCGCTCGGCGTCCTCGAGCTCACTTGCCTGGCCATCTACCTCATCCCCCGCACCGCCGTGCTCGGAGCTATTCTCCTAACCGGCTATCTCGGAGGCGCGATTCTCACGCACCTCCGAGTCGGCGATCAGTTCATCACGCACATACTTCTGGGCGCTTCGCTTTGGGGTGGCCTGTATCTGCGCGATCCGCGCCTACAGGCCCTCATCCCTGTCGTTACTGCAAATCAAACCGGTCGAGATTCATGACCTTAGCCCACGCCTTCGCGAAGTCCTGCACGAACTTTTCCTTCGCATCGGCGGACGCATAGACCTCCGCGATCGCGCGCAGCTCCGAATTCGACCCGAAGATCAAGTCGACCGGCGTCGCCGTCCACTTGTTCTTCCCAGTCTTACGATCCGCGCCGGTATATACATCGCCAGAGACGCTCCACTTCGTCGAGTTGTCGAGCAGATTGACGAAGAAGTCATTAGTCAGCTTACCCGGGCGATCGGTAAACACACCGTGCGCCGCGGCACCGGTATTGGCGTTCAATGCCCGCATGCCGCCAACAAGGACCGTCATCTCTGGCACCGTCAGCCGCAGCGTGTTCGCCCGGTCGATGAGCATCTCGACCGGCGCGTGCGTCTGCCCCTTGCGATAGTAGTTGCGGAAGCCATCGGCCTGCGGTTCCAGCAAAGCGAACGACGCGGCATCCGTCTGCTCCTGCGTTGCATCGACACGGCCCGCCATGAACGGCACGCGAACGGTGAAGCCAGCGTCCATCGCCGCCTTCTCAACCGCCGCCGTCCCGCCCAGCACGATCAAGTCCGCAATTGATACCTTCTTGCCGTAGCCGCGCTGAATCTCCTCCAGCTTAGCCACCACCTTCGCTACCTCTGCCGGATTGTTCGCCTCCCAGTCCTTCTGTGGAGCCAACCGCAACCGTGCCCCATTTGCGCCACCGCGTTTGTCGGTGCCGCGGAAAGATGCCGCGGACGCCCATGCCGTCCGAACCAACTCAGGCACGGTTAACCCGGACGCCAGAATCTTGCTCTTCAACTGCGCGGCGTCGATAGTCTTGTATTCCGCCTTCGGGAGCGGGTCCTGCCATGGCAAATCCTCCTTCGGGAATTCCGTTCCGACGTAGCGCGACTTCGGCCCCATATCGCGATGCGTCAGCTTGAACCACGCCTTCGCGAAAGCCAGCCGGAAATCCTCAGGCTTCTCACGGAAGCGCGTTGTGATCGCACGATAAGCCGGGTCCATCTTCAACGCCAAATCGGTCGTGAACATAATCGGAGCATGCCGCCGCGCTGCATCATGCGCATCGGGAACGGAACCGGCGGCCTGATTGTTCGCCGGAACCCACTGCGTCGCGCCACCCGGGCTCTTGGTCTTCACCCACTCATACGCATACAAGTTTTCGAGATACTGCGACGACCACTTGGTCGGCGTCGCAGTCCAGGCGCCTTCCAATCCGCTGGTCACCGTGTCTTTGCCCGAGCCGCTGCCGCACTTGTTTTGCCAGCCCAGCCCCTGTTGCTCAATTGCGCCCGCGGCCGGCTCCGCTCCGACGCATTTGTCCGGAGGATGCGCGCCATGCGCCTTTCCAAACGTGTGCCCGCCGGCAATCAGCGCCACTGTTTCTTCATCGTTCATCGCCATGCGGCCAAAGGTTTCTCGAATATCCTTCGCCGCCGCCAGCGGATCGGGATTGCCATTCGGGCCCTCCGGATTCACGTAGATCAGACCCATCTGCACCGCTCCCAGAGGCCGCTGCAGATTGCGCTGGCCGGTATAGCGCTTATCGTCCAACATTTTCTGCTCCGGTCCCCAATAGACCAATTCCGGTTCCCAATCATCGGCGCGCCCACCGGCGAATCCGTAGGTCTGAAAGCCCATATTCTCCAGAGCGACATTTCCCGCCAGCACCATCAGATCGCCCCACGACAACTTCTGCCCATACTTCTGCTTCAACGGCCACAGCAGCCGCCGCGCCTTGTCCAGATTCCCGTTGTCGGGCCAGCTATTCAGCGGGTCGAAGCGCATCTGTCCGCCATCACCGCCACCGCGGCCATCCAGCGTCCGATACGTGCCCGCCGAATGCCACGCCATGCGGATAAAGAACGGGCCGTAGTTACCGTAATCGGCCGGCCACCAATCCTGCGATGTCGTCAAGACGCTGTTGATCTCCCGCTTGACGGTCTTCAGATCGAGCGTCGCAAACGCCCTGGCATAGTTGAAATCCTTGCCAAGCGGGTTCGACTCCGCTGCGTTCTGCCGCAGCGGCGATAGGTCGAGTTTCTCCGGCCACCAAAATTTGTTGGATTGAGGTTGTTGCGCGCTCAGCGCTAGTGTTGCGGCCAATGCCGCTAGGGGAATTCGTAACATCGTGTGTGCACTCCTGTCTTTAAGCCTAGATGGCGCCTTGACATAGATCAATCCGATTGAGACTATATGCTTGATCGGAAATACCTATGACACCCCGTCACCGCGCCTTTGACCTCCGCCAACTCGAGTGCTTCTGCGCCATCGCCCGCACCGGCAGCTTCACCAAGGCCGCCGACGAACTCGGTATCGCGCAGCCCTCGCTCTCCGAGCAAATCGCCAAACTCGAGCAGGGCCTCGGCGCGCCCCTGTTCGAACGCCTCAATCGCAGAGTCGAATTGACTCCGCCTGGCCAAGCGATCCTCCCCATCGCGCAGGCCCTGCTTGACGATGCCGCCTCGCTTCCCGACCACTTCGAAAGCGCCCGCGAAGGCGTCGCCGGTCCACTCCGCGTCGCCGCCATTCCCACGATTCTCCCGTACTTCCTCGCGCCGCTGCTCAAAGGCTTCTGCGATCGTTATCCCGAAGTCCAACTCCGCCTCCGCGAGAGCACGACCAACGAACTGGTCGAACAGGTTCTCAACGGCGCCATCGATGTCGGCCTGCTCAGTCTTCCCGTCGATACCCCCGGCCTCGTCATGAAGGAACTCT
>JBJXFL010000229.1:0-2711 GCA_046155405.1 Bryobacteraceae bacterium | reverse complement strand
AAGATCTTTGCAGCGCACTCTTCAATACCTTCGATTACGTACGAAAACATCCACAGGAGATCGAAAACCTGATCCATCCCTATTTCTGATCGGCATGTCGAATTATTTATGCGCACCTATATAGCAGACCGTCGGCCGAGCATCGCCGAGTGCCTCGGGAAATAGGTAATCCTGAAATTCACGGACTACACCTAGCGTAACGCAGGATGTACGCCTCGCTCTTTGCACGATGCCTTAGAGTGCGTAACCGTTTTGTGGGAAGCGCCGGGGGTTGATCGCTGCCAAGGGGGGGAGACGTTGCTCTGTCGTCGAGTTTCCGATGGCAGTGAGAAAAATTTATCGTAAGGTATGGATCAAACAAAATTGGGATATTTTGTTTCGCTGGAAACGAACGATCTCGGTTTCGGGACTTCGCAGTAGGCTCCGATGGCCAAGCCCGTTTGGCTTGTCCGCCGCCGGCTCCCCCACCGGTGTGGCCGAGTCTGAGCGAACAGCCCTCGCGCTTCAGTGTGCTGGAGCGCGAAGTCCAACAGGAATTTCGCTCGCGGATGTTGGCGAGGTTGCAGGAGAAAGTGAACGCGGTCGCCGAGGAAGCGCGCCCCACTCCACCCCTGTGTCCGCAATGCGCTCGACCGATGGGTTATCACGATACCCGCCCGATTTCCTGGCTGGCCCGCTGCGGACGATTGCAAGCCGTAGCGTCCCGCTATCGTTGCGCGGCTTGCAGACAGGATAGCCGGCCTCTTTTGGACCTGCTCGGCGTCGAACCCGGACGCATCAGCGGTTCGCTGGCGCGACTGTTGGCGTTGCTGGCCACCGTGGCTCCGTATAAACAGGCGGGGCGCTTGGCGAGCCTGCTGCTGGGAGTCGACACCGGCACGATGGGAATCTGGCGGGTGGCGCAGCGGTTGGGCCAGGCGGCCGCCAGCTATAGCGATGCCTTGAACCAGTATCACGCCGACAGCCACGGCCAGGGGGCGGCGGTGAAGAATGCGCCCCCGGCGGTGGTGTTAGGGGTGGACGGTTGTGTATTGAGAATACAAGTCCGCCCGCGGCGGCGGCGCCGCGTGGGCGAGCAGGCGCCGCCGGTGCTGCCGCCGGTGGAGAAAGGACAGTTCCGGGAGGTCAAAACGGGCGTGCTCCTACTGCCCCAGGAGCGGGTGTATCACTGGGACGGCGGTCGGTGGTGCGGCGATTCCTGGTCACCTGCCTGGGGACGCCGACGCGATTTTCCGGCGTCTGTATGGACAACTCTGGGAGTTGGGCTGGGTGGGGGAGGACACGGTGGTGGTGATCGTGGGCGATGGCGCGGAATGGATCTCGAACCGCGCCGCCATGTTCGTGCGGCCCTGCGAAATCCTGGATTTCTCCCGCAACGGGCTCTATCCCGTTTGGCCGAACTGGAAGTATCCATCCGAAAAAATTTGAACCCGGTCGAAGCGTATAACATGGTCCCTGGTCATTAAGCCCCAAAATGTTTAAGCACCCGATGCCTTATGGACGCGAGAAGCTACGGCGAAAGGCAAAAACTACAGGTTGTGGCCATGTGAGTGAAGCACGTACCCATCAAATGACCATGGCCTGTCGCGCATGTCGCGGTTCATTCCGGACCTTGCCAATACGGGCGCCAATGCCCGTCTGGAGCAGGTACGAATTACCGCGGGCCAATGCGGGTGCAGGAACGACCTGAATAACTTTGCGCCGCGCGTGGGCTTTGCGTGGAAGGCGGGTGAGAAGACGGTGATCCGTTCCGGGGCGGGGTTCATTTATGCGCAACCCGACAGCTTGGCGGTGGGTTCGCGGGCGTCGAATCAGGCGCCGGATTTTGTGGAAATCGGCTTCGGCACGCTGGACCGGATCAACCCGCGCTTAACGTTGAGCGGCGGATTTCCGGCGGTGCAGTTGCCAGCGACGGCGGTGCCCGGACCGGCGCTGGTGGGCGCGGATATTCCGCAGGAATTCCTGCCGACACAGTATTCACAGCAGTGGTTTTTCGACGTGCAGCATCAGTTGCCGTTCGACACGCTGCTGACCGTTGGCTACAACGGCAATGGGACCCGGCAACTACTTGCCGGAGTGGACTTTAACCTCCCGTTCGACATTGCGCCCGGCCCGACGCCGGTGGCCAGCCGCCGGTTGTGGCAGTTCTATACCAGCGTCTCTCGGCAACTACCGGTGGGTAAGTTGAGCTATAACGCGATGACCGTCAAGTTAGAGAAACGGTTCTCGAAGGGACTTACGTTCCTCTCCGCTTATACGTGGAGCAAGACAATCGATAATGTGGATGAGACGTTGAGTAACTCCGGCGTGGGCGCGTTGAAGCCGTGGGACCGCAATCTGAACCGCGGCCGCTCGACCACCGATCTGCGGCACAACTATGTAATGAGCGTGAGCTACGAGTTACCGTTCGGCAAAGGCAAAGCGATGATGAACGCGAATCGCGCGGCGGACTTGGTGTTGGGCGGATGGCAGCTCGGCGGAATTCTGAGTTTGCAAACAGGTTTACCATTCACGGTGAATAGCGGCGGCGGCATTACGAACGCCGGCGGCGCGGACCGGCCGAACCGCATTAGCGATGGCAATCTGCCGAGCGGCCAACAGAGTATCGACCGCTGGTTTGATTTGAACGCGTTCACCACCCAGGCGCAGTTCACGTACGGAAACGCGGGCCGCAACATTCTGGATGGGCCGGGCAATCGAAATGTGGATCT
>JBJXFL010000223.1:0-8265 GCA_046155405.1 Bryobacteraceae bacterium | reverse complement strand
GCTAGCGGGCCGCTGCTACCCTCTCCCCTACCAGTTCGCGGGCTACGCGGCGGCTCTCCTGATCGATCTCCAATATCTCTCCGACGCACGTGGGCGTACGCACGGGTACTGCCTCGAGTGTATCCTTCACAACTTCGGCGATGCCGGGGAACGGCAGACGCTCTTCAAGGAACGCCTCCACGGCTATCTCATCGGCTGCATTTAGTGTACATGTAGCGGAGCCTCCCGTTTCTTGCGCTTGGTACGCCAAGCGGAGAAGCGGGAATTTATCGAAGTCGGGAGGCTCAAATTCCCAGGTGCGCGCGGTGCGCCAGTCCATGCGCGGAACAGGGGCGTCGTCGCGCGCGGGGTAGGTGAGCGCGTACTGGATCGGCATGCGCATATCGGTCGCACAGACTTGAGCGATGACCGACCCGTCGTTGTATTCGACCATGGCATGGACGGCCGATTGGGGGTGGACAACGACTTCGACGTCGCGCGGATGGATGTCGAAGAGCCAGCAAGCTTCGATCACCTCGAAGCCTTTGTTCATAAGGGTCGCCGAATCGATGGTGATGCGGCGTCCCATTTTCCAGGTTGGATGGTTGAGGGCTTGCGCGACTGTCACGCGGGCGAGCTCGGCCTTCGGCGTCTTGCGGAACGGGCCGCCGCTGGCGGTGAGGATTAGTTTGGTGACGTCCTCGCGCCGGCCGGCGCGGAGGCACTGGTGCGCGCCGTTGTGTTCGCTGTCGACTGGAATCATTGACGTTCCGGTCTGCTTGACGGCCTTCATGACGAGTTCGCCGCCGGCGACCAGGGTCTCTTTGTTTGCCAGGCCGACGGACTTGCCGTGGATGATCGCCTCATAGGTCGCCTCGAGGCCGGCGACACCGACGATGGCGGACATGACGAAGTCGACTTCCGGGGCAATGGCGGCCTCGACGCGCGCGGTGGCACCGTGGTCCAGCTGCGGCTGTCTTCCATTTCCAGAAAGGCGGGCGTGGAGGGCGTCGCGCACAGCAAGGTCGGCGACTACGACGCGTTCGGGAGAGAACTCGGCGATCTGTTCGATCAAGAGATCGACGTTCTGGCCGGCCACGAGCGAGTGAATTCGATAGGCCTCGCGATTACGGCGAACGACGTCGAGAGTGCTGGTCCCAATGGAGCCCGTTGAGCCGAGTACGGTGAGCGTTCTCATGCGTTTGCCGTCATTTGAGAATACCATTCTTACGGCAGATTGCGACTCGGAGACTACCTTAGGGTTTACAAACCCTTACCTAGTTCCTATCTGGTCTTGATAGGAACCCCGAAGGGCGCCGGGAGGGATGCTTCAGGGGTCTTTATGAGGTTAGTCTCGCTTTGGTGGGAGTTGCCCCCCCGGCTTACTTTCAATCTTAAGATATGATTTTTGGAATTGCAAGAACTTTTTCTGTGAAAAATTGAAGACAGGGGAGGCTTACGCCTCCCGTTTCTTCACTTCTGTTCCGGCGATTCCTTCTAACACCTTGATTGTAGAGCAGATATCCTCGTCGCCGTGTCCGGTTGCAATGGCGGCTTGGAACATCTGGTGCGTTAATGAAGTTAAAGGAAGGGGCACGCCGATGTCTCTGGCAGACTCGAGCATGAGGCCGATGTCCTTGTGCATCCACTTTACCGAGAAGTTGGTGGAGAAGTCGCGGCGGAAGACGTAGGGGGCCTTAAAGGCGATGAGGCCGCTTTTGGCGGCGGAGTTGTCGAGGATGTCGAGCATGAGCTCGGGATCGACGCCGGCTTTGGTGGCGAGGACGAGTCCCTCGTTGAACGCCTGCAGGAGATTAGACAGGATCAGGTTCTGTGTGAGTTTGGCGTGCATGCCCAGGCCAGGGCCGCCGCAATAGTAAAGACGCTTACCCATGGGCTCGAGGAGAGGCTTGACCTTGTCGAAGACGGCCTTTTCGCCGCCAATCATGAAGGTCAGGTTGCCGCTCTCGGCGCCTGGCTTTGAGCCGGTGCAGGGCGCGTCGAGGAAGTCGACACCCTTGGCTTTGCAGCGGGCGGAGGCCGATTTCGAATATGCGCACGCTACGGTGGAGGCGTCTACGATCACCGTGCCCGGTTTGGCGGCCGCCATCAGGCCGTTTTCGCCGAAGACGACCTGTTCCGACATCGCGGTGTCGCCAACGATGATGACGATGACGTCGGCTGCGGCGGCGACGTCTTTGGGCGTAGCGCAGACTTTGCCGAGTTCCGGGAACTTCGCGGCCAGTTCGGCGCACTTCGAAGCCGTGTGGCTCCAGAGGGCCACGTTGTGGCCGGCTTCCAACAGATGACGGGCCATGGGGTAGCCCATGATGCCCAGACCCAAAAATCCTAGATTTGCCATGACTCCGTCAGTCTATAACGGAGGAGGGCTGGACGCCAAGCGCCGTCAGACAAGAACCGGTAATTTTGCCAGGAGTTTGAGGACGAGGAGGTCCGAGGATTGATATGTTGTGGCGCCGATGTTGCTCACTTCGTCGTCATTTTGGGCGATATGTGTCTTTACGAGCTCGCGAAAGCGGTCAATGGAGATGCCCAGGGCCTCGGCCGCTTCGGTCTCACTGAAGAATGCCTTGGCGGCGCTCCGGGATGGCAGGGTGGTGATCATTGCTTTCTGTCCGAATGGGCTGTCACTAGCGATTCTATGGGGAGGCGGGGAATTGCCCAATTGGACAGATTGCTTAGATGCCCATAAGCAATGTACTGACGCGAGCGCTCCGCAGCTAGATAGGTGAAATACCTACGACTCTAAGGGCTAAAATTACTGAGACGGTGGCTCAGTGATCGTTAAAGCTTGTCTGCCCGTTCGCCGATAGAAGGATGTGGCTGCATCGAAGGGATTCGTCTCTGTCGCTCTACATTTAGACTCCATGGCGCAGGCGGCCGGCTATCCGGCTGGGTACCTTGATCCGACGTACCGCCAGGTCATGGATCGGTTCTTGGCCCTCGCGGAGAAGTTTCGGTTTCGCTATTCGATGTACGCGATCGGGCAGGATTTGGAAGATCCCCACGCATGCATGCGGCTGCGGGGGATCGCCACAGCGGGCCATGAAATCGGCAATCACACCTGGAATCACTACACGGATCTGGGCGCGCTGAAACCGCTAGAGATGAGGGAAGAGGTTGTCCGGACGCATGAGCGTCTAACGGAGATAATTGGGACCGCGCCGCGAGGGTTTATCGCTCCGGCGTGGAGCTACTCGGAGCGGCTGATGCGGCTCTTGGGCGAGTTGGGCTACGAGTACGACATGAGCCTGTTCCCATCCCTGCTCTACTATCCATTCGTCTTCAAGAATGCCATTAATCACATTGGAAATTCGGACAAATTGTTACGCGTATTGAATCGCAGAGATTGGGCGAAGCCATTTTTCGGATCGAGAGATCCTTTTGTTCGGGGAAACATCGTCGTCATTCCCGTGCCGACGACGCCGGGGCCGCTGGGAATCGCGGTTTGGCACACGACGGGGTTCTTGTTGGGCTGGGAGCGCCACTTCCAGATGATGCGGGACGCGATTCACGTTCGCCGCTACTTTCACTATGTTATTCATCCGGCTGATCTTACCTGCGACGAAGATTTCACCGGTAACGAACGTATGCATCTGGAACGAGCGGGCGGATCGCTCGCCGAGAAGATGAAGCGGATGGAGGAGTGTTTCACGATCTTGGCTGAATCGGGCCGGAATTGGACGACTGTTGGAGAATTGGCGAGAGCTGCCCGCGTTGAATTGTCCGAATCTTTAGCGGCATAATAACGTTGACATACGCCTTTTAATTTGTTACTATTTAATCGTCATGCCGCCGTTTTGCACGCGTGGGCCCGCAGCCGTTCACCTGCACTGGGTCCGCCAGACGTTTGGCCACGATCTGATCCTGCCGGTGTCTCGGACGATCGAGGACTTCGGGGAGCTGCCCGGGGCCGTTCAGCGGTATCTGGAAGAGCTGCCCGTTGGCGAGGTCGAGCTGCACCTACCGCCGTATTTCACTTTGGGGTCCGTAAGACGAACGACTCCGATCGAGGAGTGGGCGGCGGGTTTGCGCTTCAGGCGCGACTTTGCGGGGCGTATCGTCGCGTCACACGTGGCCGATCCGGAACCGGCTGCTACGCATGCGCTCCATCAGGCGATCGTACTGATCACCCGGACCGCATTCGCCGATGCAACCCCATTGACGATCGCAGCGGAGCCGGAACCTGGCGGCATCCTTCCGGATCCGAAACCGGTAAGCCGGGTATGCGACCCGGGACTCGGATTGACGGGAGCCCCGGCGGAGGCGACGCACGATTATGCCCGGATCTATCGCCAGCTGGCAAAGAGGCTACAGGCTGGAATGCGGCAGTGGATTCCGGCCCAATACTTGCGCTCGGTCGAAGACTTCGCAGTGCCGCAAAAGGCGGTGGCGGCACTGGCATACTCGGTGGCCGAACCTGTGAATGGCGGGTATGTCGACGAAATGGGGCTGAGCGTTTTGAACTTCGAGCTCCTGGCGCGGGCCTTCGTTCCAGTCGCTAAGCGGATCGACGTGCCGTTACGTGCGGCGACGGCGGCGCTGGCGGCGGTACCGGGCGCTGAGCCGGTCGTGGCGGCGCTGTGTCATCGCAACGCGACGCGGATGACGGCGGAGGTGATACGGCAGCGGACCCATTTACTTCGGCTGGTCCACAACGAGTACGCCGTGATCACCGGCTTCATTCAATTCTGCTCGCGTGTGGAGGAATGGTCCGAGGCGCTTCGTACCGGGACGGCATTGAACCGGGGGATTCTGCGGGAAATCCGGACCGAGTTCGGTGGAATTCTGGACGTCCTTGCCGCCTTCTATCAGAGGCGGCAGCAGTTTCCTGTAGCGTCTTTGCTGCTCGTAGAGGCGGTGCGCGTCTTGGAGCCGCAAGTCGTGGAGGAGGTACCGCGCGCGGCTTAATGCGGATTCCGGTAGACTGAATTCACGTCACATGAACTACGAGGGGAAGCGAATCCTGGTCACGGGTGGACTGGGTTTCATCGGAAGCAGTATCGCCGTGCGGCTGGCCGAAATGGGCGCGAAGGTGCTGGTGCTCGATTCGTCGATTCACGGCTGCGGAGCGAATGTGCGGAATTTGGCGGGCGCATCCGTTGAAGTGATCGAGGACGATATTGCCAACGCGGCGAATCATGCGCGGGCGTTTACCGGCGTCGGAACGGTGTTCAATATGGCCGGCGAGATCAGTCATATCAACTCGATGCGGAATCCGATGCGTGATTTAGAGCTGAACACGACGGCGCAGCTGCGATTCCTATTGGCGATGCGGGAGATCTCGCCGGGTGCGCGGGTGATCTACGCGAGTACGCGGCAGGTTTACGGCGTGCCTCAGTTCCTGCCCATCACGGAGGCGCACCACGTCAATCCGATCGACTTCAATGGAGTGCACAAGAACGCCGCGGCGAGTTATCACCGGCTGTTCTCAACGAGCGGAGATTTCGACGCGACTGTGCTGCGACTCACCAATGTATACGGGCCCCGTATGGCGTTGAACATTCCCGAGCAGGGCGTGTTAGGGCATTTTTTCCGGCGTGCGCTGCTGGGGGATCCGATCGAAATTTTCGGCGATGGCCAGCAGACACGCGATCCGGTATTTGTCGATGACGTCGTTGAGGCATGCCTGGCGTGCGCGGCGCGCGAAAAGCTTCCGCACACCTACATGAACGTGGGAGGGCCGGCGGCGATTTCGCTGGCTGAGATGGCGTCGACGGTAGCGGCCGCAGGGGGCTGCGAACTGCGCCATCGTGAGTTTCCGGAAGGACACAAGTCGATCGATATCGGCAGTTACGCTACCGATTCGACACGGATTCGAGAGACGATCGGCTGGTCGCCTAAGACGGCGTTTAGCGAAGGCGTGGCGCGAACGCTGGCGTACTACCGCGCGGAGTTCGAACATTACTTGGACGCCGCCGACGCGGGGAGATTGCGGCCATGATGAATCCGGCGGAGTTCGCCAACATCGCGAAGGCCGAGAATGATTTCTGGTGGTATCGGGGCCAGCGGCGGATCATGTTCGGACTGCTCGATCGCGTAACGGCCGGCCGGAAGTTTCGCAGAGTGTTGGAGGCTGGTGCAGGTACGGGGCACTTCGCCAAGGAGCTGGAGCAGCGCTACGGCTGGCCGATGTATCCGCTGGATCTGGGCTGGGAAGGGTTGGAGTACGCGCAGTCGCTGGGCGTGGGGCGGTTGGCGCAGGGCGATATTCAAACATTGCCGTATCGCGACGGCGTGTTCGATGCGGTGGTGAGCATGGACGTAATCGTGCACCTGCCGCGTGGGGAGGAGTCGAAGCCGCTGCGGGAGTTTCATCGGGTGATGGCGCCGGGCGGGTTTCTGGCGTTGCGGGCGTCGGCATTGGATATTTTGCGGAGTCATCACTCGGAGTTCGCGATGGAGCGGCAGCGGTTTACTCGCGGCCGGTTGATGCGCGCGGCCGAGGAAGCGGGGTTTCGCGTCTTGCGTTGTACGTATGCGAACTCACTGTTGCTGCCTGTGGCGGTGCTGAAGTTCCGCGTGATCGAACCGCTGTTTGGCGGGGAGCCATCGAGCGGCGTGGCGCCGGTGGCGCCATGGCTGGACCGGTTGCTGTATGTGCCGCTGGCGGCGGAGTCGAAGCTGATCCCGGCGGGTGTGGATTTGCCGCTGGGGCAGTCGCTGATTTTGCTGGCGGAGCGGGGGGTATGATGGTCGGAGATGGCGATGAAATTTGAACTTGCCGATACTTCGCCGGAGATGATGGAAGTGTGGATTGAGTGCGCCCGGAGGTTGACGCCCGGCCAGCGCCTGGAGCAGGTGTTTGAACAGATAGAATTTGGCGACACGCTATTGATTTCTGAAATTCGGAAGATGCATCCGTCGTACTCGGACTACGATGTGCGGCGGGAGCTAGCGTTGCGAAAGTATGGAGAAGATCTCGCCTATCTCGCGTTCCCGCGGAGAATGACGGCTTGAAGCACGCCTTCAGCGCTTTCGCCGATGTGCTGGCCGCGCTCGACAAGCTCGAGATTCGATACGCGGTCGGGGGGTCGGTTTCCAGTTCCATGCACGGAATTGCCCGCTTTACTCGAGACGTCGACATTCTGGTCGATATGGGAACAGGCCAAGTGAACGATTTTCTCGAAGCGCTGGGTGGAGGATTTGCGGCGGACGCTGATCACATCAAGGAAGCCTTCCGCATAGGCCGGCCGGCGAATATCATTCACATCGAGAGCGTCTACAAATTCGATCTGTTCCCGGTCTCAAGTATCGGTTTCCGCCAAGCGGAGATTCGGCGCAGTGTGATGCGGGAGTCTAGCCTGTTCGGCGATTTGATCGAATTTGCGGTCGTAAGCGCCGAGGACACGATCCTCGCGAAGCTCGATTGGATCCGCCAGTCTGGCGGAGGAAGTGAAAAACAACTAACCGACATCCTGGGCGTGATCGCGGTGCAAGGCGACAAACTTGATCGTGCGTATATGGCGGCAACGGCCGCGGAACTTGGCTTGAGCGCGGAACTGAACCGGCTTTTCGATTGAGATTTTTCGGGCGCTTGGCACACTTCTTAAAGAGTGCCCTTCTCGATCGACAAACACTTCAAGATCCTGAGCGACGACGATCCGCGCACGACGCTGGCGTTGTTCGCCGGGATCCCGTTAACGGAAGATCTGGAAGTCGAGGCGCTCGATCGCGAGTTGAATGTCGAAACCCTGCGTGCCGATAACTTATATCGGTGCCGGGGGCGCGATGAGGAGTTTATCGTTCATCTCGAGGTGGTGTCGTACTATCGGCGGGCGGTGCTGGACAAACAGTTCGATTACGTCGAGGCGATCGTCGCGAAGTACAAATTGCCGTGCCGGAGTCATCTGGTGCTGCTGACGTCTACAGGCGTGCCGGATGTCCTGCCGCGCAAGATTTATCGGAAGCGCGGCGACTACGAAGCCTCGTTGCGGCTCCGTGTGACGCGGTTATGGACGATGCCCGCAGCGCAGATTCTGCGGAGGAATAGCCTAAAGCTGCTACCGCTGATTCCGCTGACAGACGCGACCGATGAGCAGTTGCGCACAGCGGTCAGCCGGTTGACGGCGCGCGGGCCGAAGGAGCTATCGACCCAGCTTTTCTTGCTCGGCGGACTTCGGTATGGTGGTAGGAGAGCGTTTCTGGAAAGGATCAAGGACCTGATGACGACAACCGAGATTTTGCAGGATTCCGTTACGTATCAGGAGATCGTGGCGGAGGCGAAGCTGGAAGGGAAGTTGGAAGGGAAGTTGGAGGGGATGC
>JBJXFL010000216.1:0-35341 GCA_046155405.1 Bryobacteraceae bacterium | reverse complement strand
GGCGCCCCCGGCAGGCGCCTGTTCGGTTAAGTATCTATGTTTGAGCACCCTGCGGCTAGTCAATAGCCGGGAGACCAGAATGTCGACCACCGAGGGATACCCGTATCTTGTAAACTCCCGCTAGCTCAGCTTGGCGCGAACTTTATCGCTGAGCGCCTTGCCGTCTATGCGTTTGCCGGCGAGTTTCGCTTTCGCGGCGTTCATGACGAGGCCCATTTTCGACTTGTCGGTGACGCCGGTTTCGGCGATGGCGGCGCGAATGGCGTCGTCGATTTCTTCATCGGATGGCGCGGCGGGGAGGTAGGACTCGACGAGGAGTAGTTCGGCGGCTTCCTTGTCGGCTAGTTCCGGGCGACCGTTGTTGCGGAACATCTCCATGGACTCGCGGCGCTGCTTGACGATGGTGTTCAATACCTGCATTTCGGCGGCTTCGTCAAGGGGCTTCATGCTGTCGATCTGGAACTTTTGGAGGGCGGATTTCAGCATGCGAATGGCGCTGAGGCGAGCCTCATCCTTGGCCTTCATGGCGGCCACCATATCCTTCTGTATTTGGTCGAGGAGAGGCATGATTTGTTATTCTAAACGTAGCGGCGCAAGTAATTGTGAACCGGCTCCCCGACGGTCGCGGCTCGGTAACGGCGCGGTCCGGTAAGGGCGGGGCATACGGTTTACGCAAAATTTTTGTCGCTGTGTTTAATAGTACGCTCTAGCAGTTCTCACCTCTCTATCCAATGCACATTAAAAAACAACGCCTGTTAACGCCAGGCCCGACCCCGCTATATCCGCCCGCACTGCAGGCCATGATGGCTTCCGACGTGCACCACCGGACCCAGGATTTCGTCAAGATCCAGAACCAGGCGCTGGCCTCTTTAAAAGAAGTGCTGGGGACGTCGAATGACGTTTTCATTTTGGTTTCTTCGGGTTCGGGGGGGCTGGAAGCGTCGGCTTCGAACTTCCTTTCCATGGGCGATAAGGTCATCATTTGCTGCGTCGGTAAATTCGGCGAGCGATGGGTGGAAATCGCGAAGGCCTATTCGCTGAATGCCGTGGTTTTGAAGGCGGAATACGGTGATGTGGTCACGCCGGAGCGCGTGGAAGCGGCGCTGGCGGAGAATCCGGACGCCAAGGGTGTGATGGTGCAGGCGTCGGAAACTTCGACCGGCGCGATGCACGACGTTCAGGCGATGGCGGCGATCGTGAAGAAGACCGGCGCGCTGTTTATTGTGGACGCGATAACGGGTATTGGCACGATGCCGCTCGATATCGACGGCTGGGGCATCGACGTTTGCGTGGGCGGCTCGCAGAAGGCGTTTATGATTCCGCCGGGGTTGGCGTTTGTCACGGTCAGCGAGAAAGCCTGGAAAGCGAACGAGACGGCGACGATTCCGCGGTTTTACTTCGATTTGAAGAAGGAAAAGAAGATGATCGAGAAGGGGGAGGGGTCCAGTTGGACGCCGAACACGTCGCTGATCATCGCGCTGAACGCATCGCTCGATTACATTAAACAGCTTGGCATGCCGAAGTTGATTGAGAACGCTCAAATGCTGGCCAAGGCGACGCGGCTGGCGGCGGAGGCGTTGGGCTTGGAATTGTTCGCCAAGAACAATCCGGGCAATTCGGTGACGGCGATCAAGGCGCCGGCGGGGATGGATTCGGGCGTGATTGTGAAGGCATTCCGGACGCACTTTGGAGCGGTGATCGCTAATGGGCAGGGGTCGATGAAGGGGCAGATTTTCCGAATGGCGCACCTGGGCTACTTTGATTTCGCCGATATGTTCGCGGTGATCGCGGCGCTGGAATTAATCCTACAGGCCAATGGCCACAAGGTGGAATTGGGTTCGGGCGTGGCGGCGGTGCAGCGGGTATATGCCGAAGCGGCGATGCCGCAAGCGGTGACGGCATGAAGATTCTGGTAGCGGAACCGCTCGCCGCAGCCGGTTTGGAGTTATTGCGCGCGCAGGTGGGATGGGACGTGGTGGTTTCCAATCCGAAGGAATATGCGGCACACCTGGGCGACTGCGATGCGCTGCTGGTGCGCAGCGCGGTGAAGGTGAACAAGGACGTTCTTTCCAAGTCTCCGAAGTTGAAGGTGGTGGGCCGGGCCGGCGTTGGCGTGGACAATGTGGACTTGGAAGCGGCGACTTCGGCGGGCGTGCTGGTGATGAATACGCCGGGCGGCAACGCGATTTCGGTGGCGGAGCACACGATCGGCCTGATGCTATCGCTGGCGCGGGACATTCCGGCGGCGAGCGCGTCCACCAAGAGCGGCAAGTGGGAGAAGAAGAAGTTCCAGGGCAACGAATTGCGCGGGAAAATTTTGGGCGTGATGGGACTGGGTTCGATCGGCCGGGAAGTGGTGAAGCGGGCGTCGGGTTTCGACATGCGCATCGTGGCCCACGATCCGTTCGTGAACCCGCAGACGGCGGCCGACCTGAACGTGGAACTGGTTTCGCTGGAAGCGCTCTACGCGCAGAGCGACTACATTTCGCTGCACATGGCGCTGACGCCGGAAACGCATGGGATGCTGAACGCAGCGGCCTTCCAGAAGATGAAGACGGGCGTACGGATTATCAACTGCGCGCGCGGTGAACTGATCAAGTCGGCCGATCTGGCGGCGGCGCTGGCAAGCGGAAAAGTGGGCGGCGCGGGTCTGGACGTGTTCGAAAAAGAGCCGCCACCCGCGGACGATCCGATTCTGGCGGCGGAGAATCTGTTGGCGACGCCGCACATCGGCGGGTCGACGGACGAAGCGCAGGAAATTGTGGGTGTGCGGATTGCCGAACAACTGGTGGAATACCTGGTGAACGGCATTGCGTTGAACGCGGTGAATATGCCCACGCTGTCGCCGGAAATGTACAAGGCGGTGGGCCCCTACATCGCGCTGGCGGAGCGGCTCGGGAACTTCGCGGCGTTCGTTTCGGCGGGCAACCCGAAGGGCGTGCGGCTGACCTATTCGGGGCGGATCGCCGACTTCAACACGACGCTGCTGCGCAATGCCGGCATGGCCGGCGTGCTGAACCGCTCGATGGAACAGCGGGCGAATCTGGTGAACGCGATGCCAATCGCGAATGAGCGCGGGTTGAGCGTGTCGGAAAAGCACGAAAAGCGTTCGGGGCACGTGGATTCGATCCGATTGGAATTGGAAACGGGCGGCGGGGTGACGGTGGTGGAAGGCGCGGTGATTCTGGGCAAGCCGCGTCTGATCATGGTGGACGGCATTTACTGCGAAGCGACTTTGAACGGCCACCTTTTGTATCTGCAGAATAACGATGTGCCGGGCGTGATCGGGCACGTGGGTAATTCGTTGGGGAAGGCCGGGATCAATATCGCCAACTTCTCGCTGGGCCGCCAGGAAACGGCGGAGGCGGGGAGGCCGATTCAGGCGATCGCAGTGGTGGAAGTGGACGGCGTTGTGAGCGAGGCGGTGCAGGCGGATCTGAAGTCCAATCCGGCGATTCTGATTGTCCGGCCAGTGGAATTTTTGGCTTGACCGGTTTTTTTCTTGCAATTCCTTAAGTCTTGTGTTTGCTCTACGGAGCCCGTGTGATAGCATAGATTTGGTCCCCGAGGAAATCCCCCTCGAAAATCCCACCGATACGGAGTGGCAAGCACCACCGAATGAGTAACACCGTTTTCCTTGGCAATATTCCTGCCTGGGTGACTGCTGACGACATTAAGTCATGGCTCTCCGCGGAGAACCTTGTGGCTGATTCAATCAAGGTCATCCGTAACCCAGAAACACAAGAGTCCAAAGGGTTCGCATTTATCGAAGCTCCGAACGTGGAGGAGATGAATTCGATCATCCGCCGATTTGATCGCGCGCCGCTGGAAGATCGCATGCTACGGGCCAATCCCGCACAACCGCCGAAATCCAAGGGCGGGGCGCCAGTGAGGGTAGCCGGTCCTATGACCGGGCCTCCAAGCGGGGATCGGAACAAGCGTCCGCGGCCGATGCGCGACGCTGTTAGCGGTCCACCCGCGGCGGCGAAGCGTAAGAGCAACAAGCCACAGCCGACGAGTGCATTCGCCGAGGAATTGGCGAAGGCGCTGTAAAGCGAGACCTGAAAAATTTTTGAGAAGGGCGATTCGAAAGAGTCGCCCTTTTTCCGTGTGTGGGGAGGATGATCCGTCCTTTTCACGAGTAAATCGGGCGTCGGCGGCGGCCGCGCCAAATCGGGCGCAAATTTTCTGGTACACTACCCACCAAGCCGGGGCCGCGAATCCGGCCATACACAGGGAGGCTGCCATGGGACTGAGACATTCGGCTTGGCTGGCATCGTTATTGGTAGCGGCTACCGCCACCATGTACGCGCAGACCGCGACCGGTAACATTATCGGTTACGTGACGGACGCATCGGCGGCGATCGCTCCAGGCGTGGAAGTGACGGTCGTCAATCCCGCCACCGGTATTTCCACAAAGGTGGTATCGGATGAGCAGGGAATCTACCGCGCGTTCTATCTGGCTCCGGGAAGCTACAACCTGAGCTTTCAGAAGACCGGCTTCAGCACGCTACGGCGAACCGAGGTAGTGCTGCGTTCAAACGACACTCTGACGATTGACGCGCAACTCCAGCTTGGAAGCGTGGTGGAGAACGTCCAGGTGACGGCGGCCACGCCGCTGCTGGAGACGGCGACATCGACCACCGGCACCGTGCTGGAGGGACGCCAGATGAATGCCATCCCCATCATGCAGCGCTACACGTGGATGGCCATGTATCTGATGCCGGGCGTCACCAGCGTGAATGGATTTCATATCGCCGGCGCGCGCGACCGCGGCATTGGATACCAGGCGGACGGCATCCCAGCCACCGAGCCCGTTCGCAGCGGCGTCGCCACGAACCGCATCATGTCCACGACCAACAACGCCATTGAAGAGGTGAAGATGGTGACCACCGTGCTGCCCGCCGACAGCGGACACTCGGCCGGCGGGATGCTTAGCATCACCTACAAGTCCGGCACCAACGACGTGCACCTGGAAGCCGAGGACCGCTACATTAACAATCCGCTTCTGCATCGCGCATACTTCAATCTGCTTCGCCCGACGGCCCCGTTTAACTACCACGAACTGTCCGCCTTGTTTTCCGGGCCGGTCAATTTCCCCAAAATCTACAACGGCAAGAACAAGACGTTCTTCCTCCTCGGATGGTCGCGGCACCACGAAAAATATAATCAGCAGGTGTTTGCCGATGTCCCGGACGACGCTATGTTAGGGGGCGACTTCTCCTTTGGCGGCCAAGGGTTCCCGATTTTCGATCCGGCCTCCACCCGGCAGAACGCCGACGGCCAGTGGGTTCGCGACGCCTTTCCGAACAACGTGATTCCAAGAAACCGGTTCGACCCCGTCGCCACGAAATTTCTTGCCAATCAGCCCTGGAACAAGCCCAATAACCTGGGCGGCGCGGGGTTCGTCGACCGCACGGGTCCCCACCAGAACTTCGGCACCGAATCGAAGTACCGCTCCTACCGCACTCGATGGGACACGAAGTTCGATCACGTCTTCAACGACAAGAACCGCTTGTTCGGGCGCTACTCACACGCTCGCAATCGCGCCTGGGGAAATGCGATCGCGCTCAACTGGGAACTGCTCGACGGCAATCGCGTTATGACGCCAAGCGATCAGATCAACACCGTTATCTCCGATACTCATATTTTCGGGCCGAGGCTGATTCTTGAAACGCGTCTCGGAATGAACCGCCGCAAGGAGTCCCGCACGCCGCTTGGAATAGGAGAAAACTGGGGTCAGCAACTGGGTATTCCGGGAATCAGCGCGGATACGTTCCCGTCGTTCTACAATTCGGGCGGCGGCGCGTTCTATTCCGCCAGCATGCCGCGCGGATCCTATTATCATGTGACGGAGAATTTCACCTGGCAGGAAAACATGACCATTATTCGCGGCCGTCATGCCATGAAGGCCGGGTACGAGTTTGTCCGGACTCGAGCCAACACCAAGGCCGAATCTTTGCCTGCGGGCGTCTACCGATTCGGCGGCACCGAAATGCCATTTACTCCGAATACGGGTAACGACTTTGCGGCCTTCCTGCTGGGTTCGGTGGTGCGCGCCGACTTCAATACGACGCTCGCCAACTGGCTGCCGCGCTGGGCAAGCCACGCCGCCTACTTCCACGACGACTGGACCTTTTCTCCCAAACTGACCTTCAATCTTGGGCTGCGATGGTCGTACGAGTCGCCCTTCACCACGAAGTACGGCCAGCACAGCCAGTTCGATCCCACCGCCATCGATCCGCTCACCGGAAGTCTGGGCGCCATCGTCCACTCGGGCAAGGCGCTTTCAAGGCGCGACCTCAACAACTTCCAGCCGCGTCTGGGCATGGCGTACAAGATCAACAACAAGATGGTCTTCCGCGGCGGTTTCGGTTTGACTACTATCGACCTTTATACCGTGGGACTCGATCAGAACTTTGAAGAGTACTTCACGGGCGTGACGCGCCAAGCGCCGGCAGGCGATCCGCGGACAATTTTCAACATCAGCCAAGGTCCCGGCGCAATCCAGTATCCGATTCTGGCCAACGGCACTTCCCCCTTCGTCGGAGCCAACTTCGGGGCGCGGAACGCCACCCAGTACGATCCCAATATGCGCAGTCCGTACACGATGAACTGGAATGGCACTTATCAATATCAGTTCGCGAACACGTGGCTGATGGAATTGAGCTATCAAGGTTCATCGGGTGTCGGACTGCTGAACGCCTGGAACACCAACGTGATCCCGCTTAACGTCTCAAACGACCGCGCCACACTTGACCGTATTTTTGTCAACCAACAGGCTTTCCGGCCTTACACTAACTTTGGGACGGTGAACTTGTTCAGCAATTTCGGACACTCCAGTTTTCACTCGGGCACCGTCAAGTTCGAGAAGCGTTTCTCGAAGGGCTTCATGATGACTTCCTTTTACACTTACGGCAAGGCTATCGACGAGGCCGACAACGACGGCGGCGCCTCCGGAGTAACCTACTACAACCGGCGTCTTGAGAAAGCGCGCGCCGGTTTCGATCTGCGTCACCGCCAGGTGACTTATCTGACTTACGACCTGCCGGTGGGCAAGGGCAAAAAATGGATGAGCGGCGGCGGCTTCAAGGACTACTTGCTGGGAGGCTGGAAAGTCGGCTGGATCCAGACTTTCCAGAGCGGAACGCCGGTCGATTTTGTTATCGCCGGCAGCCCGAACCGCTATCTGCCCGGCACCGTGCGGCCGAACATTCAGGGAACTTACGACCAGATCGACGTCTCCGGGTGGACCATCGGCGACCGGTTCAACAACAGCTTGAAGAACTCTATGTGGAACATCGGCGCATTCTCGAACCCGGCCGCTTACACTCCAGGATCTATGGGCCGGAATGTCATTGACGGCCCCGGTCTCAACTGGTCGCAGGGCAATCTTGCCAAGACCATCACGGTCATGGAGAAGTACAATCTTGACGTCCGCTTCGATATCAACAACGTCTTCAAGTCACCGAACTTCAGTAATCCGTCTTCCAGCGTGAACATTGTCAACCCCGGCTTGTTTGGCAAACCGACAGGCACGGTTGGAGGATGGTGCTGCCTTGGGGGCCAGTTCGCGGGTTTGCTGGTGGCTAAGCTGTGGTTTTAGGGAACTTGGATTAACAAAAATCGCGTTTCCCGCAATTACCGCAAAGCCATGATACATATCGACGAAGCCGAGGTTCGGCGGCATCTTCCCATGGGGAAGGCGATCAAACTTTTGGACGAGGCTTTTGAAGCTTGGGCCGGGGGGAGGGCGTCGAATCAACCGCGGCGGCGGATGACGCTGCCGACGGGCGCCGTGCTGCACGCGTTGGCCGGTTATAACGAAACGTATTTCGGGACGAAAGTGTATGCCACGCACGCCAAGCATGGGGCGTGGTTTCACTTTTTGCTCTATGACGCGGCGACGGCGCGGCCGTTAGCGCTATTCGACGCCAACTGGCTGGGGCAGATTCGTACCGGGGCGGCGTCCGGATTGGCCACGCGGCGGCTAGCGCGCGAGGGGCCGGCGACGGTGGCTGTATTGGGAAGCGGGTTTCAGGCGCGGGGCCAGTTGGATGCTATCCGCGAGGTGCGGGAGGTGACGCGGGTGCTGGTGTGGAGCCGGAAGCGGGAGTCCGCGGAGAAGTTCGCCGAAGAGACGGGGGCGGAGGTGGCGGCGTCGGCCGATGCGGCGGTGGCGGAGGCTTCCATTGTGGTGACGGCGACGTCGGCGAAGGATCCGCTATTCGCGGCGGAGAGCGTACGGCCAGGGACGCATATCAACGCCGCCGGATCGAATGCGCCGAACCGGCGGGAGTTGCCGGGAGAGTTGTTTGAGCGGGCGGCGGCGATTGTGGTGGATTCGATCGAGCAGGCGCGGATGGAGGCGGGGGATCTATTATTGGCGCTGGATGAAACGGGGTGGGAGCGGGTGGAGGAGTTGCGCGCTGGACGCGTGCGGCGGAGTTCGGACGAGATTACGGTGTTTAAATCGGTCGGCCTGGGGCTGGAAGATGTGGCGGTTGCAGGCTGGGTATATGAGCAGGTTATTCGGGAGCGGCCGCCTGCAGATCTGAATCGCGCCACGCGCTGATCTTAAGGCGGCGGCACACCCAGCAAAGAGCTTCCGTGGCGTTGGGCGCGACTTCGGCGTTGCAGACCTCGCACCTTCCCTTGCGTTTGCGCGGCTCAATCCCGGCGGCGCGGTGCGCGCTTTCGAGAATCTCGTCGGCAATAACTTTCAGATCCTTGCCTGGGGTTTTTCTTTTCATATCGACTCCGGGAGCTAGACCCACTATAGCGTAAAGGCGCGGAGCGGACGCGCTACAATGGGCGATTGCCCACCTCCATGTTCCTATCTCGCCGCTTCACCCTCGCTTCGCTTGCGCTGGTTGTAGTTCTTGCCGGATGCAAGAAAACTCCACCAGCCAATGTGGCCGCGGCGGTGAATGGACGATCTATTACTTACGCGGATTTGGACAAACAATACAGTATTCAATTCCCGCAGGCCGGTTCGCCGGCGGCGGCCGACGATGGGGTGCAAATCAATAAGTTGGAGACGCTGCGGGCGATGATCGATCAGGAGATCATGATGCAGCGGGCGGAAAAGCAGAGCTTGCTGGCGCCGGAACCGGACGTGGAAGCGGAATTTAACAAGTTGAAGTCTCCTTACACGCAGGAAGAATTTCAGAAGCAGTTAACGGCGAAGAAGATGACGGTGGAGGATTTGAAATCCGATATCCGGAAGAAGCTGTCGATTGAAAAGGTGATCAATAAAGAGATCACTTCGAAGATCAACATCACGGAGAAAGACATCGCGGACTTTTACGCGGCGAACCGCGCGAGTTTCAACCTGGCCGAGCCGACCGTGCATCTGGCGCAGATTCTGGTGACGCCGGCCGCCGAATCCGAGTTTCGCAATTTGAAAAACGACAAGGCGCAGAACGACGATCAGGCGCGGCGGAAGATTCAGAACATCGAACAGCGGGTACGAAACGGCGAGGACTTCTCGATGCTGGCGCAGAATTACTCGGAGGATCCGGGATCGGCGTCGAATGGCGGGGATTTGGGTTTTGTGGCGGAGTCCGCATTGTCCAAGGCGAGCGCGGATTTGCGGAAGATGATCAGCGAGATGAGGCCCGGGCAGGTGTCGAACGTGGTGCGGACGGGCGAGGGATATCGCATTTTGAAATTGTTGAGCCGGGAGCCGGCGGGGCAGCGCGAATTGAACGACCCGCGCGTGCAGCAGACGATACGCGAGACGCTGTTGAACCGGAAGGATCAACTGCTGCGCGGCGCTTATCTGGAAGCTATTCGCAACGAGGCGCTGGTGGAGAATTACCTGGCGCGGACGACGGCGCAGTTGGGCGATAAGAAGTAGTTAGCGCGCCAGATTTCGCACGATTTCGTAGTGATATCGCACGAACTTGTGCAACGCGTCTTCGAGAATGCGCTCCTGGTCGCTGTGCGGGCCGAAGCCTTTGCCGGTGTCTTCGTCATCGACCATCGGGCCGATGCCATAGCATTGCACGCCTTTCGCTCGTAGATTCGCCATGTCGGTGGCGCCGGTCATCATGGTCGGTATTGTGGGCACGCCGGGGTAGACCGCGCGGCCGGCTTCTTCAATGGCTTTGAAGGCAACGTTGTTCAGCGGAGAGGGCGGGCCGGCGGGGCGAATATCGGCGACGGCTCTTACGAGCTCGACTTGGGGATCGTTTATAAGTTTGCGGAGTGTTTCCAGGAACGCCGGGCCGTCTTCGCCGGGGGCGAGGCGGATATCGAGCGCGGCTTGGGACTCCGACGGGATGACATTGTTGCGGTAGCCGCCCTGGATGATGGTGGGGGAAATCGAGGTGCGGAGCATGGAGTAATGGCCGGGTTCGTTCGCTTGCAGGTAGTCTTGGATGGACTCGGTGCGAGCGGGGTCGAGGAGGCCGTTGTAACGGGCGGCGTCGCCGGGCGCGGAGATGGTGGCGAGGCGCTCAAAGTAGGCGCGGGTGGTGTCGTTAAGACGCAGCGGCGGGCGATAAGCGGCGACCTTCGAAATGGCCGCGGAGAGGTGGACGAGGGAGTTGGTGAGCAGCGGTTTGGATCCGTGGCCGGCGGGGCCGCGCGATATGAGCGTGGCGCGGTATGGGATTTTTTCGGTGGTGGCGACGCCGACGTACTTTAGTTGGCCGCCCTGGCGGAGACCGCCCCAGCCTTCGGCGAGGCAGTATTCGGCGTCGATCTCGTTGAAGTGCGCGCCCACCATGAACTGGATTCCGACGCGGGTGTGACCTTCCTCGCCGGACTCGGCGAGGAAGATCACGTCGCGGTCAAGCGTGGCGCCGCTACGCTTGAGGAGCAGCATGGTCATCAACGCCCCGACGACGTTGTCCTTGTCGTCGAGGGTGCCGCGTCCGTAAACGTAGCCACCGTCGCGGACGGCGCCGAACGGCGGGTGGGTCCATTTTTTCGGATCGATGTTGACGGTGTCGGTGTGGCCCATGATGAGCAAAGGCCGTTTCTTGCCGGTACCTTTTAATCTGGCGACGACGTTGGGACGATCCTTGTTGACGGCGAAAGTTTTGACTTCGATGCCATCGGCTTCAAGGACTTGTTTCAGATACTCGGCGGCGGGGGCTTCCTTACCGGGAGGGTCGCTGGTGTCGAAGCGGAGAAGCGCCTGGAAGTGGCGCATCGTTTCTTCTTCGACGGCTTTCCAATCCTGCGCGGCGGCCGAAAGAGTGCAGAGGAAGAGGAATCGGAGCATTACTTTTTGGCGGGCGCGCTCTGTTTGCGCACCTCTTCAAAGTACTGCTGGACGTAATGTTGATGGTGGAGCGGGACTTCGTCGCGGTGGATTTCACCGCCGCTTTCGACGTGTTTCGCGTTCGAGTTCGAGTACTGCGTACGCAACTGCTGCTTGCCACCGTTCACTTCCACCATCACTTCACCGGCGATGTCCCTGGCGCGTTTGCCCAGGATTTCGCTGATTCTGCCCATGGCTTGCAGTTGTTCGGCGTCCTTAATGCTCTTGTCGCCGTCGGCTTTGCCGACGCCGCTCTTCGCGTCCGGCGGAGCCTGCATGCTGGCGGATTTGTCGCCGCCCTGGCCTTGCGCGTTGGCCTGTTTTTCGCTGGTATCGGAGGCATCGTCGCCCGGTTGTTCGGCGCCGTTTTGCGATTCGTTACCTTTGCCAGGCTGCTTGCCGGGTTGCTGCCCGCCCTTCTGCTGCCCGCCCTTTTCGCCGCCCTTCTGATTGGCCGCCTGCTGCGTCTCCTGCTGGTTGGGTAATTTCAGCTTATTCATCATGTTGGCGAAGGCGTCCTTCATCTTGTCCATCATGCTGTTGTTCTGATTGGCCTGCAGGTTGTTGTCGCCGCTTTTGGTCCCTTGCTTCGCGTTCTTCGCGTTTTGCTGTTTGCCGTCTTCGGGCTTGCCCTGTTTGGAGGCGTCGTTGGGGTCGGCGTTTTCGGAGTCTTCCGATCCTTCGCCGCCTTCGCCTTCGCCGGGGTTGACGCCTTTGCCTTCAACGCTCGCCTTCCCCTTCTCGCCTCGCGCGGTGTCGCCCAAGTCGTTCACATCGGGGATGTCGGCGGTGGTAATTTCGCCTTCCTTGGCCATCTCGATTTTCGTGAGTTCGTCCTTGGCGTTTTCGTCCATGGAAAGGCCGAGCCGTTGCAGTTCTTCCGACAACTTGTCCACGTCCCGCTTGGCCATCTGCTTCTTGCCGTCGACCGGAGAGAAGCGGAAAACGTCGAGCACGGCTTCGGACACGGGGGCGGATAGATCCAGAGTGTTTAGGATGCCGTAGCGAATGCCAACGAGAGTAAAAGCGGTCAGCAGCAGCGCGCCGGCGGCGTACGTCGACTTTGGCCACACCATGGGAACGGCGCTTTCGGCGGAGAGCGAGCCGGTCAGCCGGGCGGCCCAGGCGCGTTGGGCTTGAACCAGAGGGCCATCGACCGAGAGGAAGTGCAGGGCGGTGGAGAGCGCGTCGTGCGTCTGAAGCCGGCTATCGACAATTTGCGCAAGCCTGTAGAGAGGAGGCATATGCTTGCGGAACTGCCAGACGCCGACCGCGAGCGCGACGACGAACAACAGCACCGGCCAATACCAATCGAAAATCTGCGTACCGGCCAGCAGTAAGAGGATAAGGCCGCCGAGGCCGAAGAGCGACGCGGTGAGCGAATGGCGCACCAATTCGGTGGTAATGTGGCGACGGCGCACGTGTGCCAGAAACGCGAGCAGGGAATCGGTCTCGGGCAAAGGGGTTGGCCTCCGGGAAGTCTTTCTTTCATTCTACGCCGGTTCAGCGCGGAAGAGCGCCGCGCCAGCCTTTGGCGAACTGAGCGCGGAGGTCTTTCAGGATCGGGGCGTAGGTTGCGGACTTCGCGAGGTTCGCGGTTTCATGCGGATCTTTCTCGTAGTCGAAGAGTTCGGCGTCCATTTCCTTGTTGCCGTCCTTGCTGAGCCAAAGGGTAAGGCGGTAGCGTTCGGTTCGCATGGAGTAGCCCATCATCCCGGGGCGAGGGTATTGGCTGAAGGCGGCCTGCTTCCAGGCGCGGTCGGGGTTGTCGACTAGCGGAGCGAAGCTGATGCCTTCGAGTCCGTTTGATGGCGGGAGGCCGCAGAGGTCGCTGAGCGTCGGGAAGATGTCGACGAACTCCGTTAAACCCGCGGTTGAACGGCCGGCGGTCGTCTGTCCGGGGACGCTGAGAAAGAGCGGCACGCGGGTGGCTTGTTCGAAGTTCGTGTGCTTGTGCCAGAGGCCGTGGTCGCCCAGGTGCCAGCCGTGATCGCCCCAGAGAATGACGACGGTGTTGCCGCGGACACCGTTACGGTCTAGCGCGTCGAGGAGTTTGCCGATCTGGGCGTCGGTATAGGAAACGCTGGCGTAGTAGGCGCGGAGAAGGTCGCGTTGGAGCGCGTCGGGGATGGGGCCATCCGGCGGCACGAGGCCGTAAGTACGGAGCTCGCCGTTGGTGTGGAGCGCGTAGGAGGGGGAGCCGGCGGGCGGGTTTTGAAATGTGGCCGGCGTAAACTTTTCGGGTTTGTGAAGATCGAAGAATCGTTTGGGAGCGACGAAGGGGAGATGGGGCTTCAGAAAACCGGTCATCAGGAAGAAGCGATCGTTCTTCAATGTCTCGATGGCTTTGACGGCCATGTCGGCGGTCTTGCCATCGCCGAGCCCGTTGTCGGGAACGTCGGGCGACGCCCAGACGGGGCCGCGGACGGTTTTCTTCTTGGTCTTGCGCTCGCGCTGGGCCGCGGTGTCGGCGCGCCAACCGTCGGCCATTACGCTGGATTCGCGGCGGGTTTGCCAAAGGGCGTTTTCAACCGAACCCCACGGCCCTGGGCTTTGCGGGACCCAATGGGGAATGGTGTTTGAGCGGCCGTCCTCCAGGCCGCCGTGCCAGATCTTGCTGAGCGATGCCGTGACGTAGCCATGGTTCTTGAAGTGCTGGGGCAGCGTGACCACGTCGGGCAGGACGCCGCGGAAGTGGTGCTCGAGATCGTAAATTTTCGTCGTGTCGGGACGGCGGCCCAGGAGCAGTGAAGTGCGCGTGGGGCTGCAAACGGCCTGTTGGCAGTAGGCGCGAGTGAAGCGGAGGGAACGCGCGGCGAGGCGATCAATATTGGGCGTGATGGCTAGTGGATCGCCGTAGCAGCCCATGGCGGGTTTCAAGTCGTCGACGGCGATGAAGAGGACATTGTACTTACCGCGCGTGGGTTGAGCGAAGAGGGGTGCGGCGGCCATGGTGCGCAGAAAGGCGCGACGGGAATTTGGCATGGTTTGCCGATGCTATCACGGGCGCCGGGGGCCGCGGCCGGCGGTTGCGCTCTCCATTGCCTTGGAGCCTGCCCCGCGGTTAGCGGCTCAGAATAGACCGGCCGGCGGCTTGGCGGCGACGGGGGCGGGTTCGGGCTCGTCGATGGTATCGCCTTCGCCTTCGGCGAGGAAGAGGTTCTTCTCGAGATCGTATTGACGCTGGTAAAGATCCGTGTAGCGGCCATCAGCGGCAAGGAGCGACTCGTGCGATCCCCGCTCCACGATGCGGCCGCCTTCGACGACCAGGATCTGGTCGGCGCGGCGAATGGTGCTTAGGCGATGGGCGATGACGAAGGTGGTCCGCCCTTTCATGAGGTGAGCGAGGCCGGCCTGGATGAAGGCCTCCGATTCCGAGTCGAGCGAGGAGGTGGCTTCATCGAGGATGAGAATGCGCGGGTCGGCGAGGATCGCGCGGGCGATGGCGACGCGCTGCTTCTGGCCGCCGCTTAAGCGAACACCGCGTTCGCCGACGACGGTCGCGTACTTTTCGGGGAACTTTTCGGCGAACTCATCCACGCGAGCGATACGGATGGCGGCCATGATCTGTTCCTCCGTAGCGTCCGGGTGGGAGAAGGCGACGTTTTCGCGGATGGCGCCATCGAACAGAAATGTCTCCTGAAGCACGACGCCGAGCTGTTCGCGGTAGGAGGCGAGAGTGACGGAAGCGATGTCGGTATCGTCGACCAGAACTTGTCCCCGCTGGGGCTTGAAAAAGGCGGCGATGAGGCCGATGGTGGTGGATTTGCCGGAGCCGGAGGAGCCGACGAGGGCGGTGACGGAACCGGGCGGGGCAACGAATGAGAAGTCCTGGAGGACGGGCTTGCCTTCTTCGTAGGCGAAGGAGACATTGCGGAATTCGACCCGGCCGTCGATGGGGGGCATTACCATCGTGCGATTGGGATCCCGGTCCTCGCGGAGTTCGGCGAGAACCTCCCTGGTGCGTTCAAGGCCGGCAAGCGCCTCGGTGAGTTGAGACCCGATGCTGACGATGCCGAAGATGGGCGCGACGAGGAAGGCGAGGAACGCGGTGAAGGTGATGAACTCGCCGAGAGTGAGGTGGCCGGCGAGGATTTCCCGGGTACCGATCCACATGACGAGCGAACCGATCAAGCCGAGCAGAACGACGGCGGACTGGCTGACAAGCGAGACGCCGGTGAGGGATTTAACGATGTTGGCGAGGAGTTTGTCGATACCGGTTTTGAAGACGGCCTCTTCGCGCTCTTCGGCATGATAGCCCTTAATGACGCGGACGCCGCCGAGCGACTCCTGGAGGCGGCCGGTGACTTGGGAATAGATCTCGCTGCGCTCCTTAAAGAATGGCCGCATTTTATTGAAAGCGAAAAACATGGCCACGGAGATACCGATGACGATACCAAGGGCGAACAGCGTGAGCATGGCGCTGGTCCTAAACAGAATGGCCAACGCGAGGACGGCCGTGAGGATGCCGCCGAAGAATTCGACGAGTCCGGTGCCGACGAGATTGCGGAGGCCCTCGACGTCGTACATGATGCGCGAGACGAGCTCGCCGGTTTTATTCCGGTCGAAGTAGGCGATGGGCAGACGGCCGATGTGGATCTGGATCTTTCGGCGCATTTCGGCGATGATGCGCTGGGCTCCCTTCGAGAGGATCTGCGTGACGGTGAAAGAGCAGACGGCCTGTATAAGAGTCGCCGCAACCACGGCGGTGACCAGGGGCGTCAGTAGTTCGTGGCGGCCCTTGCCGATGATGTCATCGATGAGGAACTTGGTGGAGGCCGGCAAGACGAGGCTGGCGCAACGGCTGACGATGATCAGCAGTACACCGACCGTGAGCTGTCCGCGGACAGGGTTGACGATAGCCAACAGGTCCGGCAGTAGGACGCGGAAACGAAGCGCTTTCGGCTTTTTCGCGGCGGTTGCCATATATAAATTCGGGGAGGAGTAAGCTCCCATCTCTCCAATCTACCGCGCCGACGGCGGGATTCGAGTTATCCTGGAGAAAGGTCAAAGGATGAAATCTATTTGTTTTCCCGGCTTGAGCACGGCCGTTATTTTTTCTCAGTTGCTAGTTAACGGCCAGACGCCGGCACCGAAACCGTTGCTGGAGCAGGCCGGCGATCCGGTAATTATAACCATCGGACCCATGAAGGTAACCAAAGGCGAGTATGAGCAGTTCATCAACGCTTTGCCGCCGCAGATTCAGACCGAGGCGAAGGGCCCGAATAAGAGAAAAGTGGCGGAACAGTACGCCGAGTTGCGGATGATGGCCGAAGAGGCGCGGAAGCGCAAGCTCGACCAGACGGCGGGGGCGAAAACACAGATTTCGTTCCAGGTGGATCAGTTGCTGGCGCAGATGTTGTTTCGCGATCTGCAGGCGACGGTGAAGATGGACGACGCCGCGGTGCTGAAATACTACGAGGCCCACAAGGGCGAATACGAAGAAGTGAAAGCGCGCCATATTTTGGTACGTTTCAAGGATTCCCGGGTGCCGCTGCGGGAGGGACAGAAAGAGCTGTCCGATGCCGAAGCGCTGGTGAAGGCCCAAGAGTTGAAGAAGAAGCTTGACGCGGGCGGCGACTTTGCGGCCTTGGCGAAAACGGAGTCCGATGACACGGGAACGGGCGCGCAGGGCGGCGACCTGGGCAAATTCGCCCGCGGGCAGATGGTGCCGGAGTTTGACGCGGCGGCGTTCGTGCAGCCGGTGGGCAAAGTCGGCGAACCGGTGCGGTCGGCATTCGGGTATCACCTGATTATGGTGGAAGAGCGAAAGAGCAAGGCGCTTCCCGAGATGAAGGAGCAGATTGAGAAGCAACTGCGTCCGGAACTGGCAAAGCAGGAAGTGGAAGCGATCAAGAAGGCCAATTTGATTGGCGTGGATGACGCTTACTTTGGGAAGTAGTTGAGTTTCCCCATCGCCTTCGACCGTGTCCGTGTTACTCGAGTTCATTAGCAGCCTGAGGGCCGTTGATCCTCTCCACGGCCTTCACCGCTTTGTGTTGCATTAATCGTTTGCCGGAAAATTTGTCCGCGGAGGCTTTTCGCAACTTCCTCCTCGCCGTTCGCGGATAAACTATCTAAGAGTGCAATTGGATACGGCCGCCGTCCGCCGGGGCGAAGAATTGAACGTCGCCAATCTCGCCGCCTATCTGGGCGCGCCGGTAACCGTCCAACAGTTTCCGGGCGGGCATTCAAACCTTACCTATCTCGTAAAAAGCGGCGAAAACGAATGGGTCCTCCGGCGCGGCCCCATGGGGACGATTGCGCCGAAGGCGCATGACATGGCCCGCGAGTTTCGTCTGCTCGCGGCCATTCATCCACACTTCCCCGAAGCTCCCCAAGTCTTCCAGCTCTGCGAAGACCCCGGCATCATCGGCGGAACCTTTTTCCTGATGGAGCGCCGCCACGGCTTCATCCTCCGCGACCAGATTCCAGGCGCGCTCTCAACCACACCCGCTCAAGTAAGCGAACTCTTTACGGATTGCCTCGCCCGCCTCCACTCCATTCCGCTGGTCCCGAACGGCCTCGACAAACTCGGGCATCCCGAAGGTTTCGTCCAGCGCCAAGTCAAGGGCTGGGCCGACCGCTGGCGCCGCGCCCAGACGAGCGATGTCCCGTTGACGGTGGAAGTTATCCGCTGGCTGGAAACAAACCTCCCGCCAAGCGGCGAACCCGCCATCGTGCACAACGATTACAAACTCGACAACGTGATGCTCGCGCCCGCAAAAATCGCCGCCGTCCTCGACTGGGAGATGACCGCCATCGGCGACCCACTCGCCGACCTCGGCACAACTCTTTCCTATTGGTGCTGGGTCAATCGCCCCACCATCCGCACCGCCGGCGTCCCCGCCCTCACCCTCGAACCGGGCTGGTTTTCCCGCGGACAGCTCATCGAGCGCTACGAAAAACAAACCGGCCGCGACGTCGCCAACATCGCCTACTTCGAAGTGCTCGGCGTCTTCAAACTCGCCGTCATCGTGCAACAGATCTATCTAAGATTTCATCTCGGCCAAACCAGTGACCAACGCTTCCGCGACTTCGGCGAGCGCGCCGCCGCACTCGTCACTCTCGCCGCGACGCTCGCCGAGGCTCACGCGTGAGCGACGTATATCTCATCCGCCACGGCCAAGCCGGTACCCGCCATCATTACGACACGCTTTCCGAGCTCGGCCGGCACCAGGCCCGCCTTCTCGGCGACTACTTCGCTTCCCGGAATCTCCAGTTCCAAGCCGCTTTTTCAGGCGGCATGGCGCGCCAAAATCAAACCGGTGAGCAAGTCATTGCCGCCTATCAAGCAACCGGCCTGAAATTCCCGGAAATCCACACCCATGACGCGTGGCGCGAGTTCGATCTTGACGACATCTACCGCGCCTTGGCCCCGCAACTCTGCGCGGCCGACCCCGCATTCAAAATCGAATACGAAGCCATGCGCGAACAGGCTCGCGCCAGCGTCACCGCCGAAATTCACCGCCGCTGGGCCCCCTGCGATATCCAAGTTGTCGAAGCTTGGCTACACGCCAAATTCCCTTACAACGGTGAGTCCTGGACGGCTTTTCAACAACGCGTCGCCGCGGCCCCACTCCCTGAGGACGACATCAACATCGCCGTCTTTACCTCCGCCACGCCCACCGCCATTTGGGCCGGCCGCAGCCTCGACATTCACGACACGCGCGCCCTACGCATCGCCCAAGTCCTGCATAATACCTCCATCACCGTCCTGCGCGTCCGCGGCGAACAGGTCCGGCTGTTAAGCATGAACGAGGTCCCCCACCTAACCCGCGCCGAATGGAGAACCCATCGATGACTTTTGAGCAAATCCTGTTCGACGTTTCCGAACGCATCGCCACCATCACGCTCCACCGTCCCGACAAACTCAACGCCTGGACCGCGCAAATGGATCGGGAAGTCCGCGCCGCCATCGCCAGCGCGGAGGCCGATCCCGAGGTTCGTGTGATCATTCTCACCGGCGCCGGCCGCGGCTTCTGCGCCGGTGCCGATATGTCTCTTCTCCAGGGCATCGCCGCCGCCGGGGAAGTGCCCGCAGGCGCCAACGCAGCCCTGGGCCACCATGCCCCCCCTACCGCCCACGAAAACGTCCGTCCGGATTTCCAACGCAAGTATTCGTATTTCCCCTCTCTATCGAAACCGGTCATCGCCGCCATTAACGGCCACGCCGTTGGCCTCGGCCTGATTCTCACCCTTTATTGCGACCTCCGCTTCGCTTCCTCCGACGCCAAGTTCGGTACCGCCTTCGCCCGCCGCGGCCTTGTCGCCGAATATGGCATGGCCTGGATGCTACCCAAGCTTATCGGGCACGCCCACGCGCTCGACCTCCTCTTTTCCGCCCGCATTATCGAAGCGGGGGAAGCCTTGCGGATAGGCCTTGTCAACCGCGTTATTTCCGCCGAAACTTTCCTAACCGAAGTACGCTCCTACGCCCTCGAACTCGCCAACAACGTCTCGCCGCGCTCCATGGCCGTCATCAAACAGCAGGTCTACAACGCCATGTTCCAGTCGCTTGAGGAAGCGACCATCGCGTCCGAACAGGCCATGCTCTTGAGCCTCCGCTCGGACGACTTCAAGGAAGGCGTCGCTCACTTTATCGAAAAACGCGCGCCCAACTTCACCGGAAAATAGACCATGCATTTCAAGTTCACGTCCAAAGTTCGCGATCTACAACAGCGCCTCCTAGCGTTCATGGACGAGCACGTCTACCCCAACGAGCGCCTGATTCACGAGCAGACCGAAGAAAATCGCTGGCAGCCGGCGCGGATAGTCGAAGAACTGAAGCCGAAGGCCCGCGCGGCCGGCCTCTGGAACCTCTTCCTGCCCAGAAGCGCCAACGGAGCCGGCCTGACGAATCTGGAATACGCACCGCTCTGCGAAATCATGGGCCGCGTCCACTTCGCCGCCGAAATCTTCAACTGTTCCGCGCCCGATACCGGCAATATGGAAGTGATTGAACGCTACGGTACGGACGAGCACAAGAGGCGCTGGCTGCAGCCCCTGCTCGACGGCGAAATCCGCAGTTGCTTCGCGATGACGGAGCCCGCCGTCGCTTCCTCCGACGCCACAAACATCGAATCGTCCATCCAACGCGATGGCGATGAATATTTGATCAACGGCCGCAAGTGGTGGACCTCCGGCGCCGGCGACCCGCGATGCAAAATCTCCATTTTCATGGGCAAAACGGACCCTAATGGCCCCAAGCATAAACAGCAATCCATGATCCTGGTTCCGATGGACACGCCCGGGGTGAAGATCATTCGCCTTCTGAATGTCTTCGGGTACGACCACGCACCGCACGGCCACGGCGAAGTCGTTTTCGAAAACGTCCGCGTCCCCGCCTCCAACCTGTTGCTCGGCGAAGGCCGCGGCTTCGAAATCGCGCAAGGCCGCCTGGGCCCCGGACGCATCCATCACTGCATGCGCCTGATCGGCGTCGGCGAACGGGCGCTGGAAATGATGTGCCGCCGCGTCAAGTCCCGCACGGCATTCGGCAAAACCATCGCGGAGCAGGGCACCATCCGCGCCCATATCGCTCAATCCCGCATCGAACTCGAACAGGCCCGCCTACTGGTGCTAAAAGCCGCGTACCTGATGGACACCGTTGGCAACAAAGTCGCCCGCGCCGAAATCGCCATGATCAAGGTCATCGCACCTAACGTCGCCCTGAACATTTTGGACCGCGCGATTCAAGCCCACGGCGGCGCCGGCGTCTCGCAGGATTTCGAACTGGCCGCGATGTGGGCTAGCGCGCGAACCCTGCGCCTTGCCGACGGTCCCGACGAAGTGCATCTGGAAGCCATCGCAAAATGGGAGATCAATCGATGAAATTCTCCACGTTCCTCCTCGCCACTCTTCCGGTCGTCGCCCAAGGCGCGCATGACGCCGTTGTCGACCTGACGATCGGCAAACGCATCTTCGACTCTCAATGCGCCCTCTGCCACGGCCCCGACGGCTCAGGCGGACGCGGCCCCACACTGCGCAAGGCCAAGCTGAAAAAGGCCCCCGATGACGACGCGCTCCGAAAAGCGATCGCCAACGGCCTTCCCCCCGAAATGCCCGGAGCCTGGCAACTCTCCGTCCGCGAAGTCGCCAGCGTCGCCGGTTACGTCCGCTCGCTCGGCAAAATCGCCATCGAAGAAATCCCCGGCGACGCCATTCGCGGCCGAGAACTCTTCACCGCGAACGGCTGCACCGGCTGTCACATCGTCAATGGAAAGGGTACGGGCAACGGTCCCGAGCTTAGTGCCATCGGTGTCCGCCGCAACGCCAGACATCTTCGCGAGTCGCTCACCAGCCCGTCAAAATTCCTTCCCGACGGCTTCCTCCTCGTCGAAGTCACTGACGCCGGCGGCCGCACCATTCGAGGCGTCAAAGCTAACGAAGATCTCTTCACCGTCCAACTCGCCACGCCCAACGGCCGCTACCAAAGCTTCTACAAAAGCGCGATAAAAAAACTGACTCGGCTCTCCGGTCAAAGCACCATGCCCGCTTTCGACAAACTGCCCGCCGCCGACCTCGACAATCTCGTCGCCTATCTCGCCAGCCTCCGGGGGACCGAATGAAACTAGCCATACTTGTCATAGGCATTACCGTCGTCGCGCAAGTCCCGTATGAGCGCATCCGCGACGCCGCCAAGGAGCCCGCCAACTGGCTCACCTACTCCGGCAACCTGCAAGGCCACCGTCACTCGCCGCTCACTGAACTTACACCCGCCAACGTCGCCGGCCTGAAGGTTAAGTGGGCTTACCAATTTCCCGGCGGCCGCAATCAAACATCGCCCATAGTCGTCGATGGCGTCATGTATGTGACCTCGCCGAATCGTGCCGCCGCGCTCGACTTGAAAACCGGCCGCGAACTCTGGACCTGGGATCGCCCAATCCCCAAGGACTATCAGTCCATCGGCTTCGGCCAGGTGAACCGCGGTCCGGCCGTCCTCGACGACAAGCTCTTTATCGCCACGCTCGATTGCTACCTTGTCGCGCTGGATCTCAGAACCGGCCAGCAGCGGTGGGCCACGAAAGTAGAGGACTACAAACCCGGTTACAGCATGACGCTCGCTCCCCTAGCCATCAAGGGGAAGGTGCTGGTAGGCGTAAGCGGCGGCGAGGCCGGTATCCGCGGCTTCATCGACGCTTACGACTCTAACGACGGCCATAAATTATGGCGCTTCTTCACCATCCCCGGTCCCGGCGAACCGGGCAACGAAACCTGGGCCGGCGACAGTTGGAAGACCGGTTCCGGCTCGTCCTGGGTCACCGGCGCTTACGATCCCGAACTGAATCTCGTCTACTGGGGCGTCGGCAACCCCGGCCCCGACTGGAACGGCGACAGCCGCAAAGGCGACAATCTCTACACTTGCTCCTTTGTCGCTCTCAATGCCGATAACGGCAAGTTGAAATGGCACTTTCAGTTCACGCCGCACGACACCCACGACTGGGACGCCGCCCACGTCCCCCTGTTGATCGACGCGCCCGTCCGCGGCCAGCCCCGAAATCTGATCGTCAACCCCAATCGAAACGCGTTCTACTACGCGCTGGATCGCGCCACGGGCGAATTCCTTGCAGGCCAATCCTACGTCAAACAAACCTGGGCCAAAGGCCTCGATGACAAAGGCCGGCCTATCCTCGTACCCGGTATGGACCCCAATGAAGAAGGCGTCCTGGTGTGGCCTTCGCTCAATGGCGCGACCATATGGTACAGCCCCTCCTACAGCCCCCGCACCGGCTTCGTCTACGTCGCCGCCCGCGAAGTTGGCGCGACTTACTTCAAGCGCGAAGCCGAATTCAAACCCGGCACATTCTTTGCCGGGGGCGGCGAGCGGCGCATTCCGCAGGACGAACAATGGGGCGCCATCCGTGCGCTGGAACCGGCCACCGGCAAGATGGCCTGGGAGTATCGCCTCCTCTCCGCTCCATGGGCCGGAATATTGTCGACCGCCGGCGGCCTGGTCTTCTCCGGCTCCAACGAAGGTAACGTCTTCGCCCTGGACGCTCGAACAGGCAAACCGCTCTGGAATTTCCACTCCGGCGGCGCCGTGGCGGCGAATCCAATTTCGTTCGCCATTGACGGCCGCCAACACGTCGCCCTGGCCGCCGACAAAGTTCTCTACGTCTTTGGGCTTTAATCTATGTGCCGATACGCCGCGGTGGTAAGGAACTCCTGAAAGTCGTCGCGCGTCATCATATCGGCGAAAATCTCCGCCGCACGCCGCTTGTTCGGCGTGCCCGGTTTCGATTCCAATTCGTTGTCAATCGCCGTCCGCACCAACTCCGGCGTCACCGTCCGCCCATCGGCCATGCGGACGCCGTGTTTCACCCACTGCCACACCTGTGACCGCGAAATCTCCGCCGTCGCCGCGTCTTCCATCAAATTGTAAATCGGCACGCAACCATTTCCGTTCAGCCATGCCTCCAGATACTGAATACCGACATCGACGTTCATCTGCAGGCCCGCCGCCGTCACCTCGCCCGCCACCGGCTCCAGTAGATCCGCCTCCGTCACGTGAACATCCTTGCGCTTAACGGAGATCTGATTCGGCTCCGGCATGAACTCATCGAAGACCGCCTTGGCAATCGCAATCAGCCCCGGATGCGCCACCCACGTGCCGTCGTGACCGGCCTTCGCTTCGCGCAGTTTGTCCTGCCGGACGCGCTCCAACGCCTGCTCGTTCGCCACCGGATCGTTCTTGATCGGGATCTGCGCCGCCATCCCTCCCATCGCGTGAATCTCGCGCTTGTGACAGGTCTGGATCAATAGGTCGACATAGGCCTTCAGGAATGCCTTCGTCATTGTCACCTGCGCCCGATCCGGCAGAATCTTGTCGCTCCTGTGTCCCAGCTTTTTGATGTAGCTGAAGATGTAGTCCCACCGCCCGCAATTCAGTCCCGCCGAATGGTCGCGCAACTCATACAGAATCTCGTCCATTTCAAACGAAGCGAGAATCGTCTCCACCAATACAGTCGCCCGTACCGACCCCTGGGGCACGCCGCAATAATCCTGCGCAAACACAAAGACGTCGTTCCAAAGCCGCGCCTCCAGATGGCTCTCCATCTTCGGTAAATAAAAATAGGGCCCCCGCCCCCGCCGCAGCGCCTCCTTCGCGTTGTGGAAAAAATACAAGCCAAAATCAAAAAACGAACCGGAGATCGGCTTGCCATCGATCAGCATGTGTTTTTCGACCAGGTGCCATCCGCGGGGCCGCACCATCAGCACCGCCGTCGTCGCGTTCAGCTTATATTCCTTCCCCTCCGGGCTGCGAAATGCGATGGATCCATTTACCGCTTCGCGCATATTGATCTGGCCCTGCAGGTTGTTGTTCCAGGTGGGCGAATTCGCGTCTTCAAAATCCGCCATGAACACGGAAGCGCCTGAGTTCAGAGCGTTGATGACCATCTTCCTTTCAACAGGCCCGGTGATTTCCACTCTCCGGTCCAACAACGCCGCAGGAATCGGCGCCACCGTCCAGGACCCTTCGCGAATATGTTCTGTCTCCGGCAGAAACCCGGGCAGCGCACCCTGCCGTAATGCCTCCCACCGGGAAGCGCGCCGCGCCAGCAACTCCTCCCGCCGCGCATCGAACTGCGCCGAAAGTTCTACGAGAAACCGGACGGCTTCGGGCGTTAGAATCTCGGCGTAGGCGCCCTCAATTGGACGTGTGAAAGTAACGGAAGGAGCGGAGGCGGCGTGGGTCATAATGCCCCTCTACAGTAACGAACTAGCCCCGCGTGCTGTCAACTGCTACGCGCCCATTCAGCGCCGAAGCGCTGTCAAACCAGCCGTGAGCAGCAGTCCCAACAGAAAGCAGACCCCGCCAACATAAACGCTGCGCGGGTGAAAGCGGAGTTCAATTTGATGCGCTCCAGCGGGGGCGACGACACCGCGGATCGCTCCGTACGCTTCCCAAACCTTGGCTGGCTTTCCGTCCACCGTCGCCTGCCATCCAGGGTAAAAGGAGTCGGCCATGATGACCAAGCCGGTGCATTGCATATTGGCGCGAATGCGGACACGGTTGGGGCTGCGGCTCAGAATGCTAACTTCGTCGCCCGTGCAGGTTTCAAGCGTCGGGACTTCACCTTGCAGGACTGTTTGCCGGTGGAAGTCGATCGGCTTCACCTGTATCTGGTCGCGTAGTTCTCCCTTGCCGTTCACCCGGATCGCCTCGTGAACGCTCCAAGCGCGGGGCATCACCTCCGGGTTTCGAAATACCTTGACTCCGCTGCGGCCCTCGAAGAGAAATACCTGACTAGCGTTGGACGCTTCCTTGCCCAGGTAATGTGTCACCGCAAACAGGGCTTTCGACCGCTCGGTGTGCAACTCGGCGCGCGCAAGATTGTCGGGCACCCCGGCTACATAGCCTCCCAGAACGTCGACGCCATGGTAGTCGCCGAAGTTTAATGGGACGTCTTTGTCATTAACGTCCACGCGGATAGGCGCTTCCCGTTCGGCGGCGCGGAGGAACTCGGCGACGTCCTTATTCTCCTCCAACCGCTTGATAAACCGGTTCTGATCCTCGCGGTAACGCGAAGAGTAAGTAGCCGTGCTGACGCCGTGCATTTCAATCAGAGCGACGGTGATCCAGACCGCTGGGAGCGCGGCGGCGCTCAACCTCGTCATCAGTGACGAGGCCAGTACGAAGGCCAACAACCCGGAGAGGAGCAAACCGTCGTCAAGCCCCGGGTTGCCGATGGCCCAACCGGTGATTCCAATACCGAGCGCCAACAGTCCGCGCGACAGGACGCGTGTGGCGAGCGCGTATTGGCGGGTCAGCACCGCGTCCAAACCATAAGCGGCGAGCACGCAGAGACCCAGGTTAAAAATGTGAATGGCCCGGACAGGTACGCGCGCTTTGCCCAGGCCCGGAAGCAGCGAATACAACGTGCCGTGCAGAGGCGTGGCCGCGCCAAGCGCGAAGAGCAGAGCGATGCCCGTGGCGAGGGAAATCCAGCGGATGCGCGCCTGGTTGCCGGCGCAGGCAATGCCGAACAACGCCATCGCCACGATCGCCAAGCCGAGGAATGGAGCGCAATCGGCATACCGGTCGGAACTCGGCAGGAACGTATGCAGCAGGCCGCGCGCGGGCATCGAATAGATCGTAGCGATGGTGTAGGGGATCCGGTCGTCCCAGCCAACGGGGTCGGTCACCCCGACCCAGCGTTTGGACAGCCGGCCGAATTCGATGGTCGGAAGGACTTGCATGGATGCCACCATCGCGGCGATCGATACGGAGAGTACGGCCAGCGGGAAGCGGCTCCGTTTGTAACAAACGAACCCAGTCCACACCGTCAGGAAAAGGAGCGTTACCAGCATCGGAATTTCATGGTGGCCGCTAAGCCAGGCCAGGCCAAGGAACATTCCGGAAAGCGCGGCGCCGCTCCACGGCCGCCGTCCCTCGGCGGAGCGCGACAGATATAGCAAAATTAGTGGCGTAAAAATGGCGCCGGCAGCCACATCCAGCCAAGCCACGGTCCCCAGAAACCCCCCGCAACCGAAACCGATCGCGGCCAGCGCGGATGCGCCATGACCGCGGCCCCAGTCGCGGCAGAGCGCGTAACAGGCGAGCGCGGCCAACGCGTGCAGCAAAACCCAATACCAGTTCAGAAAGCCGGCTTGAATATAGCCCCCCTCAAGCGGCAAAAGCAGAAAGATGAGATTCAGCGGGAATAGCGGACCCGGCTGAGTCTGACCGATTAACGATTGTCCGGCCCATATCGATGGATCCCAGAGCGGGAAGTGTCCCAAATGAAACTCCCGAGCCTGGAACTGCAGCCGCGGGATCTCGATGTAGCACATGTCCGGATGGTCGAACCAGACAAATTCATCGGTGAATGTCAGCTTCCAATAGAAGACGAGAACGATCAGAAACAGACCGGCGGGCGCGGCGATTCGACTCTTCCGTATCGGGAGCATCTAAGCGATTGTATGGGAGCGGGAAGCGGCGATTCGGAACTTCTCGACATGGCCCCGCTACGCACTGCAACTTTGCCAAGTAAATCGGCTATCGCAACAGGCTCAGGCCGTAAGTTATCTGCGGCGCGCTTGCGATTGCGCGGCTTTACAGATAAATCGGTTATCGCAACAGGCCAGAGATTCGGCAAATAGCCGGCCCGCGTTTGCGGCGTCTTTGTTAGCCGCTTTCGCGCTGTCTCATCGGAGACGCCTCGCATGCGTTTTGGTGCGGAAGCATCGTATTGGTCGGGGCGACTGGATTCGAACCAGCGACCCCCTGCGCCCAAGGCAGGTGCGCTACCGGGCTGCGCTACGCCCCGACATTTGTTGCTCTTTTGATTCTAAACCACTTCTGCCGCCCAGATACATCATTTAACTATGAGGGGCCGCCGGAATTTGGCCCACGGAAACGGTACGTAAGGAAACTCCCGCTAGTGTTCGGCGGATCGGAAAAGCTGGTAACGCTGCGCTTCCAGGCGCTCTGTTTTTTCCTTGGCGAGCAACTCGCGTACCTTTTCGTTGAGCCGCGCGGCCTGGGCGGCGCGGCCCGCGCGGCGATAGAGGAGCATGAGTTGATAGGCGGCCGTGCGGTCGGCGGGATCGAGGCGGAGCGCGGTTTCCAGTGCCTCCATGGCTTTGGCGACGGCTCCATCCTGCACGAGCGTTTTGCCAAGCAGGCTATGTGCCGCGGCGTTGGCGGGTTGCGCGGCGATGACGGTGGACAATAGATTTCCGGCTTCAAGCCGCTCCCGCGCGGAGGGATTGTTTTGAAGGATGGCGCGAGCCAGAGTGAGCGAAACCATGGGGCTGGGCGCAGCGACCGCGCGAAGGCGGCGAATGGCGTCCTCCGGCAAGCCGAGCTGCATCATAGCCATGGCCACGCCGACCTGCCCCATGCCGCTTTCCGGCGAGAGGCGTTCGACCGCTAGGAAATATTCGTCGGCCTTCTCGAGGCGGCCGGCGCGGACGTGAAACACGCCAAGCGCCGTCAGCAGGCGCACCGAACCGGGGATATTTTTGAGTCCGGCTTCGATAACGGCGATACCGATTTCCACGGCGTTCTGATCGAGACAGAGCACGGCGAGATCCAGCAGCAGGCGCTCGTCGCGCGGGTAGGCGGCGACGGCACGTTGGAGGACTTCGATGGCGCGGGGGATTTCCCGACGTTCGCGGAGGGCGGCGGCTTGCAGGCTCAAAGTATCGGCATCGGCGCCCGGACCGGCGATGGGCGCGAGCGCGGCAAGAGTAGCCGCCGGATCCTTGGCTCGCCAGTGACTGAGCGCGAGATTGAAGCGCGTCGGCGGATGTTCGCGGAGCGCGAGCAAGGCGGTGAACTCGGCGGCGGCCTCGCGCCAGCGCTCCAGTTCAAAAAGGCAGACGCCGTTGTGCCAACGCGCGAGCGGCGGGCGGGAGGAGGCGGGAATTTTACTGAAGTGTTTGACGGCGCGGGAGCAGTCGCGCGACTCGAAGGCCAATTCGGCCAGCATGGCTTGGGCGGTTTCATTGGCGGGCGCGAGTTTCGCGATGGACTCGAGAGTTTTGCGCGCGTTATGATCGCGCGCTTCGAATTCGATCTGCGCCGCGGCTTGCAGAGCCGGGAGGTAAAACGGCGCCGCGGCGATGGCTTTTCGGAAAACGGCCAATCCTGCGGCGGCCTCTCCGGAGGCGCGGAGAGCGAGGCCTTTCAGGGTGAGAATTGGGACATTGGCGGGGGAGGATTCGAGTTCCCGGTCACACGCGGCGATAGCCTCGGCGAATTTGCCGGCCTGGATGGAAGCGCGGATGCCGGCGATATCGGCAATCGACGGCATTGCGATCAAGCAGATCGCCCAAACCGCCCTTTGCATGGTCCATAAAAGTCGCAACGAACTAGAATGCAATCCTCGCGCCGAGCTGAATCGATCTCGGTCCGGCATTTCCATTCTGACCGAGAATTCGTCCAAAGTTGGGATCGGCGACGTTGGCGGTAATACCACCGAGGTTCACGCGGTTGAGCACGTTGAAGAACTCGAACTTCAGTTGCAAGTTGCCGGACTCGCCGAGGAAGGGGAGGCGGTTGTTCTTAATGACGCTGGAATCGACCTGCAGTACGCCCGGCTGGCTGAAGGCGTTTCGTGGGCTGTTGCCTTGCTGGCCAACGGCTGGCGCCGTAAAGTCGGTTGCGTTCATGGCGGCGCGGCCTCCGTTGACGCCCAGGAAGAGGGATCGGTCAAAAAGCGACGGCAGCCCGGTGGGAACGTTGGGAAGGTCGAAGTTCAGGCCATCGGCGTTATAGTCCCCGCTGAGTGGGCGGAAACCGGTGATCGCGCCATTGGCGTCGCGGAACGGATTAAATCCGGCGTTATTGACGATCCAATAGGGCGTGCCGGTTTGCGCGATGATCGTCGTACCGATCTCCCATCCGCCCAGGATGTTGCGAGTAACCGGATTGCTCTTGAACGGGGTTCCGAGGCGATAAACACCGGAGGCCGACACACGGTGGCGAACGTCAAAGGCCGAATTGGCGCGGTAGTTACGCAACTGGGACGGATCGGGAATATTGCCCGAGCCGGTGGAACGTGAGCCGCCCTGGTAGTAGTCCTTTGTGTTGCTGGTGGTGTAGGATCCCTGAATGGTTCCCCGCTGGCCGAGGCTCTTGCGAACGCTGGCGATCAGGGCGTGATAGGTAATCGTGTTCGAATTGACGATGTAAGTCATCGTGCCAAAACTGGGGTTGAGCCGATCCAGGCGGCCGTCGATCAAGTCGCCGGCGATGCGGTTGAAGTCCGTGCCGACCACACCGTCGACGGCGCGGGAGCCGCTATAGTTCACGCCAACGACGGTCCGGTCGGGCAACTCCCGTTCCAGGCCGATCAGGACATTCAGCGTGCGCGGAGCCTTGAGATTCGGATCGATACCGCCTACAGCGGTCTGAATGCCGGCCAGACCTCCGCGCTGGTCGAGACCGACCGAGGGGACGACGGGCAGCGTGAAGCCGTATGGGAATTCGTCCGCGTTACCGATCCCGAAGATTGGCTTAATAGGCAGTAACTGGCCGACGTTGGGGAAAAGAAAATTGGGCGGATTGATGTTGACGCGATCAATGGACTCGCCCAGCGTGATCCAGTCATAGTAGAGGCCGATGCCGCCGCGGACGCTCCACCGGCGGGACTTGCCGGGCGCCCAGGCGAAGCCAAATCGCGGGCTCCAATTGTTCTTCAAACGTCCGGTGAACTGGGCGTCCTGGGGTTGAATTTTGGCGTCTCTGAACTGCTCGGCATAGGTGGCGCCGTTTGCGACGATCAGATTGGAGTAGAGGAATTCCTGAATGCCGCTGGGATTGCCGAAGTCGTCATAACGAAGGCTTAAGGTAAGGGTCAAATTGGGGCGGACTTTCCATTCATCCTGAACAAATAGACCGAGCGTGCTCACCTTCGCGCCGAAACGATAGCGTTTTAATTGACCCGTGAGCGGATCGCGGGAAGCGGCGCTGCCGGAGAATGGCTGGTCGCGAACAAGATCCAGCAGGGTGTTGAAATTGAAGGTTGGACGGCTGTTTCCTTGCGGGAAGTCGGCCCAGTCGTTACCCCAGAAATAGTTACCGCCGAATTTCAAGGAGTGAGAACCCTTCACCCAGGTGAGAACTTCGCGCCAGTTCCAGTTGTTCTGCACGAACAGTCCGCCGCCCACGCCCAGACCAAGCGTGCCTCCCACGTTGATTGTCGGAATGCGGAGTTTCGCGTCGAAACCGTTGAAGCCCTGCACGCGATTGCCGGAGACGGCGAACTCATTGAGCAACGCGGGCTTGAAGGTATGGGTGTAGTTGGCCTGAAACGCGTTTACGAAGCGGTCGCTGTGATTATCGAAGTAGGGCCGCGCGACCAGGTTGTCATTGTCGGACTCCGTCCGGATGAAGCTGCCGAAAATGCGGTCGTTCCCTTCGCGGAAATACTGGTCGCCGCGGAAGCTGTACTGGAGCCCGTTGCGCGCGGGGGCGCGATTCCACGTGCCTTGCGCGAGCATTGGGAGCGCGCAGGGGATGTTCGCGGCGGCGGCTGTGCCGCACTCATTACCGATCACTTGTTGGGCGTTGCGGAAGTTTGGAATTTCGACCGGAACGACGGTAGCTGGATAATCGACCAGCAGCTTTGTGCCGAGAGTGTTCGGGAAGTTCGCGCGCGCCCACTCGACAAATTGGGGACTTTCAACGGTCACGTTGCTGGCCGTGGCATCGGTCTGGCGAAGCAGTTCGACGGCGGTGAAGAAGAACGTGCGGTTTTTGCGAATGGGCCCGCCGAATGCGCCGCTGAGGTTGTTGCGTTTGAAGGGCGCGTAGCGAGCGATGAAGGGCAGGCTGGTGCGCGCGCGCATGTCCTGGTTGGTGAACCAATAGTTACCTGCGCCGTGGTATTTGTTGGTGCCGGCTTTGGTGGTGACCGATACGACGATGGAACTGCCGAGGCCCTGCTCGGCCTTAAACGTATTCGTCTCGACGGTTAACTCTTCCACCGCTTCCGGGTTGACGCCCATGTTGGCTGTGCCATTGGTGATGTTGGAGGTGATGCTCAGGCCGTCGACGTTATAAGTATTACCGCGCGGACTGGCGCCGTTGGCGCTCATGCCGGCGAAGTACTCCGGGTTGAAATTATCGGAAGCGCCGTTCAGGCCGGTCACGCCGGGAGCGAGGGAGAGAAGCGAGAAGATGCTGTTGTTGAGCAAGGGCAGGTCGCGGATCTTCTTTTGATCCATGGTCAACTGCTGGCGGGATTCGGCGGTGTCGAGAACGGGCGCTTCACTGGTGACGCTGATGGCGTCGCCCGTACTCTGCACTTCGAGGGAGAAATTCAGATCGCGAGTCTGGCCGGTGGTAAGCGCGAGGCTGACGGAGGCAGTGCGGAATCCGGAAGTCTGCACTTTGATTTCGTAGTCCCCGGGCGCCAGCGCGCTAAAGCGGTAGAAGCCGCCGGTATTGGTTTGCGCCTCCGACGAAATTCCGGTGCGGGCGCTTACGAGCGTGACTTTCGCGTTGGGGACTGAAGCCGAGGAAGGATCGAGAACGGTTCCTTGCACCGCCGATGAAAATTGCCCTGCGAGCGGTAGCGCAAGCAGGAGGGAGAGCGTGAGGAGGCGGCGTGGCATAGGGCTGCGCAGAGTTTAACATACCGTGTATGGGTTTGTAGACCGGCGAACGCGGTGGACAGCGATTCCGCAACCAAACTCTGAAAGCACTCGCAACTCCGGTGAAAGAGTGGGGATAGCCGATTTGCGGGCGGAGGAGCAGATTCGCGATGGGTGTTTTCGGTCTACGAGGAGGGGGAAACGGGGGATAGGGCGTACGACGGCGTAGGCATATGCGCAACGGCACGCTGAAGTTGTGATGTTTTCGGTCCATGAAACGCGGATTGCGGCGGTCACGGCGACATCGCGCTCGGAGTCAGGTCGCCGTAAATTTCGGCCGCCATCAGCTTCGCCCAGTATTCTTCGGATTTGTTCTTGCGGACGGCTGGCTTCAGGTTCAGATAAAGGAAGGCATGGTAAATGATGAGGGTTAGAAAGGCCATGAGCAAGAAGCACTCGATGGCCACAGGGTCATGTTTCAACACATGATCGGCGTGCCAACCATTGACCAGTTCGTTGAACCCATGATTTTCGATGTCCCATCGCTGGTGTCCAAACTCGACGCAACGGTTGACGGTAGCCCGATCGGTGGGGAGCGTGGTCACCCACACCCAATCGCCGGTGAGCGTCTCGCGCTTACCATCGAGCTGGCGCTTTGTTGCACGGGTCTCCAAGGAGCGGATGACACGGACGGGCGTCTTCACCTCCGGCCAGGAATGCCGGTCGGGAAAATCCCACCACAGGCAATCGCGGGAGCGGAAGGTTCCCTTCACCGGCGACACGACAGCGAAAAGCCCGGCGACATCCCGATACAGATTCCGGCGTTCATCCTTCAGTACCACCAGCGCGTGTTTGTGGCGGTCCAGCAAAAAGTTGAAGAAGTCGGCGCGGGCGTAAAGCGCGTCGGCTAGCACCACATCGAAGGCCCGCGGATAGCGGTCAATCACCCGCGTCAGCAAACGCTTGGCCGTGGCGACTTCATCTTCGCCGGCCCGTTGGGGTTCGTGATCCAACGGGACCCGCAGCGGCTGGCGGTTGGCCGGCGCGCCAGGCACCAGCGGCAGCGTCACCTGCCGGTGATAGTACTGAACCCGGTCTCCCGTTGGAAAATGGATCGTCCGCGACAAACATCCCGAGCAATGTTGGAGATAACTGGTACCTAATCTATGCACAGAATCCACGCTGCAAACGTAGGCTGACTCGATAGGAACCCTGGGGCGACCCCATAAACATGAGGTAAAACAAAGATTGGCGAAGTTCTCAACTTCGCAAATTCAACCTCAAGGAGGTCACCCAAAAGGTGAAGAACAGAAAACAGAATAGCGTCAAACCGCCCGTAAAACAAGGGGGCGGCGCGAAGCCGCCGGAGGCTAATAAAATCAATGCTTCCACGCCCTATGACTTCAAGGGCAGGAATCTTACTCCGTACGGAGGCTTGTTCCCCGGCGCCACGCTTTTGGAAAAACTGGGGTTCGTTGCGCTGGTGGCGGAACTGTTAACGGTGAACCGCATCCCGCGCGCCATGACCGTGGCGCAATTCTTCCTGACGATCGTGCTGGGCATCTACGTTGGCTTCGCGCGCTTGAACCAGTTCCAGTACATCGCCCGCGACCCGCTGCTGACGGGAGTGCTGGGAATCACCAAGGTTCCGCCGCAGTCGACACTGTGGCGGTTTCTGGCCTCCTTGCACATCGTGGTCAGCCGCCAGTTGCTGCAACTCCAACGGAAGTTACGCGAACGTGTGTGGACCGCCGCCAATGTGAAGCTGAAGTCGATCACCATCGATACCGACACAACCGTGCACACGCTCTACGGCAAGCAGATGGGCGGGCGCAAGAGCTACAACCCGAAGAATAAAGGCAAGCGCAGCTATCAACCGATCCTGACCTTTCTGGCCGAGACGCGGGAGTACGTGAGCGGGCAACTGCGCAATGGCGACCGGCCCACCGGCAAACAGATCGCCGATCACTTGGCGGAGGTCTTTGCCGCCATTCCGAAGACGGTGGCGTCGTATTTCGCGCGCGCCGATTCGGGCTTCTATTGTTGGGAGGCAATCGAAGCCTATGTGCGCTTCCAGTGCCGCTTTGTGGTGGTGGCGCGCAAGACGGCGCGGCTGTTGGCGGAGTTGAACGCGGCGGATTGGAAACCTTCGCCCAACACGGACGCCGACGCCGAGTGCGAGTTCCCCTACCAGCCGGACGGATGGGAACAGGAGTTCCGATTCGTGGCATTGCGCTACGACGAGACCGAGCGGCCGGCGGAGGAAGAACCGGTCGAGCAATACCAGTTGTTCGCCAACGGGCCGGTGACGTATCGGGTGTTTGTCACCAATTTCGAGAGCGAGCCGATCGACTTCGTGACGTGGTTTTACCGCGGGCGCGCCAGCGCGGAGAACCTGATCAAGGAATCCAACAACGACGCCGGCTTGGCGGCGCATCCTTCGGCGCGCTTCGACACCAATTCGATTCATTTCCAACTGGCGATGGTGGCTTATAACCTGAACTGCTGGCTGCTGCTGATGCAACGCGGCGAGGAAGAAACGGTGGAAACGCTGAAGCACACGACGATGGCGACGTCGCGATTGCGGTTCTTGTTCGTGGCGGCCAAGATCTGGAAGCATGCCGGGCGAGTGGGAGTCAGTTACAGCGACCAGTATCGGGAACAAGGGGTGATGAACCGGCTGATGGCCCGATTGCGCGCGATTGTTTCGCCGCGTGTGGGCATCGGACCGGTGATTGCGGTCGCGCTGGAATAGAGCGGCGGCCATGCCGCTTTTCCAGAGTACGCCGTGCATAAAATCTTATGCGTGATTCGGAAACTCAAGCGGGCATGGGGCTTAGCGAGGGGATGCGGTGCAAGGAGGGGGAGAAGTTAGACGAACAAACAAGTAGGCGCTGTGAAACAGGGATGCTAAAAAGATTGTCGATGTGTCATGCGGCGATTCCCAGCGCACCGAAGAGTCCTCGCATGCCGGAGCGGAGGTTGTCGTAGTGTTCATCAATGCGAGCCGGATCC
>JBJXFL010000212.1:0-13178 GCA_046155405.1 Bryobacteraceae bacterium | reverse complement strand
GGAGCGGACCCTTGACGCCGAGGACCGCTTTGAGAGGATCGGCACGGGGGAGACAAGCGCGATAAATCCCGGCGCCAAGCAAGACGAATTCCGCCGTGATTGGCGCAATAGATCGCGACCCGTTACAATCGACATCCACGGGCCGCTGCTTGTGACTGGGATTTTGGTAATCCCGCTCTAAACCAGCCAGTGTCATTCCGGTGGCACCATGGGATCCCGCCAATACACGGATTGGGTCAACGGGCAGGTTCCACACCGTCGGTCCGGCTTCAAGGGCCTCCCAAGGACCAAGCGCGATAAACTAAAATCATGCCAGTAATCCCGAGGGGCTACATCAGCCTGGAAAAACTCGACGAGGAAATCGAACGAGCCAAACAAAAACTTGGACCGGAGGTCGTTCGTGTCAGGTATAACGTCGGCGTCAACATGTGGGAGGATCCGGCGATCTACTTCCGCGTCGTACTCACGGATTCCGCAAGCAGGGAAGAAACTTTAGCCGACGTTGCTGAACAAATAGAAAGATTGTTTTCCGATGAATTACATCTAATCGAAAACTGGGGCTTGAAACCGTACTTCAGCTTTCGCAACCAATCCGAGCAGGCAAAACGCGAGCATCTAGATTTGGACTGGGTTTAGAAAATGGCCTACCACGACGACCTGTTGCAGCAGGCGTTCGACCTCGTTCACAAAGATCCGGCAACTCCTACGCAAGCCGATCTTAGGCGATCCGTTTCGGCCGCTTACTACGCCTTGTTCCACTTGCTCATCAACGAAACGGTTGCACACTGGAGCCTCGACAGTTCGAGAGACGGCTTATCCAGGATGTTTGAACATCGCGTGATGGCGAAGGCGTCGGACAGGATTGTTGATTCCAGATTGTGTCCGTTTCCTGGTGAAGACACCGCGATCGTCGAGAAACTGAGGACCGTTGCAGAGGCATTCAGTCAGCTACACGGCAAGCGGCAAACAGCCGACTACGACAATGCTACATATTGGACACACACTGACGCTCTCCGGGAGGTCACCAAGGCGACGAGAGCGTTTTCCGCTTGGAACTCGATCAGAAACGAGAAAATCGCCCAAGACTACCTGGTCTCCCTGCTAATCAAACCCCGTAACTAACGCCCCGCCTACCGCAACTGCACCGAACTAACCAACTTCCGCCGCAGCCGCGCCCCCTCCTCAAAATCCTCGCGCAACCCGCCATCCCGCAACTTCAAACGCATCGACTCCAAACGTTCGATCAACGACAACAACGCCGAGTCCACCGAATTAGTATTTGTCGCCAAAATGTCATTCCACATGTCATAAGGACTCAACGCCAAACGAGTCATATCGATCAACCCCGGCCCCCCCGCCCGCAACTGCTCATCGCGCTCCAAACCCGCCCCCACCGTACATCCCAAAGCAGTCGCTACCAACTGCGGCAAATGCGAAGTTAACGCAACAGTCCGGTCATGCTCCTCCGGCCCCATGACTAACACTCGCGAACCGATCTTCCGCACCCAACTTACAAACGGATGCGAACTCTCCCGTGTCAAAACCCAAGTCCGGCCCCGGAACAATCCCCCATCCGCGTGCGACGCCCCCCGGGATTCCTTCCCCGCCATCGGGTGTCCCCCCAGGAATTGTTCCCCCGGCAAAAATCGCGAAGCCGCCGCGCAAATCAGACCCTTCGTACTCCCCGCATCCGTCACCAAAGTCGAAGGCCCCAAAAAAGGCGCCATCTCCTCGATCAATGTGACAATCCGCCCAATCGGCTGCGCCAACAACACAACATCCGCCTCCCGCGCCGCCTCGGCCAGCGTCATCTCCCGATCGATCATCCGATGCGAAAGAGCCTCCGCTATAGTCCGAGGCGAACTCACCCCCGCGATAACACCGGCAAAACCAGCCTGCCGCAGCGCCAACGCGAAGCTGCCGCCGATCAAACCGACACCGGCGATGGCAACCGTCTTCATCCCGCGATCGACCGCCCCACGGCCGTCGCAATAACCCGCAACTGGTGCATCAACTCCCCGAACTGATCCGGGAACAAAGATTGCGCGCCGTCGCTCAACGCGTGATCCGGATCGTGATGAACTTCAATCAGCAATCCATCGGCGCCTGCCGCCACCGTCGCCCGCGCCATCGCCGGAATCAGATTCCGCTTTCCGACGCCATGCGATGGATCCCCAATCACCGGCAAATGTGTCAAATGTTTCAACACCGGGATCGCCGAAATGTCCATTGTGTTCCGCGTCGCCGTCTCAAACGTGCGGATCCCGCGCTCGCAAAGAATGACGTTGTAATTGCCGCCCGACATAATATACTCAGCCGATAGCAGCACCTCTTCAATCGTCGCCGCAATCCCGCGCTTCAGCAGCACCGGCTTTCGTGCCAGCCCCAAATCGCGCAGCAGATTGAAATTCTGCATATTCCGCGCGCCCACCTGAAGGATGTCGGCATATTCGGTCAACAGCGGGATCTGTGAACGGTCCATCACCTCGCTGACGACTAGTAAGCCGTGCCGGTCCGCCGCCGTCCGCAACATTTTCAAACCAACTTCGCCCAAGCCCTGAAAGCTATACGGAGACGACCGCGGCTTGAACGCGCCGCCGCGAATCACCTTCGCCCCAGCCTTCGAAACCATCGCCGCCGAAAGATCGATCTGCTCCTCGCTTTCCACGCTGCACGGCCCGGCCATCACCACCACCTCCGGTCCGCCGATCTTCACGTTACCTATCTCAATCACCGTCCCCTGCGGCCGGAAACGCTTGTTCGCCAGCTTGTACGGCGAGACAATCCGGTGGCACTCCTGCACCCCTTCCAGCACTTCAAAATCCGCCGGATCGAACGTCTCCAGCGGCCCCACGCCGCCCAACACCGTATGCGTCACTCCGGTCGACCGGTGGACAGTGAAGCCCATCATCACTAACCGGTCGATCACCTGTTGGACCTGTGATTCCGGCGCGCCCTCTTGCATCACGACTAACATGCGCTACTTGCCCCCCATTCGCGTACGTTGCAACGTGCGCATTTCATCGATGATGCGCTCAAAAATCCGCCGGATCGCCTCTCTCGAAATCGGCCCTTCCGTGGCCGCCTCAATGTTGGCGTACACTTCATCTTCCCGCTTCGGCTCGTACACCGGCATACTGACGTTCTTCTTCACTTCGCCGATTCGTTCCACCACCCGGCTGCGTTCGTTCAATAGTGCCACCAGCCGCCGGTCGATCTCGTCGATCTCGCGCCGGCATGCCTCCAGCGCCCGCTTCGCCTCTTCCAGCGTCATCGAACTCTGCCCTGCAATGCCCCAGTCTTCAACTCGCGGGTCAGTGCTTCCAACTTGTCTTCCATCTCCGGTGTCCCCGCGTATCTTTCTATCACGCGCACGAACGCGCTGCCGACAACGACGCCATCCGCCAACCGCCCCACCGCCTCCGCGTCCGCCGCCTTCGCGATCCCAAAGCCAACCGCCAACGGCAAATCCGTATGCGCCCGCATCGCTTCAACGAGCGGCAACGCGTGCGCCGAAAGCCGCTCCTGTTCGCCGGTAACGCCCGTCCGGCTCACCAAATAGACAAACCCCGAGGAATACCGTCCTACCAACGCCAGCCGCTCCGGCGTGCTGGTAGGCGCGGCCAGAAACACCGTGTCCAATCCCGCCTCGCGAATCGTCTTCACGTAAGGCTCGGCCTCTTCCACGCTGGCATCGGTCATCAACACGCCGTCCACGCCGGCCGCCTTCGCGTCCGCCGCCAGCTTCGCGAATCCATACCGCATCAACGGATTCAGGTAGGAAAAAAGGAGAATCGGAATCTCGGAAGTCTCGCGAATCTCCGCCGCGCAATCGAGCACGCCGCGTAGCGAAGCGCCATTCGCCAGAGCCCTTTCCGCGCCGCGCATGATCACCGGCCCATCGGCGATCGGATCGGAGAACGGGACGCCAAGCTCGATGATGTCCGCGCCGCCCCGTTCCAGCGCCGCCACCAGCCCCACCGTCGCCTGGAGCGACGGATCCCCCGCCGTCAAGTAAGCGATCAACGCCGGCTGGTTCTTCCCGCGCAACTCCGCAAACCGCCGCCCGATCCGTGTCTCACTCATCCACGCCCTCCGCCGACCGCCCGATAAGCCACCGGCGCCAGCTCACTCTCCTCCCGCAGATCCGGTCCGATCCTTGTATCACTCATCCACGTCCTCCGCGGACCGCTAAATACTCCACCTGCGCCGGCTGATTCCTCTCCCGCAGTTCTGCAAACCAGCGCCCGATCCCTGTATCACTCATCCACGTCCTCCGCCGCCATTGGACGCAGTGCCTCCCGCAGCGAGAAACCGCCCCTCTTCCGTAATCCCCCGCCGCCGGATGATTTCTCTCGCCTGGTCCAGCGAACCGGCGCCCGATCCATGTCTCACTCATCCAGGTCCTTTAAGTTCTCACGATAGATGTCCATATCCTTATCGCCGCGGCCGGAAAGGTTCACGAGGAACACTTTCCCCTTCTCGGAGGGCGCGCGCCGGATCGCCTCCGCCACCGCGTGTGAAGACTCGAGCGCCGGAATAATCCCCTCCGTCCGGGACAAAGTCACGGCCGCTTCCAGCGCCGATGCATCCGAGCAATTCACATACCTTGCCCGCCCCGCATCGGCCAGAAACGCATGCTCCGGCCCGACCATCGCGTAGTCAAGTCCTGCGGAAATCGAATGTGTCAGCGCGATCTGCCCGTCGCCATTCTGCAGCACGTAGCTGTAACATCCCTGCAGCACACCCGGCGATCCCCCCGCAAACCGCGCCGCGTGCTCGCCTAGCGTCAGGTTGCGCCCGCCCGCCTCCACGCCGACAAGTTCCACGCCCGCATCCCCGATGAACTCATGGAACATCCCGATCGCGTTCGACCCGCCGCCCACGCAGGCGAAGACAGTGTCCGGCAACTTCCCTTCCCGCTCCAAAAACTGCGCCCGCGCCTCCCGCCCAATCACGCAATGGAAATCCCGCACCATCATCGGGTAGGGATGCGAACCCAGCGCCGAACCCAGCAAATAGTGGGTGTTCTCCACATTCGTCACCCAGTCCCGCATGGCCTCGCTGATTGCGTCTTTCAACGTCCGCGACCCATTCGTCACGCTCACCACTTTCGCGCCCAATAGCCGCATGCGGAACACATTCAGCCGCTGCCGCCGCATGTCTTCCTCACCCATGTACACCGTGCAGTCCATCCCGAATAGAGCGCACACGGTCGCCGTCGCCACGCCGTGCTGGCCCGCGCCCGTCTCGGCGATCACTCGCCGCTTCCCCATTCTCCGCGCGAGCAAAATCTGGCCCAGGCAGTTGTTGATCTTGTGCGCCCCCGTATGCAACAGATCCTCGCGCTTAATGTAAATCCGCGCGCCGCCCAGCGTGCTCGAAAGCCGCGTCGTTTCCCATAGCGCCGTCGGCCGCCCCGCGTAGTTGGTCATCAAGTTCGCCAACTCCGCATGGAACGCCGGGTCCCGCTTGGCTACGTCATAAGCCTTTTCCAATTCTTCCAACGGCGCCATCAGCACCTCGGGCACAAAGCGCCCGCCGTACGGGCCGAAATGCCCGCCCTTATCCGGTTGCGATGTCGTGATCATAAAAAATGCGCCGCCGCGGTAAATCGCGCCATGCGGCCATGGTCCTTCTTTCCAGGCGCCGATTCCAAACGCGAACACGCATCCACGCCCCATGGCTGCGCCGCCGCGATGGCCTCCCGCACATTACTCTCGTCCAACCCGCCAGCCACTATAATTCTCGCCGCCGCGCCGCGCGCCCGCGTCCAATCGAATGTGTTTCCGCTCCCGCCATACATCCGCGTCGGCGTGTCCAGCAGAAACGCCTCCACCGGAAACGATTCCAATTGTTCGAGTCCAAACGCCTCGCTCACCCGAAACGTCTTCCACACCCGAACATCCTCCGGCAGATCGTCCACGCCCTCGTCGCCATGCAGTTGTGCGACGTGCAACCCGGCCTGCCGGACAATCTCCGCCACTCGCGCCGGGGCTTCATTCACAAACACGCCAACCTTCAAGATCCCCGCCGGAACCCTTTCCGTAATCGCCGCCGCTGCGGCGGCGCTCAAGTATCGCGGGCTTCCCGGATAAAAATTAAACCCCAGCGCCCCCGCCCCGGCTTCCACCGCCGCCCTCGCGTCCTCGGCGTTGGTAATGCCGCAAATTTTAACGATCACGACCGCAGCGCCTCCAGCGCCGCCGCCGGGTCCGGAGACTTCATCAAATGCTCACCCACCAGGAACGCCCGGTATCCCGCGCCTTGCAAAAGTCGAACATCGGCCGCGGAATGAATCCCGCTCTCGCTCACCGCTAGCACTCCCGCCGGCATGCGCTCCGCCAGGCGCAAAGAGGTGTCCAAGTGGACCGAAAATGTGCGCAGATCGCGGTTATTTACGCCAATAATCGTGGCGCCGGATTCAAACGCCCGTTTGAATTCTTCCTCGTCGTGCACCTCCACCAACGCGTCCATCTCGTACTGCGCCGCCAACTCCCGGAACCGCCGCATCTCACCCACTTCCAAAATCGCCGCGATTAACAAAATTGCATCCGCGCCAAGTGCCGCCGCTTCAATCACATGCAAAGTATCGATGGTGAAATCTTTCCGCAACGCCGGAAGCCGCACCGCCTTCCGCGCCGTCTGCAGATCGGCGAATCGTCCCTGAAAAAAACGTTCGTCCGTTAACACGCTCAACGCGCAAGCCCCTCCCTTTTCATACAGTTGCGCGATCACTGGCGGATCAAAAGTCTCACTCAAAAGTCCCTTGCTCGGCGATGCTTTTTTGATTTCGGCGATGATCGCCGGCGTCGAAAATTCCAGCGCCTTCCGGAATCCGCGCCGGCCGGATACTGATGTCTCCGCCGCCGCTTCCAAAGTACGCAACTCCACCCCTCGCTCAGCGAGTTCCTGGCGCTTGTGAGCGACAATGCGGGCGAGGATGTCCGGGACGGTTTGCAGCATGCCGCAGAACCCCTATCCTATCATTTGGCTAACTTCACCTGAACCTGCGCGCGCATCGAATTCATCCACTCTCGGCTCTTGGCAACGCGCAAGCGCTTGGTCAATTCATCTCGCACTTTCTCCAGACCCGGCTCTTCCAACGCGATCAGCTTGAACAGGTAATACCCATTCGGCAGCTTTACCGGCGCGCTCACGTCCCCAACATTCATCCCCCAGATCGCCTGCTTTGCCGCCGCCGGAATATCGTCGGTAATCTTCAGCGGACCGTAGTCTCCATTCTTCGCCAACGACACCGGATCCTTGGAATATTGCTTCACCATCTCCTGGAAATCCGCGCCCGCCTGAATCTTCTCCCGTACTTCTTTCGCCAGTTGCAACGCCGCCTCACCCTCCTCCCCCGCCGGGAAGAACACAATCTTCAGCCGCGCCAGGGACACATATTTCAAGTTTTCGGTGTACGCTTTCCTAACGTCGGCGTCGCTCACGACAACCGATTTCTCCTCCGCCTGCATCAACGCATTCGACAGCGCCTGTAGCCGCGTCAACTCCAACTGCTGCCGGAACGGAGGCGCTTGGTCCAACTTTTGCTCCTCCGCGATCTTCGTCATCCGTCGCATGAACCCAATACCGCGCAGCAGCTCCCCGGGCGTATCGCGCAGGCTCGCGCGCAGCTTCTCATCCATCGCGCCCAGATACGTTTCGATTTCCGCCCCCGTCACTGGCTGCCCTTCCAGTGTCGCCACCACTCGCTTCGGATCCTTGCTTGTCCCAGCCGGCTTCATCGCTACGTTCACGGCCGTCCGGTGCTTCTCCACCCACTCCAGATTCCGCTTCTGCTTAATCTCCGTGAAAATCCGGTCTTTCACTTTCTCGTATGCATCCACGTTCACGCCAGTGCGCTGGAAAATGTAGTAGCCGTTTGGCAACCGCGTCGGCGCGCTGAACCCGCCGTCTTTCAACCCGAACGCCACATCCTTCACGACGGACGGAATCGGGTCCACCAGCCGGATTTCGCCATAGTCGCCCTCTTTCTCACGCGACTCAACGTGCTTGGAATACTCCTTCGCCAATGCCACAAAACTCTCCCCGCCTTGGAGCTTCTTGTGGATCTCCTCCATTTTTCTCTTGGCCTGCAGTTCCTCCGTTTCGCTCGCAAACGGCAGGTAAATTAGCTTCACTTTTACGCCGGAAAACGCCGCCTGATTCGCCTGATAATAACCCTGCTGCTCGAACGGCGTTACCACTTCCTCGATTTCGTGCCGCTGAATCACGGCGTTCGACAACAACTGGATTCGCGCCATCTCCAGTTGCAGCGCCAACGGATTCCGCCCCGGCAACCCTCGCTTCTCAGCTTCCGCGCCCATGCGCCGCAGCCACCCCGCGTATCGCAGCATTTCCTGCGCGTTGTTCTGCGCGGCCTCTTTCGCCTTCGGGTCCATGGCCACGATCAACTGCTGGAACTCCTCAGCCGTAATGTCCTTGCCATCCAAAGTGGCCACTACTTCCCGCGGCCGGCTCGGATCGATCTCAATTTGACGGCCATCCGGGGGCCGAACCGGCTGGGAGAACAGGCCGCCGGCGCATAAAATCGCGGCGGCAAATCGAATCTTCATCTTTTTCAGTGTACTGAACCTCTTATACTATATGACGAACCCCAGGAGATATCGTGACGTTTCGGTCCGTGATTCTTACCCTCTCTCTCTGCCTCCCGGCTCTTGCCGCGGAGCCTGAAAATCCGGATGCAATTCTCCGAAAAGCGGTCCGAAAACCTCCACTACATGGCTGGATTCAAATTCATCTGGAGGGAACTCCGGCCGAAATTGGCTATCAGCACGGCAACCTGTTGGCGAAGGAAATCGCCGAACTGCAAAAGGTTATCGCGCTTGAACTCGAACACGATACGAAGAAGGACTGGGGATTTTTCCGCAAGGCCGCGGAGGAAGTCCTTTGGCCAAAAGTCGAACCCGAATACCGCGACGAGTTGCAGGGGATCGTCGACGGCCTGGAATCCCGCGGCGTCCGCCTCGACATCTGGGACATTGTCGTACTCAACGCCTTCCTCGAACTTGGCCCCTACTACGTTCCTTATTGGGACAAAAAGCAACCCGAAACCGATCCCCAAAAACACGTCTCCGTTCCCGAACGCTGCAGCGCCTTCATCGCCACCGGCGATTACACCAAGGACGGCAAAATCGTTATGGGTCACAACGCCTGGACCGGCTACCTCGACGGCCAGCGCTGGAACATCGCCTTCGACATCGTCCCCGAACGCGGCAATCGTATTTTCATGGACGGCCTCCCGGGAGTCATTCACAGCGCCGACGATTTCGGCGTTAACTCCGCCGGTATGATGATCACGGAAACCACCATTAGCCAGTTTTCCGGCTTCGACCCCGATGGCGTTCCGGAGTTCGTCCGTGCCCGCAAAGCCATGCAGTACGCCACGTCCATCGACGAATTCGCCCGCATCATGAGCGACGGCAATAACGGGGGCTATGCCAACAATTGGCTCATCGGCGACAACAAGACCGGCGAGATCGCCAGCCTCGAGCTCGGCCTTAAGAACGTGACTCTCCGCCGTACCTCCGACGGTTATTTCGTCGGCGCCAACTTCCCCGTCAACGAAAAACTCGCCGAGGAAGAGACGGCTTTCCCAATGAACGACGCAAGCGTTAGCGCCAACGCGCGCCGCATTCGCTGGGAGCAACTCATGGCCGAATGGAAGGGCCGCATCGACGTCAAAGCCGGACAACGCTTTCTTGGCGACGCCGTCGATAGCTTCACCGGCAAGGTCGATCCGAACGAACGCACTCTCTGCGGCCGTATCGATTTGTCGCCCCGCGGCATCGCATCCTGGATGCCGCCCTTCGGCCTCGCCGGCGCCGTGCAGAATAAAGTGACTGACGCCTCCATGGCGTCGCAGTTAAGCTTCACCGGCGCCATCGGCCCCCAGTGCGGCCCACCGTTCCGCGCCTCGCGCCACCTCGCCCGTTATCCCGAAAACAACTGGACCCGTCCCTACTTGAAGGACATGCCTCCACGTCCTTGGGTCACGCTCCAGCCCGATTTGAAGGCCCGCTAAACTATCGGCGTACGCGCCCCTCCCACCGCAAACCGGCTCGCCATAACCGCGGCGCGCCAATCGCCGGGACAGGCGTGAAACCCGTATAGAACCGCCTATCCAGCAGATTCTCCCAAGCGGCGATCGCCGATACCCGCTCCGTCAATCCATGCCGCATCGCCAATTGCACCGTCGCGTATCCCGGCAACCGGAACGTGTTCAACTCGTCTTCGTATTGCGCCGAAAAACTCCGCAGCCCGCCGCTTACCAGCGTCTTGCCCTTCGCCCACATCAGCATCGCGTTCCCCGCGTGTTTCGGCACCTGCGGAATGCGCAGCCGATTCGCGAACCGGCTCTCGCTGTATAGCCACGCCAGTTCCAAACGCACGTCCCGCCACCGTTGCGTCACGTTGGCCTCAACGCCTCGCGTCAACGCCGCCCCCGCGTTCCGCCGCTGTCGCTCAATCAGCGCCGGCGTCGAAAGCAACGTCACGTTCGTGATCAGGTCCGTCAACGAAGTGCGAAAAAACGTCACTCCGGCCCGCGTCGTCTCGCCCGAAAAATCAACGCCCAATTCCGACCCGAACGCGAACTCCGGCGTCAACGCATCGTTCGCCCGCGTCACCGCATTGCCCGCCCGGAACTCGCGGTACAACTCATTCAGCGTCGGCGCCCGGAACGAACGATACACCGTGCCCCGCCCGCGCCATTGCTTCTTCCCCAATACAAATCCTCCGCTGGGCGAAAAGAATCCGCCTTGCTTCCCCGCCGCATGTACGCGTCCGCCGCCAAAAAGCTTCAACGGCCCGGCTTTCACGTCCGCCTGCGCGAACGCCCCGCGCTGCCACTGCACGCCGCCCCGATCGCTGAATCCCGTGGGAAAACTCGTCTCCACGCTGTATCCTTCCACCCGCGTAAAATCCCCGCCAAACAACGCATTAGTGCCGCTCCGCTGCAGCCGGTAGAGCGCCGCCGCGCCCGTCGCTTCCGCCGGAACCCGCTGCCGCATCGTCAGCCGCTCCGTCTGCCGATTTGCCGCGATCGCCGAGAAACTCGCGTGAAATTCCTCCCGCCCATGCCATGCCGTCAACGACAAATTGTCCTTCCCGATCTCCCGAAAATACTGGCCGGACAAATTCCCCAGGCTCGTCGAATTTCGCTGCACGACGGTGCCATTCGCCCGATCTTCCGTCAACGCGTCCAATTTCAAAAAGAACCGGTCTTTCGCGCCCAAATAGTCCAGCCGCAAATCCCCGGCGACGAAGTCCACTCCGGCTCGCGTATCCGTCGCGCCGCGCCGCCCGTCTTCAATGATGTAGTAACCGTCCGTGCGAAATGCCCGTCCCTGCGTGCTCATCGCCCAACGCGGCCGCAAATGGCTAAATCCTCCGCTCAGTTGATGCGTGTTCTTGTTGCCGCCCTCGTAAGCGCCGTGCACCCTCCATGGCTCCGCGGCCCTCGAAAACAGTTGGATCGACCCGCCGATCGCGCGATCCCCGAACACGCTCGTCGACGCTCCCCGCACTACCTCAATCCGCTCAATCTCCTCGGGGGAAAATCGGGTCCAATACACCCAACCCCCGAACGGATCGTTCGCCGGCACGCCGTCCCACATCACCAGCGTTCTCGACGCTCCGCTCGACCCCAGTCCGCGCAACGAAATGCCCTGCGTCGTCGGATTCGCCACCACGCTCGAACTACGCCGGAACAGCGTGAACCCAGGTACCGACCGCAACCGGTCGTCCACATTCACGCCGGGGTTCGCCTGCACTTGCAGCTTTTGCAAGACCGTAATCGACGCCGGCGCCTCCGCGGCAATCTTCTCATTCACCGTGATCTCCGTCCGCACGGGCTCGATCTTCCCCGTATCCTGCGCAAACAGAGTACCGGCGGAAAAGGACACCATTAGAATTCGTAAATTCATTGCGAAATCGAAGGGTATCACGACCCAACCACAATCCCCGTCCCAGTTGGCGCCCGGCTGACATCCGACGTCAGAACTATCGCATATCCTTCGCCTTCGCCCGGCATCACTCGCGCCAGTCCGTCCCCCTCTCCGAAAGGCGTCGGCTCCGCCACCGCCAGGTACCGCAGCACCGTGTACAGGTCCCCATTCCCCGGCACTTCCAGTATCCGCTCCTGCGTCCGCACCGAATAACTCACCCCGGCTTCCTCCAGTCGCGCGCTCAGCCACGCCGCCGTCTCCAAGGCGCGTTCCAGCCATGCGATTCCCGCATCGCCCACGAACAGATCAATCACGATGTGCACCGTCACCGCGTCTTCTTGCGCGTTCTCCCGCACGTGCAACTCGCCGTGCCGCGCCGAGGAGCGCCAGTCGATCCGCCGCGCCGGGTCCGTCGAAATATAGGGCCGCAACCGGTAAAAATCGTCCCCCGCCCCAGCTCGCCGCGCCCGCATCTCGCCTTCCACCTGCGCCAGAAAATCCATTGCATACGGCTGCGGTTCCAGCGCCGGATATACCAACACATCGGCGTGCAGCGTCACCCGCGCCCGCCGTTCGGCAAATCCAAACGGAAAGCGCGAAGTAAACTCCAGCGAGTTGTCCCGGAATCGCCCACGACGGCTAAACCGCACCGCCGCGTACTCCGTCAACGCATCGCCCCCGCCGATCATCGAAAAGAACAACGGCTGCACCAGCCCATCGGCGTGTATCGATTGCAGCCGCGTCGCAAAGCTCGGCATCCAGTTCTTGCTATTGCGCACTACCAGTTTCGCCGTCGCCTGTTCCCGCGCGAAGAGATGTTCCGGCGGATGAAACTCCACTTCCAGTCCCGCCAGCGACAATCGATTCACCAGCCCCGAAACCAACAATGTCGCCATCAGCGCCGACGTAATCAGGAAGATCAAATTGTTCGCCGATAGAAACGCCGCCGCGCCCGTCAGCGCCACCGCCAGCGAGAAGGCCAAGCCCGCCTTGGTGATCCGTTGATCGAGCCGTTTCCGCCAAACCTCCGCCGCGCGCCGCCAAACTTTCCGCATATAGTTGACGATACCTTGTTGACATTATCTGAGCGATTTTCTTCGTATGCCTGATTTGAACAAGTCGTAGTTTTTCGCGCAGGCCCGGCGCGGGGCGCGTTTTATCTTTTATCTCCGCGCCCTATGTTTGACAAGGCTTTCCGCGCGGGCT
>JBJXFL010000183.1:0-30227 GCA_046155405.1 Bryobacteraceae bacterium | reverse complement strand
CGCTACCAGCGAGTGCACCATCCGGGTCGTCATGATCTATCTGATGGTCCGCCGTCTGGCGCCCCCGAAAAAACGCTGCAGGGAGCGCCGATCACGAAGACGGAGGCTTATTTGACACGCTCTTAGGTCGCCCACTGTTGGTCAAACGATAAAGAAGAATTGACGAGAAGCGGAGTTCCGTTTGCTGGGTCTCGCTCAGCCGGACAAGACCCGTAGCGTCCCCCAGCGTATTGTCCGTGTTTGGTGACACTCAGGTAAAGGCAATACGCCGCGTAGATCATGAAGATACGGAACTCGAAAACCAGAGCGGATCGCAGGCTCCGGAAATGTACTCACCATCTCAAGATTCGGGGAGAAGGTCGTGATTCCTTTTGCCGGGCCGTCGTGCTTGGAGCATTCTACAGGAGGTCGGCGGGGACAGCGGGATGCGGGGACGAGGGTGGTCCGATGCGTATCTGGCGGCAGTGGCGATCGAGAATGGGGCGGGATTTGCGATGATCGATAGGGACTCTCGGCGATTCAAAGGGTTGAAGGCTGGTGGAGCTTTCGCCACCACGTCCCCCGCCCGCGCTACCGGCTTGAAAGGCGTGACAGCTTCCCCAAATATCCTTTACGCTAGGAGTGTGTCGGAGAGAAAAATTCCGGTTTGACAATAATCAAACATTTCTGAGATGAAATGTTTGATCTCAAGGCGGGAGCGATTTACAATCGACCCATGAGTTTTCAGTTCCGGCGATGCACGCTGGATCAGCCGCTGCTGCTTCCGCCTTCGCTGCAGGAATGGCTTCCGGACGGACACTTGGCGCGCTTCATCGCCGACGTGACCGAACAATTGGATCTGTCGGCGATTTATACCGGATACGGGCGCAAGGACGGGCGGGGGCAACTGGGCTACCATCCACTGCTGCTGACGCGCTTGCTGCTCTACGGCTACTGTGTGGGTGTGGTGAGTTCGCGGGCCATGGAGCGCAAAACTCATGACGATGTGGGCTTCCGCTATCTGGCGGCCGATCAGCACCCCGATCACGACACCATCGCGAACTTCCGCAAACAGCATCTAAAGGCCTTATCGGGGTTATTTCTCCAAGCGTTGCAATTGTGCCGGAAGGCGGGTTTGGTGAAACTGGGCCATGTGGCCCTGGACGGCACCAAGATCCAGGCCAACGCCAGCAAGCACAAGGCAATGAGTTATGGACGGATGGGCGAAGCCGAACAGAAATTGCAGGCGGAAGTGGAAGAACTGCTGCGCCAGGCCGAAGCGGCCGATGCGGCCGAAGACGCCCAATACGGTAAGGGCCAGCGGGGGGATGAACTGCCCGCGGAGTTGGCACGGCGGGAAAGCCGGCTGCGAAAGATCCAGGAGGCCAAAGCGGAATTAGAGGCCGAAGCCAGGCAGGAGGCCGAAAAGAAAAAGGCCGAAGGGGACGCCAAACTCGCTGCACGACACCATCAGGAAGAGCAGACGGGCCAGAAAGCGCGGGGGCGAGATCCGCAGGCGCCAATCCCGGACAAGGCCCAGCCGGCAGCGAGTGCGCAGCGCAACTTCACCGATCCGGAGAGCCGGATCATGCCGGATGGAGCGCACAAGGGCAGCTTCGTGCAGGGCTACAACGCGCAGATCGCCGTCGACAGTCAGGCGCAGATCATTGTGGCGTGTGACCTTACGGAGGAGACCAACGACAAACAGCAATTGGCGCCGGTGCTGGAGCAAGTCGACCAGAACCTGGGAGTCAAACCGACGGCGGCCAGCGCCGATACGGGTTATTGGAGCGAGGCGCAGGTGAGCGACGAACGGCTGGCGGGCATCGCGTTGTATGTGGCCACGAGCAAGCAGAAGCATGGAGAGGCGGATGAACCGGCGGAGCCACCGCCGGCTCCGGGCGGCCAGGAATCGCCGGTTGCGGCGATGACGAAGAAGCTGAAGAGTGAGGCGGGCCGGACGATCTACAAGATGCGGAAAGCCATCGTGGAGCCGGTGTTCGGGCAAATCAAGGAGTGGCGGAGATTCCGGCGGTTCAGTCTGCGGGGAAAAGACCAGGCCAAGGCCGAATGGACGCTGATCTGCCTGACCCACAACCTGTTGAAGCTGTTCCGGTCCGGGCGGTCGTGGCAGCCGGCATAAAACGGCGCTAAATAGCCGGGAAACTGCGAAAAACAGCGGGAAGACAAGCCTGAAAAGTCCTCGCCTCGCTGTAAGAAGCCAGCGTTGAAGCCGAGGTTACGCCGGTCGCGTAAATCGCTAGCCGAAGGCCGTCAATGCATCGTCGAAATGCGCATCCGCCTCCGTGACAACTTTCGCGCGAACAATTTCATTCCGACACACTCCTAGAGTAGTGAGCAAGCGGGACAGGCCATGACAGTGACGATAGAACTTTCGCCCGAAAGAGAGGCCGCGCTGGGAGTGCAGGCGGAGATGCGCGGCCTGACGATCCAACAGTGGCTTCTGCAACTCGCCGAGCAATCCGCCCCGTTGCCGTCTTCGGAGCAGCCGGCCGGCAAGGATGATCGGCCCATTTGGGAAATCTTCGTTGACTGCATGAAAGACGTGCCCCGCGAAGCCTTTGCCGCCCTGCCAAGGGACGGGGCGAGCCAGATCGATCACTATGTTTACGGCCATCCCAAGAGATGAGGCCGATTTTTTGCGGATACCTTCTACTAGGCGGCCCTTACCAACACAGACGACAGCTTCTACCCGCGAGCGCTTGAGTCCAGCCGGGCTCTGAAGCCGGAGCGGATCCTTACCTCGGATGACGTGCTGGTAGAGTATCTGGCTTTTTTTGCAAAATCCGACCGAAGCGTCCGCATACAGGCGGGACTCCTTGTTTCCCGGCTTTTGGAAAATTCCGGTGTTCTCGTGATTCCCCAAAGTCGGGAATTGTTCTTGGCGGGCCTCGACCTTTACCGCGCCCGCCCCGATAAGGGCTACAGCCTGACGGATTGCATTTCGATGGAGATCATGCGGCGGGAGGGGCTGACCGACGTTCTCACGAACGACCGGCATTTCGAGCAGGAAGGTTTCCGGGCGCTGTTTCGCGATTCCTAGTCCCGGGCGGCCCGCTCCAGGACGTTGAGCGTGATACCAGCGGTTCGCTCCCAGGTGAAGATGGCGGCGCGTTGGCGTGTTGGCGGGCGCAGGAAGCGAAGTCGGCGCGGAGGGCGGGGGTTGGGGGGAGAAACATTTACGGAAGGGCGATCGCTTCGACGATTTTGAGGAGTAGCGCCACGCCTTCGCGGAGAGTGGTTTCCCGGATGCGTTCGTCGTTGCCGTGGGCGCGCCCGGGTTTATCGTCGCGCATGAAAACGGGCACGCCGTAGACGGCCATGCCTTTGGCGCGGAGGAAGGCGCCATCCGTCGCGCCCCGGGACATGTAGGGGATGACGGCGGCTTTGGGGTTTTGTTGCAGGATCGTTTTTTCAATGGCTTTGTAGAGATCCGTCGTTAGGGAACTGGGCTCGGTGGCGGGCATGTCCTGTCCGGGTTCGGGGAGGACATCGATGGCGGGATCGTCGATGATTTTGCGGAAGCGGGCGTAGACCTCCTCCTTCGATTCGCCGGGAAGGCGGCGAACATCGAGTTGGGCTTCGGCCTGGTTGGGAATCACGTTGACTTTCATGCCGGCGCGAAGGATGGTCGGGGAAACGGTAGTGCGCAGTTGTGCGTCCAGCTCGTCGTCGCGGTCGCCTATCTCGTAGGCGTTGGCTTCGAGCTTGGAAAGGAGCGGTTGGAGCCACTTGTACTCGTTGAGCTTGGCGAGTTCGCGGAAGTAGCGGCGGGTGGTGGTGTTGAGCTGGACGGGCATGTAGGCTTTGGTAAGCTTGCTGATGGCGTCCGATAGATGGGCGACGGCGTTATCCTTGCGCGGGAGCGAGCCATGGCCGGCGCTGCCGCGCGCGACGAGAATGACACGGGTCGGCACCTTTTCCGAAGTCTGGATTTGAAAGACTTCGGCGCCATCGTCGGTCAGAACGCGGGCGCCGGCTTCGTTCAAGCAGAACTCGGCGTCGATCTTGTTCCAAGCGTGGCGAATGAGCCATTGGATGCCCGTGGAGCCGGCCTCTTCGTCGGCTTCGCTGAGGAAAATGATGTCGCGATTGAGTTTGGCGTTGCGGAGTTTCAGTTCGACGACAATGGCCATTTCGGCGGCAAGGAGGGCCTTGGTGTCAACAGCGCCGCGGCCGTAGATGAAGCCGCCCTTTTGCACGGCCTCGAAGGCGGGGACGGTCCAGAGTTTGGGCTCGACGGGAACGACGTCGCTATGAGCCATGAGGAGCAGCGGCCGGTTGGCGGCGCCGCCTTTCAGGCGGGCAACGATGTTGAGGCGATTCGGATCGTCGCCCAACAGTTCCGAGGCGATGCCTTCCTTCTTCAACTCGGCTTGGATGTAGTTGGCGACGATGGTTTCATTGCCGGGAGCGTTGGAGGTGTTGAGACGGATCAGATCGACGAAGTAGCGCTGCGTTCGATCCTCGAGTGTTTCCGCCTGGATGGCCGCGGCGAAAAGCGCCAGAAGAAAGATCCTCATGGGAGAGAGTTTAGCGCGATGGGGCGCCGTTGCTACATTGGTAGGAACGCATGATATCTCGCTTTTTGTACGCGGCTCTGCTTGCAGCCGCCGTTGCCGCCGCTGAAGATAAACCTCCCAAGCATAAGGAAACGGTGGTTGTGACAGGCTCATATGAGCCGATTCCATTGGAAGAAGCCGATCGTTCGGTGCGGGCAATTCCGGCCCGGGAACTGGCGCCGCTGGCGGGCACGATTTCGGACCTGCTCAATTTGGACGCATCCCTGGACTTGCGGGAACGGGCGCCGGGAGCGATTCAAAGCGGGTTGTCAATTCGGGGCGGATCGTTCGGGCAGACGCTGGTTTTGTGGAATGGGATGCGGTTGAACAGCGTGCAGTCGGCGAATCTGAACATGGACGTGCCGGTGCCGGTGGACGCGTTGGAGCAGGTGGAGGTGTTGAAGGGATCGGGTTCCACTTTGTATGGGTCCGATGCGACGGCGGGCGTGGTGAACTTCCTGACGCGGCCGCCGGAGCGTTCCGAGATTCGTTTGCGCGCAGGTTTGGGGAATTGGGGGACGCAGCAGCAGCGGGCGTCAGTGGCGTATGTTCGCGGCGCGTTCGCGCAGCAGTTGACGATGTCTCGCGATTTTTCAACGGGATTCGCGGCGAATCGGGACTACCGGAACTTGTCGGTGGCGTCGACAAGCAAGTGGCGGCGGAGCGAGATTAGCCTGGCGCACAACGACCGGCCGTTTGGCGCGGAGCAATTCTACGGGAATTTCAATTCCTGGGAGCGAACGAAAAACTGGTTTGCGGGATTTCGGCAAGGGTTCGGCGAGAAGACGGAGGCGGCGTTCGCTTATCGCCGCCATACGGACCTGTTCGTGTTGTATCGAGACCGCCCGCAAGTATTCACGAACCGGCATGTGGCGGAGGGCTATCAAGCGCAAGTGCGCCGGCGGGAGGATTTGCCCAAGGCAAGCCGCCTTCACTATGGCGTGGAGATGCTGCACGATTCGATTGTGAGCAACAATCTGGGCATCCATTCGCGAAGCCGTGGAGCGGCCTACGCGGCGTGGGATGTGCGGGCGCTGAATCGGTTCTCCTTCACGGTTGGGGTGCGCGAGGAGATTTATCGCAATCTGCGGCACCAGTTCAATCCGAGCGTTGGGGCGGGCGTGTGGCTGCATCGCCAGTTGAAATTACGGGCGAGCGCGTCGCGGGCATTCCGGCTGCCGAGCTACACCGATCTTTACTATCGCGATCCGGCGAATGTTGGCAATCCGTCGCTGCGACCGGAAAGCGCCTGGAGTTACGAGGGCGGTTTGGATTGGAACACCGGGGGCGCGTGGCGTGCGAACGCGACCGTGTTCCAGCGCCGCGAGCGGGACGGGATCGACTATGTTCGCGCGTCTCCCGCGGCGATATGGCAGGCGACCAATTTTCAGCGGCTACAGTTCACCGGCGTCGAGGCGGCGGTGACCACCGTGCTGGGACGGAAGCACCGGGTTGAACTCGCCTACACCGGTTTGAACGGGGCGCAGAGCGTGTTGGGCGCGTTGCAATCGAAGTATGTCTTCAACTATCCGCGACACACGGGACTGGCGACGTGGCAGACGGCACTGGGAAAAGGTTTCGTGGCGCGGAGCCGGATGGGCGCGTTGGAACGGCTGGGACGATCGCCGTATGCGGTGTGGGACGTCTTTGCGAGCTGGCAGCGCGGCCGTGTGCAGCCCTACTTGCAACTAAGTAATCTGACGGCGGCGAACTATCAGGAAGTGATTGGCGTGCGCATGCCGGGACGGGGAATTGTGGGTGGGGTGGAGGTGGTTTGGGGCAACCGTTAACGCCGGTTACCGGGACCGGTGGGATACAATCGGAAACGGTGATCCGCGTATTTCTCGCATGCGCGCTCGGCGCGACTTTTGTTCTTGCCCAACCCCGGCCCGCGCAGCCCGGGCAGTTGGATGCGAGTCCGGCATTATTCAGTGTGATGGCGGCGTTGAACGCGGCCGGATACGACGTGGACGCGCAGTCGTCGAACAATCATCCGCTACGCACGGCGATCACACAGCATTTGCAGGGCCGCAATTTGTCTACGGTGCAAGAGTTGCGGGAGTATCTGGACCGGCGCAAAACCGGCGGCCGCGCGCTCGACTTGAGCCGATTTATTTCCTTTGCGCTGTCTGTCGACGGGCCGCCGAATTTCAACTATAAATTCCAGCCCCACGAGATGCCGCCGGATCTGACGCCGTTGGAAGGGTTCGACCGGCTGATGACGCGGTTCCACCGCGAAGCCGAGATGGACAAACTGTGGACGGAAGCTCAACCGGCGATCGACAAGCTACTGGAAACCTACCAAGGACCGTTCATCAAAACGATTTCAGATGTGAACGGGTATTTACGCAACCCGACCAGCGGGTACGTTGGCCGGCGGTTTCAGATCTTCGTCGAACTCCTCGGTCCGCCAAATCAGATTCAGACGCGAGAGTACAAAGACGACTACTACATTGTGCTGACGCCGGCGCCGGAGCCGCAATTGGATTATCTGCGCTACGCGTATATTCGTTACTTAATGGATCCGCTTTCGTTCAAGTTCATTGCCAATCTCGAAAAGAAAAAGCCGTTGATCGACCTGGCGCAGGCGGCCCCCGCGCTGGAGGATTATTACAAGAACGACTTCCAATTGCTAACCACGGCGTGCTTGGCGAAAGCCATTGAAGCGCGCCTTAAAAAGGCGGATGGACCGAAAATGGCCGACCAAGCGCTGAAAGAAGGCTTCATCCTGACGCCTTACTTCTACGAGGCGCTGGGCGTATACGAGAAACAGGAAGTGGCGATGCGCCTCTATTATCCCGAGCTTGTCGACGGGATTGACTTGAAGAAGGAGGACAAGCGGCTGCAAGGCGTGGAGTTCCTGGCGGTGCGGCCGACGCGGACCATAAAGACTTCGCGAGCGGCGCAACGAACGGAGTTGCCTGGTGTATTTAAGACTCTGGAAGATGCCGAAGACTTATATCGGGCGAAGAAATACGTCGAGGCCAAGCCGTTATTTCTGCGGGCGTTGCAGGAAACGCCGGAGCGGCCGTTGCATGCCAAAGCCTATTACGGGCTGGCACGCATCGCCGTGTTGCAACGGGATCCGGAGTTGGCGGTGAAACTATTTGAAAAGGCGCTCGATCTTGAACCGGACGACACGATCAACGCCTTGAGCCATGTGAATCTCGGCCACTTGTGGGCTGTAAATAACGAGCGGGACAAAGCGGAGGAGCATTATCGGGCGGCGCTTGCGGTGAAGGGGGCTTCCCCCGCCATCCGTAAGGCGGCCGAAAAAGCGCTCCAAGAGATATCCCCACCAGAGAAGAAAAAGGAGAAGTGATGTTGAAAAATTTGTTCCTGCGGTTTGTCACCGTTACCCTGGCTGCCGTTTTTTTGTTGGCACAAGGCAAACAGCCCGCACCGAAGTCGCAAAAAGAAGTGGACGCTCTGAATGCGATGTTCCAGGCGACCGATAACGATGGGCGGATTAAGGCCGCCAATGAGCTGCTGACGAAGTTCGCGGACACCGATTTTAAGGGTCTCGCGCTTTACATGATCACCACAAGCTACAACGAGAAGAAAGACACGACGAACACCATCGTGTACGGCGAGCGGGTGGTGGAGGCGGATGGCAAGAGCGCGCTGGGCGCCCATGCGCGGATCATGATTGCGACTTCGCTGGCGATGACGACGAAAGAATTCGACTTTGATAAAGAAGAAAAGCTGGGTCGTGCCGATAAGCTATCTAAAGAAGCCGTGGAAGTGATCAAGACAGCGCCGAAGTTTAATCCGGCCCTCACCGATGAGCAGTGGGACCAAGCCAAGAAGGGTTATTTGGCGGAGGCCTATGTCGCGCTGGGCATGTCGGCGACGGTTCGCAAGAATTGGAACGACGCGATCGCCAACTACAAGCTCTCCACGGATACGGATCCATCAAATAGTGCAACGTGGGTTCGCCTGGGCGCGGCGCAGGCAAGCGCGGCGAAGTACGATGACGCGATTGTCACGCTCGATAAAGTGATCGCAATGCCAGGCGTCGATGCGGCTGTGCTTACCTACGCCAAGGCGGAAAAAGAGAAGGCAGTGAAAGCGAAAGGGTCAAAGTAGGCGAATGACGAACTCGCGCAAAACGCACTCGGTCGCGGCTGGGCTCGGGGGAGAATGCCTGAACGGTTGGGGGCCGCGACCGGCCTTTGCGCTTTAAACAATGATGGCGGATCTGGATGCTCTAATCGTCCGAATGGGCTATTCCTTCCGCGAGCAGGATATACTCCTCCGCGCCTTGACGCACAAGTCGCATCCGGCGGAGCAGACGGCGACGGAAGACCAGCCGGCGAAAACCACGGAATCGGATAATGAACAGTTAGAGTTTTTGGGCGACGCCATTCTGGGATTTCTGGTGAGCGAGGCGCTGTTTGAACTTTTTCCGGCGTATCCGGAGGGGAAGCTTTCCAAGCTGAAGTCATGGCTGGTCAGCGCGTCGCACCTGCACACAGTGGCTGAAGGGCTGGAACTGGGAACGGCATTGCGGCTTGGCCGGGGCGAAGAGATGAGCGGAGGCCGGGCGAAAAAGGCGATATTGGCCAATGCGCTGGAGGCGGTTCTGGCGGCGATCTATCTGGATGGGGGGATGGAGGCGGCGCGGGCGTTCGTGCGCCGCCGGTTATTGCCGCAAGGAAACTGGGATTTCGAGGTTTCACTGCCGGTTGCGCTTACGGACTTCAAGAGCGCGCTGCAAGAAAAGGCGCAGGCCCACGGATTGCCCCAACCCAAATACGTAATTGTGGCTGAACACGGGCCGGAACATGCCAAGACGTTTACCGTCGAAGTGAGGGTGGGGAAGGAACGTACCTCCCGGGCCGAGGGAATTTCGAAGAAGGAGGCGGGCCAACGCGCCGCCGAACGGCTATTGGAGCAACTCGAAACACGGTAATAAGGTTAGGGAAATGGGGAGGATGGACGATAAGGCAAAAGAGATATGTTTGCCATTATCGGTATCGTCGTCGTTTTTGGATCCGTGATCGGCGGGTATTTGCTGTCGCACGGCAACATGATGGTTCTGTTCCAGCCGTACGAGATGCTAATCATTCTGGGCGCGGCGCTTGGAACCCTGTTTATTGCGAATCCGCTACCCGTGGTAATGGGTGTCGTCAAGGGTACGCTGGGAATCCTTAAGAGCTCGCCGTATAACAAGGCGTTTTATCTGGAACAGTTGAAGATGCTGAACGATGTCTTCAACTACGCGCGGAAGAACGGGCTGGTGAAGCTGGAAGCCGACGTCGAGGAACCGGATAAGAGCCAGCTTTTCACCAAGTACCCGAAATTTATCAAGGATCATCACGCCGTTCATTTCGTTTGCGACACGCTGCGTATGAGCATCAGCGGCGGCGTGGGCCATTTTGAGATCGACCAGATGATGGAGATGGACATGGATATCCACCATCACGAGAATATGGCCTCGGTAACGGCGCTGAACACGGTCTCCGACGCGCTGCCCGGGCTGGGAATTGTGGCCGCGGTGCTCGGTATCGTAATCACGATGGGCGCGCTGGGCGGTCCTCCGGAAGCGATCGGCCATCACGTCGCCGCCTCGCTGATCGGTACCTTCCTGGGTATCTTGCTGAGCTATGGCCTTTTCGGACCGATCGCCGGAAACATGTCCAACGCGAACGCTTCGCAGAAAGAATATTACAATTTTCTCCGGATCGGTTTGATCAGTTTTATCCGCGGCGCGGCGCCGATACTGGCGGTTGAGTTCGCGCGGCGGTCCATTCCCGCCCACGAGCGACCTTCGTTCAAAGAAATGGAAAAGACTTGTAAAGGTGGGGGTGGTGCGTAATGGCGGAAGATAACGCGAAAGAGCAGCCGATTATCATCATTAAGAAGGTCATCAGTCATGGCGGCCATCACGGCGGCGCATGGAAGGTGGCTTATGCCGACTTCGTAACGGCGATGATGGCGCTTTTCATGGTCCTTTGGCTGTTGAATTCCAGTGAGGAAACGCAGAAAGCGATCGGCGGCTATTTTTCCGATCCGGAAGGGAACGGGAAGATGATCGGCTCCGATATGGCCGGCGCCGGCGGAGACGCCATCGACTTGGCGGCGAAGGACATGGAGTCGCTGAAATCGAAGATCGCGCAATCCTTGAAGCAGTCCTCCAAATTCAAAGCGCTTCAGGACAAGATTACGATGGTGGTCACCGGAGAAGGTCTGCGCATCGAATTGCTGGAGTCCGATGTGGGTACGTTCTTCCAAAGCGGCAGCCCGGTTCCAACGGAGCAGGCGACGGAGATCATTGGCAGGCTGGCGCAGGAAGTTGGTCAATTGCCCAACAAGGTGTCTGTCGAGGGGCATACGGATTCCAAAAAATTCTCTGGTGAGTACAGCAATTGGGAACTTTCATCGGACCGGGCCAATACCGCCCGTCGAATAATGCAGGCCCATGGAGTGCGTTTGGATCAAGTGGCGCAAGTTCGTGGATACGCCGATCAAGCGCTGCGTAAGAAAGACAATGCGGATGACCCTTCGAACCGCCGGATCTCCATCATTGTGCAACATCTCACGGTGGCAAAAGCGAAGCCGGCCGCCGCTAAACCAGCTCAAGGAGGCGGGCATGGCGACGCTAAAGCGGACCACGGGGAAGCTCCCAAAACTAGCGCAGAACCACCGAAAGACGCGGGCCATGGAGGGGGCCACTAGCGCCCTTTACCGTAGTAGATCCAGAATCGATTTGAGTTCTTTTCGAAGGGGATCGATTTTCTCTTTCGGTATTCCCGTGGGTTCCGGATACAGGGAAAAGAGAGCGCCCTGCGCTACCGGACTATGCGACGAGGTCGCGGCGGCGGCCACAGCCAATCCCTTCGTACGCTGACCGAGGTGCTTCCTCGCACCCTCAATCGTGAAGCGCTTCTCGTAGAGCAGCCGTTTGATTTCGAGAACGAGTTCCACATCCTTGCGCCGGTACTGCCGCTGGTTCGTCCCGGATTTCTTCGGACCCAACCCGGTAAACTCCGTTTCCCAATACCGCAGGACATAGGGCTTTACGCCGGTAAGCCGGGCGACTTCCCCGATCTTGAAATACAGCTTACTCGGAATATCCGCTGGGGATACCAGAACGGACTTCTCTATACCGTTGGCGCTATACATGGCGTCGCCGTTCTCGATTGGCTCGTGCGTCTCCACTCGCCTCATTATGCCGCAGTGCGCGCCAATTGACACGCCCCAAAATGCGCCGCCGCGAAAACCACGGGAAACTATAGGGAAGTGCAAACGATCGCTGGTATCCATCCCGTACTGGCCGCTCTCAAATCCGGGCAGCCGATTGACCGTGTCTCTATCGCCAAGGGCGCCGGTGGGCAGCGTCTGCAGGAGATTATCGATCTTTGCCGGACCCGGAAGGTGTCCGTCCGTTTTGAGCCACGCGAGTCGCTAGACCGGATGAGCCGCGCCGCTGTCCATCAGGGCGTTGTGGCGATGGTGGCGGCGAGCGCCTATCAAACGATCGACGACGTGGCGGCGACGGCGAAGATGTTGGTGATTCTCGATGGAGTGGAGGATCCGCACAATCTGGGCGCCGTTGTCCGGACGGCGCACGCGGCTGGGGCGGATGCGGTTGTGATTCCGGACCGCCGCGCCGCGCCGGTAACCGAAGTGGTGGCCAAGGCGGCGGCGGGAGCGTTGGCGCATTTGCCGGTTGTAAAAGTGGGAAATCTGAACCAGACACTGGAACGATTGAAGGAACGGGGTTATTGGATCTACGGTTTGGACGAGCGCGGAACGGAGCCGTATGACCGCGTGACGTACACGGAACCGGCCGCGCTGGTCGTCGGCGCGGAAGGCCGCGGTCTGCATGATTCGGTGGCCAAACACTGCGATGTGTTGGTGCGGATTCCGATGAGCGGCCAAATCGCCTCGCTCAATGTCTCGGTGGCGACGGGCGTGGCCCTATTTGATTGGAAGAGAAGAAGAAATACCGGGGTGTAAACTGATAGCTATGCGCGGAACGATCGCTTGCCTTGTATTTTGCACGCTCCACTTCCCGAGCCTGGAGGCGGCGCAGCCGGTTCGAGCGCGCAAGGCGATGGTGGTATCGCGTGAGGCCAATGCAACGGATGCGGGGGTCGCCGTGCTGCGCGCGGGCGGCAACGCGATCGATGCCGCGGCGGCAGTCGGCTTTGCCTTGGCGGTCACGCATCCGAGCGCGGGCAATTTGGGCGGCGGCGGATTCATGCTGATCCGTTTTGCGGATGGACGCGCGACATTCATTGATTTTCGGGAGCGCGCGCCGCTCCATGCGACGCGTGACATGTATTTGGATAAAGACGGGAAGCCGACGCGCGATTCCGTGCTCGGTTGGCGCGCGGCGGGCGTTCCGGGTACGCCGCGAGGATTGGAGTATGCGCAGCGCAAACATGGAAAGGCCAAGTGGACGGATGTTGTCGCTCCCGCGGTGAAGTTGGCGCGGGAGGGATTCACGGTCGGTTACGGTCTCGCTACCAGCCTGAAAGGCGCCAGGAATCTGGCGGAGTTCCCGGACTCCAAGCGAATTTTCCAGAAAAACGGCGGCTTTCACGAAGCCGGCGATAAGCTGGTTCAGCCTGAATTGGCCGGCGTGTTGGAACGGATTCAGAAGCACGGAGCGCGTGATTTTTATGAGGGCGAGACGGCGCGCATTCTTGCCGCGGAGATGGCGAAAAATGGCGGCATGATCACGCTCGACGATTTGAAACAGTACCAGGTCGCCGAGCGCGAGCCGTTAAAGGGGGATTTCCGTGGGTTTCAAGTGATTACCGCGCCGCCGCCCTCCTCCGGCGGGATCGGCATTTTGCAGATGCTGGCGGTGTTGGAAAAGACCGGATACGAAAAACAGGGCGCAGGTTCGGCGCAGGCGATTCACTACACGGCGGAGGCCATGCGCCGCTACTATGCGGATCGCGCGGAACATTTGGGCGATCCCGATTTCTGGCCGGTTCCAGTCTCTAAGTTGCTTAGTCCGGTCTATGTCAACAAGCTGCGCGCGTCGATCGACCCCAACAAAGCGACGAATAGCGACGAGATCAAGGCCGGCGATTTGAAAACCATGGAGAGCACGGAAACCACCCACTATTCGATCGTCGATAGTGAGGGAAATTGCGTCGCCGTCACCTATACGCTCAATGGTAGTTATGGCTCTGGCGTGACGGTTCCAGGATTGGGCATCCTGCTGAATAACGAAATGGACGATTTCTCGGTGAAGCCCGGCCATCCGAACATGTTCGGCGCATTGGGCGGGGAGGCGAACGCGATCGTCCCCCGAAAACGGCCGCTAAGTTCCATGTCGCCGAGCATTGTACTTAAGGACGACAAGCCATTTCTTATTGTCGGCACGCCGGGCGGGACCAGAATCCTGACTTCCGTGATGCAGGTGATCCAAAACGTTATCGACTTCAAGATGAACGCCCAGGACGCCGTGAATTTCCCGCGCTTCCATCACCAGTGGCGTCCGGACAAGTTGCAGATGGAGCCCCAGTTTTCTCCCGATACTCGAAAGCTATTGGAACAGCGCGGCCATACTGTCGAAATCGTGCGCAACATCTGCGAAATGGCCGTGATTCAGTTTGAAGAAAGCGGCTGGCTCGCCGGCGCCGCGGACCCGCGCTCGGAAGGCAAAGCGGCCGGCTACTAGACCTTTATCCATATCCCAATGAATCACGCCATTTCGACGCACTTCTTTATCAATCACCGTTTGACCACGGCCGCGCTGGACAAGCTCCACGCGACCGGAATTTCCGCCGTCGAAATATTTTGCGCTCGCCAGCATCTCGACTATCACAATCGCTCGCAGGTCGACGAACTCGCCCACTGGTTTCGCGACTCGGAACTAAAACTTCACTCACTCCATTCGCCGATGTACAACGACGATGCCAACGGACGTACCGGGCCGCAGGCCGTGGTTAACATCGCGGATCGCGTTAAAGCTAAGAGAATTGCCGCTTGCGATGAGATTAAGCGCGCATTAGAGATCGCCGAACAGCTACCGTTCAGATACCTTGTCCAGCATTTGGGAGCGCCGCAGGATGACTATGACGATGCCAAGTTCGACGCCGGGTTCGCGAGTCTTGATGAATTACGCAGCTTTGCGCGGCATCGAGGCGTGGAAATTTTGTTGGAAAATATACCGAACGGACTGTCCAGCGCGGAGATGTTGCTGCTATTCCAACGCCAGACTCATCTCGACTTAGGTTTCTGTTTCGATACCGGCCACGCCAACATCATGGGCGGTGTCGAACGCGAGTTCGAACTGATGCAGGACCGTATCCGTTCCCTGCACATCCATGACAATGACGGAGCTAAGGACACGCATCTGTTTCCAACGCTCGCCAAGGGCGGCACAATTCCGTGGGACAAGGTCATGCCCATGCTGCGCGCGAGGCAGCACCAGTACCCTCTGTTGTTGGAATTGAAGGAGTCGCCGGACTTCCCTCAACCGCTCGACGCCATCCCGCGTATCTTCGAAAACCTGGAGTCTTTTTAGCATGTCCGCACCCCGCGTTCGCGTTGCCGAAATCGCCAGGCACGAAGGCCAAACCGTGTCCATCGCCGGTTGGTTGTACAACATTCGCCGTTCCGGCAAGATCTGTTTTCCGCTGCTTCGCGACGGGTCGGGGATCATTCAGTGCGTTGCCGTAAAGGCCAACCTACCGGAAGAAACATTCGATGCGTTGAAGGATCTGACGCAGGAGTCTTCGCTTATCGTCACCGGTAAGGTACGTGCCGAGGCTCGCGCCCAAGGCGGCTTTGAGCTGGATGTCGAGTCGGCCGAAATCCTGCAACGAGTTTCGGAATCGGATCCCTACCCGATTACACCGAAGGATCACGGCATCGATTTCCTGATGGACCATCGTCATCTGTGGCTGCGATCAAGGCGGCAGACGGCGATACTGCGCGTGCGTCACGAAGTTATTAAAGCCATCCGCGACTACTTCGACAATCAAAATTTTACGCTGGTCGATACGCCGATCTTTACGCCCGCGGCCTGTGAGGGAACCACGACGCTGTTTGAAGTGAATTACTTCGACGAGGAAAAGCTTTACCTCGCGCAGTCGGGGCAGCTCTATAACGAAGCGAACGCGATGGCGTTGGGTAAGGTCTACTGCTTCGGGCCTACTTTTCGCGCGGAGAAATCCAAGACGCGCCGCCACTTGACCGAGTTCTGGATGGTGGAGCCGGAGATGGCGTTCGCGACCCTCGAAGATGTAAAGGCGCTGGCCGAAGGCTTGGTCGTCTATTGCGTCGGACGCGTGTTGGAGAATCGCCGCGCGGAACTGGACGTGCTGGAACGCGACGTCAAGAAGTTGGAATCGGTGCAAGCGCCGTTCCCCCGCATGAGTTATGACGATGCCGTGAAAGTTCTGCAAGGCAAGGGGAGTGAGATTACTTGGGGTGGCGATTTCGGCAACGCCGATGAAACCCTGCTGACCCAGGAATTGGATCGGCCGGTGATGGTCGATCGGTATCCCAGCGAAATCAAGGCATTCTATTTCCAACCCGACGAGAATAACGAGAAATTGGCGCTGGGCGTCGATGTCATCGCGCCGGAGGGCTATGGCGAGATTATCGGCGGCGGCCAGCGTATCCACGATCCCGCCCTGCTTCTGCGGCGGCTGAATGAGCATGGCCTTCCGCCCGAAGCGTTCAATTGGTATATGGACCTTCGTAAATACGGTACGGTGCCGCACGGTGGATTCGGCATGGGCGTGGAGCGATTCGTCGCCTGGATGTGCGGCACGGAACACATTCGCGAGTGCATCGCCTACCCGCGGATGCTCTACCGCACGCGGCCATGATCCCATGATGCGTCAGAGCACGATCGCGATCATCGGCGCGCCGATGGACCTTGGCGCCGGACGCCGCGGCGTCGATATGGGGCCGTCGGCGATCCGTGTCGCCAACATTCACAGCCGCATCGCATCGCTCGGCTACACTGTCGAGGATCTTGGAAACGTCGCGGTGGAGCAGGCCGAGAGTTCTCCGGCCGGGCCCACGCGTGCCCGGTATTTGGCCCAGATTGCAGATACCTGCCTGCGTTTAGCGGAGAAGGTGGAACTGGCGATAGACCAGGGAAAGGCGCCTCTAGTTCTTGGTGGAGATCACTCGATCGCCCTCGGATCCATCTCCGGCGTGGCGAATCACTTTCATCGGCAAGGAAAGAAAGTCGGCGTTATTTGGGTCGATGCCCACGCCGACATGAACACGCCGCAAACGTCGCCGAGCGGCAATGTCCACGGCATGCCGCTGGCGTGTCTGGTGGGCAAGGGGCCGAAGGCCCTAACGCACCTGTTCGGCTATGCTCCGAAAATCGATCCGCGCAACGTGGCCTTGGTTGGAATACGCGATGTAGACATCCTGGAAGCGCCGCACGTGAAGAAGTCGGGCGTCCGCGCTTTTACCATGCGGGACATCGATGAGAAGGGTCTCACGCGCGTGATGGAGCAGGCCATTGAAATCTCTTCGGCCGGGACCGCCGGCATTCACCTGTCGTTCGATATGGACGCTGTCGACCCCGATGAAGCGCCCGGCGTCGGCACGCCGGTCCGCGGTGGAATCACCTATCGCGAAGCGCATCTGGCCATGGAGTTGCTCTCCGATGCCGCGCGGCTGGTGTCGCTGGAAGTCGTCGAAGTAAATCCGGTTTTGGACGTCGCTAACCGAACGGCGGATCTCGCCGTCGAACTGATGATGTCGGCGTTGGGCAAACGAATTCTATGAAAAAAGCAATCGCCGTCGTTTTTGGCGGCCGCTCCGGCGAGCATGAAATCTCGGTTCGTTCGGCGCAGTCCATCATCGCCGCGCTGGATCGCGAGAAGTACGAGGTGCGCGAGATCTTTATTACAAAAGCGGGCGAATGGCGGCCCAGCCCGTTGCTGCCGCAGCCCGGCGCGAATCCGGGTATCGACGTGGTTTTCCCCGCGCTGCACGGCACATTTGGTGAAGATGGCACGATGCAAGGACTGCTGGAGCTGGCGGATCTGCCCTATGTCGGCGCGGGAGTCTTGGCCAGTGCCTTGGCGATGGACAAGGAAGTTATGAAGCAAGTCTGCCGCGCCCATGGGATACCGGTGGTCGCTTTTACGACGCAGTTTCGCGGGCATTTGGACGCTGCCGCCATCGAAACGCAGTTCGAATACCCGGTATTCGTCAAGCCGGCCAATCTCGGTTCCAGCGTCGGCGTCGCCAAGGCGAAGGATCGCGTGCAACTGGAGACGGCGCTGGCGGCCGCCGCCGAGTTCGACACCAAGATCATCATCGAACGCGCGGTGATCGGCCGGGAGTTCGAATGCTCCGTGTTGGGGAACGATCCGCTCGAAGCCTCGATTCCCTGCGAAATTCTCCCTTCGCGCGAGTTTTACGACTATGAGGACAAATACCTGCTGGACAAGGCGGTCATCGAACTGCCGGCGAAGTTGAGCGCGGAACAGACCGCGGAGATCCGCCGGCTTGCCGTCGCCGCCTGCCGCGCCTGCGAGGTACAGGGCATGAGCCGCGTGGATTTTCTGATGGATGGCGCAACCGGGCAGTTGTTCGTGAATGAAGTGAACACCATTCCGGGGTTCACTTCCATCAGCATGTATCCAAAGATGTGGGAGTATTCGGGGCTAGCGTATCCGGCATTGCTGGATCGCCTAATCGCCCTGGCTATCGAACGCCACGAAACGAAAAAGGCCACGCGCTACTCCAAGTAAAAAGTGCCACGAATTCTTTTTCTATTGCTCGCGTCCGTTTGCCTCCGCGCCGAGGACGATCTGGAACAGGCCGTTCGCAAAATCTTCGGCGTGTTGGAAATCGTGGAGCGGCACGGCGCCGACGCGGTGGACAGCGAACGCGCCTTCTATGCCGGCATCATTCCTGGCATGTTGCGCCGCCTCGATCCCCACTCGGCGTTCCTGGATCCCGACCAATTCGCCCAGCTCAAACGGATGCAGCGGAGCGAGAGTAAAGGATTTGGCAGCGTCGTCAGTATTCTTCCCGGACGCGTCATTGTATTGCAGACACTGCCCGGCACCCCTATGCAGCGTTCCGGCATCAGCGCCGGGGATGAGATCGTCGCCATCAACAACATCGCCTTGGGACCGCTGACCCCGGAACAACTCGTTCAAGTGCTTTCGGAGGCGCGCCAAGGGCCGGCGCTTGTCCACGTGCGTAAGCCGGGCAACGCGCGCCCGCTCCAGTTCACGCTAACGCCCCAGGAAATGCAGGCGCCTTCGGTCGAGCGCGCGTTTCACCTGGAGGAGGGTATCGGCTACCTGCGGGTGGGTTCGTTTGATGAAAGTACGGCGCGCGACATGAAGGACTCGATCGAAAAACTGGGTGGCGCCAAATTGAAGGGACTTGTTCTTGATTTGCGCAATAATCCGGGAGGCGCGGTAGCGTCGGCATTGGACGCCGCGGCGCTCTTTCTCCGACCGGGCCAAGTGATCCTATCGGCGAAAGGACGTCGCGTCGGCGCGGAAGAAAAAGTACCCTCAATCGCTACGCCCTATACATTTCCGGTCTCCGTTATCGTGACTTCAAAGACCGCCAGCGCGGCGGAAATTCTGGCGGGCGCGCTGCAGGATCATGACCGGGCCGCCATCGTGGGCGAACCTACTTTCGGAAAGGGACTTGTCCAGAATGTCATGCCGCTGCGCGAGGGCACCGCGCTGGCATTGACGACGGCGTTCTACTACACGCCGAGCGGTCGTAGCATCCAGAAGCCGCTCGAGGGTATGCAATTGGAGCATTCCACGCAGAAACCGGCCCAGGCTTTCAAGACCGATAGCGGCAGGGCCGTTCGCGGCGGCGGCGGGATCGAACCGGACCAAGCCGTCCAGCCGCCGGCGACGAAACGGCTCGAACAATTCCTGGAGGCCTCCGGCGCCTACACCGTGTTTGCGACGGAGTTCCTGCGCGGCAAGACTACCGTGACGCCGAAGTTTGAGCCGCCCATCGACATGCTGGACAAATTCCGCGCCTACCTGTCGCAAAACCGCGTGCAGCCGGGAATTGCCGAGTGGTTCGCCAGCGCCGACTGGATCCGCTTCCGGCTCCGCCAGGAGATTGTCAACCAGGCGTTGGGTGTTGAAAAAGGCGATGAGATTGAAGCGGAGCGTGAGCCGCTAATTCAATCGGCGCTGGCCGCGCTTCGTCGGCGTTAGTTCGCCGCCGACGGATATTCCGGTGATTTTGAAGCGTCGAGGTCGAGACACTGGTAGCCTTCGCCGTGTGTCCATGCGGGGCGCGGTTGATTGGGAACCGGTACCGTAGCGGTGGCGAAGACCGCGCAGAGTTGATACTTCGGCGCGGCGAGCCGGAGGTACTCGTAGGGTTGCTGAGAGAATGGATCCTTCAACGAGAGCCCCGAGCTGGCGCCGGTCGCCAACTCATCCATCGTCGTGGGCAATTCGCGAGACTCGGGCGTTGCCTTCTGCCGCTGCCAGTGATCGTGCACGCGCGATGCGATCTGGTAGAGGTCCTGCAGACGCCGGCGGTCCTCCGCCCGCAGCCGCTGTTCGGCCGGTCCACCGGTCTTCAGAAATCCGAGGCCGAGCGACAGCACGATAGCCGCCGCCGCCGCAACCGCAAAACCGCGATTCCACAGGCGCGGAGCGATCGCCGACTTTCCTCCGCCTCGGCTGTAGTAGAGGAAAACCGCGCCCGCCAGAACGAATACCGTCAGGCATTGCAGCACAAAGCGAAGGGTCAGTTCGCCCTGCAGAAATGCGGCCACAAATGCCATCAAATCGCCGATAAAAATCAGCGCCGCAATCAGCAGCGCAATATTGGTTAACCAGCGGCGCACCGCGCTCGCGCCTTTATCGGGGTTGGCTTCCATGTCGGTCAACACCGCCCGCGTTGCGTAGACGAAGGCGGGGAACGCCACGATGATCGACGCCATTTCCCAACTCACGCGTCTCCAGCCCCATTGCCGGTAGTTACTCCGCGTCGCGTCCGGGAACCACGTATCTATCAACTCGAACCAAAGCGATCCAGTGGCGATGATCCACGATCCAAGCGTTGCAAACGCCAACAAATGGAAGAACGCTTCGCGCGCCGATTCCATCCGCCCCCTGGCTACCGGAATGGGCACTCCGGTCGCCTCGGCATAGTGTCGCCCCAAGGCCTGATACACCTCCGTCGGCGGCCACCCGTGCTCCTTCATCAACGCCACCAGAAATTCGTCGCTTGCTCCGCGCGCCTTTGCCGCCTGCAGGAAAGCGTCTAGCATTTACCTCCCTCCCGCCCAAACTATGGCATTGCGCACCAGCCGCTGCCAGTTCGGATTCATGTGCGCGTTCTTGTCGTGCCCGCCCTGCAGCACCACTACGCGAGCCAGTTTCGACGGCCCGATCCACCCGATCGGTCCGTCTCCTTTCTCATGAGCTGTCGTCAAAAGTAGCTCCAGCTTCGGCGTGAACCACATCCCCTTGTACGTCTCGTCCAAGATGCGAAAATTGTCCACGCCCGTCGTCACCGGATGTTTTTTCACCACTTGAATATCAAGCGTCAGATCGTGGAAAAAAGTCGACGGCGGCATGCCTCGCGCCGGCGAATTCAGATACCTGGCGCCGACTACCTCATCGCCCCACCATTCCCAGTCTTCAAACGAACAGATCGCGTGGTGGAGCACCACCAAACCTCTGCCCGATTCCACCCAGGCCCGGAGCCATTCGCGAGTCTTGGGATCGGCGGCCTTAATCATGTCGTAGAGCACCAGTACATCGAGCCGGTTGGTTCCCCCCTGATACGCCCGCGGGTGCGGCTCCACCGTAACTGCGATCTGGGGATCGCCAATGAAGGCGGAGTAAAATTCCGGATCGTGCGCATGGCCACCCGTAACAAGTCGTACGCGCAACGGGTCCGCGGCGATCAGGCTAAATCCACAGAAGAGTAGAGAACCGATCTTCACTTCTTCACCTCGGGCGGCAGAATTTGGTCCACCCCCGGCCGGATGCCGTACGTTGGACCAAGCGTCTTGAAGTCGACGCCCATCCGCCCATTCCAGTCCCAAGCCACGGCTCCCCCCTTCAATGTCATCTCACAAAACAGGCGCTGTTTGCCGATCACTTTCCCCGCATTGTTGTCCCAATATCCAAACTCGCCTTCCATTACGCGAAGCAGCGCGATGTCGGCGATTGCCCCGACGCTCAGGTGCCCCAGTTCCGTACGCTTAATCACCTCCGCCGGAGTCCAGGTTGTCGCGCGAATGGCTTCCCGCAGCGGTAGGCCGAGCGCCATCAGCTTGGACATCAACGCGGGAAGATCCATGAAGGCGCCGTTCATGCTGGCCGTGTGCAGGTCGGAGGAAATGGTGTCCGGATAAAATCCGTTCTTCAACGCTCCGGCTGCGTTGCGCATTACGAAGCTCCCGCCGCCATGCCCCACGTCAAACCGGACGCCGCGCTGGCGCGCCTGCAAGAGATACGGGTACAACTCGCCTTTCTCGTTGACATACGGTACCGGGCCGCGAAACATATGCGTCGAAATGTCGCCGGGACGCAGGTGTTCAGTCACAAGCTTGTAGTAGGGGCGCTGCGGCAGAAAATAGCCGAAGTCCACCATGACTGGAATGTTTGCCTTCGTTCCCGCCGCCACCGCCTCGTCCACGCTTTCCCAATCCGGCTTCTGATAATGCGCCGACTTCACGCCCACAATCACGTCTTTGTGCTTGGCCGCCAGCTTCGCCACGGCGTCCGCGCTAAAGTCGTCCTGCTCTGTTGCATCGCTGATCATTCCGAAACCGGCGATGTTTACTAGCGCCAGAACACGAGTGCGAGCGCGATCGATAACGGTTGCGCGAAAGTGCTCAAAATTCCGCCATCCGCTGGAGCCCGCATCCACCATGGTGGTCACGCCCGTACGGAAGCTAAAAGCGTCCGGCTGCACGCTGTTGTCGCCGGCCCAGGCCCCGGGGTTGCCGGCCGTGAAGAACACGTGGACATGCAGATCGATCATTCCGGGCGTTATCAATAGTCCGGCGGCGTCCACCGTCTTCTTCGCTCGCGAAGCGTCAATGGATGGTTCCACGGCCGCGATCCGCCCGTCTCGCACAGCCACATCGAATCGCCCATCCCGATTGTTCCGCGGATCGATCACCCTCCCTCCGCGCAACAACAGATCGTAGTCCTGCGCCATTGTCATGCCGCCCGTCAGCAGCAGTAGAATCAGTCCCAATCGCATTCCGGTATTGTATCGGGCTGGGCGAACGAATTGCGATAATGATTCCATGGTTAATATCACTCCCGCCCCCGTTCCTGTCCCGGAGGCGGTCGTAGCGAAGGTGGCGCGGGAGCGCGAATCGCTCCGCGCCCGCCACGGCGTCCGTTTGGTCAAAGGCGATGAAGAAGGCGACGTCTTGAAGTATTCACACGGCGGCATTTACGGCTTCACGTACGCCCCGCAGACTTTGGATTGCGGCCTCTTCGCCAAGAATCCTTACTTGAGTTTTGAAATGCACAAGTTGGCGGACAATTCCATCAAATTACTCGTTGCCGTTACCCCCGAAATGAAGAGCAAGATCGAATCCGCCGCCGAATTGACGGAGATCGAACTCTATCCAGACGCCTACAGTAACGCGTCGGAACTCCTATCGCTTCCCTTCGAAACGCTTCGGCATTTGAAGGCGCCCCACCGTGACGAAGGCAACAAGCTAAAGGGCTTCTATCAGCCCGCATAGCGGCTATTTCTTCTCCGTGATCGCGAACAGGTGCTGCATTCCGCGAATGTAGAGAACCCCATCCGCCAGCGCCGGTGTGGCCATCAGAACCTCACCCATGGGGTTGGTCGCCAGCACCTCGAACGCGGCGCCGGCCTTCACCACGTGGACGTCGCCGTCCTCGCTGGTAAGGTAAACGCGGCCCGCGGCCGCGATTGGCGAGGCTGAGTACGCCCCGCCTTGCACCACACGCTGTTGATACACGTTGTCGCCGCTCTTGGCTGCATAGGCGTTCAAAATGCCATTGTTCTGGATGATGTAAAGCTGGTCTTGGTAGGCGAGCGGCGTCGGCATATAAACCCCGCGAGGTTTGGACCACGCGATGGCCGCTGTCTCTTTGGAAAGGTCGCCCGACGACCCCGGCTTGATGGCATATGTTTTCTGCATCGGCGGATAGGAATTGCTGACGAAGATCAGATCGTTCGCGAAGATCGGCGTTGTCACCGTGATTTCGGAATTTGGTCCCACGCTCCATAGTTCCTTGCCGGTTTTCGGGTCGTAGCCGCGAATGGCTTTTGTTCCATTCGTCACCAATTCCACTCCGCCTTTGCTCTCGACGATAGTCGGCGTTCCCCAGGACGGAATCTCCGCCCGCGCCGTTCGCCACTGCTCCACCCCGTCCTTCAATCGATACGCGGCGACAAAGCTGTCTTTCTGCCGATCCACCTGCACAATCACATTGCCGTTGTAAATAATCGGTGAACTCGCCGCGCCCCATTCGTAGTCGGGCTCGAAGAACCACCCCGCGTTCACGAGGCCGAGATCCTTCTTCCACAGCAGTTTGCCGTCCGCGGAATACGTGTGCAGCCCTTCGCTCCCGAAGTAGGCAACCACGTGCGCGCCATCCGTGGCCGGCGTGCAGTTGGCCTGCGTCGACTTCGGATGCCGCTTCGTTTTCGGTGCCCCCTCGGCGGCCGTCCGCTCCCATGCGATCTTCCCCGTCTTGCGGTCAATCGCGTACACCTTCCATTGATGTTTGCTGGTATCGGCGTGGGATTCGGTTGACCCGTAGAGTCCGTGCTTCACCTTGGCCGATACGTCCGAGGAAATCGCCGAAGTCACGTAAATTCGGTCTCCGTGAAGAACCGGCGACGAAAGCCCCAACCCCGGAATCGCCGTCTTCCACAGCACGTTGTCGCCCTTTTCGCCATTCCAACGAAGTGGCGCTTCGGTCGATGTGCTGACCCCCGACGCGTTCGCACCGCGAAATTGCGGCCAAGATTCGGCGACCCAAAGAGCGCCTGCCGCCGTGAGCGGCAAAAGCCACTTCATTTCGCACCGTCTTTCTTAGTGAACACGGTTTCGCGGCCGCCCTGGAACAGGGTGAAGCTTCCTTTGCCGCTGAAAACCACTCGGATATTCGCGGGCGTGAAGTTAAACTCGGTATCGCTATCGGATTTCAGCGGGAATGCGCCTTGGCCGGTTACCTGCATCTGGATTAGCCCATCCTTGCCCGTTACGGTGATTTCCATCGGTGCCTCCGCGGTGGCGTAGACCCCTATATAGCCGGTGACGATCGCGTCTGGAACCTTTCGAATCACCGGCGCGCCGGCGCTACCCTTTTTGACGAAAGGAAACTGCTGCCCGCCCTGGTGGAGAACGAATTCGTTCTTGCCGTCAAAGACCATCCGTACCCCGGCCATTGCAAAGCTGAATTCGGTGGCGCTGTCGGTGCTCAATGTAAATTGTGACTGGCCTTGGGCCTGGGCCTTCAGGATGCCGGATTCGGCGACAACTTCGATGGAAATCGGGATCGCCGCGGAGACGTATTCGCCAGCGTACCCGGCCAGCGTCTCGGCGGGAACATTTACTACTTTCGGCTCCGCCGCCCCCGCCTTGCGCAGGATCGCCGCCGCGTCGTCCTTCTTCGTGGAGATAGCCGCCTTCAGCGCCCCGGTCAGTTCCTCCGGCTTGAACGTTGCCGTCAACGCGGCCTGCAACGTGGGAACGTCGCCGCCCCCCGCCACCATATTTAACTGCCGCGCCGATACAGCCGCGCCCTTCGTTATCAACCCCCGCACGATTTCCGCCCGTTGTTTCTGTAACGCGCTGTCCAGAATCGACGACTTATAGAATGTGTCCGTCACATTCGGGTTCGCCCCTTTGTCCAGTAGGAGCAGCGCCACTTCCGTATGCCCGTTAAAAACAGCCATATAGAGCGGTGTCCCGCCATACTCGGTCTTGCTCTCCAGCGGCGCCCCCGCTTCCAGCAATTTCTTCACTTCCGCCAGTTGCCCGCGCCGCGCGGCGATCAGCAGGTCCTCGCCCGGGCCGGCGGTGGCAACCAGCGACATGCTCAACAGAACTATAATCAGGGATAGTTTCATGCGGCCTCTCCTCTACCCAACGTACTGTGTAAAAATTTGTTCCCTTCTATTTATAGCAATGCCCCTCCTCGCCGATTGGGTCGACTGGCGCGGACCCAATCGCGACGGCCGTTCGCCGGAGAAAAACCTCCCGGCCTCCTGGTCGCCCGCGGGTGAAAATCTGGCGTGGAAGGCGCCTATTGGCGCGCGTTCGGCGCCCGTTGTCCACGGCGATCACGTCTACATCCTTACCACCGCCGGCGGCGGCAAGACCCTGCAGGAGCGCCTCGTCTGCCTCAATACCGATACCGGTAAGCAGCTTTGGGAACAGAAGATCAATCTCTGGCTGAGCGACGTGCCGCCCCACCGCGCCTCATGGTCGTCCCCCGCTGTTGACCCCGTCACCGGCTACGTCTACGTTTTCAGCGTTCACGGCATGCTGACGGCCTTTTCTCGCGACGGCAAGAAGATGTGGGAGCGCTCCTTGGTGGAAGACTTCGCGCTGGTGACAACCCATGGAGGCCGCACCGTCTCGCCCGTTATCGATGGCGATCTGGTCATCGTCAGCGGCGTTGCGACGGGTTGGGGTCAATACTCCCGCGCCGGCCATCGCATCTTCGCCTTCGACCGCAAGAACGGCGAACTTGTTTATCTCAGCGCCCCCGGCGGCCGTCCCTACGACACCACCTATTCCCCGCCCATCATCGCTGAAATCGATGGCGTCCGTCAGCTCATCGCCGGCGGCGGTGACGGCAACGCCCATGCCATCAAAGCGCAGACCGGCGAACCGCTCTGGCGCTTCGATGTCTCGAAGCGCGGCCTCAACACCGGCGTTGTCGTCAACGGCAAAACCGCCTATATCACCCATAGCGAAGAGAATCTCGATACCAATGAAATGGGCTTGTTCGCGGCCGTCGACGCCACCATGCGCGGCCCCATCAAGAAGGATCAGGCCAAGTTCTACTTGCCCGGCTACCAGCTCGGGTTCAGTTCGCCGATCATTGACGGCGACCGCTTCCTGCAAATCGACAATGGCGCCAATCTCTTCGCCTTTGACGTCGTGACGGGAAAACAAATCTGGAAGCAAAATCTCGGAACCATTCAGAAATCGTCCGCTGTGCTCGCCGACGGAAAGCTCTACGTCGGCACCGAAAACGGCAAGTTTTATATTCTAAAGCCCCACAATGACCGCTGCGAAAAACTCAGCGAAATCTCTTTTGTGAAGCCCGGCGAAACCGAGGAAGAAGGCGAGAAAGTCATCGCTTCCGTCGGCATCAGCGAAGGCCGTGTCTTCCTGGTGACCACCAAGAATACGTACGCCATTGGGAAGAAGCAGGCCGCCGCCAAGGTGGACCTCCCGCAACCGATGAACGCGGCCGCCGGCGCGGCCGCCAAGTGGGTCCAGATCGTTCCCGCGGAGGTAATGCTGAAGCCCGGTGAAACAGCTTTGTTCCGGGCGCGTCTTTTTGATGAGAAAGGCAATTTCATCCGTGAGGACAAGGCGGCTTGGACCATTGAAAGTCTTAAAGGCATGATCTCGCAGGACGGCAAGTACATCGCTTCTTCGGATAAGGCGGCGCAGGCCGGGCTGATTAAGGCCAACGTTGGCGGCGTCATCGGCACCGCGCGCGCCCGCGTTGTTCCCCCGCTCGATTGGAGTTGGGATTTTGAATCGCTCGACGCGGGTAAAGTGCCCATGGAATGGGTGAATTGCAACACGAAGTACGAGGTGCGGCAGGAAGACGGCAACAAGGTACTAGCCAAGTTCGCCGACAATCCGGCCACCAAGCGCGCCCGCGTCTTCATGGGCCCGCACGATCTTTCCAACTACACGGTACAAGCCGATGTCCGCGCTTCGCAGAAGCGGCGCCAGATGGGCGACGTAGGCCTGGTGGCTCAACGGTTCAATCTGATGCTATTCGGCAATGCGGAGAAGTTGGAATTGCAAACCTGGCAGCCCGAAACCGAACGGACGGCGGTCGCCAAGTACGCCTGGAAAGGGGACACCTGGTACACGTTGAAATTGCGCGTGGAGAACCTCTCCGATGGCCGTGTGAAGGCCCAGGGCAAAGTCTGGTTGAAGAGCGACCCGGAGCCGGCGGCGTGGACCGTCGAGCGCACCGATCCCGCGCCGCTCGCGGAACGCCAAGGCGCGCCCGGCATCTATGCCGACGCTCCATTTGAAGTCTTTCTCGACAATGTGAAGGTGACCAAGAACTGATGACACGCAAAATTGTGTTGGGTGCGCTGCTGGGCGGCGCGACGTTTATCGGCGGCCTGCTCGCCAATCACGTGGAGAAAGATTGGCCCATGTGGGGCGGAACCATGGACCGCAACATGGTTTCCAACATGAAGGGCATCCCGGACAAATGGGATGTCAATACAAAGGAGAATATCCGCTGGACGGCCACCCTCGGTTCGCAGAGCTATGGCAATCCCGTGGTCGCTGGCGGCGTCGTCCTGGTGGGCACTAATAATGAAGGTCTCCGCGACCCCAAACAGCCGGGCGATCGCGGCGTGTTGATAGCTTTCCGTGAATCCGATGGCGAATTTCTCTGGCAAATCACGCACGAGAAACTTGCCGCCGGCCGCGTCAACGATTGGCCGTATCAGGGCGTCTGTTCTTCACCGCTAGTGGAGAACAACATCGTCTATTACGTCTCCAGCCGGGGCGAGATTATCGCGGCGGACCTGCTGGGAATGGCCAACGGCAACGACGGTCCGTTCAAAAATGAAAAGTTCAAAGGTCCCAAGGACGGCGACATTCTCTGGTCCTTCGACATGATGGAAGAGGTCGGCGCGTTCCAGCACAACATGGCCAACAGCTCGCCCGTCATCCTCGGCGATCTCATCTATGTGTCGACTTCGAACGGGCAGGACGAAAGCCACGTCAACGTGCCTTCCCCGAAAGCTCCGTCGATCATTGCCGTCAACAAGAAGACCGGCAAGCTCGTATGGGAAGACAACTCCGTCGGCGATAAGATTCTTCACGGCCAGTGGTCGTCCGCCGCCGTTGGAAAAATTGGCGATGTCACCCAGGTTGTGATCGGCCAGGGGGATGGCTGGGTCCGCGGCTACGAATCCGTTTCGGGCAAAAAGCTCTGGGAATTCGACATGAACCCGAAGGAGTCCGTGTGGCCGAAGACCCGCAATGAGGTGATCTCCACGCCCATTATTCAGGACGGAATCGTCTATATTTGCAACGGGCAGGATCCCGAACACGGCGAAGGTCCCGGCCACCTTTACGCCATTGATGGCACGAAACGCGGCGACATCACCAAGACCGGCCTCATCTGGCACTTTGACAAGATCCGCCGTTCCATTTCCACCGGCGCCTTGCACAACGGACTCCTTTACTATGCCGACTTCTCCGGATTCCTACATTGTCTCGACGCCAAAACGGGGAAGGAATTGTGGACTCACGACATGCTGGCCGCCGTCTGGGGATCGACGATCGTCATCGACGGCAAGGTGTATCTGGGCGACGAGGACGGCGACGTATCCGTGCTCGCCGCGGGCCGGACAAAGAATTTGCTCTACGAAACCAACATGGGCAGTTCCATCTATTCCACGCCCGTTCCCGCCAATGGGAACATGTACATCGTAAATCGCAATCAGCTAATCGCGGTCGGCAAGACGGCGGCGGCCCCGGCCAAGGTCAGCCCGCCAACGGATTCCACACCGAGGAAAGCTCCAAAATAAACCCGGCCACCGGCCCTTCCCCAGCTATCGACTCGACGCCCGTAAGCGTCTCCACATCGCCCTCCCGCCGGTAGACGGAAACCGTACGCGTCTCGGGATCGATCAGCCAACCCAACTGCGCGCCATTCGCGAGATATTCCATCATCTTCTCGTGAATTTTCCGGGGCCGGTCGGACGCGGATTGGAGTTCAATGACGAAGTCCGGGCAGAGGTGCCAGAACTTTTCCCGCTGAGCGGCGTCCATCGCTTCGATGCGGCTTTTCAACGTCCACGACGCATCCGGCGAACGGCGGGCGCCATTGGGAAGCACGAACCCGGTGGCGGCATCGCACGCGATTCCGCGGCGATCCAATTTCGCCCATACGTGAAGTTGCGCGCCGATCTCCAGGTTCCGCGCTCCGGTCCATGAATAGGTGGGTGCCATAACAATAAGTTCCCCGTCAGCCGACATCTCAAAAAAGAGGTCGGGATGCTCGGAACAGAACTCGGCGAACTCCTCGTCGCTCATGGGATGAGCGGTTAGAGTGGCGGGGAGAAACTCGTAATCGATCACGAACGCCATGCCGTTATTCTATCGCGACCAGGACCGAATAGCTCTCGGTTCAGAACTTGTCCGCTACGTAGCGCAACGAAAAACCAAATCGAGATGCTAACGCTGGATCCATTCTGAAGCTGATTCTGGCACAAATATTTCCAGCCGCTGCCATACACCTACAACAGAGCGTTTAGCCGCTGCGGCTTGATACCACAATTGGACAAGATCTTCCGTAACGACCCTAACCCTGCCGTGCGGGTATCCGCGACGAAACCAGCGCGGTCCTAGCCCGAGTTTACTGCGAACTGCTAAAACAAATATGTAAGACCCTGTTTTATCAATAACTTAGCGCTGCTGCTGCCGTATTACCCCTACGGAATTGGGTAATACAAGTCGCCTGTCCGCAAGTG
>JBJXFL010000176.1:0-20938 GCA_046155405.1 Bryobacteraceae bacterium | reverse complement strand
AAGTGGCGGCGTAAAGCCGCCACTTCGTCCAGGATAGCCGACGCTGTGGGGCGCCGTCAAATTTACAGAGTTTTCAGGTAGGCGATCAGGTCCGTCTTCTGTGCGGGTTCCAGTTGCTCTTCGTACGGCGGCATACCGTTTCCGCCTTTGTTCACCTTATCGAGAACCTTGGCTTCGGTCATGCCCTCTTTCGCGAAAAGACCCTTCAGCGCGGGCGCGTTGCCGCGCTTCTCATCGCTGTCGGTGTTATGGCAACCCATACAGGCCGAGTTTTCAAACACTTCCTGACCCTTCTTGGCGTCGCCTTTCTTATCCGCGCCAAAGGTAAGCGCACCGATGATTACCGCGCCGCAGCCAATGGCAGAAATGCGTTGGGCAAGTTTCATGGGAATCCAATCTCCTGACGTATGAGAATACTCAATCCATTCTACAATTGCCAGCATGCTCCCCGCCATCGCCGTTTTTGCCAAGGCCCCCATCCCCGGCCGCGTCAAAACCCGGCTGGCGGCGGACCTCGGCGACGTCGAAGCCGCAAGGCGCTATGAGCAAATGGTGTCGATGCTCCTCCGCCGTCTTATCAAGGCTGCGAACAGCCTCGCCTCCGACATCGAATTGCACACCGACACTCCCTCTGACGCCTGGACCGCCTTCCCTGTTACACGTCATCTCCAGGTCGATGGCGATCTGGGGGACCGCATGCTCCACTCGCTCGAAACGGGCCTCGCCACCGGCCGCCCCAGTTTTTTGATCCTCGGTGGCGACGTCCCCACCGTCCCCGTCGATTTCCTCCACCGCCTCTTTGACGCTCCGGAAGACGTCGTGCTCGGCCCGGCTGAAGATGGCGGGTATTACGCCATTTGCTGCCGCAAAACGCACAAGAACATGTTCGCCAACGTCGAATGGTCCACCAAAAACGCCTGCGAACAAACAGCCGCGGCCTGCCGTCTCGCCGGACTCTCCGTAGGCATCGGCCCGACGTGGTTTGATATTGATGAACCTTCCAGTCTCGACCGCATCTAAGCTAACATATGGCACTCAAAGAAGGCGGCAAAGCCCCTGAACTCAACCTTACCGACGAAGCCGGCAACCCTTTCAAACTCTCCTCGCTCAAGGGTAAAACCGTCGTCCTCTACTTCTACCCGAAAGCCGATACGCCGGGCTGCACCACGGAGTCGTGTGAATTCCGCGATCACACCGCCGCGTTCGCCGCAAAGGAGGCCGTTATTATCGGCATCTCGCCGGACACCGAAAAAGCGCAGACCAAGTTCAAGAAAAAGTTCGCGCTACCCTTCACGCTTTTGGCCGACGCCGATCACGCGGGCGCCGAGGCGTACGGCGTCTGGCAGGAAAAGTCGATGTATGGCAAGACCTACATGGGCGTTGCACGGACGACCTTTGTCATTGGTGCCGATGGCAAGATCAAGAAGATTTTCGAGAAGGTGAAGCCCGCCGGTCACGCCGAAGAAGTTCTGGCCGCTCTCTAACGATGAGAGCCGCGGCCTTTGCGCGCTAAAGTAACAGGAAGCGCGCCCGGATCTCGTCGAGCAGCCGGTGGAACTCCGGATCGGACGACAGACCCTTCCGCCACGCCAGGCCCAACTCGCCGAGGTTGATGGACGCCATCACCCGCGCGCCCGGGATCCGCTTGCCGTTTTCATCCGGCTCGCGGCCCAGCAGGACGACCGTGTCTGCGATCTCGCAGACGGCGGCGATATCGTGGCTTACGACGATGGTTGTGTTCAGCGTGTGCGCGTGGGTGACCTCATTGATCAACTCCTGCACGGCGTCGAGCGCCACCACGTCAAGTCCGGAGAACGGCTCGTCCATTAACAGAAACTGCTCGCTGCACATGATCTGTTGCGCGATGGCGACGCGCTGCCGCTGGCCGCCGGATAGCTGCGCCGGATAGAAATCGCGCCGGTCGTAAAGAGTAAAGCGTTCCAACAGATCCTTCGCCCGCCGGTCGCAATCGGTAGCGGACTTTCCGCTTCGCGCGCCAGCCACCATCAGGTTGCTCCAGACGGTACGATGCTCAAACAGCGGATAGTGCTGGGCCACGACGCCCACCATGCCGCGCTCCACCGGTTTGGCCGGATGGCCAATCAGCACCTCACCCGTGTCCGGCTTATTCAGACCGGCCAGGATGCGGAACAACTGGGTTTTGCCAATGCCCGAAGGGCCCAGCAGGCCGACGATCTGGCCCGTCGTACTCTCCTCGCGATGGATGTCCATGATGTCAAAACTCATGTCGCGCAGGATCTGATTGCCGCCCAGTTTGAGCGAAATGTTCTTAACCTGTAAAACCGGTTCGCGGATCTCGTAGCCGTTGGGCACTACTTACGCTCCAGAGTCAGTTCCGCGTAGGGACAGACAAGCCGTTTGAATAGCCCGATGCCGTAATCCTGCCCCAGCCCAACGGAAAGGATGACCAATTGAATCGCGAACACTTCCGCCAAATGGAAATGCTTGTTCTGGTTGAGCAGCATCGCGCCCACGCCGCCCTCGGCGCGCGAGATGCCCTCCACCATTGTCAGCATCATCCAGCCGATGGCCGCATTCTGCCGCATCACTTCGATGGCTCTATCGAACGTGCCCAGAACCACCACTTCCCAAACGACCTGCCATTCACTCATCCGGAGCGTCCGGGCGTGATCGAAACGCGACTTCGGAATGGCTTCGATTTCCGCCGCCATTGAGGTGACGAAGAATACCGTCATACCGAACACCAGCAATGAAACCTTGAGATTATGCCCGCCGCCCACTAACAGCGTGAACACGAAAGTGAGCCCGATCAGGCCTAGAAAGCGACCTTTGGCGACGGCGCTCGCGATGGGCCGGAAGAACGGCATCACGGTGGCGTAACAAAGGCCCAGCGAGATAACCACCGTCCAGGCGAGCGCCTCCACGTTCAACAGGAAGCTGGTGATCAACTCCTGTCCCAGGCCCTGCTCCATCCAGAGTTTGCCCAGCGCGGCAAAGACCTCCGGCGGCGTTGGCAGCACCTGGAAGGGCGCCACAAACCAAATCAACAGAGCCAGTACAGCCTGCACGGCCACCACGATCCGCATGGCGGACCAAGTGGCCGTGTGGTTCGGCTCAAAGACCCGTTTCAGGTCGTTCATCTGCCGGTTGTCCCAATGACGATTTCGACGCGGCGGTTCTTCGCGCGCCCTTCGTCCGTTGAGTTCGGCGCCACCGGGTTCTGCTGCCCATGCGCAAAGATGCGCACGCGGCCTTCGGGAAAGTTCAACGCCGATTGCCCCTCCAGCCACTGCTTCATGGCGAAGGCGCGCTGCTCGCTCAACTGCATGTTGGAATTGGCGTCGCCCACCGAGTCGGTATGGCCATGAATCTCCACCGCAGTCGAACCGGCCACCAGCAGGTCTTTCATCATCTGGTCCAGGTCGCCCTTCGTCGTCGGGCTGAAGGTGGCCTTGCCGGTGTCAAACCGTATGTCCCAGGCCTTGCGGCTGACGACACTGGTCAACTTGTCGCTCGATGAGAATTGCGGCACCGTCGCGGGCGCCATGGTACCCGAGCGGGAGGCGATCGCCGCGATGTAGGACGTATCCAGAATTTCGGATACCGGATAGTAGCTAGGGACAAGATCGGGATACTGCTTGACCACAATGTCGCCAAACACGGTGTAAGTGGCGGCGAATAAATTGGCCGCGCCCTTCGCCATGCCGAACAGCATCAGATTGTCCGCCAGGTTGTTGACGGTGGATCCGCCCAACTCCACCTGCAGACCCTGCTTGTCGGGCTCGGTGACGCCGTTGTAGTAGCGTTCCCAGTAGTTGTAATCGGCACTCGCTTCGTGATAGACGGCCGCCGAAACCTGCGCCGCGTGCTTCAGAGCCGACGGGTGCGCCTTCACCTGATCGCCGCCGTCGAAGGTAGCCTTCAGCATGCCTTCCACGGTGGAGCGGTTGTCCTGCATCCAACGGTCGATACCGATGATGGTATTCGGCATCTGGCTGCTATACTCGCGCGTGCTGACGACCGAGACGAGCCCGCCCTTCTTCTTGGCGACGTTCACATCGCCTGGAGTCCAGGTGACGACGCCGTTGACGCACACGTTGCGCGTCTCGCCGGTCTTCTTGCCTTTGTCGACCACCGGCCGCTTCTCGCAGTAGCCGGAAATGTACTTCTCGCCGGCGTCGAGGTAGTCGCTGGCCGCCACCCAGTTCAAGCACTTGGGGTCGTACGTCTTCTCGTCCGGATTGTTGCATAAGCCATTATCGCCAAGCCACTTTTGGGCGATGTTCCAGTCGCCATCGCGCAGATAGCCGGCCACCAGTCCGCCGCGCGAAGCGGAAGGATTTTGCTTCCACGCGGGTGGGCCCATGAACTTATCTTCCCCGCGCGAGTAGCCGGCCGAGCCGACCACTTTCGCCGTATAGTCCGGCCCGAGCTTCTTCAACGTATCGTTCAAACCCTTCAGGAAGGTCGCCGCGCCGTCGCCCATGATGGCCACGAAGTGCGCGCCTTTCGTGGGGTTCTTGTTGCCGTTCTTCAGTTCGGTCGCGAAGGAGACGAGCGCTTCCTGCATCTTGCTCGAATCGTCTTCGCGGACGAAGCGCAGATTGACGCCCTCCTTGCACATCAGGCTGCCGTCGCTCGATTGCGGCCCGCCCGCCGCGAACATAAGACCCATCTGCGCGTTCCACGCCCAGTGGTAGAAGCGGACTTCGTCCTTGTCATCGCACCCGCGCCTCGAGCCGGGCAGGTTCGTCGCGGCCACGTTCGACGACGTGGAGGCCGACGCGGTCGGCAGATCGATATGACCGATGTCGGTCGATTGCCGGATCTTCGCGCCCGGAATCAATTTATCCAGGAGTCCGTACTCCTTCAATGCGTAACCGACAATGCCGGCGCCGAGCAGGAATATCAGTACCCAGCCGCCTTTTTGAATCTGCACAGCCATATGTCATGTCTCCTAAAGCGACTTTTCGGATTCGCGGCCGCCAATGGTCTTTTCCGGAGCCGCGGCGCCGGCCTGCGGCGACACCATGCCCATTTCCACCTTGAACTGTTTCAGCAGTTCGTTGGCTTGCAACTTCTCGGCTTCCTTCTCAATCTCGAATCGCTCCTGGTCGACGTTGCTCAGCGCCATGTCCATGCGCGCTTCGTTCACCGCCGTCTGCTCCTCGATCTTGCGGACCATCTCATCGTGCGTCTGGCTGACGCCCGCCACTTCGAACTGTTCCATCGCATCGGCGACCTTGGACTGCCACTGCGAACGCCGATGGTCGCGAATGGCGCCCATCGCCTCGCGGGTCTTGCGTTCCTTTTCCCGGAGGAACGCCTGTTTCACCATCATCGCCTTTTCGTAGGCGGCCTTCGCCCCGCCCAACTGGCCGCTCGTCCGGGCAAGCGCCGAGCGCGTATGTTCCAACTGCGACGCGAACATCGCCGCCATATCGTCGCGGCCCGCTTGAATCGCGGCCTTGGTCTTCGCGGTCAAATCGGCCACTTCGCTCTTGTACTTCGCCTCCTCCTTCTCGAGGAGCGTCGCATTCGCCTTCACCATGGCGATGGATTCGTTCATCCGCGGAACCTGATCGTTCATATCGCGGATGTTTTGTTCCAGGATAATCTCGGGGTTTTCCGCCACCGAGATAAAGAAGCCTACAAACGAACGAATGACTCTGGAGAGCCTATTGAACATAACTTATTCGCGCCCTTTCCAAGCGCTGACTTACGATCCGGTTTTGGTGCTTCCCCCGGCGGTAGTGACCGGATTCTCGGTCACAAAATAGGATACGCAATCCGCGATTCTTTGTTCCTCATTCTGCTTTTGCCGGCGCCAGGAACTGAACGACTCCTTTTGCTTCGCTACCTCTTCCAGGTTGCTTTGCAGCCGGGCTTTCTGTTCGGCGACGTACTTATCCAGGTCGGCTTGAATCTTGCGATTCTCCTCGACCTTGCGCGATTCCAGATCTTCGACGGACTTGAGCCTCACGCGCTCAAAGGCATCCAGCGCCTGATCGCGGCGAATCGCGTCCTGGACCACTTCCTGAATTTTAACCCCGGCCGCTTCCAGCGCCACCAGGATGGATCCCTTCTTCACTTCGGCCGGCATCTGGCGAATGTGCTCGCTATTGAGCATATCCGAGACTTTCAGGATGCTGTAGCCGTGAGCCGGCGGCTTGATGTCGGCGGCGCCGTAGATATCGTCGAACGTGGCCAGGTTGCCAGCCGCTACCGAAGCCGCCGGTTTATCAAACTTAGCCGCGGCTGGTGGCGCGGCTACCGGCACCTGCACCTGCGCGGCAATCTCGGCAATGGCGCTTGCGGCGTCGCCCGGCGGGCTGCCAGCCGCGGTCTGGGTCTGGCCTTCTACGGAGACGAAATATTCGTACCACTTCTTGGAGGACATAGCACTAGCTATTGTGCCACGAGGAAACGGCCGAAAGATCCCGGTTGGTACTGTTACGCGGCCTGGAGCTTGCGAAGACGCAGTGCGATGCGGCTCTTATAACGGGCGGCCGTGTTCTTCTTGATGACGCCCCACTTGGCGGCGCGGTCGACGATAGAGAAAGTCTTGGGAGCGACGGCGGCGGCGCCATTAACGTCTTTCGCTTCCATCAAGCGGCGGAGAGCCTTCAGACCGGTGCGGAGACGGGACCTGCGAGCGTTGTTAACCGCAGTCCGACGCTCGGTCATCCGAACGCGCTTCAGAGCTGATACATGATTTGCCATACACTAATTCGTCTTTACAGGATAACAGGTTCAAGAAGCCCGGACAACTGCGAAGCCGAAAACCCATTTTTCTGTTTTTTGCCTCGTTTTGTTTATTTGCAATGAGATACGGGGAATTTTTCTGGGTTCGCTCGACCGTAATCCCATAAAAAAAGAACTATCCGTCGATGCGGATAGTTCCCCTTACTTCCACTGTACCATACGAGAGCCGGAAACAGTAGGGAATTCCGTTGTAGCGTCGCCGGACCGGAGGCCGTGATACAACGGAGCGATGCAGGTGATTGAAGCCAGTCCGTTCTACACCCCCGAAACGGCGGCGCTGCGGTTTCTACCGGAGTGCCCGCGCGTGCTGCGGAATTATCCTTCGGCCGATCCGATACTGGGATGGGTGGCCATTCAGGAATCGTTCTCGGAACTGCATGGAAGTGTGAACGTGTTGAACTTGCGCACGCGAGAGAATGACGTGCATCCGCTGCCGGGACGGGCCGGATTCTTCGCGGAGACGGATCGGCCGGGCGTGCTCGTCGTTGGCCTGGAGCGGGACTTGGTTCTTTATGACTTGCGCGAGCGGAAGTTGGTGGGCAAGCCGTTCGGCGTTACTTCGGATTCGCGCGTGGTGATTAACGATGGCGTGGCGGTGGAGGGCGGGCTGCTGTTCGGTACAAAGCACACGACTTTCAAAGAGCGCATCGCGTGCATGTACCTGTTTGACACGGCCGCGCGGCGGCTGCACACGCTGCATTCGGAACAGATCTGCGCGAACGGGAAGTTTCTCTATGGCGGCGGACTGGTGGATATCGACTCGTTTAACAAAACGCTCGATCACTATCCGTTTGACCGGAACGGCCCGGCGCTGGGAGAGCGGCGGATCATTGCCGACTTCCGGGATACGCCGCTGTTCCCGGATGGGCTGCGGCCGTCCCCGGACGGGGAGTCGGTGATCGTGGCGTTCTACAATCCAGAATTAGCGCCCGAGGGCTTGGCGCGGCAGTTCCGGATTGAGGATGGGGAGATATTATGCGAGTGGAGGCTGCCGGGTTCGCCGCGGGTGACGTGCCCGGAGATTCTGGAGCTGGACGGGCGGGTGCGGGTGTTGTTTACGACGGCGGTGGAGGGGATGGAGCCGGCGGCGCCATTGGCGGGTACGATCTTTGCGGGTGATACGGAGTTTGACCGGGTTCCGGAAGGCCCGCCGCTGTTCGCGAGCGAGGCGTTCGGGGACTAGATTTTTTAGTGGCCAACGCGTCGTGCGGAACGTCTTTCGGCCACTTTCAGAAGGTCCTTGCGGCAGATCGATCGCAGGCTACCTATATGGAGCATCGGGACGGTTAGCGATGAATCGGGCGGCGTTTAGTCATGGAACGGCCGACCACGCAAGTGACCGCGTTTTTCGGCGTCGGGGCGCTCCCGATGGCTGCCAAGTTCGGAGGCGGCCAGCGGATCGACACGGAGCGTCTGTTCGGGGCGGGTTGCCGCTTTCAATATTATCTGGCATAGAGCCGCCAACATTATTTGGCGTGATCAATCACTTGGCACGTTCGTCGAGAGGATCTCTCTTCCCTTGGCGACATATCGCTACTTTCGCGTCCGCGCGCTGCGCTATTCGTGCCGCAGAGCCGAAATAAGGTCGATCTTAATAATCGCCTTGCGAACTGGTAACCAACACGCTACCGCTGCCGTAATCGTCACCATCCCGATCGCGATCCAAGCATAGGCCGCGTGACTTTGCTCAAGCCCGGGAAGCGAACTACGCAGAAGGCGTAGAGACCCAATCGCCAGAACAACACCAATCGCCATGCCCAAGGCCGCGGAACTGAAACCCTGACGGAAAATGAGCGAATGGACCTGGTGAGGAGTAGCACCGATCGCCATTCGGATCCCGATTTCCGCCGTTCGGCGCGATGTGGCATATGACACGACGCCGTATACTCCGGCCGCAGACATCACCAATGCCAGGCAGCCGGTGATGAAGGCCAGAATCATCACAAAGCGCTGATCGGCCACAGAATCGGTGATGAAGCTCCTGAGTGGCGCGACAAGGAATACCGCTTGGTTCGGGTCGATGGCGGCGACAGCGCGGCGGATCGACTGCTCGACATCCCGGGCAGTTCGGTTCGTTCGAACGACAACGAACGCGGAGCGCTCCATTGCGCCTGCGGCGAGATAAACCGCACCTTTTTCCCGCTCATTCAAGGCTGAGTGTTTGGCATCGGAAACCACACCTACGACTCGCTTCCAAATGGGTGGCCTTCCCGGCCGGCAATCGAGGCAAATCCGTCGCTCTAATGCGCTCGACCCCGGCCATAGTCGACTGGCGACGAGAGCGCTCACAACAGCGGACTCGTTGGAAGGCTTCATTTCTTCGGGTTGGAAGTACCGCCCTTCGAGCAGTCGAAGGCCCATGGTTTGCAGGTATTCGCCGCCTGTTACATCAACCTCCGCATCGACATCTATTGCCGATCCGGTCTCTGCCGCGGCTACAAGCGCACCACTATTCTCTCCAGAGAAGGGCAGCGCATCGACGGTCCCCGCGCGCTCGACGCCAGGAAGCGTACGAACCGATTCGAGAATTTCCCGATAGAATCCGCCGCGCTTTTCGGTATCTCGATAGCGCTCCGCAGAGGGTAGGATCACGGAGGCGACGATGCGGTCCGCGTCGAAACCTGGGTCGGTCGCGACCAGCCGGGAAAAAGCGCCCAACAATTGGCCACCAAGCACAACAAGCATCACCGTCAACGCGACCTCGACGATCACGAGCAACGAGCGCGTCCGGTCATGTCCGCCCGCGACGCCGCGAGTGCCGAACTCGCTTGCGTTTGTACCTCGTTTGCGCACCGCCCTTAGAGCGGGCACGATCCCGAAGAAAATGCCGTTGAGAACGCCCAGCGCAATTGCGAAAACCAAAACGGTCGTATCCGAGCGTGCAGAAGCAAGGCGCGGGATACTCACGGGCGACAGCGCTGGAAGAATTCGCCACACCATGACGGAGAGTAGATATCCCGCCAACCCGCCCAATATGGCCAATACGCAGCTTTCAGTGAGAATTTGGCGCAGGATCCTCTTTGGGCCAGCGCCCAGCGCCAGGCGCAGCGCGATCTCCCTTTGGCGGCCGTGCCCTCGCGCGAGCAAGAGGTTCGCAACGTTGGAACAACCGATCAACATGAAGAGCACCGACGCACCGAGCAATAGGAGGAGGCTGGTCTTGGCGTTCCCGGCAACCCGGTCACTCACGAAGTTCAACTGCAAGACTCGATCCCTATTCGTCTTTGGAAACTCAACCGCGAGGCTATCGCTGATCGAGATGATGTCCTGCCGCGCCTGCGCCAGCGTAACTCCGGGTTTCAGTCTTGCTACAGCACTATGACCACCGTCCCTGGCGACTTCTAACGGAGCCCAAAAATCAACGTATGGCGATGGTGTGCGCACGGCTGTTCTGCGCATCGGGAAGTTGAACTCCGCGGCCATAACGCCAATGACGGTGCTGCCGTGGCCGTTCACGATCAAGACTTTTCCGACGATGTTGGGGTCTGAGTTGAATCTGCGAACCCACAAGCCGTGGCTAAGAATGATCACATCGGGGCGGCCCGGTTGGTCCTCTTCCGGCAAGATGTTCCGGCCGAGCATTGGAGCAACGCCCAACAATGGGAAGAGATTTGAGCTCACGCGCGCCCCGTATAGAGCCTCGGCGGGATTCCCTGATTCACTCGCCAAGTCAACGAACGCGTTGCGATAGATTCCGACAGCTTCAAGAGTTCGGGTTCTTCGGCCGACTTCTTGGGCGTTCTCCCACGACATCCAATCGCCACGAGGCTGTTCCGGGAAGCGGGGATACTCGGTGCGAAATTGGACGAGTTGCTCGGGTTGCCTGTATGGCAGCGGCTCGATTAGAACTGACTTGATCGCCGTGAAGACCACGGCTGTGGCACCGATGCTGAGTGCGACCGACAAGAGCGACATCCCTGTTGGCGTAGGATTGCGCCACATTCCGCGGAGTGCGTAGCGCACATCCCATGCGAACGATTCGAGGGTCCCGAAGGTCCAGGAATGGTAGGCGGATTCACCGATTGCGGTCCTGTTGCCAAACCGCTTTCGAACGTCGTCAGGATCAGATCCCGTACCCTCGGCGTCGTCGATCTCCATTGCGAGATGGGTTTCGATCTCCTCTTGCAGATCGTCGAGACCACCTCGGCCGGTGAAGAGCCCGTAGAGTTTCGCCCATTGTTCGCGGAGACTCATTTGGCCTCCGGCGCGAGCACGCGGGACATTGCTTCGACAAATCGTTGCCACCGGGATGTTGCCGTTAGCAATTGTTTTTTGCCATCGGGAGTGAGCCGATAGTACTTCGCTCGGCGAGCGTTCGGCGAAGTCTTCCACTGGGACGTGATCCAGCCTTTTTGCACCAGGCGCTGCAATCCCGGGTAGAGTGTGCCGTTATCTACGGAGAACTCCGCTTCGGATTGTTGCTCGATAAACTTGGCGATTCCAAAGGCATGATTGGGGGCCATCCGCAAGCTGCGAAGAATGAGAACTTCGAGCGTTCCTTGTAGGAACTCCAAGCGGTCAGATGGACTGTCTACGGTAGACATACCACCTATGCTAGCACTTCGGATCGTGCGTCCGCCATGGCTCGCCTCCCGACTAACGGCGCAGTGTAGAGGAATCCGCAGGTTGACCGCAGATTCCGAGCATTGCTCAAACGGCCGGTTGCGCAACGAACCGCCATCCCTCCGATTTGCCAGATAAACCGAGGTGGGCCGCGATCCCCGAAGCTAGGATTGAGTGGACTTGATCTTCGGTCTCATGGGAATCTCAACTTCCGCATAACTGCCGGGTGGGGCCGCGTTCACCGCAGCGACAATCTTGTCCAGATGCAGCTGAACGTCAGGCCACTGCTGGCTAGTCAGCACAACCAGCGTTATCTTCCGATTGGAGAGATTTTGCTGGTATCGGATGTTCTTGTCGGTACTGAGCAGAAGGTCGTACCCAGCCTCTTCGGCGCGCTGAATCAACTCGCCATTCTCTAGTTCATGCCAGCCGATTTGACGCGTGCGTGTGATCTCATGGCCGACCAGACAACGGGACACAGAGCGTGGTGTTCCGTTGTCGAAGAGGATCTTCATTTACCGGTGTTGGGCCGCGGCTGCTCCAAGCTCTGACTGGCAAAGTGGAGCACGGCCTCAATCTCGTCCAGCGTCACGTCAAATTCTTCCGTGATTTCTTTCGGCGACATCCCGGCTTCGAGGTTCAAGAATACAGTCTGCACCGGCATCCGCGTACCCTTGAACACCCAGGCGCCGCTCACCTTTCCGGGAACGCTTTCGACGGCGGGGCATTGCGACCAATCTAAAGTTGCCATAGTAAACCGTCCTCCCTTGTAGTTTGTCACGGCATCCATTGGCCGTCAATGCGATACGTTGCGATACGTAGCGATCAACGGCGCAGTGCAGAGGAATCCGCAGGCTGACGGCAGATTCCGAGCATTGCTCAAACGGCCGGTTGCGCAACGAACCGCCATCCCTCCGCTTTGCTGGGATGTGGTCGATGCGAAAATGTATTGCGCTGAGGTCTGGCCTGGCAACAGGTTTGCCCAAGGAGTTTCCCACCGTCCGGCTTCGCTGACAGCCATGGCTTGTATGCCAAATAATGTTGACTAATCTATGCCACGTAATTTTGAAAGCGACAGGGGCGGGTGAAACGGAACGATTGATATTGACATGCGGAAGGTGGACGCTACGGTACGGGATGATACGGACAATCCGCCACAGGGACTGAAACGACTTTTGGGGCGGGACGATCCGAGCGGAGTAAACCCGGACCTTGACTATGAAGAACCCGCCTCACCCCGGACTTGTCGTGTAGCAGGAATGTGTTGAGCCCTCAGGCTTGACCATCACGCAAGCGGCTAAAACCCTTGGCGTGACGCGCAACACACTTTCGAAACTCGTAAACGGGAAGCGCGGCATATCTCCCGAAATGGCCGTGAGGCTCTCGAAGGTTTTCGGCGGCAGCGAGGAAGGCTGGCTGGGTCCCGCGCACAACAAGAGCGGGCGGTTCCAAATGGCTACGGTTTCTCCTTCCCTGCGCGCTCCTTCCCGGCATGTAGCGATGATTTGCAATCCAAGAAACCACGATGCCGATCTGTTTAGTCATGACCCATTGATTCTAGAAAGTTCGGCAAGTGGAACGGTTAGCACTAAACCAGAAACGTCTCGACGCGGTACGCGTGCACCATTTCCAGGCTCGCCGACCACGCGAAGACGGTGAACCGGCCGTCCTGCGAGGCCACCAGCGCCACCGCGTCGCGCTGGTCTTGCGCGAACTGCGCGGCCGACAGGTGGCGCGTACCGCCGAGTTGGGTGGGATGGATGATCTGGACTTCGGCGCCTTCGATGAGTTCGGAAGCCGCTACCTGGTCGACGCGCGGGGCTTGTTCGCGGCGGGTGATCTTGGCGCCGAAGGAAAGCAGTTCACAGTTCTCCGTAATGATGGTCGCGCCGTCGACCGCGGTGAGTCCGGCGATGGTCTCGACGGCGCGGTGCATAGCGTCCTGCCACCGGCGGCCGCGGGCTTCGTAGTTGCCGAGCAAGCCGGCGAGTTCGGCGTAAGTGGGGGAGACACGATAGGTCATGGGTTGAACGATCGACTCGTGCCAGTGGCCGTCGCTGGACGGGACGACTAACAGCGCGCCGCCGCGGCGATGCTTCCGCATGGAGACGGCCAGTTCGACCAGTACCAGGGATATTTCGTCGAGACCGAGAAGGGTCTTCACCATGGCGGGACTGCCCGGCGGGGCGGTGGCGGCGGTACTAAGGATTTTGGCTTGGTCGCCTTCCAGAACGGCGACGTTGACGAACTTGGCCGAGTCGTCGTTGCCGGGCTGTTTGACGACCAGCAATCCCGGTGCGATGACTTCGAGCACGAAGCAATCCTCCGGGAGCGCGCGGGTGGCGCCCCAGACGGAAAGTTCGCCATTGTGGCGCCATACGCCCAAATGGATTCCGGGGCGTTCAACGGCGGGCGCAAGGCGGGCGAGCGATTCCGGTTGGAGGGGAAGGGGGCGCTCAAACAGAATCGGGCCGGAGGACTGCTCCGGCGAGAGATAGGCGAGCGAGATGGTTGGCGTCAAACCTTCCTCGCGCCGGAGGCTGGCCCAGAAGGCCGCGTCAATCATCTGTTCGATGGCTGGGGCGTCGGTGTGCGGGAATTGGGTGTGAATTTTGGCTGCGACGGTGCGGGCCATCGGGAGTTCAATTGGCATCAGTGTCTTTCGCTCAGCGAAGTTCCATGCTCCAGATTTCCTGCGTCTCGCGGCCGGCGGTGAGAGCGATAGTATTGCCATCGGGGCTGATGGATGCGCCGGGCTGCCGGTTGCCGGGGAGCGGGAATTGCCGCGCGGCGCCGGGGGTGAAGCGGAGCAGGACCCCATCGCGAATGGCGTAGAGGGCTGTCGCGGTTGGCAGCCACTCGGTGATGCCTTTGGCTTCAATCGGGAATCCGGCGAGGAGTGCGGGCAGGGCCTCGGCGTCGCCCTCCGGCTGGCCTCGCTCATCGCGTATCGTTTGGCCGTCGATGTAGAGCAGGCCTTTGGCGAGCGGGAAGAACTCATAGCCGCGATGCGGACCGCCGATCCCGGCGGCAACGGGCCTGGTTCGTTTTGAAGCTATATCGAACTCGAAGATACCGCCGCGGCCCTTGCCGTCGCTTCCGCTCAGCAGCAGCGACTGGCCTCCGGCGCGCCAGTGAACCCTTTCGATATGGGCCATTCTTACGGGTTGTTCGGATTCGTCGTCGCTACCGAGTTCGCGGATGACGACGGCACGCGACTCCTGGCCGAAGTTTTCCGTTCCTCTTCTTGAGAGATAGGCCAGGCGCTTGCCGTCGGGTGAAAAGCTGGGCGCGAGGTTGCGGTTGGGAAATTTCAGGGAAGCGCGGCGGGCGGTTTTGGCAATGTTGTCGATCTCGGCCATAAACACGTCGCTAGTGCCCGTACGGAGGCCGTAGTAGAGTCTGTTTTGTGCGGTGATGCCCAATGGCAGCGCGCGGCCGATTCCTTTTTGGACTATCCGGGCGGGACCGTCTAGCCGACGCTCGACGAGGTCGTCGTCCGAGAGATAGAAGATCGACTTGCCGTCGGGCGCGTACAGCGGGAAGAGATGATTGCCAGGTTCGTTTACGAGACGTTTTTCGGCGGCGCCGTCGAGTGCGAGAGAGTAGATGGTTCGTTGGGATGTCGAGCCGGGGGCGAAGGAATCATAAATCAGCGTTTGCCCGTCGGGCGCGATATCCATGCGCTTGGGATAGACCCAGTTGAGCGACCGCAGCACCTTCGCATCGCCGCCGGCGGCGGGGATGAGGGCGATTTGACTGACGTTGTCCTTGCGGAAGAGCAGCGTCAATATGAACTTGTTATCGGGCGTCCAGGCGCAGGGTTGAACGAAACCCGCCTCGGGGTTTTTGAAGAGCGTCCGCGGTTGGCCGCCGGCGATGGGCACGACGCGAAGTTCGTAGAAACCCTCGCCGTTAAACCAGGCGTAGGCGACGGATTTGGCGTCGCGCCCGATGGCCGAAAAGTACGCGAACTCCTTGCCCTTGGCTTGCGTGAGGCGGGTGGAGCGGCCGGTGGCGATGTCGCGAACGGCAAGGTCGCCCTGTTCGACGAGGCTCAGGTAGCGGCCGTCAAGCGACGGCGTGCCGAGAAGGGTCACCGCCGGATCGGTGAATACGGGCTTCGGCGCGGCGGAGAGCAGCGCCGAAGCGAGAATGACAAAACGGATCACCCTACCAGCGTATACGCCGGATGTTGTCAGGCGGGATTTGTCTCTATCCGCTTTACCGGCAAATCATACGCGGCCTGAAGACGCACCCACATTTCCGGCGAGCTGCCGAATAACCGGGACACCTTGATGCACATAACGGCGGATAGCGGCCTGCGCTCGGCCAGAATGTCATGAAGCGTCTGGCGCGACACGCCTAGCGCCTTCGCCGCGGCCGTCACGGAAAGGCCAGCCTCCGGCAGTATGTCTTCCGTAATGATTTCGCCCGGATGGACGGGGGCAGTCCTGTCTTTCTGTGCATCGTTTCCTCCCTAATTGTAGTATGACCATCCGAACTTGACCCGATAGTTTCCGGTCACACGCACCGGCCGGCGTGGCTGATTGCCTTGTAGCCGCGTAGGTTGCCGTCGTTATAATCGAGGTCGTCGAACGTCGGATCTACATCATCCGTGGGCGGAAGGTCATGCTCGATGCCGACCTCGCCGAGCTCTACCAAGTCGAACCTTTCAACCTAAACAAAGCGGTCAAACGAAATCTCGAACGGTTCCCGGCGGAGTTCATGTTTCAACTCACCAAGGAAGAGTTTGAAAACTTGAGATCCCAATCTGGAATCTCAAGATGGGGTGGCCGGCGATACCTGCCATACGTATTCACCGAACACGGTGTGGCCATGCTTGCCGCGGTGTTGAAAAGCCAACTTGGAGTGCGGATGAGCATCCTCATCGTTCAGGCATTCGTGAAGCTTCGAGAGCTTCTAGAATCGGTTTTCGACGACGAATAAGGACAGTGACGGCGAGTAGGTGAACGCCCTCAAATCGGTCGTCACATTCGGCTGTCAACTTCATGGGCGAGTCTCCGGCCCAAACTTTCGAGTGAAGCCAACCCGTTACCAAAGGCCCAAGAATTTTAGAATGAAAACAATTACCACAATTACTCCTATAATATAGAAGATATTGTTACCTCGCATCGTTGCCTCCTTTTGTCACATGGGCGATTGTATCACGGCGGGAGTGACGCTGGCTTCTTTGACCTGGGTATACCGGATCGGCTAGGCCGTTTGTTACACGCTAAGTACCGGGCACGGCGATTCGCGAACTATGGCGTAGAGATTGGAAAGGACGCCGCTCAGCGGGCTTTGGGATTCGCCGCGGCCGACAATGAGCAGGTCGGCCGACTGCTGGACAGCGGCGTCGCGGAGAACGTGGGCGATGGGGCCGAACACGAGATGCGTGGTAACCGGAATGGGAAGGGTACGGCTGTAGGTGGCCAGTTCGGTTTCGGCGGCGTCCCGGATGCGAACCCAGTAGCTGCCGGGGTCGACGGCGGGGTCGTCGGTGGGCCATTCGATGGCGCTGACCAGGGCGAGGCTGGCGCTATACGCGATGGCCATGCGTTCGGCGGCCTTCACGATGTGGGCGGATTCCATGCCCGGCTCGACGGCGCAGAGAATGCGGCGATAGGGCGTGTGAGCGCGTACCGTGGCGGGGTCAAGGTGAGAGCCGGTCCACACGGAACAACTTAAATCGTGAATAAGGCGGGCCGTGACGGAGCCGAGCAGGAGGCGCCGAAACAGGCCGCGGCCGTGGGTGGGGAGCATGATGAGGTCGACGCCGTTGCGGCGAACCGTGTCTTCGATGACGGCGACGGCGTGGCCCGACCGGACGATGATTTCCGGGGTCAAGCCTTTGAAATGTTCCGCGGCAAAGGCTTCGAGACGTTCGGTTTCCGAGCGGACAACCTCGTCCGTGGTGGGCGAAGTCGCGGCGATCTGCCAGCCGAACTCAGCGGCGTACAGGACCTCCGGCGCGCAGGCGCGGACCAGTTGCAGGGTGGCTTGGAAACGTTGCGTCATCTCCATCACGAAGGGAACCATGGCGAAATTGGCGTCGGAGTAATCGACGGGAAATAGGATGCGGCGGTATGGAAACACTGGCGAGGCCCTCCTTGGCCACCTTAGATTCTTGCGCCTTTAATCGTAAACGGAAATACTTTAACAAACCGCAAGCGGCCTCAATCGGTTGGATGACGTTGCGGATTGCGGATTGACACGTCCGCTTGCGGTATGCGGCCGATGCCATGATATACGAACGGCGATAGGCCGCCAATCGGCTTTGGAAACGTCTACTGTTTTCGGATATCCTCGAATGTCACGATATGTCTGGGATTTTCGCTTTTCAGGTTGCGGAGGTGTTTCGTGAAAGTCTATATTTTGGCGCTTCTCGCGGGTGCGGGAGCGTCGAATTGCCCCGCCTGTTCGTGTATGCGGTCCGAATGTTGGAGCCCGGCGGACATAAAAGAAATGACCGTGTTTCGAGGGACGGCCGGGAAAGTCCGGGCGCCGGTCTTCGGGCATGAGATAGCGATTGAATTTCAGGTCGCCGAGACGTTTTCCGGAACGAGCTTACAGAAGACGGTCGAGGTGCGGACCCCGAGCGGCATGACAGCATGCGGATATGGATTCCTGCAAGGGAGAGAATATTTGGTATTCGCGTCCAAGGCGAACGGCGCGTACCATACCAACGCATGCACTTCAACCCGGCCGCTAGTCACGGCGAGCGCCTGGATCCGGCTACTTCGGGCGATCCGGGATAAAGGCCCGATACCGGCGCTGTTCGGATTTACAGGCACGGTTCCCTATCCGGGTTGGCCGCACGCGAGCGCCAATGGGCGGATGATTTATCCCGAGGCTGTAGGCCAAGTGGCCCTTCAGGCGATCGATCGTAACGCGAAGATTGCGCCGGTGGTTTCCCGAGCCGATGGCTCGTTCGAATTCGGACCTCTTCCACAGAGGAAGTACGAAGTTCGGGTTACGGCGCCCAATGAATATCGCATCTGGTTTCATGATAGCGTGACGATCAGCCGGACTCTTAATATTGAGCCTGGGCAAAGCTGTGAACTCGATGTTCTTCTGTACCGGAAAAGCGACCGTCCGGATGTACGTTAGCCCCGCGAGGAAGTTGCGGGTCTCGGCCTTCCCCTCTTTTTTCCCCGTCCGGACCGTGATTCTCGTAAACCTCGATGCGGCCGATAAATTGGGGTTTTGGATGATAGCGTGCAAGAGGAATAACCGCGGGTGAAGAAGAAGGAGTTGTGTCATGTTAGCGACCAAGTTACCAACCAGAACCAAGACAGACGAGCCGGACGGGTTTCCGGTCCCAACGGAGGCCGATCTGGCGACAGTATGCCGGACGGAAGGCCCATGCGTATCCATATTTTTGGGTCCGCATGTCGCGGGCGCCAAATCGCGCCCATCCGGCCGGGAGCTGAACGGCATGCTACCGCTGATCGGTCCGGCGCTGGAGGAATGCGGCGTACATGCGCAGGACGTTGCCGCTATATTGGAGCCTTTGGAAGCCATGGGCAATGAAACGCCGTTTGTGTCGAGTCATCGCGACTCGATATGCATTTACCGGTCGCCCCAGGCGCTGCATTGTTTTTCCGTTCGCGCGGTAGTGGATACGGGTTGGAACGTCGAGGAGCGGTGCGTTGTCGGTCCGATCCTGGAACACCTCGATTACCGGAACTCGTTCGTGCTGCTCGCGCTGGCCGGTAAGCATGTACGGCTGCTGCGCTGCGATCACGGAGAGTTGGAGGCGATGCCGATGCCGGACGGCGTGCCGGAAAGCGTCAAGGAATTTACCGGCGAAGAGCTGTCTCCGGAACCGGGCAGGAACCATGCCGCCGGCGTGCGATTCGGAACCGAAGAGACTCGGGAGAATAGCCCGCATTTCCGGCGGGACTTTATGAAGGCGATTGACCGCGGCCTCCAGCCGCTGCTGCGTTCGCTTGGATTGCCCCTGGTGCTGGCGGGCGTAACGGCGGAGACCGCCGCGTACACGGCGGTCTCCGGCTATGGGGCGTTGGTGCCGGAGGCGGTGCAGTTGAGCCCCGACGGCGGGGCGACTGGGACCGAGTTGGCGGTCGCCGCGTCGGAGATCATGCGGCGCTGGCGAAGCGCGGCGGAAATGCAGGCGGTGACGGAGTATGAGCACACGGCGACCGGACGGCGGAGCGTGGACAGCGGCGAAATTCTGCGAGCCGCCAGCGAAGGGCGGATTCATCATCTGTTCCTGGCGCGGGGCGGGCGTTTGACGGGAAACGCCCGTTGGCTGGCCGGAGGCGCGGCGGCGGAGGCGTATGTTTACCGGAACGATAATCTGCTGAACGCGGCGGCCGTGGATGCCCTGTTGCACAAGGGAATGGTTTGGCGGCTTGAACCGGAACAGATGCCGGAGGCGGCCGTAATGGCGGCCGTATTGCGGTACGCGGACGAGAAGGCCGGCGAGTAGTACGCCCAACCCGAATTTGCCACGTGCTTCAAGGCTCTCTCAGTCGCGCGGATCGCGGAAACACGTCGTCCTTCGCATTTGTGTCGGCAAACGCGGTCCCGCCTAAGCCGTACCCGGCGAATCCATGCGGTTAGCCCTTGGTTCCGCACGACCCCGCAGCGGCTCCCGGCGCCGCGCAGGGCCGTGCGGAACACCTCACGATCTGGTCCGCCGTACATGGAACACGGTCGCCGGTGAAATGCCCTTCTACTACGTGCGAGTTATTCGCCCCCGATCAAGCCGGCCGCCAATGCCGCGAAAGCCGGCCCAGTCGCCGCCCGCCGCCACGCGAAATCTTGATCCAGGTCGCCGGTAAAGCCGCCGGTCCGGACGAGCGTCCGACCTCCGCACGCGAGCGGGATGGTCGCCACCGTCCAGGCGACGAACGCGAAGCTCAATACCGGGATGGCGTAGATGACGAACATCATCCCCGTCGCGATCGAGACGTGGATGACGCGCGATGTCACGGCCGGCGCGACGATCGTCGGGAGGATGGCGCCCCAGCGCCTCGGACCTGTGCGCCCGGCTGAAGAGCGCCCGCCACACGAGGATAGCCAACCCGCACAACAGTGCGCCAAGTACCCCGAAGGCGCCGCCCTCCGGCACCATGGTGGGTACGACAAACCTGACCACGCACATCGGCGCCACGGCGGCCACGCCTGGCCACAGCCGGAGCGGCTTCCGAGGAGTCGGTTCGCCGGCCTGCGCAATGGTCGCATCGGACTCATACTCTCCCTACACGCGATTTGTTCTTTTTTTGGCGGACCTCTACTTCCGGGATGTTGCGGGCCTCATCGATCAATTGACGGAAAGGACATTCCACGATCGCGGAAATCATCGAGCGTTGTAATCGGCGCGCGCAAGCTGCGGCCACGCCTCCCCAACTCGGTCAATAGAGAAACGGGCCTCCGATCTTCGCTTCTTTCCGCGCCTAAGGCAGCGTAACAAAATAACATTACCGAAGTGACGCTCCCTTTGGCACGACGAAGTAGTTCCAATCTCCATGAAATTTGCTGTGCCTCAATCGGACGGCGGCAAGTTCCTCGTCAGAGACTTTGATGCCTTTCGGATACTGACCCGTATCGAGTGCCGATTGCACTCGCAGACCCTTCTCCGTTTTCGTGTTGACGA
>JBJXFL010000163.1:0-32952 GCA_046155405.1 Bryobacteraceae bacterium | reverse complement strand
AGCTATCCGCATTGGCGGATAGCTCCCTTCACTGTATTTGAGCGGCCATCCGTCTTGGTCAAAAGCCATCGCGGACCGGCCGCCACCGCTCTTTGAAAATTGAATATACCAGTCCTCAGCATAAGTGTGTCCACGCACCGGGGCGACAACAACGAGCGGGACACACTCGGGCCGGGAAAGGGTGAAAATGCTGGGAACCTCCCAACATTTGCTGATTACAAAGGACTTCCAAACGGGAACCTCCCACGGACCCACCCAACGAAAACCCACCATGACCCAAACTAACCCAGGGAATCCCAACATAACCCAAAATTTGATACCCTTCGCCCAAGCCATGCTCTCACGCCGCGCCCTCCTCCTCTCCCTCGCTACGAAGCCTCCCATCGGCATCGGCTTCATCGGCACGTCCCACTCCCACGGCCCCGCCAAGGTCGACACCGTTCTCGCCAACCCGGCCTTTCAATTAGTCGGCCTCACCGAGCCGACGCCCAAGCATAAAGACATCCCCATCCTGTCCAAACAGGCTCTTCTAAATCACCCGGGCGTCCAGGTCGTCGCCGTCGAGTCCGCCGTCCGCGACCACGCCCGCGACGGCCTCGCCGTCCTCGAAGCCGGTAAGCACCTCCACCTCGAAAAGGCCCCCGCCGACAACCTCAAGGATTTCCAGAAAATCGTCGACCTCGCCCGCCGCCAAAACCGAATTCTCCAAATCGGCTACATGTGGCGCTACCACCCCGGCATCAACCTCGCTCTCGACGCCGCCAAGCAAGGCTGGCTCGGCCAGGTCTACCTCGTTCGCGCCTGCATCGGCAATTTGCTCGACGACGCCCGCCGCCCCGAATGGGCCGAGTTCAAAGGCGGCAACATGTTCGAGCTCGGCGGCCACGTTCTTGACCCCGTTGTCCGCCTCCTCGGCCGCCCGCGCCGCGTCACGCCCTTCCTCAACAAGCACGGCAAGTTCAACGACACGCTCAACGACAACACCGCCGCCGTCCTTGAGTTCGACAGCGCTATCGCCATCCTCCACGGCTCCAACCTCCAGCCCAACTCCGGCCGTTATCGTGCCTTCGAAGTCCACGGTTCGAACGGCGTAATCATCGTCAACCCCATCGAGCCGCCCGCCGTCACGGTCGATCTCGCCAAGCCCGCCGGCCCATTCAAGGCAGGCTCGCAGCAAGTGCCCGTGCCGCCCTACAAACGCTATGTCGATGATTTCATCGATCTCGCCGCCGCCATCCGCGGAGAATCCAAACTTCGCGTCACCTACGATGACGACCTACTCGTCCAGGAGATCCTGCTCCGCGCCAGCGGCATGTAGCCTATAAAAACTCAGCGTGTTGTCGCCCTGCCTCACCGTCCGGTACCGCGCCAGCTTCCCGTACCGTTCCTCCAGAAGTTGCTTCGAAGCGTGCTGCGCAATCACCAACGGCGCCTTCACAACCGCCATTGATAGCGCATACTCCTCCGGCTCCGAATACGGCGGATCCAAAAACACAATGTCGGCTTTGTAACCGGCCAGCGCCCCGGCCGCCTTCCCGCGAATCACGTTCACCCGGCTCTGCAAGCCCAAGCTCGCGATATTCGCCCGCAACACGTCCAGCGCCGCCGTCGACCGTTCAATGAATACGCAGCGCACCGCGCCGCGGCTCAGCGCCTCAATGCCCACCGCCCCGCTGCCCGCATAGGCGTCCACGAACACCGCGCCTTCAATTACCGGCATCAGGATGCTGAACAACGTCTCGCGCATTCGGTCCGGCGTCGGCCGCACATCCCAGCCCGGAACGCTCGCCAACTTCCGGCTTCGGAACTCGCCCGCTATCACGCGCATCATCCCACCTTCACCAGCCCGTAGCGGCGCTGCCAGTTTTCGCTGATAAAGTGCACCGCGCGCCGCAACTCCTCTTCGCTGGGCGGATGATGAATGAACGATTCGGCCTCGCTCCGCGCCGTCTCCAACAGCTCCACGTCGCGAACGATATTGGCGAACCGCAGCGCGGGCATTCCGCTCTGCTTGGTGCCGAAAAACTCGCCCGGCCCGCGCAGCCGCAAGTCCATCTCGGCGATGTAAAACCCATCGTTCGATTCCGTCATCGTCCGGATCCGCTCCCGTCCCGGCTCGCCCAGTTTCTCCGTCACCAGCACGCAGTAGCTCTGATCCGCGCCCCGCCCCACGCGCCCCCGCAACTGGTGCAATTGCGCCAGGCCGAACCGCTCCGCCTGCTCAATCACCATCACCGTCGCGTTCGGCACGTCCACGCCGACTTCAATCACGGTGGTCGATACCAGTATCTGGATCCGCCCGGCCTTGAACTCCGCCATCACCGTTTCCTTATCCGTCTGCGGCAGCTTTCCGTGCAACAGCCCCACCGCCAACTGGGGAAACACGATGTCGCGCAAATGCAGATAGCCCCGCTCCGCCGCCTTCAGCGCCGCCGTCTCCGACTCCTCAATCACCGGATACACGACGTACGCCTGCCGCCCCTTCGCCGCCTCGCGGCCCACAAAGCTCCACACCTCTTCAATGCGCGCCGACGGCAGGTGCCGGGTGCTAACGGGCTTACGGCCCGGCGGCATCTCATCAATCACCGACGTGTCCAGATCCCCGTACATCGTCAGCGCCAGCGTCCGCGGAATCGGCGTCGCGGTCATCACCAATACGTCCGGCTTCACCACGCCCTTCTCCATCAGCTTTAGCCGCTGCATCACGCCAAACCGGTGCTGTTCATCCACAATCGCCAGGCCCAGTTTTTGGAACTTCACGCCCTCCTCCAGAATCGCGTGCGTGCCGACGATGATGTGCGCCAACCCCCGCTCCACGTAGGACCGGATCTTCTCCTTTTCCTTCGGTTTGAACGATCCGGCCAGCGGAACCACCACGTAGCCCAGCTTCTCAAACAGCGCCTTGAAGTAGGCGTAGTGCTGCATCGCCAGGATCTCCGTTGGCGCCAACACGGCCACCTGGTAGCCGTTCTCGATCGCGATAATGGCCGCCTCTGCCGCCACCAGCGTCTTGCCGCTGCCCACGTCTCCTTGCAGCAAACGGTTCATCGGATGCGGCTTCTCCATGTCCTTGGCAATTTCACCCAAGACGCGCTTCTGCGCCCCCGTCGGCTTGAACGGCAGCATCGCCTTGATCTTCTCGCGCACCTGTTCGTTCAGCGCGAACGGGATCCCCTCCACCGCCTTCGCCTTCGTCCGCTTCAGTTCCAACCCGCACTCCAACCAGAAGAACTCCTCCAGAATCATCCGCAGATGCGCCGGCGAGCGGTACGAGTTCAACAGCCGCAGGTCGGAGTCCTCCGCCGGAAAATGGATCGCCTGCACCGCCGCCCAACGGTCCATCAGCTTCAACCGCTCGCGCAGCACGGCCGGAAGAAAGTCTTCCAGCGGCGCCACCGCGTCCAACACGCGCCGCGTCAACGCCCGCATCATCTTCGGGCTCACCTTGCCCGCCGCTTCGTAGATCGGAACCACGCGCCCCGTGTGCAGCGACGCGTCGCCGTCTTCGTCGTCCGCCGCCAGCGTCTCGAACTCCGGATGCATCATCACCAGGTCGCCCGAATACGGGTCGAACTCCACCTTGCCGTAGATCGAAAGCCGCGCTCCCTCCAGCAGCACATTGGCCAGATAGCCCCCGTGGAACCACTTGCCCAGCAGCTTCCCGCCGGACCCGTCACCGAAGGTCGCCTCAAACATGCCCACGTTTTTCCGGCCGATCTTGGGCATCCGCGTCTCGCGCACGTCCACAATCACCGTCGCCATCTCACCCGGCGCCAGCCGGTTGATCGGCTTCAAATTGCTGCGGTCCTCGTAGCGGAATGGCGGGTAGTGCAGCAGGTCATTGACCGTGACGAGGCCCTTGGCCTCCAGCATCTCCGCCCGAAAGGGTCCGACGCCTTTTACATAAACAAGCGGTGTGTCCAGTTGCACGCGCGATACAATTCCCGTAATGAAGCCTGCAAGCCTCCTCCTATTGTGTGCCATCGCCGCCACCGCCGCCGACCTTCGTCTCGGAATCATCGGCACCGACACGTCCCATGTCACCGCCTTCGCCAAGGTGTTGAATGACCCCGCCAGTCCCGATCACATCCCCGGCGCCAAAATCGTCGCCGCCTTCAAAGGCGGCAGTCCCGATATTGAATCCAGCGCCAAACGCGTGGAAGGCTTCGCCAAGGAGCTCGCCGAAAAGTACAAAGTGGAAATCGTCCCCGCTATCGCCGACCTCTGCGGCAAGGTCGACGCCATTCTCCTCGAATCCGTCGACGGCCGCAAACACCTCGAGCAGGCCAAGGAGGCCTTCAAGTGCGGCAAGCCGGTGTTCATCGACAAACCGCTCGCCGCCACTTACCCCGACGCCGTCGCTATCGCGAAAGCGGCCAAGACCGCGAATGTGAAATGGTTCAGTTCCTCCAGCCTGCGTTGGGCCGAGCCGATACCCGCCATGAAGAGTCCCGCCATCAAAAGCGTTAATATCTCCGGGCCTGGCCCCATCGACAAGTCGCACTACCTGGACTTGAGTTGGTACGCCATTCACCCCATCGAGATGCTCTACGCGATCATGGGACCGGGCTGCGAGGAGGTCACGCGCATCTCCTCCGGTAACGATGTCGTCGTCGGTAAGTGGAAAAATGGTGGTGTCGGCACCGTACACGTCCTCCGTCCTTACGGCGAATTCGGCGTCACGGCCTACACCGAAAAGAAGATCGTCGAGAGCGGCAAAATCAAGAGCAGTTACGTGCCGATGCTCAAGGAAATCGTCAAGTTCTTCCAGACTGGCGTCTCCCCGGTTGACGAAGAGGAGACCCTCGAAATCTTCGCTTTCATGGACGCCGCGCAGAAGAGCAAGGAGTTAGGCGGCAGACCGGTCAAGGTGAAGCGTTAGACTAAGAAGTTATGTCTTCTTTGCTGCAAGGTAAGACGGCCCTCATTCTGGGGATCGCCAATAAGTGGAGTATTGCCTACGCCATCGCGCAGGCGTTCCAGCGAGAAGGCGCGACCGTGCTTCTCACCTACCAGGGCGAGCGGCTCCAGCGTTCGCTCGAAGAACTAGGCGAAGGGCTCGGCGCCAAGAAGGTGTTCCAATGCGACGTGTCGAAGGACGAGGATCTGGCCAATCTCGCCGGGACGATTGGCCCGGAGTTCCCGAAGATCGACATCCTGGTCCACTCCATCGCTTTCGCCAATAGCGAAGACTTGAGCCGGCCGTTCCTGCAAACCTCGCGCGAAGGATTCAAGCTCGCCGCGGAGGTCAGCGCCTGGTCGCTCGTCGGGGTCGCCAATGCCATTCGCCCGTTAATGTCCGAGGGCGGCGCCATCATGACGCTCAGCTATCTCGGCGCCCAGCGCGTGATTGAAAACTACAACGTAATGGGCGTGGCCAAGGCCGCGCTCGAAGCCTCCGTCCGGTATCTGGCGGGCGAACTCGGCGCCGACAATATCCGCGTCAACGCCATCAGCGCCGGACCTATCAAAACGGCCGCCGCTCGTGGTATTAAAGACTTTAGCAAGATATTGGAAGCGATAGCCGCCAAAGCTCCGCTGCGCCGGAACTGCACGCCGGCCGAAGTGGCCGACACCGCCGTTTTCCTCGCCAGCGACCTTGGCCGCGGCGTCACAGGAAACACGATTTTCGTGGATTCCGGCTATCAGATTATGGGATTGTGATCGAGGACTAGAACTGTGATTAAAGTCGAAAGCGCGATCGGGCGCTACCCTCGCTTGAGGCCGCGAATGAACGATTCAAAGTTCCGCCGCGGCGGAACCGCACGCTCGCCGGAGCACACGATTTTCGTGGATTCCGGCTATCGGATTATGGGATTGTGATCGAGGACTATAACTGTGATTAAAGTCGAAGGTGTTACCAAGCGCTACGCCCGCTTCACGGCGGTCGATAACGTCTCCTTCGAGGTTGGGAAGGGTCAAATCGTCGGTTTTCTCGGGCCTAACGGCGCCGGGAAGACAACGACGATGCGTGTCTTGACCTGCTTCCTGCCTCCGACGGAAGGCAAGGCCAGCGTGGCCGGATTTGACGTGTTGGAGCAGCCGATGGAGGTGAAAAAGCGCATCGGCTATCTGCCCGAAACGCCGCCTCTCTACCCCGACATGGAGGTGGGCGAATATCTGGATTTCGTCGGCAAGCTGAAAGGCTTGCGCGGCAACGATCTGGCCAAGCGCATCGCCGAAGTCTCGGAAAAGGTCAGCATCGGCGACGTGCGCGCCAAGCTGATCGCCAAGCTCTCTAAGGGCTATCGACAGCGCGTGGGGCTGGCGCAGGCGCTGCTCCACAATCCGGATGTGCTGATCCTTGACGAGCCGACTTCCGGCCTCGATCCGAAACAGATTCTGGAAACCCGCGAGCTCATCAAGGGCCTCGCCGGGGATCATACAATCATCCTCTCAACGCACATTCTGCCCGAAGTGGAATCCACGTGCGAGCGCGTCGTGATTATCTCCAAGGGCAAGCTGGTGGCCACCGACACGGTCGACAATCTCACCAACCGCATGCGCGGCTCGGAGAACGTCGGCGTGGAAGTGGAAGGCCGCGACGGCGAGCTGGATACCAAGGCCGTGCAACAGCGCCTGGAGCAGGTCTCCGGCGTCAGTAAAGTGATCCTGCGCGACGACAGGAACAATCGCGCCGTGTTTGAAGTGGAGAGTTTGCAAGGCCGCAGCATTCGCGCCGACCTGGCGCGGGCCGTGGTGGAAGGCGGCTACTCGCTAACCGAATTAAAGGCCGCGGGGATGTCGCTAGAGGACGTCTTCCTGCAGTTGACGGCCGCCGACCAACCGGAGAAAGGATCTACCGAGTGAGCAACATTCTCGCAATCGCCCAGAAAGAGCTGAAGAGCTACTTCGTCTCGCCCATCGCCTACGCGCTGCTGGCCATCTACGCCCTCATCTCCGGATGGTTCTCACTGATCGCCATCGCCAACTTCATCGAAATGTCGATGCAGGGCGGCGGGCCCGCGGACCTCAACGGATATGTCATCGCACCGGTTGTTTCGAACGCCGCCGTGCTCTCGTTGTTCCTCATCCCGATGATCACCATGCGCCTCTTCGCCGAAGAGAAGCGCACCGGTACCATCGAATTGCTGGTCACGTCGCCGGTGACCAATATGGAAATCATCCTCGGCAAATGGCTGGGCGCCATGGCCATGTATGGCTCCATCCTGGCAATCAAACTGTTGTGCCTTAGCTTCGTCTTCATGTTCGGCAACCCGGACTGGCGCCCGCTGGCCACCGCGTATCTGGGCATGTTTCTGCAGGGCGGCGCGCTGCTCGCGATCGGCATGTTCATCTCCAACACCACCAAGAATCAGATCGTCGCCGGCGCGACGACGTTCGGCATGGCCCTGCTGTTTTGGACCTTCGATTGGGCTACGACGTTTAAGAGCGACGGCTGGGCAAAGGTGCTCGCCTACCTCTCGCTGACGGCGCATTTCAACGCATTTGCCCGCGGCGTCATCGACACCAAGGACACAGTCTACTTCGTCTCGGTCATCGTGTTGGGGATCTTCCTGACGGCGCGGTCGCTCGAGTCGTTGCGGTGGAGGGCTTAATCCATGACAGCATCCCGGCAAGCTAAGTTCACGGCCTACACCGGCCTCTACGTGGCGATCTTCATCGCCGTTCTCGTGGTCGTCAATGTGCTGGCGGACCGCAATAACAAGTCCTTCGACACCACCGCCAGCAAGCGCTATTCGCTATCGGATCAAACTGAAAAAGTGGTCAAGGGCCTGAAGACCGATCTGCAGGCGGTCTACTTCGACCGTACCAGCCGGTTCGAAACGGCGAAGGGCCTGCTCGACCGCTACTCGAACATCTCGACCAAGTTCAAGATCGTGTACGTGGATCCGGACAAAGACCCGGCGAAGGCGAAGGCCTTCGGCGCCCGCAGCTATGGCACGCTGATTCTCGATAACGGCACGCGGCGCGAAGAAGCCAAAGCGGTCACCGAGCAAGAGATCACCGGCGCCATCGTGCGCATGCAGCAAGCCGGTGAACAAATGGTCTGCGCGCTGGATGGGCATGGCGAGCGGTCGCTCGAAGGCGCCGATCCGGGCAGCTTCGGCAGCGCGAAACAGGCGCTGGAACGTAATAACTATAAGACGCAAACGGTGAAGATGCTGGAGAAGCCCGAGATTCCGGCCGCCTGCACCATACTGCTCGCTGCGGGCCCGCGGCGCGAATACAACGACGACGCGATCAACGCCATCAAGGCCTTCATGGAAAAGGGCGGCGACGCCATGTTCCTGCTAACGCCGGCCATCAAGGGCGCCAGGGAAGAAACCGACGAGAACGCCAAGCTCGTCGCGCTGCTCGCCACCTGGAACGTGCAAGTGAAAAATGACCTGTTGTTCGACGCGGCCGGCCCCGGTGTGCTGGCCGTCGACGACTTCTCGCAGCATCCGATCGTGCGCGACATGCACGGCATGCCGGCGCTGATTCCGCTGGCTCGCAGCCTGGAGGCCAAGAGCGGCGCGGAGAAGTTGTTTTCCTCCTCGGCCGACGCCTTCAGCACGAAAACGCTGGACCTGGTGAAGCTCCAGTCCGGAGCGCCGCCGAAGGACGCGAACGGCCCGTTTGTTCTTGGCGCCGCCACCACCGTTGGCGGCGGGGGGGACATCAAAAAACAAGGCCGGGTCGTCGTCGTCGGCTCGGTGGATTGGGCCAGCGCCGCGATGCTGAACCGCTACGGCAACCGGGACCTGTTCCTGAACATGATCAACTGGATGTCGGCCGATGAAGACCTGATTTCCATTCGCCCCAAGGAGCCGGAAGACCGGCGCCTGACAGTGAAGCCGACGCAATTCTGGGTGCTGTATGTGACCAGCTTTCTGCCGGCGCTCGGCGTGCTGGCGGCCGGGATCATGGTCTGGCTGAAGCGGAGATAGCGGTATGGATCCCAAGCGATTGATCATCGGCGCCGTGGTGCTGCTGGGGCTGAGCGGCGCGTTGTGGTGGTCGAACAAGCAAGAGCCCAAAACGTCCTCGCCCGACGACCCGCCGAAGGTGCTGGAGATCCCGCAGGATCAGATCGCGAAGATCGAAATCCGGCGCATGGGCGCCGATCCGGTGGTGCTTGCGAAGGGCGCCGCCTGGACCATTCAGGCGCCCAAAGCGCTGCCCGCCGACGCCGACGCGGTGAGCGCGATGGTATCGACGTTGGCAGTGCTCTCCTCCGACCGGCTGGTGGAAGATAAGATCGCGGACTTCGCTCCCTATGGCCTGAAATCGCCGATTCTGACGGTGGTCGTCTCCCGCAAGGATGGCAAGACGCACACGCTGCACCTGGGTGACGACGCCCCCACCGGCTCGGCCGCATACGCTCGCGTGGAAGGCGAACAGCGGCTGTTCATGGTGCCCACGTCTACAAAGTCGGCACTGGAGAAGACGTGGCGCGATCTGCGGGACAAACGGCTGCTGCCGTTCGACAGCGACAAGCTGACCCGCGTCGAACTGGGCCCGATCGAGTTCGCCAAGAACAACGCCAACGCCTGGACCATCGTGAAGCCGAAGGCGCTGCGCGCCGACAACTTCGCCGCCGAAGAGCTGGTACGGAAGCTGAAGGAGGCGAAGATGGAAGTGACTAACGATACCGAGGAAGAGGCCAAGTGGCCCGCGAAGTTCGCGGCTGGCAAGCCGGTCGGCGTCGCCAAGGTCACCGACCAGAAGGGTACGATGCAGATTGAAGTACGCGCCGGCAAGGAGAAGGATTACTACGCCAAATCGAGCGCCATCGATGGCATCTTCAAGACCACCGCCGACCTGGGCGATGGTTTGGCGAAGGGCCTCGACGATTTCCGCAACAAGAAGCTGTTTGAGTTCGGCTTCAATCAACCGGAGAGCGTGGAAGTGAAGCAGGACGGCGCAACGCACCTGTTCAGCAAGTCCGGCGCCGATTGGAAGCGCGACGGGAAGACGATCGACCCGGGCTCGGTGCAGCAGGTGGTGGACCGGCTTCGCGAGTTAACGGCAACGAAGTTCGCCGACTTACCGGCCGGCGCGCCCATTGCGGAATACACGGTGGGCAAGGAGAAGGTGGTCGTCAACAAGCAGGGGGAGAACTATTACGCGCGCCGGGTGAATGAACCGGAGGTCTACGTTCTGGACGCGAAAGCGGTGAGCGAGATTAAGGACCTGACCGCGGCGGTGAAAGAAGCGACGCCCGCGCCGGCGGCGAAGAAGTAACGTGGGCTGGGTACACCGTTTCGGAAACTCGTTATGGAGGATGCGTCGATGAGCGTTGTTGAATTCGAGGGTACCGTCGCGCCAGGCGGCCATGTCGCTCTTCCGCCGGAGATAGCCAGCGAGATCCCGGCTGGCGAGCATATTCGTATTGTTGTGATGTGGGACGCGGGAGACGCCGGCGGAGCGTGGCGTACGGTCAGCCGCCGGCGCTTCGAGGCAGCCTATGCTCCCGAGGATGCCGTCTATGAACAGTTAATCGATGACGCTGCGATTCGGTGACTTGGTTCTAATCCGCATAGACCGGCGGTTGTGATCCTTGATACCGGCGACGAAGACTTTGTGGCGGCGCCAATCACGTCGCAGGTGAAGAATTCGAATTGGGATCTACGGATCGCGCAATGGCGAGAAGCCGGACTGAATGTCGCATCGTACACTCGCGCTCATAAGCTCGCGGTATTGGCAAAGGCCGACATCGCACGGCGCCTCGGCTCATTGGCATCGGAAGACAGGGTGCAGCTTAACTCACTCATCTGTGACGCCCTGTGCCACAGTTCTGAGCTGGGATCCTAGCCGGCTCACTCAAAACGGGACCAGCGGTTACTGTACCGATGCCTGCAACCGCTTTGCGTCGCGATACAGCCGCCCCAGATCGTAATACTCGCGCGCCGTTTCGCTGAAGATGTGGATCACGATGTCGCCGTAGTCCATCAGGATCCATTCGGCGTTGGTTAGCCCTTCGATGGCGAGCGGCCGTTCGCCGTGCTCTTCCTTCAACCGCCGTTCAATCTCGTCGCAGATGGCCTGATTCTGACGCGTGTTGCGGCCATGACAAATGAAAAACACATCGGCCATGGTGGTGATGCCGCGCAGGTCCAGGACCTGAATGTCGATGGCTTGTTTGTCTTCGGCTGCCTGAACGGCGGTCAGCCAGGCGGGATTCAAATAGCCGGGGGAAGTGTCCAGCGCCTCGGGTCCTATTTCGGCCGGCGCGAGGGGTAGCGCCTTCTGGGGTTGCTTACGGGTCGTTCGTGCCTGCAAATACCGCTCCTAATGGCGTTGTCGTACTACACTTAAAGTATAGTGCGGTTCCGTACCTGGACGTTTGCCTGTCTGCTGCTCGCGCACGCCTTACCGGCCGCCGAGACGGCCGCCCTACGTCAAGCGCGGGATCAGTTGGAGTACGTCCGCAAATTGGCCGATGCGGGCGCGGCGTCCAGGAAACAAGTGGAGCAGGCCGAAGGGGCGCTGCGACAGGCGCAGGACGACGAGTTGATCGCGGAGACGCTCGACGCGCGAGTGGCGGTGGAAGATCTGACCGAAGAGCAGTCGGCGGAGGCCACCGGGGCCGCCGCGCGAAGGCTGGAAAGGCAGCGCGCGCGATTGGCGGAGCAGGCCCAGTTGGTTGGAGAGGGCGTGGCTCCGCGGACGTCGCTGGTGCCCTTTGAGGAAGAACTGGATCGCGCCCGGCGGCTGGTGGACGCGATGGAACAGCGCGCGCGGAGTCTGGCCGAGATTGCGTCGATGATCCGCGCGGAACAGGAAGCGATCGAGCGGCAGCCCGAGCAGCCTTCCATCGCCGATGGCGCCATCGCCCGCATCACCCGCTTCGACGGTGAGAACAAGTTCGGTACCGGCGAGTTCAAGAAAGTCGTGCTGGAGTTTGAGCGCAAGTTCGATCACAAGCTGCCGGTGAGCGCGCGGGGCGAGACGGCGCTGCACCGCGCGATGAGGTTCGACCATCGCGGCCGCGTGGACGTGGCGTTAAGTCCGGACGGCGTGGAAGGCCGCTGGCTGATGCGTTTTCTGGAACAGCGAAAGATTCCGTTCTTCGCCTTCCGCACCGCCGTGCGGGGACAAGCCACGGCGCCGCATATCCACATCGGCCCGCCCAGCACGCGATTCCGCACGACCGACTAAGTTTCGCATGGACAATCCGCAGCTACGCGTTCTCATCTCCGACATCGAAATCCAGAAGCGCGTCACCGAGCTCGGCGCGCAGATCACCGCGGACTACAAAGACGGCAACTTGATCCTGATCGGAATTCTGAAGGGCGCGTACATCTTCGTGGCCGACCTGGCCCGCGCGATTCACCGGCCCGTACGCATGGACTTCATGGGTATTTCCAGTTACGGCAAGGGCAAGACGAGTTCGGGCGAAGTGAAGGTGACGAAGGATCTGGACACGTCCATTGAAGGCGCGAACGTCATCATCGTCGAGGACATTGTCGACACTGGCGTCACGCTGAGCTACCTGATCGGCCTGCTGCACAATCGCAAGCCGCGCAGCATTCGCATTGCGGCGCTACTCGACAAGCCCGACCGCCGGCTGCGGCCGGTACAGGTGAGCTACACCGGCTTCACGATACCGGACGAGTTTGTCGTCGGCTACGGGCTGGACTACGCCGAGGACTATCGCGGGTTGAAGGACATCTGCGTCCTGAGTGAAGGCGAGCCCGGCGGACATTAGATCACAATGACCCGCCGCCAATTCCTCGGAAGCACGGCCGCCGCGCTGGGAGCGCAAACCAAGCGCCCGCCAAACATCATCCTCATCCTCGCCGACGATCAAGGCTACGGCGACCTCGGCTGCTACGGCTCGCCCTACATCCGCACCCCAAATATCGACCGCATGGCCCGCGAAGGCGCGCGCTGCACGGACTTCTACGCCCAGCCCCTCTGCGGCCCTTCCCGCGCCGCCCTTCTTACCGGCTCCTACCCCGCCCGCAACAGCCTCAACTTCAACCATCTCCCTCGCGCCGCCACCGGCATCCACCCGAACGAAATCACCATCCCCGAACTCTTAAAACAAGCCAACTACGCCACGCAAATGATCGGCAAATGGCACTTGGGCGACGCCAAGGAATTCCTCCCCACCCGTAACGGCTTCGACGATTGGTTCGGCCTTCCCTACTCGAACGACATGTGGCCCTATCACCCAAAGGTCACTCGCACCGGCAAGGAAACCGCAATAGAAAAGGCCGTCCGCGAGCGAGCGGAATCGACCGGTTTCGACGGCCAGGGCCAACACTACCCGCCCGGCTGGTTCCCGCCGCTCCCGCTCATGCGCGGCGAACGAGTAATCGAAACGAATCCCGATCAATCCACGCTCACCGCACGCTACACGAGCGAAGCGCTCCGATTCATCACCGCCAACCAAGCCAACCCCTTCTTCCTCTATCTGGCTCACGCAATGCCCCACGTCCCGCTGTTCCCGGGCAAGGATTTCAACGATAAATCCCTTCGCGGCCGATACGGCGACGTCATCGAAGAACTCGATAACAGCACCGGCCGCATCCTCGCAAAAATCAAGGAACTCAACCTCGACGCCAATACCCTGGTGATCTACACCTCCGACAACGGCCCCTGGCTCCCCTACGGTATCGACGCCGGTTCCGCCGGCCCGCTGAAAGGGGGAAAGGGAACCGTGTGGGAAGGTGGCATCCGCGTCCCCGCCATCTTCCGCTGGCCCGGCCGCATCCCCGCCAACACCGTCACGTCGCAGATCGCCGCCACGATCGACCTCCTGCCCACCTTCGCCGCCGCCGCCGGACTCGGTCCGCCAGCAGACAGAAAACTGGACGGCCACAACCTCCTTCCGCTCTTAACGGGCGCAGTCAACCAAGGCCCTCGCGAACACTTCTACTACTTCGATACGGCCATTCGATACACGCCGGAGCAAGGCCGCCCCGCCAGCAATACTAATCTCCTCGCCATTCGCTCCGGCCGCTGGAAACTCCACCTGAACTCCGGCGCGCTCTACGATCTTCAAAGCGATATCGGCGAAACCCGCGATGTCGCTCCCCGGCATTCACAACTCATCCAAGGCCTCCGGGAAACCGCCGCGAAATTCCTTTCCGAACTCCGCGCCAAACTCCGCCCCCTCGCGACACTTACCCTATAATTGTTTCAATGTGGTTACAAAAGGCCCTCTGGCTGGCGCTCGCGCCATCGCTCGCCTTTCCCCAAAACAAAACCTCTCCCGATCAACCGGCCGAACGCCGCGCGGACCTGAATCTCCTCGCCAAAACCGACACCGCCTCCGGCGAAAGCCGCCGCAACGAAAACGTCCAGTTCAACCTTATCGACAACAACGCGCTCAAGGAGTTCAACATCCGCCTCGGCACCACCGCCACTCTTATCGATGACGCCAAAGCCGACCGCAACTACTTCGGCGCCGAATACGGCAACCGCCCCATCGGCCCCATCCACTTAACGCCATCCAAGCTATCCACCTTCCACGGATCGCTGTTTGAAACCCACGGCAACAGCGTTCTCAACACCCGCAGCTTCTTCACCGTCGGCCCCCTCCGCCCGGCCCACGAGAATCAGTACGGCGCGAATCTAACCTTCCGCCCCTGGAAAAACGCCGGCCTCACCGTTGACCTCGGCCAACAAAAACTCCGCGGCAACGTCAACGGCAACATCGTCGTTCCCAAGGCCGACGAACGCACGCCCCGCGCCACCGATCCCGCCGTGCGGCAAGTGATCCAAAAATTCCTCGACGCTTTCCCCCGGGAACTTCCCAATCGCACCGACATCAATGAACGCGCCCTTAACACCAACGCTCCCCAGAACGTCAACGATAACAACGCCTCCACGCGCCTCGACCAGCAACTGACAACCAAAAACGCCCTGAATCTCCGCTATCAGTTCACCACCCAAAACGTCGACGCCTTCCAACTCGTCGCCGGCCAGAACCCGGACACCACCACCCGCGCCCACACCGCCCAAATCACCTGGAACCACGCCAGGACCGCGAACACCAACATTACCGCCACGGCCATGTTCGACCGCGTCGGTTCCCTTTTAATTGCCGAGCCCAACGCCGTGGGCCCGCAAGTGAATTTCTCGAACGTCGTCACCACGCTCGGTCCCGGGTCCAACATCCCCATCGACCGCGCCCAAAACCGCTTCCGCTACGGCACGGCCATGAAGCAAACCAACGGCCGCCACAACTGGTACGCCGGCGCCGACTACAACCGGCGCCAACTCAACGGGGCCGAGGCCTCCAGCGCCCGCGGCAATCTCTATTTCCGCAACGACTTCGGCCGTACGGTTATGGAGAACTTCCTCCTCGGCATCGCCAGCCGCTTCAGCGGCTCGGTGGGCAGCATCCATCGCGGCTTCCGCAACAACGAGATTGCCGCGTTCGCCGGCGACGATTGGCGCGTAAATTCCCGCTTCACCCTCCATTATGGACTGCGCTACGAAATCGTCACTACGCCCACCGAGGTCAATAATCTAAACAAGCTCCCCTACGACTGCGATTGCAACAACTTCGGCCCCCGCTTCGGGCTCGCGCTGCGAACGAAGCATGGCCTCATCCGCGCCGCCTACAGCACCCACTTCGGCGAAATATTCCCCGTGACATTCTCGCAAATCCGCTACAACCCGCCGCTCAATACCAAATTCGAGATCCAAGTCCCCGACCTCTTCACGCCATTCCGCCAACTCAACATCCCCGCCGATCCCAACGCCCGCAGCACCGTCCTCGAAATTTCCCCGGACCTCGCCACGCCCTACGCCCACCTCTATAGCTTCTCCTGGGAGCCGGCACTCACTCAAAACTGGAAGCTCCAACTCGGCTACACCGGCAGCCGCGCCCACAAGCTGCTGATGCTCCAATACAACAACCGCGCCATCCCCGTCCCCGGCATCCCGCAAACAACGGCCACCATTAACGACCGCCGCCCCGATACCCGCTATTTCGATATTCGCAGCAGCGTCAACGGCTCCCGCGGCTACTTCGACGCGGCCCGCGCGACGTTGGTAATCCCCCGCTGGCGCGGCGTAAATATCGAAACGAGTTACTGGTTCTCCAAGGCTATCGACCTGGGCGCGGCTTACACCAATACCGCCACCGGCGACGACGGCCGCCAAAGCCAGGCCCAGTCGCAGCGGGACATCTGGGGCGACGTCAAGGCCGTCAGCGGCTTCGATCAAAAACACGCCTTCCTCACCAGAGGCGGCTATCAGACACCCAAGGTTCGAGTGCTGGGCTCGTGGGAAATGAACGGTGTCTGGCTCGTGAAAACGGGAACGCCCTTCAGCGTCGTCACCGGCTCCGACGCCCCCGGCTTCGGCAACGTCGACGGCGACCAGGGCGACCGCCCCAATATCGTCAAACCGGAAATCCTAGGCCGCGCCGTCAACCATCCCGACGCCTCCCGCCGGTCGCTCCCGCGAGACGCCTTCAGCTACATCCAGCCCACCGAAGCGAGAGGAAACATCGGCAACAACACCTTCCGGAAGGCCGGCATCGCCAACGTCAACGCCTCCCTCGCGCGGACCTGGACGGCCGGCGCCGACCGCAAAATTCTCTTCCGCGCCGAAGCCGTCAACCTCGCCAACACGCCCCAATTCGCCGAGCCTTTCCGCGAACTCTCGTCCCCCAACTTCGCCTTCATCACCAACACGCTCAACGACGGCCGCGCCATTCGCTTTCATCTTCGCTTTCAGTTCTAGCGAACGATCCGCGATGGCCAGACCGTGGATATCGAAAAATTAACAATTGTTTTCCTTGATCGGACCTTCGATGCTATCTTGAAGTTGCAATGCCATTGAAAACCTCTTCGCTCTTGACCGACGCCAAACCTCCCAGCCACATCGTTTACCCCTGCGCGGACGAGAATCTTATCGATGAGGCGGCGGGCACATTCGCCGCCTCCGGACTCCGCAAGGGCGACGCGGTCGTGCTTGTAACGACGGAACTTCGTCGTCAGGCGATTGAACGCCGGCTGAAAAGCGAGTCTTTTGATATCGAAGCCAAGCAGAGCGACGGCCAACTCGCCTTTTTAGACGCCGCCAGCATACTCTCCGTATTCATGTTGGATGGAATGCCCGACGCTCTCGCGTTCAAAAATCGCGTCGGGCAAGTTATCGAGAAAGCCAGCTTAAACCCGGCCACCGGGCAACCGCGAAGGGTGCGCATTTTCGGCGAGATGGTCAGCCTACTCTGCAAGGTCGGCAACGTTCCGGCGGCAACGCGCCTGGAGGAGTTTTGGAGCGAAATAGTAGCGGCCCACTCCGTCTCGCTTCTGTGCGCATACTCGCTTCAACCCGATTCGGATCGGTTGCCGCAATGCCTTCTGGACGCTCATTCACACGATCTATCGTCCGTAGTCCACTGAAGAGAAATGGCCGTGCGTTCCCTAACGCCGCTTCGTCGCCTCATTCTCCGCCACCCGAGCCTTCACCAGCTTCTTCACCAGCGCCGCCGGGAGCGGCTTCTCCATCGAGAATCGAATCGTCCCTTTAGACGTCTCATATTTCGCCAATTCATCCTCGAACGCGTCAATCACCGCCGGGCTCATCGGAAAGAAACTGCAATGTTTCGCAAAGGCGGCATACCCCACCAGGCCTCCTTTGTACTTGAACGCGGGCATCCCGTAGCTGATCGCCTCGGTAGCCTCCGCCGGCGACGCCGCCCGGATCATGGCGCGCAACGTCCGCAGCGTGCTCCGCGCGGGCTCCGGCACGCCGTCGAGATAGGCATCCACCGCCGCCGGCCCCGCCTCGCTTTTCGCCGCCGGATCTCGCTCATCGGACTTCGCTTTTCTCATAACGCCAATCCTACAATGGCGGTCGCGGCGCGTCTATCGAGAGTTTCCTGGGTTCGCGCTTCCAATCGGGAGCGAAGCTCCGATAGGGAAGGATGTCTGTCAATCCCGCGGCATCCGCGACTACCGCATTGATTCCGCATGACGACCGGAGTATCTTCAAACTATGAGCAACACCACCGAAAAGCCCACAAGCCCCGGCACTAAAGCCGAGAAGCCCCCCAACGGGTACTGGAATGCGTCGGCGGAACATCTTCTGACGTCTCTGCAAGTGCATCTTTCGGATGATAACGCGCATGTGTTGCTTGAGCGCATGAAGACCATCGCCGAAGATTCCAAAAACGCGAGCGATTGGACTGACGTGAAAGCCCGCATCCTCCGGCAAAAGCCCCAGTCTTGAAGCGCGTTCGGTTCACGAAAGCCGCGGAAGCCGATGTCCAGAATGAGTTTGCGCACTACGAAGTAGAGCGGCCGGGCCTGGGCGAAAAATTCTTTGAACGTATCGAGCAAGCCGTGAGCCAAATCGCTCCGGCAGTTTCCATTTGGATTGTGGTATCGCGTTAAGGGCAGCGCGATCGTGATAGCCTGCGTCCACGCTAAGCGCTCGCCCACATTGGCGAGGAAGCGCGTATTGGGATTACAGCCGTGACCCGCTACGCTTGTCGATCTTGGCCCACGTATCGCGGAGTTGGACGGTGCGGTTGCAGACCAATTTCTCATCGGTCGTGTCGTGGTCGACGCTGAAGTAGCCGACGCGTTCGAATTGGAAGTGTGTGTTGGGCTTTGCGCCTTTCACGCTGGGTTCGATTTTGGCGTTGGCTTTCACGATTAGCGAGTTGGGGTTAAGCTGGGCGGCCAGGTCGTCGGACTGGGGAGCGTCTTCGAGCAACAGACTTTCGTAGAGACGGGCTTCGAAGGTCAGGGCGTGCTCGGCCGAGACCCAATGGATGGTCGATTTCACCTTGCGGCCGTCGGGCGAGTTGCCGCCGCGGCTGGCGGGGTCGTAGGTGCAGTGGATTTCGGTCACCTCGCCGGTTTCATCTTTTACGATGCCGGTGCAGGTGACGAAATAGGCATAGCGCAGGCGCACTTCGCGGCCGGGGGAGAGGCGGTAATACTGCTTGGGCGGATCTTCGCGGAAATCGTCGCGCTCGATGTAAATCACCTTCGAGAATGGCACTTGGCGGGTGCCCATCGAGGGGTCCTCGGGGTTGTTCACCGCTTCGAGGTCATCCACTTGGCCGCCGGGATAGTTGTCGATCACTACCTTGATGGGATCGATGACGGCCATGACGCGGGCGGCGCGTTTGTTGAGGTCCTCGCGGATGTGGTGTTCAAGGAGGGCGAACTCGATGGTGCCGTTGGTCTTTGACACGCCGATGGAACCGCAGAAGTTGCGGATGGCTTCGGGCGTGTAGCCGCGGCGGCGCATGCCGGAAAGAGTTGGCATGCGGGGGTCGTTCCACCCCGAAACCAAACCCTGCTGAACGAGCAGCAGGAGCTTGCGCTTGCTCAGACTTGTGTTGGTGAGGTTCAGGCGGTCGAACTCGATTTGTTGCGGGCGGTGAACGCCGAGGTTCTCGACGTACCAGTCGTACAGAGGGCGATGGTCCTCAAACTCGAGGGTGCATATCGAATGGGTGATGCCTTCAATGGAGTCGCATTCGCCGTGGGCGAAGTCATACATCGGGTAGATGAGCCAGGCGTTGCCGGTGCGGTGGTGCTCGGCGCGGAGGATGCGGTACATGACGGGGTCGCGCATGTTGAAGTTGGGCGAGGCCATGTCGATTTTGGAGCGAAGGGTGCGGGAGGCGTCGGGGAATTCGCCGGCGCGCATACGTTGGAAAAGGTCGAGGTTCTCTTCGACGGTGCGATTGCGGTAGGGGCTCTCGGTACCGGGTTCAGTAGTGGTGCCGCGGGTTTCGCGGACCTGTTCGGCGGTGAGGTCGCAGACGTAGGCTTGGCCCTGTTCGATGAGCTGGATGGCCCATTTGTAGAGTTGTTCAAAGTAGTCGGAAGCGTAGAAGAGGCGGTCCTCCCAATCGAAGCCCAGCCAGCGGACGTCTTCGATGATGCTGTCGACGTATTCGGTCTCTTCCTTGGAGGGGTTCGTGTCGTCGAAGCGGAGATTGCACTTGCCGCCGAACTCGTTGGCAAGGCCGAAGTTCAGGCAGATGGATTTGGCGTGACCGATGTGCAGATAGCCGTTGGGTTCCGGAGGGAAACGAGTGTGAACGCGGCCGCCGTTTTTCCCATTTTGGAGATCCTGGACGATGATGTCGCGAATGAAGTTGGAGGTTGCGATTTCGGGGGCGGCGGGGGTCTCGTTCAGACCGTCGATAGGCATTAATTCCAGTATATCCGGGCCTTTGCTTTGGCCTGATATGATGACGCACGTGCACATACGACTATTGATTTTGGCGGCGCTGGCGGCGGCGATTTGTCGGGGGGAAGACTACTTCCCGCCACCGGATAGCAAAGGCGGATGGCGGACGCTGAAGGATGCGGGGAAGATCCGGAAGGTGACGGAGCTTGACGTCGCGAAGTTGGACGAAGCCTTCGCCTATGCGGAGAAGACGAGCCAGCATGGCGGATTGCTGGTGGTTCGCCATGGGCATTTGGTGTATGAGAAGTATTTTGGACGGGGACACCGGGAGGCGCTGCCGGAGTTGGCCTCGTGCGGGAAGGCGTTCACGAGCGTCGCGGTGGGGATGATGATGCAGGACAAGCCGGAGCTGTTTCCGAACGGCTTGGACGAGAAGATTTTTACGCCGAAGTTTATGCCGGCGGAGATTTTTCCATTGGACGATCCGCGGAAGGCGGAGATCTCATTGGGGCAGGTGCTGGCGATGTCGGCGGGGATTCGCGGGACGAATCCCGTGTATGTAAAAGGCGCTCGACAAACTTGGGAAAATCCGACCGTTGACAACGGGCCGTGGTCGACCACCGATGACTTCGCGCTGAAGCAATCGCTGTGGTGCGCGCCGGGAGAGTGTTATTCGTACGCGACGTCGTCGAGCCATATTCCGGCGATTCTGGTGCGGCGGATGATGGGGATGGAGATGGAAGACTACATGCGGAAGCGGCTGACGGGGCCGTTGGGATTCGGCACGTGGGGCTACGCGATGTACAGGCCGAAGTTGAAGAGCGGAATTGATGCGGATGGGCGCATGTACCATACGCCGGGCGGTGGGAGCATTGCGGTGCGCTCGACGGACGTGCTGCGATTTGCGTATTTGATGCTGCGGGAAGGGCGTTGGGGGAAAGAGCGAATCTTGTCGGCGGAGTTTGCGCGGATGTGCGGGCGTTCGGTTAAATATAACCCGCACTACACGCACTCGTTCAACTTCAACGTCAATGACGACGGGCATTTGGAGGGAGTGCCGCGGGATGCGTTCTGGAAGGGAGGATCGGGCGGATATGCGATTTATGTGGTGCCGTCGCTGGATATGGTGATTTACAAAATGGGCGGGACGGAGGGGCAGTATGACCCGGCGTTGACGCGGCTGCCGGTGAAGTATTCCTATGACGGGTCGCGGAAGGATTGGAAGGCGACGCCGGTGGGGGACGCGACCGGGAAGACGCTGCAGGTGGTGTTGGCGGCCGTGGGGAAGTAGGGCGATCTTGCGGGGGACGGACTCGAATTTTTGTGTAAATGCAGCGAGATAAGTAATTGCGCACCGGCTCCCTTACGGTCGCGGCTCGGTGATGGCGTTTCATTCTCCGATGCGGAGGTGGATGCGGCAGATATGGAACGGCATGGTTTTCAAATACCCGGCCCGCTGCTGCGCCGGCTGCGGGAGCTTCGCTTACGCGTGATGATTTGTTTCCATCCGGCGTCTGAAATTCGCCGCGTCGTTGTGTATTAGTGGCCGTGGCAGCGGATATAATCGCGGTGGATCTTCGTGATGCGCTATTTGCTGATTGGATTTTCGCTGTTTTGTTCGGCCGCGGACTTTGAGAAAGACGTGCGGCCGCTGCTGGCGAAGAAGTGTTTCGGCTGCCATGGGCCGGCGATGCAGATGAGCAAGCTGAGGCTGGACCGGCGGTCCGATGCGCTGCGCGGCGGGGAGAGCGGCGTGCCGGCTTTTGAGCCGGGGAAGAGCGGGTCCAGTTTGTTGATCCGGTACGTGTCGGGCGTGGATCCGAAGCTCGTGATGCCGCCGGCCGGGCCGCGGTTGACTCCGGTCGAAATCGCGTTGCTGCGGGAGTGGATCGATGGCGGCGCGGAGTGGCCGGGTACGGAGGTTTCAACGGCTCCGAAGGCGGATCCGCGGCTGGCGCACTGGGCGTTTCATGCGCCTCATTCGCCGGCCGTGCCCGCGGTTAGAGATCGGGCTTGGGTGAGGAATCCGATCGACGCGTTTGTGTTGGCGAAGTTGGAAGCGAAGGGCTGGCGTCCCGCGGCGCGGGCGTCCGATGGGGATTTGTTGCGGCGGATGTATTTGGACATTACCGGCTTGCCGCCGGCTATCGCCGAGCAGGAGTCGTTTCGCGGCGATTGGGATGGGCTGATTTCGTCGTTGCTCGCGCGGCCCGCTTATGGGGAACGCTGGGCGCGGCATTGGCTGGATGTGGTGCGGTATGGCGACACGAATGGCTATGAGCGTGACGAGATCAAGCCGCAGGGCTGGAAATATCGGGATTACGTAATCCGGTCGCTCAACGCCGATAAGCCGTTCGATCGTTTTGTGATGGAGCAGTTGGCTGGGGATGAGTTGCCCGATGTGAACGCGGATACGCTGCTGGCGACCGGGTATTCGCGGCTTGGTCCGTGGGACGATGAGCCAGCCGATCCAGCGGAAGATCGATTCGATCAACTCGACGATATTTTGAACGCGACGTCGCAAGCGTTTTTGGGATTGACGCTCGGGTGCGCGCGTTGCCACAACCATAAATTTGAACCGTTGAGCACACGGGATTATTACGGAATGATCGCGGTTTTTAATGGGTTGGAACGGCCGCGGAACGGACGGACGGAACTGGATCGACCGATTGGCACGTGGGAGCAGATTGACCCGTTTAATGCGCGGGAGAAGAAGATTGCGGCGCTGCGGGAGGCGGCGCGGTTGGAGTGGTTGCGTTCGGGCCAAAGCGCTCTACCCGCCGGTGCGGTGGCGGCGTTCCTGCAACAGCCCAAGGCGCGGGATGAGGCGGCGAAGAAATTCGTCAAGGACTTTGGGAAGGCTTTCGATTCGGAATTGGCGAAACTGCCGGTGGAGGCGGAGGTTGCTCGGTTGAAAGAAGAAACGCCGGACTTGCCGCGCGGGTATTTCATGGAAGAACGGTCCGCGGCGCCGCCGGCGACGCACATACTTATCCGCGGGAAGGCGTCTTCGCCCGGGCCGGAAGTTGGGCCGTCGGTGCCGGCGGTGTTGGCGAAAGAGCAGCCGTCGTTTTCGTTGGACGGCGGAAGGACGAGCGGGCGGCGGTTGGGGCTCGCAAAGTGGATCGCCTCGCGGGAGAATCCGTTGACGGCGCGCGTGATTGTGAATCGCGTTTGGCAGTGGCACTTTGGGAATGGGCTGGTTCGTACGGCGAATGATTTTGGAGTGATGGGCGACCGGCCGTCGCATCAGGAGTTGATCGACTGGCTGGCGGTTTGGTTCATGGACAACGGATGGTCGTTGAAGAAACTGAACGCGCTCATTCTCGGGAGCAATACGTATCGCATGGCGAAGACGGGGAACGCTTCTTACGCGGCCGTCGATCCCGAGAACCGGCTGCTGTGGAGGATGCCGTACCGGCGCCTGGAGGCCGAGGCGATTTTGGATTCGGCGCTGGCGGTGAGCGGACGGCTGAACCCGGCGATGTATGGCGAATTTGTGTATCCGCGAATGCAGAAAGAGGCGCTGGAAGGTTCGAGCGATCCAGATAAGATCTGGAAGCCATTCGATGAAGACAAGGCGTCGCGACGGGCGATTTACTACATCGTGAAGCGGTCGCTGATGGTGCCATTGATGGAGGTTCTGGATGTCTGCGATACCACGCGCTCGGCGGCCAAGCGGCAGACGACGTCGGTCGCGCCCCAGGCGCTGCAACTTTTCAACGGTGATTTCATCAACCGGCAGGCCCGGCATTTTGCGGAGCGGCTGCGGAAGGAGGCGGGAGCGGATACGGCGGCCCAGATAGAGTTGGCGTATCGGCTCGCCCTGGCGCGGCGGCCGAAGGCGGAGGAAAAGGACGCGATGTTTTCGTTTCTTCAGGGCGGAACCTTGGAGGAGATGTGTCGCGTGATTTTGAACTTGAATGAGTTTGCGTATGCGAATTAAAAAGACTCGACGCGATTTCCTTTGGCAGACCGGCGGCGGTTTCGCGGGCGTGGCGCTGTTGGACCTCTTGACTCGCGACGGCTATTGGAACCGGACCGTTTCGGCCAACGGCATTTTGGCGCCCAAGGCGCCGCACTTTGCGGCGAAAGCGAAGCGGGCGGTGTTCCTGTTCATGAATGGCGCGCCGAGCCAAGTGGACACTTTCGACTACAAGCCGGAGTTGACGAAACGGAATGGACAGGCGTATAAAGGGCCGTTGACGGTGGGCTCGAATGGGCGGCCAGTGGGGTATTTGATGCAGTCGCCTTTCGAGTTTCGGCCGCGCGGGAAGAGCGGGCTGATGATCAGCGACCTGTTCCCGCATACGTCGAAATTCGCCGATGATTTGTGCGTGATTCGGTCGATGTACACGGACACGGCGGCGCACGCTTCGGGATGTCTGCAGATGAACACCGGCAGCATTTTTCTGGGCAAGCCGAGCGCGGGGGCTTGGGTGACTTATGGGCTGGGGACGGACAACCAAAGCCTGCCGGCGTTTGTGGTGATGGCCGATCCGCGCGGCGGCCCGATCGGGAGCGCGTCGAACTGGACCGCCGGTTACATGCCGGCGGCTTTTCAGGGGACGTTGTTTCGTTCCGGCGCGGCGCCGTTGTTGGATTTGCAACCGCCGGCCGGAGTGACGGACCGGACGCAGCGGATGTCGCTCGATTTGCTGAAGAAATTGAACGAAGTCCACTTGGCTTCGCATGCGGAGGAGACGGAGCTCTCGGCGCGGATTGCCTCCTATGAATTGGCGTACCGGATGCAGGCGGAAGCGGCGGCGGTTGTCGATCTTTCGCGGGAGACGGCGTCGACGCGGGAGCGCTATGGGCTCGATGACAAGATCACGGCGGACTTCGGGCGAAAGTGTTTGATGACGCGGCGGCTGCTCGAAAAAGGAGTGCGGTTTGTGCAGCTCTACTCGGGTGGCGGTCATATTGAAGACACGTGGGACGGGCACAACGACTGCATCACGAATCACCGGCTGCATGCCGGTGAGACGGACAAGCCGATTGCGGCGTTGATGGAGGATTTGAAAGCTTCGGGGCTATGGGATGAGACGCTGCTGGTGTGGGGCGGCGAGTTTGGCCGCACGCCGACGAGCGAGGGCGTGGGCAAACCGGGGCGCGACCATGACTGGCATGGATTTTCGATGTGGCTGGCGGGGGCGGGCGTGAAGGGCGGGCAGGCGATTGGGGCGACCGACGACCTGGGCTTCGCCGCGGTCGAGGAGCGCGTGCACGTCTCCGACCTGCACGCGACGCTGCTGCATCTGCTGGGGCTGGACCATACAAAGCTCACCTACTTCCATGAGGGGTTCAATCAGCGGTTGACGGGGGTGCGGGGGGAAGTGGTGCGGAAGGCGTTATCTTAAAGCCGACATATTGGACTTCCTCTTCGATGGACAGATCAAATCGGCGCCTGACACGGGTTTTCAGTTCGGTGAGGAGGGTGACGAGGTCTTGGGCGGTGCCGGGACCGGTGTTGTAGACTAGGTTGGCGTGATAATCGGCCACTTTGATTCCACCGACTTGGAAGCCCTTCGCGCCTACCTCTTCGAGGAACCAGCCGGCTGGCACTTTGCCTTCGATAATCCTGTTGGCGGGGACCGCGGCGCGGGCTTTTTCGGGAAGGTCCTTGAAGAGGAAGTTTTTGAAGATGCTGCCGGCGCAGGCCATCGTGGGGGGAAATTTGGCGTCCCGGATGGCGCGGATTTCTTTCGATTTCGATTCCAGGGCGGCGCGGTCGCCGGGTTGAAATTTTAGCGTCGCCGAAAGGATTTGAAGCGACTTATCCTCCTTGAAGCGGGAGTGGCGGTAGCGGAAGCCGCACTCTTCGTTCGACCATTCGCGAGTACTTTCGCCGTCGAAGAATTGCACGGATTCGACGCGCTGGTTAATCGACTGGCCGTAAGCGCCGGCGTTGCCGTAAATAGCGGCCCCGACCCAGCCGGGAATGCCGGCCATGGATTCGATGCCGGCGAGCCCGTCGGCGTTGGCGAAATCGATTAGGGCGTTCAGTTCGGCGCCGCCGGCGACAGTGACGGTGCTGCCATTCGCGGTGATTTCAGCGGCGCTGTAGCGGAGGATGGCGCCGGGGTAACCGTCGTCGCTAACGATGAGATTCGTACCGGCGCCGATGGAGGTCCAACAGAGCTGAGACGACGCGAGAATTCGGTAGGCTTGTTCAAACGCCCGCGGGGTTTCGGCATCGGCGAGGACCCAACAGGGGCCGCCGAGCCGGAAGCGAGTGTGATAACGCAGTTCGGCGCCGGGCAATACGCGGAGGCCCGCCGCCTGCGAGAGGCGGTGGAGGACCTGTTGGGGGAGCGTCATTATAATCAGGCTAACCGGAATGCGGATGGCTAGTCTAAATGAGGGAATGGAAGAGACGGACCTGGCGGCGATCGGCCGGGTGATCGCGGGAGACGCGGACGCGTTTGGACTGCTGGTGGAGCGGCATAGCCGGGGTGTATTCCGGCTCGCCTATCGGATCACCGGAAATGAAACGGATGCGGAGGAAGTGGTGCAGGAGGCGTTTTTTAAGGCGTTCCGGGAGATTCGCAGATACGAATCGCGGGCGAGTTTTTCGACGTGGGTACGGACGATCGCGGCCAACTGCTCGCTGGACGTGGTGCGGAAGCGGAAGCGATTTGTGGATACGGAAGGGGAGATCGTCTCCGTTAGCGAGGCGCCTGGGCCGGAGCGAGAGGCGAACAGCGGGCGTATCGGCGAAGTAATCGCGAGCACGATGGGACAACTGAGCTTGCAGGAGCGGACTGCGTTCACGCTGCGGCACTACGAGGGGATGCCGGTGGAGGCGATCTCGCGGGAGTTGGGCTTGAGCGAGAACGCCACGAAGCAATCGATATTCCGGGCGGTGCAGAAGTTGCGGCGCGTGTTGGGTCCGTGGGTTGGCGTTGTGGTGATCACTTTATGGAACATGTAAAAGAAGAAGACTTGGTGTTGCTGTACTACGGGGAGCCGGGGGCGGACGGCGTGGCGTCGCACGTGGAAACGTGCGCGGCTTGCCGTTCCGAATTCCAGGCGCTACAGCGGCTGCTGAACACGATGGACGCCGGGACGGTGCCGGAGCGGGACGCCGAGTATGGGCGGCGGGTGTGGCAGACCGTGTCGGCACGGGCGCGGGTGCGTCGAGTGGCGTGGCGGACGGTGGGAGCTTTGGCGGCGGGGTTGCTGGTGGGATTGGCGTTGCAGTTTGGGAATAGGCCCGTGGTGGTGGAACCGGAGAAGGATGACGTTTCCACGCGAGTGCTGGAGGCGGCGCTCGCCAGCCATTTTGAATCGAGCCGGCTGGTTTTGACGGAGATTGTGAATCAACAGGGTCCGGCGGAAATGTGGTCGCGGGAGACGGCGGAAGATTTGCTGGCGGACAACCGGTTGTACCGGCAAACGGCGGAGGCGACGGGGCAGGCGGACACGGAGCGGCTGCTGGAAGATTTGGAAGAAGTACTGGTGGAGGTGGCCCACGCGCCAACGGGATCGGAGGAGCTTCGGCGGCGGATTGAGGCTAAGGGAGTGCTGTTCGCGATTCAGGTGCGAGCGGCACGAGAAGGAATTTTGTGACTTTCGAGGAACAGATGCGTATTAAGACTCGTATTGGATTGGCGATGCTCATGATGGCCGGCGGAATGCCGGCGCAACCAGTTCCGGCACCGGCGCCAGCGCCGCACCCCTCGCCCAAGATGGTTTGGGCGAGCAGCGACATGTACCGGAGCGGCGTGCGATTGATCGATGAACGGCAATATGAAAAAGCCGTGAGGGTGTTCGATAACGTGATTCGGGAGAAGAGCACGCGAGCGGAAGGCGCGCTGTATTGGAAGGCATACGCGTTGCGGCGGCTGGGTAAGAACAGCGAGGCGTTGGTCGCGCTGGGAGAACTGGAATCGGGCTATCCGGCGAGCCGTTGGAAGAACGATGCGAAGGCGCTGGAAGTCGAAATCCGGCAGGCGTCGCCAGCATCGCAGGACGACGAAGAGTTGAAACTGCTGGCGTTGAACGGGCTGGTGCAGAATGAACCGGAGTCGGCGGTGCCGCTGCTGGAGAAGATTTTAGCGTCGGGGAAGAGTTCGCCGCGGATGAAGCAGCGGGCGCTGTATGTGCTGGCGCAGAGCAAGAATGTGAAAGCGCGGGAACTGGTGACGCAGTATGCGCGGGGCGGGGCGAATCCGGACTTGCAACTGACGGCGATCGATTACCTGGGCGCGATGGGGACGGCGGAGGGCCGGGCGGCGCTGGGCGAGATCTACCGGGGATCGAACGACGCGGCCGTGAAGCGAATGGCGCTGCAGGGGATGTCGCGGGGACGGGACAAGGCGCAGTTGCTACAGATCGTGCGCGGCGAGACCGATTTGGATTTGAAGAAGGAAGCGATCCGGTATTTGGGACGCACCGATTCGATTGAGGAATTGAAAGAGTTGTACCGCGCCGAGACCGACAACGGCGTGCGGACGACGATCGTGTGGACCATCGGCGACCATGGAAAACCGGGGGTGCTGGTGGAGTTGGCACGGGCGGAAAAAGATGCGGCGATGAAGAAGGAAATCGTCCGCCGGCTGAGCGAGATGCGCTCGAAAGAGGCACAGGCTTATCTGGTGGAACTACTGCAGGAGTAAGCATGAACGACGACATCATAAAGCTACGCAGCGTGAAGAAGGTGTTTCAAACCGATGAGGTGGAGACGCACGCGCTAATGGACATCCACATGGAGATTCGACGCGGGGAGTACGTGTCGATCTCGGGACCATCGGGGTGCGGCAAGTCGACCCTGCTGGCGATATTGGGATTGTTGGATTCGCCGTCGGACGGAGAGTACACTTTGCGCGGGCAACCGGTGGCTTCCTTGAAGGCGTCCGAGCGGGCGCGAATCCGGAACCGCGAGATCGGCTTTATTTTTCAGGCTTTCAATTTGATCGGCGATCTGACTGTGTACGAGAATGTCGAGCTGCCGCTGACGTATCGCAACATGCCGGGCACGGAGCGGCGGAAGGCCGTGCTGGAGGCGCTGGAACGGGTGGGGATGAGCCATCGGGCGAAGCACTATCCGTCGCAGTTGTCGGGCGGCCAACAGCAGCGCGTGGCGGTCGCGCGAGCGCTGGGCGGGAGCCCTTCGATGTTGCTGGCGGATGAGCCGACTGGGAACCTGGATTCGCAGAATGGCGAAGCGGTGATGACGCTGCTGGAAGAACTGCACGCGGGCGGGGCGACCATTTGCATGGTGACGCACGACCCACGATTCGCGCGGTGCGCGGAGCGGAGCGTGCGGCTGTTCGACGGACGGATTGTGGAGGAGCACGCCATGGCGTCGGCGAGTGCGGCATCCTAGAGGGATATGGCCGCTCGATTTCCGGGATTCCCGCAACAGGGATTGACGTTTCTACAAGAGTTGAAAGAGAACAATACGCGGGAGTGGTTCACGCCCCGCAAGGCTGTTTTCGACGAGAGCGTGAAGGCGCCGATGGTGGCGCTGGTGGAGGCGATGAATGCGGAATTGGCATCGTTCGCGCCGGACTATTTAACCGAGCCGGCCAAGGCGGTCTATCGCATCTATCGCGACACGCGGTTCAGCAACGATAAGACGCCGTACAAGACGCACATCGCGGCGAACTTCCATAAACAGGGCGCGGACAAGCACGCGGCGGCCGGATATTACTTCAGCGTGGGCGCGGATCAAATTGAGTTGGCGGCCGGCGTGTACATGCCGGGGCCGGAAGAGTTGCTGCGGCTGCGGCAGCATATTTCCGGGCAGTTTGCCGAGTTTTCGAAGTTGGCGGGGGACAAGGCGGTGGCCAAGTTGGTGGGGCCTCTGCAGGGCGAATCGCTGGCGAGGCCGCCGAAAGGTTTTGCGGCGGACGATCCGGCGATCGAGTGGATCAAGAAGAAGCAGTGGCATTACTATGCGACCGATCTGGATCTGGCGGTCGCTTTGACGCCAAAGCTGCTGCCGGAATTGGTGAAGCGGCTGAAGGCGATGACGCCGATGGTCACGTTCCTGAACCGGGGGCTGACGGCGCTGGGCCGATACGCGTTTATTCTTCCGCTCCTCTTCAGTTTCGCGGCCGGCGGGCAGCCGGCGAAGTACCGCCAAGGCCACTCGCATATGGGCGAGGGGTTCAACGAAGGGCCGCGGCAGAAGCCGTGGGACATGGCGGGAATCGGGCGCGTTTCGTTCCCGATCACGCATAAACACGCGGAGACGCAGAAGTGGTTCAACCAGGGGGTGGCGCTGCTGCACTCGTTCTGGTATTACGAGGCGGAGCGGTCGTTCCGGTGGTGCTTGCAATTGGAACCGGAGAACGCGATGGCATGGTGGGGCTTGGCGCGAAGCCAGGCGGGCGGCAAGCGCGGGAAGGAGTTTCTGCAGGAGGCGGTGAAGCGGAAGGGAGGCGTCAGCGAGCGCGAGCGGATGTACATTGAATCGGACGCGGCGACGGCATTGCCGGAGTTGGGCGAGAAGGCCGAGGAGCATCGGGGGCGCCAAATTTTGGAGCGGCTGGCGATGAAATATCCGGACGACTTGGAGGCCAAGACCTTTCTGGCGCTGGACATGATGGGCGACGCGCGGATGGGCGCGGAGCTGTTGATTCGAGAGGTGCTGGCCAAGGCTCCGGATCATCCGGGCGCGCACCACTACCGGATTCACAACTGGGATGGGAACGACCCGGAGTTCGCGCTGGTAAGCTGCCGGCGGTATAGCGAAGTGGCGCCGGCCATTGGGCATGCCGTCCATATGCCGGGGCACGTCTACGCCGGCGCCGGAATGTGGCACGAGGCGGCGATCGCCATGGACGCGGCGACGCGCGTGGAAAAGAAGTACATGCAGGACCGCCAAACGTTTCCGTTCGAGAATTGGAACTACCCGCACAACAAGAACTACCTGGCGTATATTCAGGCCCAATTGGGTATGGAGAAAGCTGCGCTGAGCGCTGGGCGGCAACTGCTGGCCGCGCCGCGGATGGAGAAGGAGAATCGGCGCAGCGACGCTTTCCCGCTTCAGATGGAGGCGCAGATCATCTTACTGCGGACCTATGTGCGGTTCGGGCGGTGGAAAGAGCTGTTGAACCCGGACCAGTTTGAGTGGGATACCGAGAGGTTGGGCAACAGAGTGCAAAAGCCGCATGTGGAGGCGTTGGCGCATTTGGGATTGGGGGACGCGGCGAAGGCGCGAAAGGCGTTGGACGAGTTGGAAGCGTTGAAGGAAGAGGTCACGAAAAAGGACGACTATTTGCTGAAGTCGTGGTATCCGGTGATGGTGCGCGAGGTGAAGGGGAAGCTGCTGTTGGGCGGGGGGAAGACGCTGGAAGGGTTGACGGAGTTGGGTGAGGCGGCGCAGGCGTGGGGCGCGATGCTGCGGGACCAGAATGATCCGCCGTTCTATCCTTCGAACATTTATGACGATTTGGGGCGGGCATATTTGACGGCGAAGAGTCCGGCGCTGGCGGCGACGGCGTATGGGAAGTCGTTGGAGTTGGTGCGGAACAATGCGTGGGCGTTGGCCGGGTTGGCGGAGGCGCATTCGACATTGGGGGAGAAGGAAAAAGCGACGGCGTTTGCGGGGCGGCTATTGCATGTTTGGGGCGACGCGGACGCTCCGCCGGCGGCGACGGGGAAAGCCGTTGATGTTTCGCCGGGTCCGCAGCGGAACTATAAAAAGACCACGCTGGCGAGCCTGGGACCGGACGAGTGGACGCCGTTCGCCGCGCAGCGGCTGGATGCGTTGGACCCTCACAAAAAGCGCGTCACGCTGGAGGAGTATGCCGGGCGGAACGTGGTCCTGATTTTCTATCTGGGCCAGGAGTGCGCGCACTGCTTGGAGCAGTTGCAGGCGGTGGCGAAGCGGAAGGACGATTTTGAGAAGCGGAATACGGCCGTGCTGGCGATGTCGAGCAATAAACCGGAAGACAACGCCGACTCATTGCAGATCAAGTCGCTGCCGATCCGGCTACTCTCCGACGAGCGGTTTGAGAACGCCAAACGGTACCTCTCCTATGACGATTTTGAGCGGCTGGAACTGCACTCGACCATCCTGATCGATGCCAAGGGCCGGGTACGCTGGGCGCAACGCGGAGGAGACCCATTCACGGATTTCGATCGGCTGTTGAAGGAGATCGACCGGGTGAACAAAATGGCGGAATAATCGTCAACTTCCACGGAACGTTTTCCGAGGTGGATCGTATATTCAATCAACGGTGCCGTCTCCGCTAGAGAGACCCTTTCCCCAACGACAACCCCCTTTAGCGGAGACGCCCGATTGATTGAGTCGAAACGGGACGAGTGGCAATTCAGGAGCCTGGACTGTCCAAAAAATCCCAGTTACGGTCAGAATAACAGTTTCGTGACATTTCGCAACTGGAAAGTGGTGTTTGGCCACGGGTGCGTTGTGAATTCCTTTGGGTTGTGCCGGGTTCCGCTGGGTCGCGGTTGGGTTTTGCGCGGGTTCCGCCGGGTTATTTCCTGGGAGTCTCCAGCGCGTAAGTTTATTTTTATCAATAAATCTTGGGTTATTCCCATCATATAGCCCCCTCCCGCCCGCCCCAGTGTGTCCCGTTTCGCCCCAGATGCGTGGACACACTTGTGCTTAGGACGTGTATATTCAATTTTCAAAGAGCGGTGGCGACCGGTCCGCGATGGCTTTTGGCCAAGACGAATGGCCGCTCAAATACAGTGAGGGGAGGCTAACTGCCAGTGCAGATAGCTCCCCTCAATTTGCACTGTAGCACGCGTGTCTACTGTATTCGGGGCGCCGGATTTGTAAGTGGTTCATTCGTTGGGAAATATAAATATTAATGTGTTTGGACCCACTTGCAAAACTCGTCCAAAACAGGGTTGACAACTGGGAACGTGTGTGCCGGGGCTGGTTTGGGTGGGTCT
>JBJXFL010000156.1:0-5056 GCA_046155405.1 Bryobacteraceae bacterium | reverse complement strand
CTACCTTATCTTTGCGCTGATCCTTGACAAAGGTGACCATCGGGACCGACTCTTGTTTGGCAAACTTCTCCATCCGGGCGATGAAATCCTTGGTGATCGGATCCATCAACGCACTGGAGGCAAACCGATGGCCGAGATGGAAGCGGAAGAAACTGGCCACTCCTCCGGCCCGTTGCAACGCAGGCACGTACACATTCAAATACAGCCGGTCGATTCCTTCCACCTCGAGGGTGACGTGCTCGGCCAACACTTCGGCAACGCTTCGTGGTACGCTCATTTCGGCTCCGGTATGACTCCGATCCTTCGGGATCGACTGCCGCTTCGGCGGCCCAAATCCTTGGCGAGATCCGCTTGCGGTTCTCCATCGTCGACCGGAGCCACTACTCGGATTATGCGACAACTACCGGTTGAACCCAATACAACTCGTCGGTCTGAGGCGCAGCCTCGCTAGTTTTACCTTTTTGGCGGGTTGGGCAGAAATAGCCTTAATCGATTCATCGACATCTACCGCGTCGTGACAAATAGCGCCCATGTTCAACGACTCTCGAGCGTGCACGTCCGTGAACTATTTTTTAAAGAACACAATATCAGCTTCCACGGCGCATCGTTTGGGCACGGCATCAGCACCGCTATCATGAATCGTTCTGAAGCCGAATTGGAAGAGATCGCTATCGAACTCGCCGCGTCGAATTTTCTCGCTAATGCGCTTCTCGGTTTCCGTCCTAAGAGTGATGTTCATACAACTCCTGAGAATGCATAGTTACTCTCATGGTACCAACGCCGATTCTACGCGTAAACGCCAGCGGGTGCGGCGGCCGGAGTTGCCGGATGCGCGGCCTGCATTAGCGAATTCGCTAGTGCATAGAGTATCGAAAAGCGGGCAAAGCGGCCGATCGCGGCCTCACGCCTCGCGCTCCCCGTGCGGCGGCCGCGTGAACTACGATAACCTCGATAAGGAACTAGGGATTCCTCTCTCAGACAGTGACGACTTCGGTCAAAGGTGAATACGCCCTGCATGCGCTTTTCGATTTAGCCACGCAGGATTCGAACGGACCGGTGAAGATCGCCGACATCGCCCGCCGCCAGAAAATTCCGCAGAAATTCCTGGAATTGATTCTGTCCGGCTTGAAACAGGGCGGCTTCGTCGAGTCGCGCCGCGGCGCCGACGGCGGTTATCTGCTGGCTCGTTCGGCGGAGGCCATTACCGTCGGCGAAGTGCTCCGCCACATTGAGGGGGCGCGCAACTCCGGCGCGCGCTCCCGCAAACGCGTGGAAACGCCGTTTACGGATATGTGGACTATCGTGGACCGCTCCATTTCCGGAGTTATCGATCACACCACTTTCGCCGATCTCGCTCGCACTTGGAAGGATCGCCAGAGTAAGTACGTCCCAAATTGGGAGATATAATCCACGGTCGGTCCGACCTTTACAGGAGAGGCAAATGATTTTTCAAGATAACTCGTTGAGTATCGGGCAAACGCCGCTGGTGAAACTCAACCGCGTCACCGACGGCGCCACCGCCACCGTGCTGGCGAAAATCGAAGGCCGCAACCCGGCCTATTCGGTCAAGTGCCGCATCGGCGCTTCCATGGTGTGGGACGCCGAAAAGCGCGGCGTGCTGACAGCGGGAAAGGAACTCATCGAGCCTACCAGCGGTAACACCGGTATCGCCCTGGCCTTCGTCGCCGCCGCCCGCGGGTACCCCATCACGCTCACCATGCCGGAGACAATGTCCATCGAACGCCGCAAGGTCTTGAAAGCGTTCGGCGCGACGCTCGTGCTTACCGAAGGCTCTCTCGGCATGAAAGGCGCCATCGGCCGCGCCGAGCAGATCGCCGCCGGCGATCCCGATAAATACGTCCTTCTCCAGCAGTTCAAGAACCCCGCCAACCCCGCCATTCACGAACGGACCACCGGCCCCGAAATCTGGGATGATACCGAGGGCAAGATCGATATTTTCGTATCCGGAGTCGGCACCGGCGGGACTATAACGGGTGTGTCCCGCTACATCAAGGGCACCAAGGGCAAGGCGATTCTATCGGTGGCCGTCGAACCCGTCAGCAGCCCCGTCATCACGCAGACGATGAATGGGGAACCGGTCAAGCCGGGTCCGCATAAGATTCAGGGCATCGGCGCCGGCTTCGTCCCCGACACGCTGGATATCACGGTGGTCGATCGGGTCGAACAGGTGACCAATGAGGAGTCGATTGAAATGGCGCGCCGCCTCGCCAAGGAGGAAGGCATTCTATGCGGCATCTCCTGCGGCGCCGCCGCCGTCGTGGCCATCCGCCTGGCCAAAGATCCCGCCAACGCCGGCAAAACCATCGTCGTCGTGCTTCCCGATTCCGGCGAGCGCTACCTCACCACCGCGCTTTATGAGGGCATGTTCAACGATTAGGCCAAATTCGCGGTACATTTTCGAGAGCGGCACCCCGGATTCCGCCCGCGACTGAACGGAACCCGCTCCAAACGCCCTCCGATCGCGTAGATAAAAGGCGCCGCTCAAGGGACGAATAAACGCCAAACGAGCTTGTGGATGAAAAGAACCGTCCCCCGGACGAAATAAATGCCAAGCCATCCGCCAATGAAATACCCGGCGTCGCGGACCGGCCAACGCCAGACCACCCTCCAAATGAAAAGCACCGCCCGAAGGCGGTGCTTTTTCGTAGGCGGGCGCAATTGGGTGTAGGGGTGAACGCGCCCGCCTGTCGTAACGGGGATTGAAAGTATAGCGTCCCATTGCAGGCAAAGGTTACGCTATTTTAAAAAAATTCTAATGCATAAAATCACCGCAATTATCCTCGCCGGTTTCGCGATTCTTATAGCCGCCGAAAGGCGCGGCCCGGACTGGGTCAAGGCGACCGTCTCGGCCGGTTGGCAGGCGCGCGATTCGCAAGGCGAGGTCGTTTTCAAGGACCGGCTCTGGATCCTCGGCGGTTGGTTCAATTCTTTTGAAGCCCCGCCGCGCGACGTGTGGAATTCCGCCGATGGAAAGACCTGGAATCGCATCGCCGACGACGCCCCTTGGCTGCACAGCGACCTTCCGATGACCATCGCTTTCAAGAACCGAATTTGGATCATGGGCGGTTGGTACAACGGCCGCCTGCCGGGCCATTCCGCCTCAAACGCCATTTGGTCTTCCAACGATGGCGCCAAATGGCAACGGATGACCCCCAACGGCGCGTGGTCGTCGCGCCTCGCCGCCGCGATCGTGGAATTCCGCGGTCGCATGTGGATCATCGGCGGAACCGAGAATTACTACTTCGGCGATCGGCGCAGCCTGAAAAACGACGTCTGGTCCTCCGCCGACGGCCGCACTTGGACCCTCGCCACCGCTAACGCCGGATGGGCCCCGCGGGCCTACCACCAAGCCGTTGTTCACGACGGCAGAATCTGGGTCTTCGGCGGCGGCAACTATGTTCCGGAATATCAGGCTATGAACGACGTTTGGTCTTCGCCGGACGGCGTCAATTGGACTCAGGTTACCGCCGCGGCGCCCTGGTCTCCCCGGATCTGGTTTTCGGCCGTTACCTACCGGGGCCGCATGTGGCTCCTCGGCGGCTGGTCGCGGGTGCCGGAGCAAAATTGGGGGGACGTCTGGTACTCGGCCGACGGTAAGGATTGGACGCGCCTGTCGGCCGGCGTTACCTGGAAAGAGCGGCACGAACATTCCACTTTTGTGTCAAAGGACCGCATTTGGATCGCCGGCGGCCACGCAAAACCGCTTAGCAATGAAGTCTGGTCGCTCCGTCTCCCTCGCGATTTCTTCGGCAGAAATTAGAGCGAATAAAAAGCGAAGAAAACACTTGACCGCCGTTCTCATATCCCGCATACTAAAGGCGAATAAAGAGCGAATCCGAGGCGCCCAATGGTCAGGTCTTCTTCTTCTCCATTCTCCCTGGCAGTTTCCGATGCACCCCTGGCCATTGGGCCTTCGGGTTGGCACTACCCGCACTGGGACGGCGTGATCTACCCGCGCCAACGTCCCCGCGGTTTCCACCCCCTGGACTTTCTCTCGCAGCGCTTTGACGCGGTCGAAATCGCCGCGTCCTTCGAAACCGCCATTCGCCCGGAATTGGCTCTTCTCTGGATGGGAAAGGTCCGGGCCAATCCGCGCTTCCAGTTCACCGCCCGTCTCCACCGGCGCTTCACGCATGAGCGTCAGTTGGACGCCGCCGCGGTGGATTCGTTCAATGTCGGGCTCCGCGAACTCAAACGCGGCAAACGCCTGGGCGCCGTGTTGATGCAGTTCCCCTGGTCCTTCCGATTTACCAAGGAAAACCGCGATTACTTCATCGAACTCCGCCGCGCTTTCCATGAATTCCCGCTCGTCGCCGAGATGCGCCACGAAAGCTGGATGTCCTCCGAAGCGGCCGGTACGTTGATCGATTACCGCGTCGGCTTCTGCAACCTCGATCAGCCGGAACATGTGCGCGCCATGCCGCCCACGGCGTTCCTTACCTCCCCCATCGCCTATTTTCGTCTCCACGGGCGCCAACGCGCCTGGTGGTGGAACGAGTATCGACAGTCCACCAAGCCACCGAACGGCGCCAACCGCGGCTACGCTTACTCTCCCGCCGAACTCAACGATTGGAAGAACCGCGTCGAACAGGTGCGCGGCATCGCCGAACGTTCGTTCTGCTTTTTCACCAACGATGGCGGCGGCCAATCGGTCGTCAACGCCATGCAGTTCAGCGGCATGTTCGACCGCCCGGCAAAACGTACCGTCGTCAATGAATCGGAGCCGACGCTCGCTCTCGCCGTCGCCTGATGTAGTGCACCGGGGCCTTCCGGCTGCACAGCACGCAATTTTCAGTCGTGCCCTTGACTGGCCAGGACGATGCGGTCCGCAGCGCCGGTACCAATCTCGCAACGGTAACCGGCGAGTCGCCGAGTTTCGCGACATGCTCGTCGCGATTGAGGGAATGGTAGCCCAACTTCCGCAGTTTGCCTCAGGATCAGGAATTTTGAGGCATTTTTTCTTCCTGGGTAGTCCCGAAACATGACCGGGATCATTTGTTTTCAATGCCGGCTTTGACTACGGGCGGAGTTGAGT
>JBJXFL010000153.1:0-3916 GCA_046155405.1 Bryobacteraceae bacterium | reverse complement strand
TGATCGGGAGCGATGGCAAGCTGACCGGCTTCGGCGGCGGCCTGCCCACGAAGGAACTCCTGCTCAAACTGGAGAGCCGGCAGTTGCACATTCTGTAGCGCGTTGCGGAGGCAACTCCGATTCCCATTCTCATCACCCGCTGGGGGGGTGATCGGGGCAACGGCAAGTTGCTCCTATCATGCCGCGCAGCCGCCGCTCCACGGCCTCGCCGCCAGCGGGTGATCGGGGGCGCCGGCGAGTCGCCCGGCTTCGGCAGTTGCACATTCTGTAGCTCGTTGCGAGACTGGTTGGGTCATGGCCACACTGCGTCCGCTCGAAGTCGGTCTGATGTTCTGGGGCGATCACGAGCCTCTCAAGATGATCCGGGCCGTAAAGTCGCTGGGGCTCCGTTGCGGGCACCTGGGCTTTACGGGCGCGGTGCCGCTCGCCGGATTGGGCGAGGTCTACCGGAAGGCGCTGGCCGACGAAGACTTCACGATTACCGCGGTCTTCGCGGCCTACGACGGTGAAAGCTACGCGGACGCTCCGACGGTCCAGAACACCGTTGGCTTCATCCCGGCGGCCACTCGCGAGGCTCGGGAGAAGCGTACCTATGAAGTCGTTGACATGACGGCCGCGATTGGCGTGCCGATCTTCGCTTGCCACGTTGGCTTCGTTCCGGAAGATCACGGCGATCCGGTCTATGCGCCAGTCCGCGACATGGTCCGGCGGATTTGCGACTACTGCGCCAACAAGGACGTCACTTTCGCGCTCGAGACCGGGCAGGAGCCGGCCGGGACGCTGCTCGAATTTCTGGAGGATGTCGACCGGCCCAACCTCAAGCTCAACTTCGATCCGGCAAACCTGATCCTGTACGGCACCAGCGAACCGATCGCGGCGCTGAAACTGGTCGGCAAGCACGTCGTCTCGGTTCACTGCAAGGACGGCAACTGGCCGGACAAGAGCAAGCCGGGGACGTTGGGAACGGAGATGCCGCTGGGCGAGGGGTCGGTTGGGATGGGTTCGTTTGTCGATACGTTGAAGGAAATCGGGTACACGGGCGCCCTGACGATCGAGCGGGAAGTGGCGCTCGATCAGGATATGGACGACCGGCATCAGGCCAAACTGGCGCACGTGGACGACATCAAGAAAGCCATCGCACTGCTCGAGTCGCTGCGGAGTTAGATGCCGCGGCGCGTGCCGGTGGAGAGATGGACGGCCAGCGGGCCACGACCCGATAACGACTGGCTGGCGGAGGAGGCGCCGCTCGAAATCCTGATCGAGCATTCGTTCAAGGACCAGCGGCGGATGACTCCATGGGGCATCACGCTGCGCACGCCGGGACACGACGAGGAGCTGGCGCTTGGGTTGCTATATAGCGAAGGGCGGATCGAGGCGGTGGCCGATGTCGAGGCCGTCGAGGCGCTCGCGGAGGGCCGGGTGCGGGTGTCGCTGGCGGCGCGTGTGGACCTGGACCTCGGCCGGCCGCGCGCGGCCACGGCGGCGTGCGGTTTCTGCGGCTCGCCGGATCTGCCCGTCACCGAGGCGTTGGCGGACAAGGGATTTCGGATGACTTACGCGGCGCTATCGGGACTGCCGGGGCTGTTGGAAGCGAAGCAGGGACAGTTCCAAGAGACGGGCGCGGTTCATGCCGCGGCGCTCTTCAACTCCGCGGGAGAATTGGTGGCGGTACGGGAAGACATTGGGCGGCATAACGCGGTGGACAAACTGATCGGATGGGCGCTGCGGCAAGGCGCATTACCCCTGGAGCAAATGGGTCTACTCCTAAGCGGGCGGGCGGGATTTGAGTTACTGCACAAAGCGGCGCGGGCGGGGATTCCCTTCGTAGCGGCGATTGGCGCCCCCACCTCGCTTTCGGTGGACCTAGCCCGTCATGCGAACGTGACTTTAGCCGGGTTCTTACGACCGGGTAAGGTGACTACTTACTCCGGCACTTGGCGGTTGCGCGAATCACCCAAAGAGTAGATCGAACGAGACGGAAGCGCCCTGCCGCGGCTGTCGCTCTAGCCGGGTTCTTACGACCGGGTAAGGTGACTGCTTACTCCGGCACTTGGCGGTTGCGCGAATCACCCAAAGAGTAGATCGAACGGAAGCGCCCTGCCGCGACTGTCGCTCTAGCCGGGTTCTTACGACTAGGTAAGGTGACTACTTACTCCGGCACTTGGCTACTGCAAGAATTACCTGCCCGGTAAGTTACATGTGGAAAATTCGTCACATGGTACTTCGATCGGGGAAGAGCTAAGGCCGCCGTGACGTTTGTAACTTACTGACTTCAAATAGGCTTGCGGAAAGACCTTATAAGGCCCTGGTTGACAACCGGCAACGGCGGCGAAATTGCCTGAAGAAGGCCGGATCTGGAGGAAGATTTGCATTTTACACGAATAGTGATTCCCGCAACGATTGCGTTTAGCCTATGGTCCGCTTCAGCGCCTCCGGCGCCGGCGAATCTAGCGGCTACCGGGGGAGATAGGCAGGTGAGTTTGACCTGGACGGCCGCGGCGGGCGCGTTGACTTACAACGTCTATCGCGGCACGAGCGGCGGGGAACTCAGCGTTCCGAAGGCGACGGGAGTGACCGCGACTAACTATCTGGACACTGGGCTCCTGAACGGCATCACTTACTACTACAAAGTGACGGCGGTGAACGCGAGCGGCATGAGCGGACGGTCGAACGAGGCGAGCGCGACGCCGCGTCCGCCGGTCACGCCGCCGGAGGAGGTATCGGCGGCCGATCAGGCGCTGTGGCGGCTTCTGAGGCAGGCCACATGGGGACCGACGCAAGCGGATTTCGACCGTGTAAAGCAGCTAGGCGCGACGGCCTGGCTGGACGAGCAACTGGCGGCGCCGGCGGCGACCTATCCGAACAGCCTGCTGTCGCAAAGCATGGAATGGACGGAGCAGCACTTCTTCCGGCTGGCCGTGTCGGGCAGCGGCCAACTGCGGCAGCGAGTGGCGTGGGCGCTAGGGCAGATGTGGGTGGTGAGCGGCGTGGAGCTGGTGCGCGCCGATGCGATGGTTCCCTATATCCGGCTGCTGCAGGAACGCGCTTTCGCGAACTATTTCGACCTGATGCGGGACATGACTTTGAACCCGGCGATGGGCGAGTACCTGGACATGGTGAACAACAAGAAGGCCTCCGGCGAGATACAACCGAACGAGAACTATGCGCGGGAGTTACTACAGCTCTTTACGCTGGGACTGACGGAGTTGAACCCCGACGGAACGCCGAAGTTGGACGGCGCGGGCCAGCCGATCGCGACCTATGGCCAAGCGGACGTGCTGGAGTTGGCGCGGGTGTTTACGGGCTGGACGTATCCGGACACGACGCCGGGACCGCCAACCGGGTCGAATCCACCGCGCTATGACCGGCCGATGGAGGCGGTGGCGAGCTACCACGACACGGGCGCGAAGCGGTTTCTTCGCACCGATGTGGCGCCGGGGTTGACAGCGGCGGAGGACGTGGACAACGCGCTGCGGATTATCTTCCAACATCCGAACATGGGACCGTTTGTCGGCCGGCAACTCATTCTGCGGCTGGTTACTTCGAACCCCAGCGCGACCTACGTGCGGGATGTGGCGGCGGTGTTCGCGAACAACGGCGCCAGTATCCGCGGGGATCTGCGAGCGGTGGTCAAAGCAATTCTGACGCACCCGGAGGCGCAGCTAGCCGGGTCTACTTCAGGCAAGCTATCCGAACCGGCGCTGTTTATGACGCGGCAGTTACGGGCAATCGGAGGCAACGTGGCGGACTATCCGTTTATGTCCGACTTGAGCGCCGAGATGGGACAACGGGCGTTCCATCCGCCATCGGTGTTCAGTTACTATTCACCGTCCTACCGGATTCCAGGGACGCAATTGACAGGACCGGAGTTTCAGATCTACACGACCGCGACGGCGATGGTGCGGGCGAACTTTGT
>JBJXFL010000150.1:0-64812 GCA_046155405.1 Bryobacteraceae bacterium | reverse complement strand
GCCAGCCGCGTCGAAGTCACGCTGCCCAAACGCGCCCATAATCCGTTGTTGCTCAAGGCCGGATTCGGCCAAGAATCCACGCCTGTCCCGTGGTGGGACGGACGGCCGCTGACCATAAAGTTTCGGTAGAGGGCCCCCAAAAGTTAGGTGACTATTTGGCGTGAAAATTCAGGCTAGCGAAGAATGTGGGGATTGGCGGGAAGACCGGAGCAATCACCGAACTGTTGTTCGCGCACGGGATGGATCCCAATCATCGCGATTGGCTGGACGCGACTCCGCTGCACCATTTTGCACGGAAAGGAGACGTGGAGAATGCCGAACTTTTCCTGGATCGGGGGGCGGATATAAATGCATTGGAGGAGGACCAGCGCTCGACGCCGCTGGGATGGGCGGCGAAACACGGAAACACCGCGATGGTCGAACTGCTGTTGCGCCGCGGCGCGCGGGTGGATTTACCGCGCAAGCCCGCATGGGCGCGACCAATCGAGTGGGCGAAGAGGCGCGGCCACGAAGAGATCGCCGCTCTACTGGACGCCCATAATGCGGTGAAACGCGGCGACGGTGACCAATGACGACTTAAAGTTGCCAAAGCGGTAACCCTCGGCGATGCGCAGCGGCGTCCAGCCGAACTTATTCTTCTTGTCCCACACTTCGCGCTTGGCGCCTTTGGCGGCGAGGAACTCGACGGCCTTCGGGTAGTTTTTATACGAGGCGCCATGCATGGCGGTCTCGCCGTTGTTGTCAACGGCGTTGATGTCGTTGCCGAGTTCGAGCGCTACCTGCAACGCCTCTAATACTTCGGCTTCCGTACCGGCGTCTTCACCCGGGGAACGCGTGCCAAGCGCTCCTGTAACCGCCGGCAGTTGAGTGACGGCTTCCGCGCAACCAAAGCGAATGTTCGGCATCGCGAGCGCGGACGCCAGGGGCTTTCGGTTCACGGGTAGGGAATTTCGACCTCAATGAAAGCGCCTGGAACAATTTTCGTAAGTGCCTCCAAAACGAGTGGTCTCCACTTCCGAATCTTCGTCCAATCATTCGTATCGATCACGACGAGAGCAAAGCTCCGGCCGGCGAGATTCTGCTGATAACGGATTCCTTGGTCGGTAGTTATGACGACATCGAACCCAGCTTCTTCGGCCACCGCGAGAAGGTCGCCGTTGGTCAGTTCAGCCCAACCTCGTTCGAATGCGGTCTCCACGGAATTCCCTATCAGCCAATAGCGCAACGGCGCGGGGGTGTTGTGATCGAGGAGTATGCGCATCAGGCCGGGACTGGATCACTCAGGCTGCGGGAAGCGTGTATCAGAACCAGATTGACCTGTTCGCGCGACACGCCGGGGAACCACTCCATGAACTCGGTGACCGTAGCGCCGCCCTCGAGATTTGCGAAGAGCGCGGAGACAGGCACACGCGTTCCCCGGAAAACCCACGCTCCGCTTAGCTTTTGCGGGTGACGTTCGACGGCTAGGCAAGTTGTCCAATCAAGCATAAATAACCCCATCCTCATTATTGCGCTCACCGGTATGCGTTGCGGGAGACCCCAATCACCGCGATTGGCTAGACGCGACGCCGCTACGCCATTTTGCGCGGAAAGGAGAGATAGAAAATGCCGAACTGCCGTTGCACCGCGGCGCGGCCACGAAGAGATCGCCGCTCTACTGGACGCCCATAATGCGGTGAAACGCGGCGACGGTGACCAATGACGGCTTAAAATTGCCAAAGCGGTAACCCTCGGCGATGCGCAGCGGCGTCCAGCCAAACTTATTTTTCTTGTCCCACACTTCGCGCATGGCGCCTTTGGCGGCGAGGAACTCGACGGCCTTCGGATAGTTTTTATACGCCGCGCCATGCATGGCGGTCTCGCCGTTGTTATCCACGGCGTTGATGTCGTTGCCGAGATCGAGCGCCACTTGCAGCGCTTCCAATACTTCAGCTTCCGTTCCCGCGTCTTCACCCGGGGAACGCGTGCCGAGACCTGCGGCTGCGATTAGCGGCGTGGAGTTGTCGGCATTGGGAATCTTCGGATCGGCGCCAAGGTCGGCTAGCACGCGCATCAGTTCCGCGTCGGCGCTACGGGCGGCCATAAAGAATGGCGTGGCGCCCAGGGTGTTGAGGCTGGTCATCCCGATACCGATGCGCTTGGTCATCCGCGCATTCAGATCCGCGCCCTTGGCCGCCATCTTGCGCACGAACTCGATGCTGTTCATATTGCCGGAGCCATCGGGAGAAGGATCGTTATCGCCCAAGCCGGGTTTGCGCACGCCGGTAAGAATATGGAGGGCTGTCAGGCCGGGTGTGGCGGCATTCGGATCGGCGCCGGCGTCAAGCAGATGGGCGGCGAGTTCGTAATGGGCGTTAGTGACGGCGAGCATCAGCGCGCTGGTACCGGCGCGGGGCCCCGCGCGGACCTGAGCAAATTTCTTGCCCGATAGCAGCCCGGGTTGCACGGTTTCATTTACGTCGACACCCGCTTTCAGAAGCGTCCGAACGACTCCGATGCGGCCTTCGCGAACGGCGAACAGGAAGGCCGTGAAACCGGAATCGACGCGTGTGTTCAACTCGGCTCCGGCGTGAAGCAGCGCGCCGACGGCCTCGCCGTTGCCTTCCGCGGCGGCCCACATAAGCGCGGTCTGCACGCCGCGCGATTCCTTGGCGTTGACGTCCGCGCCAGCGGCGATCAGCGCGCGGACCGCCTCTACTTTGCCGGTACGCGCGGCGATCATCAACATCGTCTCGCCGCCCGGCAATGTGCCATTAGCGTCGGCACCGGCTTTGAGCAACAGTTCCACCATGGCGCCGTTGCCGTTGGTGCAGGCGAGCGACAGCGGGGTGACGCCATAGCGGTTAGCCGTTTTGGCGTTGGCGCCGGATTTCAACAGCAGACGGGCGGTTTCAAGGTCGTCCTGATGCGCGGCCCAGTGCAGGGCGGTCGTGCCATCGGGGTGAGCTGTGTTCGGATCGGCTTTCTGGTTGAGCAGCGTCTGGATTGCCGGACGGTCCATGCGCTTCGCGGCGTCGGCCAGCGAAACCGGCGGCGCGGCGCTTACCGTTACAGCGACAATGAATGCGGCAATTTTCACAACGAAAGCGGCTCCAGGAGTTCCTTTACTTTCGCCTTGCTGTCGGCGAATTTGTCGAGGCGAACACCGGCTTTTTCCAGCATGGTGAGGTGAAGGTTGGCGAGCGGCGTCGCCTGATCATAGCGAATGTGGCGGCCGCCCTTTGTACTGCCGCCGCCGGCAACGAGAATGGGGAGGTTGGTGTGATCGTGCTTGTCGGCGTCGCCCATGCCGCTCCCGTAGAGGTATGTCGTATGGTCGAGCAGCGTGCCGTCGCCATCTGGAGTCGCCTTGAGCTTTTGGAGGAAGTACGAAAAGAGCGACACGTGATAAGCGTTTATTTTGGCGACAGTGGCGAGCTTTTCGAGGTCGCCGCCATTGTGCGTGAGCGGGTGGTGTGGATCGGACACGCCGATTTCGGTGTACGTGCGCGTACTCGCTTCGCGGGCTAATTGGAACGTGATGACACGGGTGACGTCGCCCTGAAGCGCGAGCACCTGCAGGTCGAACATCAGGCGGACGTGATCGGCATAGGAGGCCGGGACGCCGATGGGGCGATCAAGATCCTTGAGATTCGAATTGGCGGCTTCGGCTTCCGCTTTCTGCACGCGGCGTTCTACTTCGCGGACGGTATCGAGATACTGCGAAACTTTGCCGCGATCGCTGGGGCCGAGCTTTTTCTGCAGGCGGGCGATGTCTTCACGGACCCAATCGAGAAGGCTCGATTCCTTGTGCAGTTCGGCGCGGCGGTCGGCGGCCGGCCCGCCTTCGCCGAAGAGGCGTTCGAAGGCGACGCGCGGATGGGCCTCGGCGGGGAGCGGTGTGGTGGGGGAAGACCAGGAAAGATTGTTCTGATAGACGCAGGCGTAGCCGTTGTCGCACTGTCCGACTGTCGTCAACAGATCCATTGCGAGTTCGAGCGAGGGGAGGCGCGTGGCCTGCCCTATGGTCTGGGCGGCGATTTGGTCGGCGGTAGTGGCCAGATGGTAGTCCGTGCTTTCCGTCCACTTGGCCGTGGCGGCGGAGAGAAAGCCGGCGTTGGACGTGGCGTGGGTGCCCGGGTATGAGTTGCGGAGTTCGAGATTGGTGACGACGGTGAGGTAGTCCTTGACGGATTCGAGGGACTTGAGCGTGGGCGTGAGTTCGCCGAGCGGGCCGCTGGGACTGGCCGGCGTCCACTCTTTGCGATACGCGCCCATGGGGATATAGACGAACCCGATCCGGCGCACTGGCTTCGCGGGCGTGGCGGCTAGCGCCGTCATGGACGGGACCATCGCATCAAGCAGCGGCAGGGCGAGCGATGTGCCGAGGCCGCGTAAAATGGTCCGGCGCGGAAGGGCCTTTTTAGTAATTATCATGACGATCTCCTCATTTGAAACGGAGTGCTGTTGACGATGCCCAGGATGAAGGACGAGAAACGGAAATCCCTATCCTTAGTTTCTCTCACAATTTTGCGTACCGCGGGGGCGTCGGTAATTTCGACGCCGCGCCCCAGCGCGTAGGTCATAAGTTTTTCGGTAAAGGTGCCGGCGAAGACTTCGGGACGTTTCAACAGGGCCTGTTGCAAGCCATCCACACCGGTGAACTTGCTGCCATCGGGAAGGCCGCCGGCAACGTCGAGGGGCTTCGAGTTTTCCGTGGCGCGCCAACGGCCAACGCCGTCGTAATTTTCGAGTGCGAATCCGATGGGGTCCATAAGTTGATGGCAGCCCGAGCAGGCGGGGTTGGCACGGTGCTCGGCAAGACGCTCGCGCATGGATTGCGGCTTGCCGGTGCCGGTCTTTTCCGGCAGCGCGGGGACGGAGGCCGGAGGCGGGGGCGGAGGCACGCCGAGGATGTTCTCGAGAACCCACTTGCCGCGAATTACCGGCGACGTGCGCGTCGCGTAGGAGGTGACGGTCAGGATGCTGCCATGGCGGAGAAGGCCGCCGCGCGTGCTGTCCTTGCCGAAATCGACGCGTTGGAAGCGGCTCCCGTAAATATTCGGAATGCCGTAGTGCTTGGCGAGGCGGCCGTTGACGAAGGTATAGTTGGCATTGATCAGTTCAAGAATGCTGCGGTCTTCGCGGACGATGTTATCGACGAAGAGCTCCGTTTCCTTTCGAAAGGCTTGGCGAAGATTGTCGTCGAAGCCGGCGAAGATGCGCATATCGGGCGTGGTGGAATTCAGGTTGCGTAGATAGAGCCACTGTTCGGCAAAGTTGGTGACGAGGACGCTGGAACGGGCGTCGGCCAACATGCGGCGTACTTGGAGTTCGAGGACGGCGGGTTGCTTGAGCTTGCCTTGTATGGCGGCGTCGAGCAGTTCGTCGTCGGGGATACTGCTCCAAAGGAAAAAGCTCAAACGGGTGGCAAGTTCAAGATCGCTCAGGCGATAAGCGGTTTGAGGGGCGACACTGGCGGGATCCGACTCGACGCGGAAGAGGAATTCGGGGCTGACGAGAATGGCGCGCAGGGCCATCTCGATACCGGTTTCAAAGTTGGCTTGTTCCTTGAAGAAACGGAGCGGGGCCTGGAGGTCGGCGTCGGTGACGGGGCGGCGATAGGCGCGGCGGGCGAGTGTCGAGACGATCTTTTTGGCACAGGATTGTTCGTCGCCGGGCTTCGTTGGCTGGCAGACTAAAATGCGGCGGCGGCTCGGTGTATCGCCGGGGCGCTGTTCGCCGTAGGGACCATTGAAGGTTAGTGAATAAACCGCGGGTTGAATGCGCGGGTGGCGATCCATGTTGAAGTGCGCCTGATAGGGTTGGCGCTCGGTTTCGAGCAGTGCTCCGGTGCGTTTGGGAAAAGCGACGGCGACCAGATGCGGGCCGGCTTTGATGGGGATCCTGATGTTCAGATGCCTGTCGACGACGCTGTGATCCTGACCGGCGGGCGGAGGTTTAACCGTGAAGCGCTTGACGCTTTCGCCATCGATCAACAACTCGACATCGTGGACGCCGGCGATGCCTTCGACGTGTTCGTTGCGGTCGCGGGCGAGGCGGATTTGCACCTCATATTCGGCGTCGACCGGAAAGGTATAGCGAAGCGATTTGCCGCCGCGGGTACCGAGCGGGAGACCGTCGAATTGTTCCTCCTGGGTGAGATCGGGCGGCAGGTTGAAGGTCTCGCCCCCGGGCGCCCGAGCGGGAATGCCGATGGCGAGACGGCTGATCTTTCGGGCGGCGGAGAGGTAGCGTTCGAGAAGAGTGGGCGAAAGATCGCCGACGGTAATGTTGTCGAAACCGTGGCTGGATTCGTCGGTGGGGAGAAGGTTCGTGACATCGACATCGACGGCGAGGAGGTCGCGGATCGCGTTTTGGTATTCGGTGCGGTTGAGGCGGCGGAAGGTGTCGGAGCGGCCGGGATTGGGTTTAACGTTGTCGAGGGCGGTTTCCAACGATTGGATGGCGGCGGTATAAACGGGTTCGGCGGGGCGCGGAATGCCGACGGGCGGCATGGTGCGGCCGCGAAGACGGCGGAGCGCTTTTTCCCATATTTCGGGATGCTCGGCGGGAGCGCCGGCCGCTTCGAGAACCAGGTCGGCAGCCTTGGCGGCCTTGCTGTGGCAGCCCATGCAGTATTTATTGACGAGAAGGAGCTCGGGCGCTTGCGCGTACAGGCTGAGGCAGAACAAGGCCCTGAGCGCGAATCGGCTCATATAAAGGACTATACATGAAACGGTGGGGGGAGCGTGCCCACTATGTGAGGAGGAGAACTTTTGTGCCACTGAATCGCTATGGAGTTTTAAAGGGCGCGGTGCTTCATCGCCTGCGGCCGAAAACCAATAATGATCACTACCAAATTCTGGTAACGGACGGCGTTGCGCAGCATCGGATCGCGGTCAATGTTTTGTCGAAGGAGAAGCCGTCGGAGTTGCTTTACTTCACGACAGAGTCGCTGCCGGCGAAGATGAAGACCGCGTTGAAGAAGCTGAAGGACGGCTTCACCCCATTGCCCAGTAAAGCGGGCGGGCTGGCGCTGGACTTCGTACGCGGCGGGATGTTCAAGCAGAGCGATATGAAGGTACTGCCGAATATTAAGCCGGGGCCGAAGAACGATCTGGGCGATGCGATTGACGAAGCGGTAATGGACGCGATTCACGCCGACAAGCCGCGTATTTACGCATTTGGGCAGGCGTGGGGACCGGAGAAGAACAAGCGCGATAAATACTTCGACTTCGATCCCGGCTCCGGGATTCACGACATACATATGAACCAGGGCAACGTGCCGCGCTTCAAAAAAGACGATGGCATTTGGCAAGACGGCGCGCTGGCCTTACATTTTCCAGCCGAGGGGGGCAAACCGGAGAAGTGGGTGGGCGTGTTCCTGGCGTTTCAATCGCAGGGCTGGAACACCGATGCGCAGGGGCATGTGAAGAAAAAGGCGAAGGCTATGGGCGCCGGGGGATAAAACCCATTTGCCGCGGATGGCGTGTAGACCTCGCTGTTTGACGGAAAGACACTCGAAAGATGGAAGGGCTTTCGCGGCCCGGCGAATCCGGTTTGGACTGTGAAGGACGGAGCGCTTACACTGTGAAGGACGGAGCGCTTACAGTGAACCGGGAGGGAACGCCCGGGACGCCGGGGAATCGCAACTCCAGTGTGATGTCGGTGCGGGAGTTTGGGGATTTCGAGTTGGAATGGGAGTGGAAAAATGCGCCGGGCGGGAACAGCGGGCTGTTCTATCGCACGACGGACGAAGAGGGGCGGCCGCAGTGGACGGCCGTGGAAATTCGGATTCGCGAGTTGAAGTAACACAGCGGGCGCATCAGAAGCGCAAAGGCCGGTCGCGGCCTCCAACCGTTGCCGAACTCTCCCCCTACCCCAGCCGCGGCCGAGTCCGTTTTGCGCGAGTTAATCAGAAGACAAAACGGACGCTGAACTGGGCGCGGCGGGCGTTGGTGCCGTCCGGGAAGCCCTGGCTGGCGGAGCCTTCGCCGAGGCGGGCAGTGGGATTCAAGACGCCGGCGTTGGCCTGGTAGGCTTGGGTGAGCACCGACGTGTCCGACACGTGGTTGAAGACGTTGAACGCCTCAAAGTTTAGGAAGAGCTGGTAGCGCTCGGTGAGCGCGAAGATCTTCGAGAGGCGCGAATCCAGGCGGACAATCTGATCGATGTCCAGGCTGGCCGCGGGCAGGAAGGGTACGCGGGTGGAACCGCCGAAGCCGTTAAGCGAGGTGTTGAACGCCGCGCCGGCGAAGGGGTTGCCGCTGACGAAAATGGAGGGCGTGGCGGGCTGGGAGCTGGCTCCGGTGAAGATGTTGGAGAGCTGCCAGCCGTTGACGATATACTTGGAGAACCAATCGGTCTTCTTTGTGAACTTGGGCGTAAACATGGCGGTCCCGACGAAGCGGTGGCGCTGGTCCAGAACCGAGCTCGACTTATCGAGAGCGTAGTCGCCGTTCATCAGATTGAACGGACGGCCGGAGAAGAAAATGTTGTTGTTACCGCCGCTTTGGTTTAAGTCGATGGCGTGGGACCAGGTGTAGGCCACCGAACCCTCCCACATTTGCGAAAAACGCTTGCGCATCTGGACTACCATGGCGTCGTAGTAGCTGCGGCCGCCGTTTTCGATCTGGCCGACGCCGCGCCACCGGGTATCGACCCTATTGGCCAACCGGTACGTGGGCGTGGTGTAACTGCCAACCTGCGTGCCCGACGTATCGTTAATGCGGTAGGTGACATCGGGGCCCAGGGCGCCGACGTTGAGATCGCGAACGGTGTAAAGCTGGACGCCGCGGCTCCACAGGTAAGAGACGGTGAGGCCAAGATCACGGGTGATCTCGTGCTCAATGCCGACGTCGCCTTGCTGGGTGTACGGGTTGCGGAGATTGCGGTCGGCCACCGAGATGTCGATGGTGCCGGCCGGTGGATTCCGGTCAATCCCGGCGAGCTTATTGGGGAACACGGGGCCGAGAGCGAGATCGGCGGGGACGGCGCTGTTGAGGCTGATCTGCTTCTGGACTACTCCGTTTTCCAGATGGAGCGTGTTGATGAGACCGCCGGGGGTCCGGGCATAAAAGACGCCGTAGCCGGCGCGGAGAACAGTCCTGTTATTGTTCATCGCGTAGGCAAGGCCGAGGCGCGGGGCGAAGTTCTTGCCATAGGACGGTATGTTGCCGGTCTGGGAAGCGTAATCCGGGTTGACGATCCGCGGCTGGGTGAAGCTCTGGTATTCGTACCGAATGCCGTAGTTGAGGGTGAGGCGCTGGGTGACACGGTACTGATCCTGGGCGTAGAAGCTGACGTCGCGGATGGTGGTGTCGACCACCGAATTTCCGAAGCGCTGGGAGTAGCTCTGCCAGCGCTTGGCGCCGGTGGTATTACCGGTCAGGTCCTGCGCGAAGGCCGTAAAGGTGGGGTAGCTGTAAGTCCCGTTTTGGTTGCGGAGGATGTCGTTGTAATCCCGGGCGCTGACGAAGTCGCCGCCGAACTTGATGGTGTGCTTGCCCGCGGTCCAAGTGAGGTTATCGGCGATCTGGTGCTTGTTCTCCGAGGGGTTCAAACGGGGGTAGGCGTCGGCGACGCCGAGGTTGCCCTGGCCTTGGACGCTGATCTGGACGCGGCCGGTGAGGGCGGGGATTAGCGACTCGGAGACATCGTCGAACAGGCGGTCCTTGAACCAGCCGTAACGGACTTCGTTGACGACGGTGTTGGTGGGGATATAGGTCCAGGAGGCGCGGCCGTAGCGGGTGCGGACGGTGGAGTTGGCGTTATTGCCGACGCCGTTACCGTTGTTGAGCACGGCCTGGGTCTGGATGCCATTGGGCGAAATCCAGCGCAGGTAATTAAACGAGAGGCTGACAGCGTTGCGCTCGGTGGGGCGCCAGTCGAGCTTGGCGAAGCCTAGCTCGGAGTTGGCGGTGCGTTCCAGCACCTGGAATTGCCGCTGTAGAAACTGCTGGGCCGCCTGGCATTGGGACGCGGTGGCCGCGCAAGTACCCACGAAGGCGCCGCTCGCGTTAAATAACGGGGGCTGGGTGAGCGAGGCCACCAGCGGGAAGTTACGGCGGGTGGCTTCGAGGTTGACGAAGTAGAAAAGCTTGTCCTTCTTGATGGGTCCGCCGATGGAGCCGCCGAACTGATCGCGGCGCTCTTCGGGGTTAACCGTCGAGTACGGGTCGCGGGCATTGAAATCCTGGTTGCGGAAGAACCAGTAGCCGGTGCCGTGAAGGTTGTTGCCGCCGGAGCGGGTGACGGTGTTGATGACGCCGCCGGAGGCGCGGCCGAACTCGGCGGAGTAGCCGTTGGTGAGCACCTGGAACTCCTGGACGGCGTCCTGGGAGATCTGGGTGGTGATGCGGGTACGGCCGGCGTTCTCGTTGTAGAAGTTATTGGTGGTGTCGTTGCCATCGGTTAGGAAGGCGTTGCCGCCAGCGATTCCGCGGAAGCTGATGAGGCCGAAAGTTCCATCGGAGACGACGGCCGGAGTAAGAAGGGCGAAGGCGTCGACGCGGCGGCCGTTGATGGGCAGATCCTGGATCTGCTTGCTGTTGACGACCTGCGAGATGCCCGTTTTGGTTTGTTCGACGATGGGAGCGGCGTCGGAAACTTCCACCTGAGTGGCGGCGCCGGCGACGGAGAGCGGCACGTTGATGTTGACGTTCTGGCCGACCTGAACTTCGATGTCCTTGACTTCAAAAGCCTGAAAGCCGTCCTTATTGACGCGGACGGCGTAGCCCGGGGCGGGGACGAGGGCCGGGGCGGCGAATACGCCGGCTTCATTGGACGTGAGAGTGCGCCGGATGCCTTTGGAGGTGTTCTCGACGATGACATTAGCGGCTGGGATGACAGCGCCGGTGGCATCGCGGACGACGCCCGAGATGCCGCCAAAACCAGCGACAGCCTGGGCAAGCAAACCCGCCGGGAGGCTGAGAAGGAATATAGCAACGAGTAGTGTTTTTTTGACCATAAAGAGTACCAAGCCTGAGGGTTGAAGCGGACTGACATCAGTCTAGCAAACGATTGTTACGGCTTCATTTCCGCCAGGTCCTAAACAAATTGGGTTATAGTTTGGAGTAATCGCGGGCGTTACGGGTCCGCGAACAAATCTTCAGGAGTAGGAATATGAATCGGCTGCCAGCCCTCGTAGGCTTGTCGTGCGCTATTGCGTGCGCGCAGGAATTCAGATCGACGATTTCGGGCCGGGTGACGGACCCGAGCGGGGCCGCGATAGCCGGCGCGAAAATCCAAGCGATTGAGAAGAACACCAACGCCAAGGCGGAGACGACAACCGGGGGCGAAGGCGAATTCTCGCTGCCGTTTCTGCCGCCCGGGCCGTACACGCTGACGGCCGAGCATGGCGGATTCAAGAAGCACGTGCAGGAAGGGATCACGGTTGGCACGAACATGCGGCTGGCGATTGATGTTGCGTTGCAATTGGGCAGCCAGGCGGATGCGATTACCGTTTCCGCCGATGCGGCGATGTTGCAGGTGAGTTCGGCTTCGGTGGGCCAAGTGATTAGCGAGCGGCAGATTGCGACGATGCCGATGAACGGGCGCACGCCGTTGACGCTGGCGCAACTCTCCTACGGCGTGACACCGACATCGGACCCGCGGTTCACGCGACCCTTCGACAACGCGGGGCCGTCGGGCTTCTCGATGGGCGGCGGACAGGGACAGACAAATGAGCTGTTGCTGGACGGATCGCCGGACATGACGCGGAATCGCCGGGTGGCCTACAACCCGCCGGTGGACGCGGTGCAGGAGATAAAAGTGGAAGCGTTCCAGCCGGACGCCGCGTACGGCAATACGGGCGGAGGCACGGTGAACGTGGTGATGAAGGGCGGCACCAATGACTTTCATGGGTCGCTCTATGAGTTCCATCAAAATCAGCGGTTGAAGGCGACGCCGTTCTTCACGAACGCGAACCGGCAGACAAAGCCGGTGACGCGCTTCAACCAATATGGACTGACGGTGGGAGGCCCGGTTATGATTCCGAAACTGATCAACGGGAAGAACAAGCTGTTCTTCTTTTTCGGTTCCGAGGGCATCCGGCAATCGGAGCCGGAGCCGACTTTTTCCACCGTGCCGACCGAGGCGCAGCGCAATGGCGACTTCTCGCAGTTGTTGGCGGTGAATAGTATTTATCAGCTTTATGACCCAACGACCGGCGTGACTGAGGGCGGCCGCATCCGGCGGCAGGTGTTCCCCGGCAATCGCATTCCAGCGAACCGGCTGAGCCCCATCGCCAAGAACTTCCTGCAGTTCATGCCGTTGCCGAACACGGCGGGCACCGCGGACGGGACGAACAACTATTTCAATAATGCCGTGCGTTCCGACGTGTTCTCGTCGTTCATGGGACGCATTGATGTGAACGTTTCCGACCGGCATAAGTTCTTCCTGTCCGGCCGGTATAACGACCGCGTGGAGAACCGCGGGAACCGGTTCGACAATATCGCGACGGGAAACAATTTGTTGCGCACCAACTGGGGCGTGACGTTTGACGACGTCTATACTTTGAGCCCGACTTTGTTCTTGAATACACGTCTGAACTGGACGCGATTCGTGGAGGCGGGCATTCGGCCGCACGACGGCTTTGACTTTACAACGCTGGGCCTGCCGGCTTCATTAAAGGCTTCGAGCGCAAAGCTGGTGCTGCCGCGAATCGACTTTGGCAACATTACGGATTTTGGCGATTCCGGCGGCGATAGAACGCCGTTCGACAACTACCAAATCTTTATGGCGGCGACGAAGATTCTGAACCGGCATACGTTGAAGTTCGGGACCGACCTGCGGGCGCAGCGGGAGAGTTCAAACAGTTTTGGGAACTCGTCGGGGCTGTACGCATTTACAAATGCCTGGACACGCGGGCCGTTGGACAATGCGCCGGGCGCGCCTTTGGGGCAGGATGTGGCGTCCTTCCTGCTGGGCTTGCCGACGAGCGGCAGTTTCGATGTGAATGCGACGCGCACGCAGAGCGCCAAGTATCTGGCGTTTTTCCTGCAGGACGACGTGCGGGTGAGCGGCTCGCTGTCCTTGAACCTGGGTTTACGGTACGAGAAAGAAACGGGCACGATCGAGCGGCATAATCGGACGACTCGAGGATTCGACCCGAGCGCCACACTGTCGGTGACGAACGCGGCGAAGGCTAACTACGCGGCTTCTCCGGTGGCGCTGCTGCCGGCGGCGCAGTTCAACCCGGTCGGGGGAATCCTCTTCGCGGATTCGAGCGATCGCACGATTTACAGCCCGCCGAACAATGCTTTTAGTCCGCGCTTCGGGTTCAGTTGGTCCCCTAAATTCCTGGGCGGGAAGACGGTGCTGCGCGGCGGTTATGGGATTTTCTACAGCACTTTTGGCACGGCGGGTATACAACAGCCCGGGTTCAGCCAGACGACGCAACTCGTGGCGTCGCTCGACAACTTCCTGACGCCGGCGACGACGTTCGCCAATCCGTTTCCGGCGGGTATTTTGCAGCCGATCGGATCGTCGAGAGGCGTCAATACGTTCCTGGGCCAGAGCGTGCGCTACAACAGCCCGGATTTGAAGCAGCCCATCACGCACCGCTGGAACTTCAATATACAGCGGGAACTGGCGAAGAACCTCCTGCTGGAGATGGGCTATATGGGATCCGATGTACGCAACCTGCCCGTGAATCGGAATCTGAACTTTGTACCGGAGCAGTTTCTGTCGGCTTCGCCCGTTCGCGATCAGGCGAACATCGACCGGCTAACGGCGCTGGTGCCGAATCCATTACGGAATCTGTTGCCGGGTACACCCCTAAACGGCGCGACGACGAACACGGAAAATTTGCTTAGACCTTATCCGCAATTTGCCGCCGAGAGCGGTACGACGAATGGCGTATTCGTCGACGGCGAAACTGTTGGCTACTCGAATTTCCACATGTTCCAAGTGCGTTTGGACAAACGCTTCGCGAGCGGATTGCAGTTTCTGACGAACTTTCAGTGGTCGAAATTCTTGGAAGCGACAAACCGGTTATACGAGGCTTCCAATGCCCTGCAGTACCGCATCGCCGGCGAAGACCGGCCTTTCCGATTCGTATTTTCGAGTACCTATGAGTTGCCGTTCGGGAAGGGCAAGGCGTTTGGCGGCGGCGTCGGTTCGTGGGGCGACCGCCTAATTTGCGGATGGCAGATGGCTGGAATTTTGAATTTACAATCGGGTGCCCCGGTGGAGTTCGGCAACGTGCTTTACTACGGCGGCGACCTTCAGTGGGATGCACGGAATCTGGCGCGGGCGTTCGACACGACGCGGTTTGAACGCGGCAACTTAGCACAGCTCGATCGCAACCGGCGAATGTTCCAACAATCCTATTCGGCCTATCGCACCGACCGGATTTACAACATCGATTTCTCGGTGATCAAGGCAATTCCGATTGTCGAGCGGGTGAACCTGCAGTTCCGTACGGAAGCGTTCAACCTGTTCAACCATGCGATCTTCAACGGGCCGGAATTGGGACCGACAAATACGAACTTCGGCCGGATCACGTCGCAATCGAACCTGCCGCGGACGTTTCAGTTAGCGCTGCGGCTGACATTTTAGGGGCCAGCCTGTAGAAGTGCTGTTGAAAGCACCCCGAGAGTCGAATGGGCCATCACCTTCGCCGCGCCGTGGTTTACGGAGCCAGTCGTGCCACGGTCCATTCTCCCTGCCGCCGCTCAAACACAAACCGGTCATGCAGCCGATTCTCCCGGCCCTGCCAAAATTCCATCCGTTCGGGCCCCAAGCGATAGCCGCCCCAGAAATCCGGCAGCGGAACGTCGCCGGGAAACAGCCTCTCCGCGTCGGCCGCGCGCGCCTGCAACTCGGCCCGCCCGGCCACCGGCCGGCTTTGCGGAGATGCCCACGCGGCTAACTGGTGGCCGCGCGGACGCGAGTGGAAATACGCCTCGCTCTCCGGCCGCGCTATTCGTTCGACACGCCCGCTAATCCGCACCTGCCGCTCCAACCGTGGCCACCAGAACGTAATCGCCGCCCGTGGATTGGCCAATAAGTCCTGTCCTTTCGCGGAATCGTAATTAGTATAAAAAGCGAAGCCCCGTTCGTCGAATCCGCGAAGCAGGACAATTCGCACCGATGGCGCGCCGTCGGCTGAAGCCGTCGCCAATGCCATTCCGTTCGGCTCTTCAATCCCAGCGGCGATTGCCGCGTTCATCCACGCGGCGAACATCGCGATCGGATCGCCGTCCAAATTCGCCTCATCCAATTCACCGGACAAGTAGCTCTTTCGTATCGTCGAAATTTTTTCGTCCATCGCTCCCGTTCTACTCTGATATTGCATGTTCTCATTCACCGGCCGAACCGCTCTCGTCTCCGGCGGCACCTCCGGCATCGGCCTGGCCATAGCCCGAGCGTTTACCGCCGCCGGCGCTTTCGTCCACGCCGCCGGACTCGGTACGCTGCCGCATGGCGAAGCGAATCTCCGCTTTTCCGAACTTGACGTCACCGATACCGCCGCCTGCCGTCAACTCGTCGCCACACTCCCCAGAATCGATTTCCTCATCAACGCCGCCGGCATCGTCCGCCGTGACGACGAATACAGTATCGATGTCTTCCAACAAGTCATCGACGTAAATTTGACGGGCGCCATGCGGCTCTGCACCGAGGCGCATGAAAAGCTGGCCGCGTCGAATGGCGCAATCGTCAACATCGCCTCGCTCTGGACATACTTCGGCGGCCCGCGAGTGCCCGCCTATACGGCCTCCAAAGGCGCAATCGGCCAGTTAACCAAATCCCTCGCGGTCGCCTGGGCCGCCGATGGCATACGCGTCAACGCCGTCGCGCCAGGTTGGATCGCCACCCCTCTTACACAAGCGCTGCAAGACGACCCGGCGCGCGCGGCTCCCATTCTCGACCGCTGCCCGATGAAGCGCTGGGGCCGCCCCGAGGAGATCGCTCCACCGGTGTTATTCTTGTGTTCCGAAGCCGCCTCGTTCATCAACGGAGTCATCCTCCCGATTGATGGCGGCTACCTCGCCGTGTAATGACAATGACCCAAACCACCCATCCCCTCTCGCCCGCTCAAATTGTCGCCACCGCCGTTCCCGATGACGAACGCGTCTGGGTTCCGCAAGCGCCCAACGTCTGGTTCCGCCCGCTGATGCTCAACACCCTCCAGGGCCAGTGGTGCAATCTGTTGCGCGTCCGCAAGGCCGGCGTTCTCAGCCGTCACCGCCATCCGGCTCCGGTGCACGGCTATGTCATTAAAGGCTCCTGGCGCTATCTGGAACACGATTGGGTTGCGCGAGCCGGTGACTACATCTTTGAACCGCCCGGCGAAACCCACACGCTGACCGTTGAATCGGCCGACGAGATGATCACCTTCTTCCACATCTTCGGCTGCATGTACTATGTCGATGACCAGGGCCGCCACACCGGTTTCGAGGATGTCTTCACCAAGATCGATATGTGCCGCAAGCACTACATCGAGACCGGTCTCGGCGAATCCTTCGTCGATCAGTTCGTCCGGTGAAGGTGCTCTATACGGCCGCGCATGGCGGCTTCGCGGGCGAACATGCTCCGCTGGGCGGCGGCGCGGCGGTCTGCGAAATGCTGTCGGCCGAATGGGCGAAAACAAAGCCGTTCGAGTTAGCGCTCTTCACGCCCCAATCCGTCACCGGCCGCGAAATTGCGCATTTCGATACCAGTTCGTACGCCCGGTTCTCCCGTAAATTCGAAGCGGCGTCCACGAAGGCAACTTCAAAGCGTTGCGAAATTACCAAATCGCAACGGTATGGCACGTCGATGTTGTCGCCTACATCGCCGCCATCTATTGCCGCGAATGGCTCAAGCCGGAAACCCTGGTCGCGCTCCACCGGAAACTCGGCGCTCTCTACCCCGATGTCCTCCAACCGATCTTTCAAAAGCAGTCCGATTGCGTCGAATACTCCGCCGCCCACATCGTTCCTTCACCGGCGATGAAAGAGATCATCCTCCGCTGCTACCCACAAACGAGCCCAGCGAAAATCCATGTGAATCCCTGGGGCGCGCCGCCCACTCTCCCACGCATCGAAAAGCAAGAAGCCCGGAAGAACCTGGGGATTCCCGCTGACGCCCTTGTTCTACTGCCGCTCGGCCGCCTGTCGCCCGAGAGGAACCAGCAACTGCTTCTCGATGCGCTCAAAGACTGGGAACGTCAACCGGCCTATCCCAAAGTCTACGCGCTAATCTGTGGCGGCGCGGCCTATATGCACGGCCAAAACCACGAAGCTCTACTCCGCTCCGAAGCCGCCAAGCTTCAAAAAACAAACGTCCTCTTCCCTGGCCACGTACATGGCGCCCAGAAGCAAAATTACTTCTCCGCCGCCGATCTCTACGTCTTCCCTTCGCGCCAAGAATCCTACGGCCTCACGCCGGCGCCCGCACCGTCACGCAACCCGAATTCGGCGCCGTCGCCAATAGAGACACTTTCCTGTCGGAACTTAAACAACTCGACCAATCCGATCTCCACGCGAAGGGCCGGGCCGTCCAGACCTACGCGCAACAACATCCGTTCGCCCACGCCGCCGCGAACCTCGCAGCCATCCTCACAAAGCTACAATCCTAAACGATGCTACTCCGCCTTCTCCCGCTCCTCGCCCTGCCGCTATTCGCGCAAAACGATTGGGACGAACCATTCCCGCCCCACCATATCGCCGGCAATCTCTACTACGTCGGTTCCAAAGGCCTCTCCACCTACCTCGTCACCTCCACCAAAGGTCATATCCTTATCAACGCCAGTTTTGAGCGCACCGTGCCGATCATCCGGGCCAACGTGGAAACGCTCGGCTTCAAACTCAACGACGTTAAAATCCTTCTTTCCAGCCACGCCCACGGTGATCATGTCGAGGGCCTCGCGCTGTTGCAAGAACTTACCAACGCGAAGGTCTACGTGATGGAAGGCGACGATAAAGTCATTAGCTCTGGCGGCAAAGGCCAGTATCTCTACACAGCCGATTGGAAGCCCTGCAAAGTCGACAAAGTCTTGAAGGATGGCGATATCGTCGAACTCGGCGAAGCTAAACTCCGCGCCCATCTCACACCCGGTCACACCCGCGGCAACACAACCTGGACGCTCCAGGTTAACGATCAAGGCAAACTGCTCAACGCGGTCATCATCGGCAGTCCCAACGTCAACCCCGGTTTCCAACTCGTCAACAACAAAGACTACCCCGAAATGGCAGCCGACTACGCCCGTACCTTCCGCGTCCTGAAGTCGCTCGAATGCGATCTGTTCCTCGGCGCCCACGGCAACTATTACGGCATGGTCGAAAAACACAAAAAGCTGAAGCCCGGCAGCCCCAATCCCTTCATCGATCCCGCCGGCTATCGCGAGTACGTCGCCGAACGCGAACAGTATTACCTCTACACCCTGGAAAAGCAACAGAAGCGGTAGCTGCGATACGCTACGAGTAGTGCGAATCCTGCTTTTCCTCCTCGCCCTCCCGTTACTGGCGCAAACGGATCTTCCCACCGCCGAATGGGTTCTCCAATTCGGCGGCCGTGTCCGCCTGCCCAATTCCGCCGCCTGGATCAACGACCCAAGCCAACTCCCGAAAGACAGTTTCCGCCTGGAAGCCGTCGACCTCATCGGCACCATCATCGATCACAAAGACCTCAACAAACTCAGCCCCTGCACCGAGCTGCGCGAACTTCTCCTTCCCGGCACGATCTTCAATCCAGGCGCCGGCTCCACGCTCGACGCCAACGACGAACTAAAGGCTCTCGCCACGCTGACCAAGCTCGACAAACTTGGCTTCTCGCTCCACTTCCTCACCAACGTAAACGTTTCGGATAAAGGCCTAAAGCAGTTTGCCAACCTCACGCAACTCCGCGAACTGCGCTTCGCCATGACCAAAGTTAAGGGCGAAGCCTTGGCCCCCTTCGTCAACGCCGAAAAGCTCGACCTAAGCTACACGCCCGTCACCGACGCCGGTCTCGCCTCGGTCACCGGCATGTCCAAACTGCGCCAACTCGGCCTCCGCGACACCTTCGTCACGGACGATGGACTCCGCCACCTCGCGCAATTGAAAACACTCGAAGTGCTCGATCTTTACGGCCTCAAGATAACGGATCGCGGCGTGGACCATCTGCGCAATCTTACTAATCTCCATACTCTCAACCTCCTCGGCGCGCAGCTTTCAGATGAATCGATGGAAACGCTTTCCCGCATGACGCAGCTCACCGAGCTCAATCTTTACCGCTCGCAAATCACCAACGCCGGCCTCGCAAAACTGAAGACGCTGAAGAATCTTTCCACGCTCGACCTCCGCTACACCCGCGTCACCCGCAACGGCATTGAAGACTTCCGCGCCGCCGTGCCCGGCGTGCAGATCGCTTTCCAGGAGTCCGCGCCCGCGTCAACGGACTCGACGCTACGCACTTCCGCGCCCGCCGCAAAAACGGTAAGCGCCATCGCCGCGTGGATCGAACGTCTTGGCGGCCGCTCCAGCACGGAAGCCGGCCAGATCCGTTCCATCGACCTTTCCCGCACGCCCGTCACCGAAGCTCAACTCGTGCACTTGGCCGCCCTTCCCGTGCTTGAACGCCTCCGCCTCAACACTACGGAAATCGGTGACGGCGGCATGGCCAACATCGCCAAGCTCACCGGCCTGCGCGACCTCGATCTCGGCCACACCATGGTCTCCGACAAAGGCCTCGCTCCCCTGGCCGCGTTGAAACATCTCCAGCGCCTCACGCTCAATCACACGCTGGTAAAAGGCTCCGGACTAAATGCCGTCCCCACCGTTGAAGACCTCGACGTTGCCAACGCTCCCGTCAATGACGCAGGGGCCGCGCAAATCGCCACGCTCGCCAATCTGAAAAACCTCCGCTTGGCCTATACTGACGTCACCAACACCGGCATACTGTCGCTGGCGGCGCTGAAAAACATTCGGCGCCTGGATCTCCTCAGCACCGACATCTCCGACGACACCATGAAAGCCCTCGCCGGCTTCACCGAACTCGAATCGCTCAACATCAGCTACAACAAGATAGGCGCGAAAGGTCTGGCCCATCTGGCGGCCCTCACCAAGCTCACGCATCTCGAAGCCGCGCGGACGCGCATCGAAGATGACGCCGTGCCGCACCTCGCCCGTCTCACCGCGCTCAAACAACTCAACCTCGACTACACGGGCCTTTCCGACAAAGGCCTCGCGCTGCTTCAGCCAGCGCTTCCAAATCTCGTACTCCTTCGCCTCGACACGGCCAACCTAACCGACGCGGCCATCGACACGCTCGCCAAATTCCCCGCCCTGCGCGATCTGAACATCTACCATACGCTGATCACTGAAACGGCATTCAACAAACTGCAACTGGCCATACCACAGTGCCGCATCGTCTTCGATCCCGCCTCGGCCCTGCCCACCCGGAGGAAAAGCTAGACCATGTGGACTGCTACCCTGCTCCTCGCCGCCGTCCTGTCTCCGGTTGATTGGGTGAAAGAGGTTGGCGGCACCGCGCAGGTAAACGCCAAAGGGGACATCGTTGCCCTCGATCTGTCGCGCACCTGGATCACCGACGGCGATCTCCGCCGCGTCGGCCAGATCGCAAGCCTCGAACGTCTCGACCTCTCTCACACTCGCATCACCGACCTCGGCTTCGCGCACCTCAAACGGCTGAAAAACGTCACCCATCTGAATCTCTACTACGCTGAGCTCACCGGCGACGGCGCGCTCGCGGTCGCAAAAACCTGGCCCAAACTCGAGTGGTTGAACCTGCGCGGAACCAAGCTCACCGACGCCGGTCTTGGCCATCTCGCAAACCATCCGGAACTCGCCTGGATCGACGCCGGCTTTGCTGAAATGACCGACAACGGCGTCGACTATTTCACCACCATGCCCAAGCTCCGTTCGCTCGCCTTCGGCGGCAACAAAATGACCGACGTTGGACTCACGCCACTCCGCATCATCGCGGGCCTCAAGGAACTCGACCTCGGCGGCCTGCAGCGCACGGACTCCGGCCTCTGGCAGGTCACCGTGACTGATCGCGGCGTTGAGACGCTTTCCGGCATGCCCGGTTTGGAGCAGCTCAGTCTTCGCAACAGTAAAATCACCGACGTCAGCATAGACCGCCTGGCCAAGTTGAAAAACCTGAAACGGCTCGATGTCGTCAACACCAACTTGACCCCGGCCGGCCTCGACCGCCTGCGCGCCGCGCTGCCAAATACCGACGTTCGCTCCGGCACCGTCAACCAGGTTCGCCGTTAAAAAAATGCCCATATCCCGCCGCGCCATACTCGCCGCGCCCGTCTTCATCCGTAACCTGATCTCCGCCCCACCCAGCGGCCGTGTGCGGCTCGCCTCCATGGGCGCGAATGGCATGGCGTGGTCCACGCTCCAAGGCATCGCTACTCATGGGTCGGTCGATCTCGTCTGCGCCGCCGATGTCGATTCGGCGCGCACGGAGCGAGTCAGGACCGCGTACCCGAAAGCCACGCTCTATCAGGATTGGCGCCGGATGCTTGAAAAAGAACGCAAGAATCTCGATGCTGTCTGCGTCGGCACCCCGGATCACATGCACGCGCCGCAAGCCATGAGCGCTATGCGCCGTGGTCTGCACGTCTATTGCCAGAAGCCGCTTACCTCCCACGTCGCCGAAGCTCGCCAACTCAACAAATATGCTAAATCGAAGCGCCTCGTCACCCAGATGGGCATCCAGGTTCACTCAAGCGCCGAGTACCGCGCCGCGGTTCAACTCGTCCATTCCGGTACGATTGGCAAAATCAAGGAAGCCCACGCCTGGAGCAACAAAAAATGGGGCGACACGAATCCCCGTCCAACCGCCACTGACCCCGTTCCCGCAGCGCTCGATTGGGACAACTGGATTGGCGTCGCTCGCCCCGAACCCTACATTAAGGGCTATTGCCACCCTGGCAATTGGCGGAAGCGGCTGGAGTTCGGCACCGGCACATTTGGCGACATGGGCTGCCATATTTACGATCCCATCTTTGGTGCCCTCGCGCTCACCGCGCCGGTCACCGTCCGCGCTGAAGGCCCCGCCCCCAGCGAACATAGCTGGGCCGTCAACGCCATTGTGAAGTACACCTTTCCGGGCACACAATACACCGATGGCCGAACCGTCAACGTCACCTGGTACGACGGCGACGAACGCCCGCGCCAGGAAATTCAAGGCCTCATCGAAGGCGCAAAACTCCCCAATCAAGGCTCCATTATTGTCGGGACCAAAGGTATCATGCTCATCCCGCACGTCGCCTTTCCCTCGCTATTCCCGCAGGCCGAGTTCAAGGACTTCAAACTCCCCGAACTCACGGCCAACAACCACTATCACGAGTTCGTGGACGCCATCTTGGGCAAGGGCCAGACCTCCACGCCGTTCAACTATTCCGGCCCGCTCAGCGAAACGGTTCTCCTCGGCAGCCTCGCCACCCGCTTCCCAAATACAACTCTCGAATGGAACTCCGCCAAGCTGAAGTTCCGCAACGAAAAACAGGCCGATTCCTTCCTGAAACGCCCTTACCGAACCAATTGGAAGGTGAAAGGATTAGGGTAGAGTGTCCACCCGGCTCCTCTTCGCATTCACCGTTGGCCTCTGTGCCGCCGCTGACATAGCAATCGACGCGCCCGCGATTCTCGCCAGCCGTTGTGCGAGTTGCCACAACGCAAAGACCAAAACTTCTGGACTCGATCTCACGTCCCGCGAAACCGCGCTCCGTGGCGGCCGCCAAGCCGCCGGTCTCGATTTGATATTACGCCGTGTCCAACTCGGCCAAATGCCCCCCAGCGGCCCGCTCCCAAAGGCGGAAGAGCAACTCCTCGCCAAGTGGATCGAAGCCGGCGCCCCCTGGACGGCGCGGCAATGGTGGTCGCTTCAACCCCTCCGCCATACGCCCAAATCCATCGACGAATTCATCACCGCCAAATTGCGCGACGCCGGCCTCACAATGTCCCCGCCCGCCGATCGCCGCACCCTCATTCGCCGCGTCACTTTCGACATCACCGGTCTGCCGCCAACGCCGGAAGATATCGAAGACTTCGTCAACGACGCAGCCCCGACAGCCTATGAGAAGCTGGTCGACCGTCTACTCGCCTCGCCCCGCTACGGCGAGCGCTGGGCCCGCCACTGGCTCGATGTGGTCCGCTTTACGGAGAGCGAAGGATTCGAACGCGATGTCCTCCGGGATAGCGCCTGGCCTTATCGCGACTATGTCATCCGCAGTCTCAATCGGGACAAGCCCTACATCCAATTCGCCCGCGAACAGATCGCCGGCGACATCCTGGATCCCGGCTCTCCGGACGCCATCGTCGCCACCGGCCTCCTCGTCTTCGGCCCTACCGACGCCGTCGGTCTCACCTCCGCCGTCGAGCGCGAGCGTGAAGCCGTTCGCGAGGATCAACTCGAGGAAATGACCGGCGTCGTCTCGCAAACCTTCCTCGGCCTGACCGCCAATTGCGCCCGCTGTCACGACCACAAATTCGATCCCATTCCCCAGCGCGACTACTACCGTTTCAAGGCCGCGCTGTCCGGCGTCTGGCAACCCTTCGAGGACCCCGCTTCCACCGAACTCTTTCCCGGCGGTCGCGTGCTCGATCCCGCCCACGACGCCAAAGTCGCCGCGCTCAAAAGCCAGATCCGCTCCCTCGAAGAGCAAATCGCACAGGCCCACAGAACGGCCCGCGTTTGGGCGGGACCGAAGCCCCTCGCCCAATGGACATTCGACATCGACGCACGCGATCAACTCGGCCCCCTTCACGCTGCAACAACTTCAAAAACCCAACTGCAAGAGGGCCAGCTACAGGCTCCGAAATCGGCCTCGATCGTCACCGAACCCCTCACCAGCGATGTAACCGAAAAGACGCTGGAAGCATGGGTCACCGTAAAAAAGCCGCTCGATAGTCTAATCAGCGTGATGCAGATATACAACCGCTCCGGCTACCGCGGCGCGGCCTCCGACGGCATCCAGTTCGCCGGCGGTACAAACAAACAATGGCGTAACCTCAGCACCGCCAACTTCCGCACCGCCGAAGTCAACGGCCCCAAGGAATCCGCCGCGGCAGGGGAGCGTATCCACCTCGCCGTTACATACGCCGCCGATGGCACGATCCGTCTCTATCGCAACGGGGAGCCCTACGGCGAATCCTATCGTCCCGACGCCGGCCCATCGGGCCAAACGCAAATCTACGCGGCTGGCGACGCTGTTCTGAAATTCACGGCCACGCCCGAATTCGCCCTGGACGAAGCCCGCCTTTACAACACCGCTCTCACCGCCGAACAACTCGCCGCCTCCTTTGCCGCCAGCCCCGCTCCAACCATCGAACGCCTCGCAACCCCACTATTCGCCGAACTGCAACAACTACAGCGACAACTCGAATCGCTCCCCAAACCCGAAATGGCCTTCGCCGCCGCCCCTCGCGACCCCGGCACCACGCATCTTCTCCTCCGCGGCGACGTCAACCGCAAAGCGGAACCTCTTACCCCCGCCGGTCTATCGGCTCTCCCCAACGCCGAGTTCAATCTCCCAATGAATTCACCGGACGCCGCCCGCCGCCGCCACCTGGCCGAATGGATCGCCAATCCCGCCAACCCGCTCTTCTCCCGCGTCATCGTCAATCGCCTCTGGTTGCACCACTTCGGTGCCGGCATCGCCGAAAACCCCAATGATTTCGGCGCTAATGGCGGCCTCCCGTCCCACCCCGAACTCCTCGACACCCTTGCCGGCGAACTCATCCAATCCGGCTGGAGTCTCAAAGCGCTTCACAAAAAAATCGTCCTCTCCGCCGCCTACCGGCAGTCTTCGAAACACAACAAAGAAGCCGCCGCCAAGGATGCCGGCAACCGCCTCCTCTGGCGCTACACGCCCCGCCGTCTGGAGGGCGAAGCCATTCGGGACACGATGCTCGCCGTCTCCGGCAAGCTCAATCTCCAGCCCGGCGGCCCCAGTTTTCGGCCCTTCAAAATCACCAAACCCGGTGGCTCCTACGTCAAGTACGAACCGCTCGATAGCGACGACCCCGATCTCCAGCGCCGTAGCGTCTATCGCATGAACGTCAACACCGGCGGCGATCCCATGCTCGAATCGCTCGATTGCCCCGTCCCCGCCGTGAAGACCCCGAAGCGCCCCTCCACCACCACCGCGCTTCAGGCGCTGAGCCTGATGAACAACCCGCTTCCCATTCGCCTGTCCAAGGCCTTCGCCGCCCGCGTCGCCAGCGAAGCGAACACCATCGACGCGCAGATCGACCGCGCCTTCTCCCTCGCCCTGGGCCGTGCCCCGTTACCTCACGAAAAGGAAGCCGCCCGCTCTCTCATACAAGATCAAAATCTCGCCGCCCTTTGTTGGGGTCTCTTCAATGCCAGCGAATTCCTTCAACTCGAATAGCACCCGCCGTCAATTATTGCTAGACGCCGGCTTCGGCTTCGGCTGGCTCGCCGCCTCGTCTCTTGCCACCGCCGCCCCCCATTTTCCGCCCAAAGCCAAACGAATTCTCCAGGTCTTTTGTGTCGGCGGCATGAGCCACATGGACACCTTCGACTACAAACCCGAACTCGATAAACGCGACGGCAAACCGTTCGACATGCCGACTTTCTTCGGCCAGGCCGGCAACCTCTATGCCAGCCCCTGGAAGTTTCAACGTCGCGGCCAGAGCGGCCTTTACGTCAGCGATCTTCTGCCCCATCTCGCCACCCAGGCCGACAAGCTCACCGTCGTCCGCTCAATGGTCTCCAAGAGCGCCAACCATATGCCCGCCGTCGCGCAAATGAACACCGGCTTCATCCTCTCCGGTTTCCCCGCCATGGGCGCATGGGTCACCTACGCGTTGGGTACGGAAAACGAAAACCTTCCCGCCTTCGTCGTCCTGCCGGATCATCGTAACTACCCCTGGGGCGGTACGCTGCAATGGTCCAACGGCTTTCTCCCAGCCGCCGTCCAAGGCACCGCGTTCAAGGGCACGGGGGATCCCGTACCGGACCTGTCAAGCCCGTCCGATCAGACCCGCGCGCGGCAATGGCTCAACGCCATGAACCGCGACTACGCCGAACGGCATCCCGGCGATTCCGATCTCGACGCGCGCGTCCGCGGCTACGAACTCGCCGCTCAAATGCAGCTCAGCGTCCCGGACGCCGTCAACCTCGATGGCGAGTCGGAAGCCACCAAACGAACCTACGGTTTCGACCAGCCCGAAACCGGCCACATGGCCCGCCGCTGCGTCCTCGCCCGCCGTCTCATTGAACGCGGCGTTCGCTTCGTGCAGCTTTACCACGGCGCTTCCGGCGCCGATTGGGACGCCCACGGCGATTTGCTCGGCAATCACGGAAAGATGGCGCGCGAGTATGACCAACCCGTCGCGGCCCTGCTGAAGGATCTCGACGAGCGCGGCCTTCTCAAGGACACCCTCGTCATGGGCGTCACCGAATTCGGCCGCACGCCCGTCGCCCAGGGCGCCGGCAAAAAGGGTCGCGACCATCACCCCAATTGCTTCACCTGCTGGCTCGCCGGCGCCGGCGTCAAGCCCGGTATAGCCTATGGCGCTTCCGACGATCTCGGCTATCAACCCGCCGAAAACCCCGTTACCGTTCATGATTTCCACGCCACCGCTCTACACCTGCTCGGCCTGGACCATGAAAAACTGACCTACTACCACAACGGCATTCGCCGCCGCCTCACCGACGTCCACGGGCATGTCGTCCAACCCATTCTGGCTTAGGTTCACAACCGCGCGGAAGGCACCCGCACTTCGCTGACGGGATCGGCTGCGCCACTGGCCATCACTCTTACGGGCAACCCAACGGCCCTGGCAGTCCCATGCGGCGTACCCGCCGCGAGAGCGGTGAACATCGGGCCGGTATGAATGAGAGCGCCAACCCGCAAGCCTACGAGGTACAATTTATCGCTAGAAGACCAAGCGCAACGCCATCTGGATACGGCGCGGCGTATTGGCCTGCGAGAGAATCTTGCCGAACGTAGACGAGGTGGGCACAAGATCCGGCGCGGCGAAAATGGCGCGGTTGGTGCTGTTGAAGAACTCGCAGCGATAGGTCATCTTTACTTTCTCGGTAATGCGGAATCCCTTGATTATCGAGAAGTCCACCTGTCTCACCGAGTCCTGGCGGAGGTCCGAGAAACGCGTGGGGAATGTGCGCCGATTCCGATCCAATTGTTGCGCGGGAACACGATTAAACTGTGAAATATCGAATGAGTTGTCGACGTTGTGCGGATCCAGATTGAGCGGTCCGCCGAGATAGATAATGTTGCCCCAACCGAGTGAGGTGCCGGTGGTGAAGGTCGTGATGAGGTTTACATTCCAGTCTCCAATGGCGTAGTTGACAAACCCATTGGCACTCTTCCCAATGGCCTTGCCCGTACCAAATGGCAGATCGTACGTGCCGCTCCAGACCAGCCGGTAAGGACGGTCCTCGGCGGCGGTGCGCTTTTCCAGTAGCGGGTCCAACTCATTCAAGCGGCTGCGCTTTTCCAATAGCTTCGACAACTGGACATTGACAAGCATCAGGAAGCCATGGGAAAAGCGCTTTTCAATGCGGGCGTCGAACGCATGGAAATGGGAGGAACCGGAGTTGAATGCCTGGCCCTGGACACTATTGTTACCGGTGTATTGCGGAAAGGCGGAAAGGAGTTGGCTGCGCGGCACGACGCTGCCGTTGATGGCGGTGCCGGGCAGCAGGCCCGCAAACGGATTGGGAACGTTGGCCGACAGACGGTCGATGTTCGCCTGGTCCCGCGTGGGGGACGTAGACAGGAATTGTATCGGCGTGCCGTTGAAGTTTTGATCGACGGGCATTTTGACGGCCTTGTTCCCTATATAGCCGAATTCGAGCAGGACGTTTTGAAACAGTTCGCGCTGCACGGTAAGCGTCCAGCGGGTGGAGTACGGATAGCTGGGATTGGCGTTGTAGAACGTAATGTTCCTTCCGAGGTAAGTGGCAAGACCGAGGCTCGAACCGGTGGCTGTCTGCAAACCGTTCGGGAACGGATTGGCGAGCGAGGCCGCGGGCGTGAGATAGCCGTCATTGGTGGCGACAAGGGGCGTGGTCTGGCTAAAGCCCGGCGCCTGGTTGCCAATGACGCCATAGGGGAAGTAAAAGATGCCAACGCCGCCGCGAAGAACGGTCTTGCCGATAAAGCCCGGGGTCCACGCAAAACCGATGCGCGGAGAGAAATTCGCCTTCGGCGTGGAGTAGATGCCTTTGTTATCCGGCCCGGCAAAAAGCGGCCCGCCGTTTACCTTGAACTGGGCGACGGGGATTTCCGCGATGGGGTTGGCGGTGTAAGCGGCAATGGCTCTGGCGGCGATGGGGCTGGCGGTACTGTTGTCAAATCCGTTGATTGTACGGTTGTAGCGCTCCGTCGTCGGGGTCTCGCCCTCGAGCCGTAGGCCCAGGTTGAGCGTTAGATTGGAACGAACGCGAATGTCGTCCTGCAGGAATACCGAGTAGTAGTTATTCTTGTTCTGGCGCCAGGCATTCAGATCGTATTGCCCGGAGGTTGGCAGGCCCAGCAGGAACGCCGCAAAGTCCTGACCGATAGGGGCGACAGGTGAATTGTCCAGGGGACCGTTCGTCCAGTTGTTACCGAAGACAAAAGTGCCGTTTGTGTACCCCGAGCTGAGCTGTGATTCCCGGTATTGGCGGACATCGGCGCCGAACTTCAGGCTGTGTTTGCCCTGGATTTTAGTGAAGCTCTCAAAAATCTGGAAGATGTCGAACGGGAGTTCGGTGCCGCCGGTATCTCCCAGGGCGGTGAAGGACGTGTTGGAGGAGAAGGATATTCTCGGGAGAACCTTGCGCGGCGCGTTGGCCGAAAGATAGGCCGGCAAACCGAGCGACGTGGAATCATAACCGAGGGAGAAATTGGTAACCGGCTCGACAAAACGGGTCCAATTCACTCGGCTGTTCATGAGAAATGTGGAGGTGATGGTGTAGACGTCGTCAAAGGTTAAGCCCCAGTTGAGCCGCTGCAGGTAGTTCCCCGCGGTGGGATTGTCGAAAACTGACTTGCCAAACCCGTTGCCTCCACTCCCGACACGCAGGTTGTTTCTCGCGCCGAAAAAGAACTTATGTCTATCGGAGAGATTGACGTCGAGCCGGCCGATCGTATTGTTAAACCGATTACGCTCTCCGTCGGTGTTGGAGAGGAAGTTAGCCTGTCCGTTGGGTTGGCCGGGCTGGTTGGGTTGCGAATAATACTGCAGGTAATTCTTCGCAATGGGCGAGATACGATTAGCGGGGATGATGTTGCCGGCAAATGGCTGGCGGGCTATGCGGCCACCCTGGACGACGCCGGTGAGCGGATCGAAGATCTGGTAGATGCCGCCAACGTTGAGGAGCGCGGAAAAGTTGCCTTCGCGTTGGGCGTTGGTGGGCATCGTGTTCGTAGTGGGGGCGGGCAATGCGTCCTTCACTCCTTCGTAAGCGAACATGAAGAACAACTTGTTACGTCCGTCGATGAGCTTGGGGATACGGATGGGGCCGGAGAAAGACCCGCCGTACTGATTGAACCTGCTTACCGGCTTTTTGGCACCGGCCTTGTTGGTGAAAAAAGGCGTGGCGTTGAAAGCGGAGTTCTGATTGAACTCATAGAGCGTTCCATGGAATTGGTTCGTGCCGCTGCGAGTGATAATATTCACGGTTCCGCCGCCGGAATGGCCATAGGCCGCGTCGGCCTGAAAGGCCTCGGCTTTTACCTCGGTGACGGCGTCCATCGGCGGATTGTAGGCGACGCGGAGGTTGCCGGTATTGTCGGCGGCCCCGTCGATTAGCAACTCGTTCACCTGTGCCGGAGCGCCGCCCATGGAGAACCCCGAGGGGCCGGCGTTGTCGAAAGGCCGGGTGAATCGAGGATCGGTATTCGGGACCACGCCGAAAGCGAGCTGCGCCAGCGCCAGCGGTGTGCGGCCCGAAACAGGCATGTTCTCGATCTGCGCCGAGGAAATCACCTGTCCGATCGACGCCGTGGTGGTTTGCAGCACCGGAGCCTCGCTTGAGACATTCACCGTCTCGGTCACGGCGCCGAGCTCCATCTGGATATCCACGCCTAGACGCTCATTAGCGCCGGCGGTAAGGCTGTCGCGGACGTAGCGCTTGAAACCGGCGATTTCCGCGGTGAGACGATAGCTTCCCGGCTGCAGAAATGGGATCGTGTACAATCCATCGACCGCGGAAACGGTCTCAAACTTCGCTTCCGTTCCGATTTGAGTAGCAATGATTTTGACGCCGGCGATGACGGCGTCTTGGGAGTCGATGACGCGGCCACTGATAGTGGCGCGAAACTCCTGGGCCAACGACGTGGCCGCAAGTAGTACCAACCCAGCGATTAATCGACGCATGTAGACCCTCTTCCTAACCTTCGTTCCATTCCCCACGAGACTTACCGATCCAATTCAAACCATCGGCGCCGGCATAAAGGGGCTATGCGTCGTTAGTCCCGGCTGAACAGGCCCGAACGACATGGCCCCGGAGCTAACCCCGGCGATGCCCGGCGTTATGGTTACCGGTTAGCTTACGCCTTTCAATCAACGGTTACAAGTCCATGATTGACAGTCCATGATCGACATGGTGCCAATCTTGGTTGTCAATCTTGGCGCGGATGAGAGCGGAACGAACTGAGGCCCAATGTGCAAAAAAACCGCCCAAGAAAACAGATTTAGGGGAAAATGTGAGCTATGGTTGTTGAGATTGACGGCGTACTTCTACACTTGGCGCATCCGGATGAGTTGAAGGTCCAGTGGGTCGGCCAGGACGATGTGATGCGTCAGTTATTGGCGGCGTGGCTGGTGATTGACGATCGCGATTTGCCGATGAATCCGCGGCTGGTCGGAAAGCCCGGCGTGGGCAAGACCACGCTGGCCTATGCGGCGGCGCAGCGGCTGGGGCGCGAAGTGTACATCATGCAGGCGACCTCCGACACGCGTCCCGAAGACCTGATCGTCACGCCGGTGATTGAAGGTGAGGGGATGCTGAAGTATGTCGCATCGCCGCTGGTGACGGCGATGATACGCGGCGGGATCGTCATCCTGGATGAAGGCAACAGAATGAGTGAGAAAAGCTGGGCGTCACTGGCGCCGCTGCTGGATAACCGCCGGTATGTGGAGTCGATTGTAGCCGGTATCAAGATAAAAGCCAGTCCACTGTTCCGTCTCGTTTCCACGATGAACGACGACAGTTCGACGTTCGATCTGCCTGAGTACATTCACTCCCGCTTGCAGCCGCAGATCCTCATCGATTTTCCCGGCTACGACGAGGAATTGGCAATTCTGAAAGAGAACCTGCCCTTCGCGGACGACGAGATTCTGGAGTACGTCACCGAGTTCCTGCAGCACGCCCACGCGGCCGACGAGCGCTACTCCGCCCGCGATGGCATCAACATCGCGCGCTTCGCCTTGAAACTGCAACACATCGCGAAAGACCGCGTGCAGCAGGCCGAGGCGCTGCGCATTTCCATTCTGGAAACAATTGGCGAAGAAGCCATGCGGTACGCACCGCGACGCGGTCAATGAAGATGCGCAAAATGGACTCGGCCGCGGCGGCGCGCATGCGAGAGTTGGTGGATGTCTCGTGGCCGCGACCAGCCTTTGCGCTAAGAACGGTAGGATAAACATTGTGTCCGGCATTCCCGACGATCCAGCCAGCCTGCTACGCGGCCCTTGGCGCTACTTCCCCGTCGTGCCGGGACGCATGGAATTCGCCGGCGCCGTGCGCCAGGCGCTCCTGGCGGAGCGGCCGAAAGTGGTGGCGGTGGAACTGCCTTCCGAATGTGAGCGGGGGTTGCTTAAGGCCGTTGAAAGGCTGCCGCAGATCTCGGTGTTAATGTTCCCGCACCGGCCGGAGGCCGGCCTTCCCGAGACCGAAGAAGACGACGCCGTTACTGACCAGATGCTCTACGTACCGGTGGAGCCGTGCGACCCGTTTATTGAAGCTGTGCGAACGGCGCGCGAGATCGGCGCCGAAGTGTTTTTCATTGAACCGAGCCTGGGCGACCGGCCGCATGTGGCTGGCGCCTATCCCGATACCTACGCTGTTCGCCGCGTGGGTTTGCAGCCTTATCTCGATGCCTACCGGCTACAGGCCCAGCCGCGGAACGAGGATTTAGAGCGGCATGCGGCGGCGATGGCGTGGCGGCTGCAGGGCGCCGATCCATTCGCGGAAACCATGGTGGTGTTGTCGTTGAACATGCTGCATCCGGTGCTCGACGCAGTGCAGATTCCACAGGACGAGGCGCCGCAAAAACTGAGCGCGAGCCTAGTGCAAGTCGTGAACGCCGACCCCGAGTGCCTGGCCGAAATTTGCAGCGAAACGCCCTATTTGCAGTGCCGCTACGAGCAGTGGCGTATCGACATGGCGGAGGATATTCTGATCGACCGCCAACGCGCCAATTTCGACCTGCTCCGCGAAGCCGAGGCGCTCTACAACAAGAACACCGGCGACACCATGAGTCACTGGCAGCGCCGTCTGCTGGCCAAATATACGCGCAATCTGGCGCGCATTCAGGGAGATTTGGTGGCGGGGTTGTTCGATTTGACGGTAGCGGCGCGCGGCATTGTCGACGACAACTTCGGCTGGGAGGTGTGGGAGTTGGCCAATCGATATCCGCACCAGCGGATTGCGCCCGACATGCAGACGGTGAAAATTTCGGGCGAATGGGTGTGGATGGACACACGCCGCATCCGGTTGCGGCGCCGCCTGCCGCGACCGAAGCATAGGCTGATGCCACCCGGCTTGAAAGCCCGCAAGAAAGAAAAGACGAAGGGCGAGTGGCGGCACGAACTGGACGGCGATTCCATCTGCAGCTATCCGCCGGAAGACATTCACATTGAAAACTACGGCCGGTTTCTGAAGCATAAGGCGCATAGCCTGTTGAGCGAGGAGCGCCTTCGAGTGCAGCCATTTACCACATCGCTGCTCGACGGTATCGATCTTCGCGAAACGCTACGCAACTGGTACCGGGGCAAGATTTACGTGCGCGAGGCCAACAAGATCGCGGGCGCGGTGGGCGCGCTGGTCGTGATCTTCGACGATGACAATAGCGACGATCGATATACGTATCTCGCCACTTGGCAAGGCGAGCACCAGAACGAGTCCGACATGGCGTTCTATGCCACCGATCCGACGGCGCACGTAGTGGGTCCGGGCATTGGACGGGCCGAGTACGGCGGCTTTCTGATGACACTGCCGCCGCGCCGCATGGCCTACGTGTGGTCCGATCCAGACTACGCGTTCGCCGAGTCAAAGCCGGAAACGCTGCTAATGGCGGCGTTGGACTACTCGGTGGAAAAACATGTTGTATACGTGGCGAAGAAGCCGCCGCGCAGTATTTTTCGCAGTATGGCGGTGCGATTGAACCGGTCCATTATTTACCTTCCCATCGGCACGCTGAACTCGGAAAAGTTGAAGCGGCTGCGCGTCGTTCATATTTTGGATAGCCACGCGCGACGCGAGGACGCGAAAGATTTCATCTGGTAGAAGCGGACCGAAACCATTTTTCCCGAGCGGGGTTCTAGAAGGCATGAGCAAGTGGATTTTGATAATTACCCTCCTCGCAATGCCTGTGTTTGCGCAGCGCGCGCGAGTCGACAACCAAAAAGCGTTTCGCCAGGATTTGGCCGCCGCGGTTAGCAACGGCTCCCTGACCGCTGAAGAAAAACAGAAGTATGAAACAGCGTTGAAGTCGCTCGATGAGCAGCGGCAGGCGCGCAAGAGCGGCGAAAAGAAAGGCGACCGGAAAGCGGCGCGTCAAGCCATGCAGGATTTGGCTTCGGTCGCGCGCAGCAATAACCTGAAGGAAGAGGATCGCGCGAAGCTCGCTAAGCATTTGGAAAACGCCAAGTCGAAAGGCAAGCGGGCCAAGAAGCAGGGCGGGGACGCTCAAGGATAGGTTTGGGCGTACCGGCGCTCGATGAATTCTCGCGCCGGCGCGCTCATCGCGCAGGCGAGCGCCCGGCGGTAGGCGAGCTTTGCGTCGCCATAGTTTCCCGCCTCATCGTGTAGGCGAGCCTGCGTGGCTGGAAGAAGGGCATAGCCACGCAGGTCTTCTTCTTTTTCGAGGTCCGATAGTTCCGCCAAAGCTTCGGCGCGGCGACCGGAGCGGAAGATGGCCACCGCACGATTCAGGCGGATGAGCGGGGAAGGTTTCAACAGGAGCAGACCATCGTAGAGCGTGACGATGTGCCGCCAGTCGCGCCGAGCGTCACAATGCGCGGCGGCGATGGCGGCTTCCAGATGCCAAGCGCTAAGTGCGTCCGACTGCATGGCTTCGCGGAGGGCGGCATCCGCTAACCGGAGATGTTTTGCATCGTAGGCGGCGGACTGAATCCGATCAAAATCATGTAATTGTCCTTCGTCGCCGATCCGCGCATCGAAACGCGCCAGATGCAAGTGGAACAGCGCGGCCAGCGCCCATCGTTCCCACGTCGCATGGCCAGATTGCAGGACGCACCGCTGGAGACGTACGGCTTCATCACATAAGTCCCGGCGCAACGCGGCCGCTCCTTGCGACGCGAAGTAGCCTTCGTTGAAGAGCAGGTAGAGGGCTTCGCAAACTGAGTCGAGCCGACCGGCAAGTTCCGCGCCTTCTGGCATCTCGATTTGAAGGCCGGCGTCACGAATAAGCCGCTTAGCGCGGACGATACGCTGCGCGATTGTCTCTTCGGCGGTCAGAAAAGCCGCCGCAATCTCTCGCGTCGAAAAGCCGGAAACAATCTTCAGGGTCAGCGCCACGCGGCTCTCCGGAGCGATCCCCGGATGGCAACAGAGGAGCATCATGGCGAGCGTGTCGTCCATGGTTGGCGGCATGGCGGCTCCCTGTCCTTGCGCCACCAGAAACTGTTGCAGCGCGGGTTCCTTTGTGTGCCAGTTGGCGTGGCGGCGGAGTTGATCGCGGGCGTAGTTGCGGGCGGCGGTGTGCAGCCACGCGGCGGGTTCGTTTGGAATGCCGCGAAAGGGCCATGTCTGCAAGGCGCGAACGAGGGCCTCCTGCGTCGCCTCTTCGGCCAACGCCAAGTGACGCGCTCCCAAAGCGCGAGTGAGGGCCGCGGTGATGCGGCCCGCCTCGTGACGGAAGAGGTGATCGACCAGGAGATTCGCCGGTGTCACGACATCAGTTCTATGCGTCGAACTTCGATACGGCCGAAGTCCAGATGTGGACATGTGGAGGCAAGCTCCACGGCTTCCTCGTAGCCCGCCGCGGAAATGACGAAGTAGCCGCCTACGACCTCCTTCGTCTCGGGGAACGGCCCGTCCGTCACCGTTCGTCCGGACATGTGGCGCACGGTACCATCTTCCAATTTGTGGCCGCCTTTCAGGCGTCCCTGGCTTGTCATCTGGCCGGCCCACTGGCCGTAGCGGCCAATGACGCTTTGCATTTCATCGGGGCTCATTCTGTGAAACGGGCTGTCGATGGGATCGTGGAGGATGAGAAGAAAATCATTCATGGTGTAACTCCTTTTCTACACCGTTGACGAACCATCCCGCAGCTTTTCGACAAGGGCGAGAAAAAAATCTACAATCAGCCATGCGCACGATTGTGGTTCTGGTATTGGCGGCGGGCACCGGCTTCGCCGGTGAGAGTGAGGAAAAACGGGTTGACGCGATCTTCGCGGAGTATGCCCGGCCGGGCTCGCCGGGTTGCGCGGTGGGCGTGTTGCAACGCGGCGCCACGGCGCTGGCAAAGGGCTATGGCTCGGGCGACCTGGAGCAAAACGTTCCGTTGACGCGGCGGACGCGATTCTACATGGCGTCGGTATCGAAGCAGTTCACGTCCATGGCTCTGCTGCTGGCGGAACAAGAGGGCAAATTGAGCCTGGACGATAACATTCGCAAGTATGTGCCGGAGTTGCCCGCCTACGCCGATGCCATCACGATCCGCCGCATGCTGGACCACACAGCGGGACTGCGAGATTATTTGGCGCTGTGGTCGCTGCGCGGTTTCAGCAACGAGAGTGTGCTGCGGGAAGGGCCGACGGTGGCGCTGATCGCCCGGCAGAAAGCGTTGAACTTCGTACCGGGCACGGATCAGAACTACAGCAATAGCGGATACCTGTTGGCGGCCGTAGCATTGCATCGGGCTACGGGAAAGCCGCTCAATGCGTACGCGAAAGAGAAAATCTACAGTCCGCTTGAGATGCACTCAACGCGGTTTCAAGCCGACCACGGCGAGCCGATGCCCGATCGCGCGCATGGCTATTATCATCGCGACGGCGGCTGGAAGACGGCCGATGTTGGATTCGACCTGATCGGCAGCGGTGGTATGTATTCGAACGTCGAGGACATGCTGCGTTGGGCGCGGAACTTCGAGAAACCCATGGTGGGCGCGAATTTGTTAAAGACTTTGCAAATCCCGGGGAAGTTGGTGGACGGCCGACCGACGCCGGGCGGTTACGCGTTGGGGATGATAGAACGTAACGGCACGTATAGCCACAGTGGCGGCGCCGTGGGCTACAGCACATACTTCCTTCGCGTCCCGAAGAGCGAGGCAACGGTGGTGTGCCTTTGCAATATCGGCGGCACTCCGGTGGCGCAACTAGCGGAGCAAGTAGCGGCGGTCTATACAGGGGACAAGGCGGTGCCGCGCGACCCTGCCGTACCAACCGAGCGGGCGGCGATCGCGTGGAGGGCCGGTGAAATGGCGAAGCTGGCGGGCAGCTATTGGAGCGAGGAGTTGTTCAGCGTCTGGCAACTTGCCGAGCGGGAGGGCAAGTTGTGGGTGCAGTCCGACGGACCGGAGCTACCCGTTGAGCCCGCGGGCAATGACCTTTATATAGCCGGCGGATTCGAGATCAAGCCGGCGCGCGGGGCGGACGGACGGGCGATGGGTTTCGAAGCCGGCGCCGGCCGCGCACGCGGAATCAGTTTCGCGCGGCGCTGATGTCGATGCCGCCATTATCGTTAATGAGCCGAAGTTCGCAGCCACCGCGACCGATTTTGCCGCTCATATTTTCCGGGCTCATCTGGCCCTGCACACCGATGGTGACACTGGAATGGATCTTGCCGAACTTCGTGCTGGCGGTGAGATCGTAGTCGCCACCCGGAGGCAGCGCTACCTGAATCGGGCCAAACTTGGTGGCCATTCTAATCGGCTCACACGCCTGCCCGCCGCTCCGTTTGAGACCCGCCGCCGTGATGCCGCCATTGTCGTTGGTGACGTCCACGGGGCCCGTAATCCTGTCCAGCTTCACGGCGGCGAACTTGGTGGAGGCGGTGATTCCGGCCTGCGCATCTTGGATGGTAATGGCGCCATTGTCGTTCGTAGCAACGACAGCGCCACGCACACCGCTCGCTTCAATCGAACCAAACTTGGTTCTCAATCGCGCGCCGCCGCTCGCCGATTTCACTATGATGGCGCCATTGTCGTTCTGAATAACCACATCACCCGCAATCTCCGATGCCTGCACCCTGCCAAAGGAGGAAGTGATCGTTGCGCTACCGCCGACTTTATAGCCATCGACACCGCCGTTGTCATTGCGTACCAGAATGGATCGTCCAATATTTGAGAACGTTACTTTCCCGAACTTGGTGGAGATATCCGCGCTACCGGCAATATCGCTAACGTTAACGGCGCCATTGTCGTTGCGAACGACCACGTCCGATTTCACGCGAATCGCCGACACCGCGCCGAAGGACGTACCGATGGTGGTACGTCCCCCCATATCGCTGACCGTCACCGATTGATTTCCGTTCTGTGCGTCCGCAGTTCCCGAGATGTGCGCCAGATCCATCGACCCAAACTTGCTGCGCGCCGTTACGTCGCCCGTAATCTCCGATAGACCTACATCGCCGTTGTTGTTGACCGCGGCGACATCGCCAACAATGCGATCTACCTGGAGACGGCCAAACGACGTCTCCAAACGCTGCGCGCCGCGGCCCTTCCGGACGGCGACGAGGCCGTTGGAGTTGACGACCGTGGCGCCGGCCTTCATATCGTCCACCTCCACGCGGCCAAAAGCGTTTCTGACTTGGAGCGGCGAACTCTCCGGCAACAGTAATTCCAATCGCACTGAATAGCCAAGATTCGGACCGCCAAAAATGCGTTCCAGGAAGCCGCCCGAGCGGACTTGCTCCGGATACCGGACCTGCACTCGCAGTTCGGTTGCGCCGTTGTTTACGTCGATTGCAATGGCGTTGGCAAACTGGTCGGCCAAGGCGCGTTCAGCGGCCGAGACGCGAATGAAGGCGTGAATGGAGGCCTCATTACCGGTCACGCCGCGGATGGCAATGTCGCCGTTCTTATTTGCCACGCTAATCCTCTGTCCGGGATGCAACGGGAGCTTTCTCGTGAACTCCTTCAACACCTCTTCACGCGCGGGAGCCGCGACAAGCGTGGCCGCGGCAAGTAGGAGAAGAAACCTAATCATGATGAAGCACCTGTTCCAACGTTTTTTGCTTGTCGCGATAAAGCGCCGCCATCTGCAAACGCAAGTGAGTATTGAACCCGTTGGCATCCAGTTCGCGCCGGAGGCCGGAGATGGCGCCATCGAGCAGCGCCAGCTTTTCCGCGTAGGCGAGCAACAATGGCGTCGCTGGTTGATCCAGCTTCGGCGCGGCCACACGCGCTAGCCGCTCAATCGACTTCCGATACGCCGTCTCCGCCGCTTCCACTTCCACCAGCGCTTGTTCGGTTAGCAGGGGCGAGTTGGCGGCGATGGGCGCGGCTTGGCGCTTGGAATGCGGAGCGAGATAGAGCGTTACAACTAGCGCCGCGGCAGCCACAAGGATCACTGGCCACCAGCGGCGCCGTGGCGGGGCGGCGTGGGCAATCCGCGGCCATAGCAAAGGCGAGTCCCATTCGTGATGCAGATCCTTGGCGAGCGCGTCGAGTTCTTCCGGTGTCATTTGGTTAACTTCGTTTGCAGTTGGCGGCGCGCTTCGAACAGGAGCGTCCGCGAGTTGGCTTCGGTGATTTCGAGAATGGCGGCGATCTCGGCGTGGGGCAAGCCTTCGACGGCCGCCATCAAAAATACGGCGCGGGGCTTCGCGGGAAGTTGAGTTAAAGCCTGCCGCAGCGCGTAGCGAAGATCGGCGCCGGCCCGCCCGCTCGCCGCGTCCGAATCCGCGTCCAGGCGCGGACGCCGCTGGCGGCGCCGTCCCTCATCCAGGCAGAGGTTGATCAATATCCGATAAACCCAGGTGTGCAACGCAGCGTCTTTCTTGAACGACCCGCGCGCGCGGCAGGACTTCAGAAACGCCTCCTGAACGGCATCCTCGGCATCCTGCCGATTACCAAGCAGATTGTAGGCGATCGATTTCATGCGCGTTGCGTGAACCCGAAACAGTTCTTCGAACGCGCGCCAGTCCGCGCTCGCGGTTGCCGTAGTTTCGATGGGCAGCGTCAGAACATCTCCGGACAAGCGGGTCTTTCCTACTTTCGCTCGATTAGACGACGCGCGGCGCGGCTCCGTTGGAACGGAACGAGAATATTTTTGCTACACTCGCGGCAGTATGTGGCATCGGTTTGTTTTGCTGGCGATTGGGTTCGTTTCCGGTTCGTTTGGCGCCGATGACGGCTGGGCCAAAGTGAAGGCGTTGGCAAGCGGCACGGAGTTGCGCATCGGTAAGGTTGGGACGCGCGCGCCGATCCTCGCCAAGATGGACCAGGCCACGGACGAGAGCTTGATTATTGCCACCAAAACCGAGCAGATCTCAATTGCGAAAGAGCAGATTGAAAAGATTGAGTACCGCCCGGCGCAAACCGGCTCCCGCGTGACGCGTGAGACGAAGACCGACAATGTACCGCTGGCGAAAGACGCGGCGCGTCCGACGCCGGGCCCCGCGCGCACGCCAGGGCCATCGGGCTCGTCATCGAGCGGCGTAACGATCAGCGGTAAGGCGGAATTCCAATTAATCTGGGCGCGCGGACGCCGCAATTAACCTTTTAGCATCGCTATCGCGGCGTTATGGCCCGGAGCGCCCATCACGCCGCCGCCCGGATGCGTTCCGCTGCCACAAAGAAACAGATTTAGAATCGGCGTCTTGTAGTTGGCGTAGCGGGCCACCGGACGTAAGGAGAACATCTGGTCAAGCGCCATCTCGCCGTGGAAAATGTTGCCTCCGGTAAGGGAAAATCGCTTTTCCAAATCGACCGGCGTGAGCAATTCAGCATGCTCAATGGCGCTCGAAAACCCGGGCGCGTATTCGTCGACGATCTTCAGCACGCGCTTGAAAAACGGATCGCGCAAGTCGTCCCAGGAACCGTTGCGCAACGTGTAAGGCGCGTATTGCAGGAAGATGCCGATGATGTGCCGGCCATCCGGCGCGAGCGACGGATCGTACATCGTGGGGCAGGTCATCTCAAGCATCGGGCGCTCGCTGGGGCGGCCGTATTTCGCGTCGTCCCAGGCTTTCTCCACGTAATCCATGGACGGGCAGATGTGCATGGTCGCCTTGTGATGCGGCGCCGATACGCCGGGCAAAGCTTTAAAATTCGGCAACGCCCTTACGCCCAGATTGATCTTCGCGCTTATGCCTTCGCAGCGGTAGTGACGAATGGTTTCCACGAATTCCGGCGGCAGCGCTTTCGGGTCCAGCAGCTTTAGAAACGTCCGCTTGGGATCAAGATTCGAAGCGATTTGCCTGGCCTCGATCTCGTCGCCATTCTTGAGCGTGACGCCAACGGCCCGATTCTCCTTGACCATCAGCCGCGCTACATGCGCTCCACAACGAATCTCGGCGCCCGCCTCCCGCGCGGCGCCGGCCATGGCTTCCGACACTGCGCCCATTCCTCCGCGCACGAAGCCCCACAGACCCCGCTTACCGCCCACGCCGCCCATGCAATGGTGGAGCAAAATATAGGCCGTGCCGGGCGAACGCGGCCCGCCATTGGCTCCAATCACTCCGTCGGTCGCCAGCGTCACCTTCACCTCCGGCGACTCGAACCACTCGTCCAAGTAATCCGCCGCGCTCATCGTGAAAACCTTTACCAGCGCCACCATGTCCCTCGGCGACAACCCTCGCAGACGGCCGGCCAGTTTCAAATATTCGACGATCTCGCCTACGCCGCGCGGCGGAAACGGCGGGGGGCAAACAAGCAGCAGCGACTCCACTAGCTTCGCCAGCCGCTCCAATTGTTCATCGAACTCCGGCATCCGCGCGGCGTCTCGTTTGGAGAACTTGGCGACTTCGGCCAGCGTCTTCCCGCCATCCTGCCAAGTGAAAAAATACCGCCCGTCGGGAAACGGCGAAAAGAACGCCGGATCCTTCGGATCCACCTGGTAGCCATGCCGCGACAACCGCATATCGTCGACAATCTTCTGTTGCAGCAAGCTGACCAGATAGCTCGCCGTCGAAACCTTGTAACCCGGCCAGATGCCCTCCGTCACCGCGCAGCCGCCGACGATTTCCCGGCGCTCCAACACCAGCACCTTCCGCCCGGCGCGGGCCAGATAAAATGCCGTTACCAACCCGTTGTGGCCGCCGCCAACGATGATCGCGTCGTAGCTTTGCGCCACTACGCCTCCACGCCGGACTCTTCAATCGTCAACGTTCCCTTGTCCGCGTCCAGCGCCGCCATACATCCCAGCGGCAGCGTCAACTGGTCGGGCGTGTGTCCGAACGTCAATCCGGCCAGCACCGGAATCTTCAACCCGCCCAGAATGTCATCGACAATCTCACCAAGCGAAAAATTCGAATCGAACCCCGGCCTGTACTCGCGCGGCGCGCACCTCGCGCATTCGCCGAACACGACGCCCGCCGCCGCGTCCAGCTTGCCCGACAGGCGCAACTGCGTCAGCATGCGGTCCATGGAATAGGGCTCCTCGCCCACATCTTCAATGCACAGAATCTTGCCTCGGGTATCGATTTCATACGGCGTGCCCATGGTGGTGGAGATGAGCGTGAGGTTCCCGGCAACAATGGGGCCGCGCGCCTTTCCGCCCTTCACCGTGCGCAGCGTATGGTTCGGGCGCAGCGTATTGGATTCCGTGGGGTTAGTGACAGAGCCAATCGGTTTTGTTTGAAACAAGGCACGCCTAAAATGTTCGATCGTATACGGCGTGAAGCCCGAAAGCATTACCGGCCCGTGAAAGGTAACCAGGCCTGTTTTTTGATGTATCGCCAGATGCATCGCGGTGATGTCGCTATAGCCCTGAAAGATTTTCGGGTTTTGAGCGATCGCATCGTAGTTAAGCGCCGGCAGAATCTGCGCGCTGCCATAGCCGCCGCGAATGGCGAAAATGGCCTTCACTTCCGGATCGGCAAACATGGCGTTTACGTCATTCGCGCGCTCCGCGATAGAACCGCCCAGATAGCCCGCGCGCTTCCGCACGTTGGGCCCCATCTTCACTTTCAGGCCGAAATACTCGGCAGTCCGGAGCGCGGTGGCGATTTCATCGGGAGAAGATACGTAGGTGGAGGGAGTGACAAAGCCCACCGTGTCGCCCTTTTTCAGAACTTTCGGTTTCATTATCTTTGTTGCCCCAATCACCGGCGAGGCCCAGGGAGCCGTCACTGCCAGCAGGAACGCCCGTCGCAACATATAGATTGGATTGTCCCAAATTTCAGGCTACGACTTTTTGTTCCACGGCAATTGCTTTTTAACCTTGTCCCAAAGGCCGGCGGGCGCCTCCGTTTTCTGGCCGGCGGGCTGCGCAATTGCAAGCGCTTTCAGATCCAGTGGATCCTCCAACTTCGTCCAGGGTATCGTGCTCAAAAGGCGGACGCGATAACCCTCAAACGAATACGTTTTCCGGACCAGACCGGCGCCATCCTCTTCCACCACCAGGGAAAAACCCTGCACTGTCCGCGTTCGGCGGCCTTCGGTAACCTCCACCGGATGCAGCGCGCTGGGGAAATAGCCGCGGACGTCCTTTTCGCGGTACCCGTTTTCATACCGGTGCCGGCGGGTACTGTATACAAAAACGCGGAACCCATCGAACTCATACGGTTCTCCGCCTTTGGCGATCGTCGTCCACAGGTAGTGTTTCTTTACGGTCTCGCCATCTTGCACTTCGCCGAGCGGGAACCAGGATGTAATGCGGTGCCCCTCGGCGTACCGGGATACGTCTTCGGGAATCGTCATGGTCATGGTGCGCGTCAGAATCCATCCCGCGCGCCCGTCCTTGGCGCGGATGAGGCTCCAATCCTCAAACTTTGGCGGCTCCTGCGGCTGGCGGATTAGCATCGACAACGCCGAAGGTTCTTCCTTCTTGGGTGGCGGCGGTTCCTCTAGCAGCGTTCGGAGCGACAACTCCCGCCAGTTGGCGGGCGCGGGCGGCGGGGCGGGCATCGCCGGCAGTTCCACGTCCCCATCCATTCGCCGGCGATCCTTGGCCTTGGCCGCGCGGGCCGGCCTCTTACGCTGCGGAGGGGCGCTGGCCTTCTCTATCTTCTTCGTTATTTCAGATTCATAAGGCCCGCGTTCCACCAACCGGTGCGCCAGCACATGGAAGCGTTCCTCTTCCTTCAACATCAGAAAGCTGGGCGACTGGCGGTGCGGCTCCGTGTGCACGTTACGGGCTTCAAATACAGTGGCTTCCGCCTGCGAGGGCAACTTTGCGGCGGCATCGGCAACGTACCGCAGCCGGGCCATTTGTTCCGTAGTCAGCAACTTCTCGCTGTCGCACCAACCCTCCACGCCGGACGCCGTGCGCACCCGCATGAACCGCCGACGGACCGACAACACGTCCAACTGGTCGCCATGGTTGATGGTGGCGACGATGGGCGATTTCAGACTGATTTCCTGCCGGATAACGAGCGTCATCGGTCCGGCAAAGGCCTCGCCGATCACAGGCGCGGGTGCGGGAGCGTCCGAGCAAGACGTCAGCGCCGACGCGGCGAAAAGTAATGAAAAAAGTGCGAAAAAGAAGCGCATGCGCGTAATTTCCGGCTGCGCCAGAGCTTCTACGATCTTACCTTATGCGGGCACGTAAACACGCAAAATTTCCAAATCCGCGCCGTCAATCGAATAGGTTCCACAGCGCGCCGGAATCAACCAGCACTCGCCTTGCCGCATACGCCATTCGCCCTCTCCGGCTTTCAGGACGCCGCTGCCCCGCGTCGCCACCAACAAATGGAACCGCTCCGTATCCGAGTGCCAGTCCACGGGCTCATTCAGGTCGACGCGTTCCGCGGCGAAATACGGGCACGAAGCGAGCAACTCTCCGCCGCCGAACGGAATTGGCGTAGTGGGGCCGGGGTGCGGCCCGAGATCGGCCACGGCCAGTGAACTTTCCACATGCAATTCCCGTCGCCGTCCGTAGTCCCACAGCCGGTAGGTGATGTCGGAATTCTGCTGAATCTCGCAGATCACCACTCCCGCGCCCACCGCGTGCACGGTGCGAGCCGGGACGAAGTACGTCTCGCCAGCAGCCACGGGCCACCATTCCAATTGTGCCTCCACCGTCCCCTCGAAAACCGCCTGCCGCAACTGCTCCGGACGAAGAGTCTGGCGGAAGCCCGCGGCGATGGTCGCGTCCGGCTCCGCCCGCAGCACATACCACATCTCGGTTTTGCCGGGCGAGCCTTCGTACACTTCGCTATAGACGTCGTCGGGATGCACCTGGACGGAAAGCTTCTCGCGCGTGAAAAGGAACTTAACCAGAATCGGAAAGCGTCCACCGTACGCGGGCTGGACCGCCGAACCGAGCAGTTTCTCCCCGTCCCGTTCCATCAGCGCCCGCAGCGTCACCCCTTCCGACGTTTCGTTATCGTCGGATGTGAACCACACCTCGCCTGTTTTCACGGTTGCGTTGGGGAACCATGGCGCCAACTCCGTTGTTCCCCACACACGCTCGACAAACCGCGGTTGCAAGCGAACGGGCTTCATGCCAACCCGGTGATAAAGTTGTGCAGCCGGTCCAGGCCCCGTTCCAGTTCGTGCATCGACGTCGCATAGCTGATTCGGATGTGCTTGTCGGTTCCAAACGCCTCGCCCGGCACCGCGGCCACGTGCGCTTCCGAGAGCAGTTTTTCGCAGAACTGCATGGTGTTGTCGATACCCCGCTTGCCGAAGGCCACGCTGATATCGGGGTAAACATAGAATGCGCCCTGGGGCACTTGCAACGTTACACCGGGAATTTGCCGGATACGTTCAATCACGAAATCGCGCCGCTTGCGATACTCGGCCAGCATCACGCCGACACCTTCTTGCGGGCCGCGCACGGCTTCCACCGCGGCCTTCTGCGCTATGGACGTGGGGTTCGACGTCGAGTGACTTTGCAGCTTCATCATGGCATTCGCCACAACCACCGGCGCCAGCGCAAAGCCTATACGCCATCCGGTCATGGCGTAGGTCTTCGAGAGCGATCCGGCGACGATGACCGTATCCTTCGCGCCTGGCTGCGCGGCGATGGAGAACGGCTCGCTGTCGTAGAGGAAGCGGCAATAGCATTCATCGGTCAGCAGCCAGATGCCGCGAGACGAAGTGAGTTGGAAGATCTTGATAAACTCTTCGTTCGGCAGCACCGCACCCGAAGGATTCGACGGCGAATTGATGAGCACCATTTTCGTCTTCGGCGTGATTGCCCGTTCAATCATCTCGACCGTCAGGCTGAATCCGTTCGCTTCTTCGGTCTCGACGAACACGCACTTGCCGTAAGCGAAGTTCACCACGTCCTTATAAGTGACCCAATAAGGAACCGGAATGATCACTTCGTCGCCGGGATTGATGACGGACTGCATGGCATTGAAGATGACGTGCTTGCCGCCGACGCTGATGACGGTTTCCGCGGGTGTATAGTTAGTGCCGTAATCGATTTTATGCCGTTCGCAAATGGCGGCTTTCAGTTCCTGAGTACCGCCGGCGGGCGTGTACTTGGTGAAGTTGTTTTTGATGGCGTCGTAGGCCGCTTGCTTGATGTTATCGGGCGTGGGGAAGTCCGGCTCGCCGGCGCCGAAATCGACGACATCGATCCCTTCGCGGCGCATCCGGTCGGCGTCGGCGGCGACCTTCATCGTCGACGAAACGCTGATCGTCGACATTCTTTCGGCTACAGAGAGTTGAGCGGCTTGCACTGGAGAACTCATCCTTTCATTACACCTTACTTTCGGGCGCGGCTTCGCTGAAACGCGCCGCAAGGCGCCGCTCCACGGCCGCCGGAACAAGCCCGGAAACATTCCCGCCAAGGCGGGCAACCTCTTTGACCAGCCGGGAACTCAAAAACGAGTTCCCTTCCCCGGCCAGCAGAAACATGGTCTCGATTTCGGGCCGTAGCCGCCGGTTCATCAGCGCCATCTGAAGCTCGTGTTCGTAGTCCGATATCGCGCGGATGCCGCGTAGAATCACGCTTGCGCCCCTACGAGCGGCGTAGTCGGCTAGTAGTCCGTCGAAGCTGTCAATCTCTACGTTGTCCATGCCTTCGACCGCCGCGCGCAACATGTCGATGCGCTCTTCGACGCTGAACAAAGGGTGCTTCGATTCGTTGTTCAGAACGGAAATGATGAGCTTACCCACCAGCCGGCGGCCCCGATGAATGAGATCCAAATGCCCGTTCGTCAACGGGTCGAAAGATCCGGGATAAATTGCGATAACGCTGTCGGTACGGAGACTCACGCGGTAACTCTATATTGTACGTTATCGGGTTCCGGCGACCGCCCGCAGTACCAGCGTCTGCTCGCCACAATAGTCGTAGAGCGCCTCCATCGCGCCTGCTCGCTCCGGCTCACTCATGGCCCCTTCCGCCACCATTTGCGGCCCCAGAGTCTCCAGTACATTCGGCCAAAGCGAGTTTGCCGACACCTCGTCTTCGATGGTCGACGAGATCTCCCGCAGCTCCGCTGCGGCAAACAGCGCGGGGAGATGATCGCCCATCCGGTTATCCCAGCCGCGAGTGGCTCGCCAGTGAAGGAACGCTTCATAGAAGCGTTGAAATGCGCATGGCGGAGGTGGCTCCATACGGTTATCGGCGTGATTGTAATCCAGCGCTATAACGAGGCCACCTGGTTTCGCCGCCGCCGCCATTCGCAGCACGGCACCGCCCGGATCGCTCACCCATTGCAACACTCGCGCCGCGTTCACAATGTCGAATGTCTCCTCAACAGCGAGCGTCAAAACGTCGCCATGCACGAACGAGAGATTCGCCGCCGGGTGCATTCGACGGGCCTGATCCAGGAGCGCCACATCCCGGTCCATCCCCACTACGCGCCCTTCCCCACATGCCCTCGCGATGCCCGCCGAAATCGCGCCGGTGCCGCAACCGATATCCAGAACGGAGACGCCCGGCTGCAATAGAGCGGCCAAGCGTTTATGATCTTTCTCGAGCGTCCTTTGATTCAGCACGCGGGCGTCGGCAGTATGGGTCTGCCCCGGCATCAGATCATTTCGGCGTACACTTCCATTAACTTTCGCAGCTCGGGCATTTCCGACTCCTTGATGTTCGTAAGCGGCGGACGGACCGGCCCCGCCGGGTGGCCCAGAATCTCCATCGCCGCCTTCATCATCGACACTTCGTAGCCGCGGCTGCGGTCGCGCAGCGCGTAGAGCGGATGGACGTACTTCTTCATTAGCTCGGCCAGCCCCGCGAAATCGCCCTTCAAGCCCTTCTCCGCAATCAACAGCGAAAGCTTCGGGGCGATGTTCGAGATGCTCGACGTGTACGCCTGGCAGCCAACGGCGAAATAGCCCGGAGCGCAGTCGTCGCCGATGCCGCCTACCCAGGCGATGCGGTCGCCCACTTCGCAAATAATGCGCTGATACTTGCGCATGTCGCCCTGCCCGTCTTTCCACATTTTGAGCGAGGGGACACGATCCAGTAGTCGCTGCACCTGCGCCGGTGAGAAGGCCGCCCAATCGCGCGTATAGAAAGACAATGGCAGTCCGCAGCTATTGCCGATGGCCTCGAAATACTGGATCATCCCCTCTTCGGGAGCGTTGATGTAATAGGGCGGCATTACAAGCAGCGCTTCCGCGCCGGCCTTTTCCATCTCGCGAGCCATGTGACATGCCATCGTCGAGTTATAGGCCACGCCCGCCACCACCGGCATGCGGCCATTGATGGCCTTCACCGAAACGCGCACGCACTCGATTGATTCGTCCGGCGTCATGGAATAGACTTCGCCCGTCCCGCCGGCAATCACTTGCGAGCAGAACGGAAATCCGGCCATCCAGTCGCAGTTGCGTTCCAACCCAGCCAGGTCGAGCGATAGATCTTTCTGAAACGGCGTGACGGGAAAACCGAATACGCCATGAAGTGCCTTTTTCGGATCGAGCATAAGAGTCCTTTTACCAGCGGGGGAGGATGCGTTTCCAGTTCGGGTCGATGTGCTTACGCATCTCGGCCTCGTCGTCGCGCTTGCGGAACGGCAGGGTGCGATAGCGCTCCTCGCCGCGCGCCACTTGATCGTAATCGAGTTCGACGCCCAGGCCGGGCCTGTCGGGAATCACGACGCAGCCCTTTTCGAACTTCACTCGTCCGCCCTCGATTACTTCATCGATTTCGGTTTGCCACGGATAGTGCGTGTCGCAAGCGTAGGTCAGCGCCGGGCAAACCGCCGCCGCATGCGCCATTGTCATCATGCTGACGCCCAGATGATTGTTCGAATGCATGGACATTCCAAGGCCAAGCACCTCGCACAAATCGGAGAGTTTTTGCTGCGCGCGGATGCCGCCCCAGTAGTGAGGGTCGGAGAGAATCACTTGCACGCCATCGGTTCGTTTGGCGACCGGCACGTGCGCAAAACACGTGGTGGCGACGTTGGACGCGAGCGGCGTGTCGATGCCCTCGGCGAGCAACCGCCGGCGAACTTCGGCCATGCCCTCAATCGTTGCGCAGGGGTCTTCCAGGTAGCCGCCGTCGGTGAGCTCTTCGCGCAGTTCCCGGCCCACATGCACGGAAGTGTCCACGCTCCAAGCGCAGTTGGGATCGATCCGCAGGGGATGATTCGGGCCGAATTCAGCGCGCAGTGCGCAAATGGCGGCAATCTCCTCGGCCGGCTCCAGTACGCCGCCCTTTAGCTTGATTTCTTCAAAACCGTACTCAGCCATCATCTGCTTGCAAGAGCGGACAACGGCCTCCGGCGTTAGAATTTCACCGTATTCATCCTCACGCGCATCGGCGCCAATGCCGCCTCCGCCCGCGTGCTTATAGAACAAATAGGCCGAAAACGGCACCCGATCCCGGCACTTACCGCCCACCAGGTCGCACAACGGCCGCCCCAGCGCCTTGCCGATTGCGTCGAGGCATGCGACCTCAATCGCGGCAAACGTTCGTGCATGCGTGTCGAGCGGATTCTCGCCCGGCACCAGCCAAGTTTGCGAACGGCCTCCGTCGGCATCCCGGGCGGCTATCGCCGCCTGGGCGTCGATGTACTGCCGAAATCCCATTAGCTGAAATGGATCCATCCCCTCGACTCGGGATCTGACGCTTTCGAGCGCCGCCACCGGCCCATCGCCTCCGTATGTCTCACTAATGCCCGTTATGCCATCGGTGGTTTCCACCTCGACAATCGTGCGCAAAGCGTATGGAGCGTGTAGCCCATAGGACGACCGTAGAGGGCCGTCCGCCACCGCTATGGGGTGGAGTTTCAGCTTTTTGATCTTCACGGAACGAGAAACTACTTCCGCATGCCGCGGTTCGGGCCTTTCAACTTAGACTGCCGGCGCTTTTTCGCGCTTCGCTTCGGCTTCTTAATGATGAATGTTCCGCTGCCAATGTAATCGGCTTTATAAAGATCGGTGTCGTTAGCCAATGAAAACTCCTTGTCTACGTAGTGTAGCAAAGCGGCGCCTAAACCATATACACCCCGCCATTTATCTCAATAGTCTGGCCGATAATATAGGCCGCGCTATCGGAGAGCAGGAATTGGATGGTGTCGGCGATCTCTTCGTTCGTCCCCAACTTTCCCGCCGGCGTCTGCGCAATAACGCTATCGAGCATTTGCCGCGATGAGTATTTCTCATGAAAATAGTTGTCCACGGTCCCCGGGCTGACCGCGTTGACCCGAATCCCTTGCGGCGCCAACTCCTTCGCCATGCCCTTGGTAATGCACGCAACGGCCGCCTTCGAAGCCGCGTAAACCGTCGCCCCAGGACCGCCTCCATTGCGCGCGGCGATGGAGCTCACATTGATAATCACGCCCCCGCCAGCCGCCGCCATCGCGGGCGCGGCCGCTTGCGAGATTAAGTAGGCGCTCTTGGCGTTCAAGTTCATGACCTCGTCCCAGAGATCGCTGGTAAATTCGGCGAGCTTCGCGCGCCTAACCAGATGGCCCGCATTGTTCACGAGGATCTGCGCGTCCGGCGCCTTCCCATGGAGCGTCAAGATGAACCCGGCAATGCCTTCCTGAGTTCCGAGATCGGCGCCGATCAATGTGACCTGCGCGCCCAACCCCTCCAGTTCGCGCGCCAGTTCCTCGGCGCCTTCCCGGAACGAGTGATAGTGGACTACGATCCGCGCCGCGCCTTCGCGCGCGAGCATTCTGCATGTAGCGGCGCCGATTCCGCGCGACGCGCCCGTTACGATCGCTGTTTTGCCAGTAATTCCATTTGCCATGAAAGGTATTCTATGCCAAGGCCAACGGCCGCAACGGCGCACCCGTCCCGCCGCGCAGTTTCAGCGGAGCCCCGACAAATAGAAATTCATAAACCCGGTCACGCGCCAATGATTCTAAGTCGAGCGCCTCAATGATATGAATGCCGCGCTCAAAGAGTAAGTGAATATGTACCGGCATATCATGCGTCGGCACGCGCTCAAAGGCCACCGTATCGGACCCGGCGGCAAAGATCCCGTGCGAACTTAGCCATTGCGCCCCGCTCAAATCCGGCCCCGGCCCGGCGGGCATGCCCTTCACGGCATTGATGTAGCGCGTCGCGTCTTCCCAATACTGAGCCCAGCCTGTGCGAATCAACACCACATCGCCCGGGCCGGGAATAGTTCCCTGATCCGCCGCAATCCCTCGCAGCAATTCGGCAGTAAGCGAAACATCCTCCGCCAGGACGCCATTCGCCCTTGCGGCATCCAACAGCACGCCCCGCCGTACGATCGGCGCGATCTTTTCCGCCGTGTGCACGGAAAGGCCTTCGGCATAGCTCTGCACTTCGTTTGCAACATGCCCGCCATGTAACTTCCCGCCGCAGGAGAAATGACCAAAGCCATCAATATGCGTTCCAACATGGCTACCCAAGGCAATCGCATCCGCCGCCGAGCTATTCCCGGCCGGCGAATGTATATCGCCATGCTTCTTAGTCAGCGAAAACAGATAAGGCGGGTGCGACGGATGGTGTGGCATCCCGACAAAATAGGGTTGCGCCAAGTCATAAATACGAGCGTTGAGGGCAAGGTTAGAAAGTGTCTGGTCCACGCCGCCCAGTGTATCAATCCACTTCGGGAGCAGTTTCGTCGTACTCTGCGAATGGATAGTGCGGTTGTTCGACACGTTCAATTTTCGAAACCGAGCCCACAAACCATCCGCGAATTTGGTACGAGCCGTCTCTTGTCAAGGGAATAGGCGGATGTCCGCGGTTCAACGAGAGCAACTCAACATCCCCATCATCTCGGCGATGAAATTTCTTCAAGGTATATCGCTCGCCGGACGGATTCTGCTCTTCCACTAAAACGATCCGGCCTTCCTCATCGGCTCCCTTGGGATGAATGATACCCCACGTCTTATCGACGATTCTGGGCCACATGGAATCACCATCCAGCCATACCGCATAAATGCCCTCCGTCCAACGGAATCCTGGGGGGACTAACGCGAAGTTCAGTCCTACCAATTCCTCCCACTCCGCATCACGTTGGCCGATGAACTCGCCACAGGCCACCCGAAAGGGTCTGATTTCCATCTGCTGGCGGCACTGAGCCAGCACTTTCTGATTTGTTAAACGCCGCATCACTTGTCTAGTGGATATCGTGTCGAATAATTCTCAACTCGTTCGATGAATTTCAGACAACGAAAAATGACACGGCCGGCGTCTCCGCCGGCCGTGTCATTTTAGTTTGAGCCGAAACCTACTCGACGATCGTCTCGTCCGGAACGCCTTCCGTTTCCGAAAGGCCGCCGGCGTAGAACGTCCGCGCCGTGTCTTCGTAATCCGCCATGGAGTCGTTGAATGAAATCTCCGGCTCTTGCTGCGGTTCCTCTTCCGGAACGCCCTCTCCCGCAATCCGCACGCCCCGGTAGTAATCCATGCCCGTTCCGGCCGGGATCAAACGGCCCATAATGACGTTTTCCTTCAAGCCGCGCAGATTGTCCCGCTTAGAGTTAATTGCGGCTTCGGTCAGCACGCGCGTCGTCTCCTGGAAGCTGGCCGCCGAGATGAACGAATCGGTCGAAAGCGACGCCTTCGTGATGCCCAACAGGATCGGCCGCGCATGGGAGCGACGCCCGCCCTTATCGTTGGTCTTCTCGTTCTCTTCCTTGAACTTGAAGCGGTCGACCACTTCTTCCGGCAGGAAGTCGGTATCGCCGATTTCCTCCACCTTCAGCCATCGCAGCATCTGCCGCACGATGACTTCCAGGTGCTTGTCGTTGATGTTCACACCCTGCAACCGGTAGACTTCCTGCACTTCGTTGACGAGATACTTTTGCAGTTCCTTCTCGCCGCGGACTTTCAGAATGTCGTGCGGATCGATCGGGCCGTCCATCAACTGATCGCCAGCCTCCACACGCTCGCCTTCCTGGACGTTGATGTGAGCGCCGCGCGGAATGGCGTATTCACGCTCCTGCCCATCGTCGCTAGTGACGTAAATCTTCCGGCTGGTTTTAGTGATTTCGCCGAACCGAACGATACCATTGATTTCCGCGATCTGCGCCGGATCGCGCGGCTTGCGGGCTTCGAACAACTCGACGACACGCGGCAGACCGCCGGTAATGTCCTTGGTTTTCGAAGTCGCACGCGGAATCTTCGCGACAACGTCGGCGGCATGCACAATGTCGCCGTCGCGCACCATAAGGTGAGCGTGCGTCGGCATCAGGTACCGCTTTTCGTCGTGCTTGGTTCCGCCTTCGGGCCGGATGATAATGGTCGGGACTTTCTTGCCGTCGAGCGAGTCGCCAATGACTAACTGCGACAGGCCCGATACCTCGTCCACCTGCTCCTGCACCGTGATGCCTTCGTCAATGTCCTTGAAGTGCACCTTGCCGCTGACTTCCGTGAGGATCGAGAACGAGTACGGATCCCACTCCACCATTACATCGCCCGCCCCGATCGCCTGACCGTCCAAGAACTTGATCTTGGCGCCATAGACAACCTGGTAGCGCTCTTTCTCGCGAGCCTTTTCGTCGACAATGGCGATGATACCGTTGCGGTTCATGACGATATTCTCGCCCGCCGCGTTCTTCACCGTGTTGATGCCGATGTACTTGATGATCCCGGCGCCCTTCGATTCCTGCGTGTTCTGTTCGGACGCGCGCGTCGCCGCGCCGCCGATGTGGAACGTACGCATCGTCAACTGGGTACCGGGTTCGCCGATCGACTGCGCCGCGATCACGCCCACCGCCTCGCCCCGTTCCACCATACGGCCAGTGGCCAGATTGCGGCCGTAGCAAAGCTGGCAAACGCCGCGGCGGCTCTCGCAGGTTAGCACCGAACGAATCTTTACCCGCTCAATACCGGCCGCCTGAATGCCTGTCGCCAGGTCTTCGGTAATAAGCTGATTGACGCCCACGATCCTCAGACCTTCGAAGTCGAGTTGATTTTCGAGCACCACGCGGCCGACAATGCGGTCGCGCAACGGCTCGATCACCTCACCGGCTTCCACGATCGGCTCGACATAAATGCCTTCGCCCGTGCCGCAATCATGCTCACTGATGATGACGTCCTGAGCGACGTCCACCAGACGGCGCGTCAGGTAGCCCGAGTCGGCTGTCTTCAACGCCGTGTCGGCCAAACCCTTACGGGCGCCGTGCGTTGAAATGAAGTACTGCAACACGTTCAAACCCTCGCGGAAGTTCGCCGTGATCGGAGTTTCGATAATTTCGCCCGACGGCTTGGCCATCAAACCGCGCATGCCGGACAACTGGCGGATCTGCTGTTTCGAACCGCGAGCGCCGGAATCGGCCATGATATAGATCGGATTCAGATAACGGCCCGTGCGGTCGTCCTCTTCCATCTTCTTAAACATCCGGTCGGAAACTTCTTCCGTAACGCGCGTCCAGATTTCGATGATCTTGTTGTAGCGTTCGCCCTGCGTAATCGCGCCCGACTGATACTGGCTCTGGACTTCGATAACGGCCTTCTCGGCGTCCTTCACCATCTGCGCCTTCTGCTCGGGCACGACCATATCGTCAATGCCGATCGAGATACCCGCGCGGGTGGCATACATGAAGCCTAGCGCCTTAATATCGTCCAGCATCTTCACCGTCGTCTGCAGCCCGAACTTCAGGTAGCAGTATTGCACCAACTGCGTGAGGCCCTTCTTCTTCAAAAGTCCGTTGACGAATGGCATGTCGTCCGGCAGCACGTCGTTCATGATCACGCGCCCGACGGTCGTGTCCATGTCCTGTTTGTTGTACTCGACGGCTTCGGAATGCATCAGGTTCTGCCCGTCTTTCGACGTCGTCAGATCCAGCACCTTGCCCGTATACCGCAGCTTGATGGGGGTGAGTGTCTCCACTTCGCCCATTTCGAGCGCGATCAGCACATCGTCCATTGAGGCGAACTTCTTGCCTTCGCCCTTCGAACCCACGCGCGATTTGGTGAGGTAGTACAAACCCAGCACCATATCCTGGGATGGAATCGCGATCGGCGCGCCATGCGCGGGCGACAATATATTGTTCGACGCCAGCATCAGCGTCGACGCTTCAATCTGCGACTCCGGCGACAGCGGAATGTGAACGGCCATCTGGTCACCGTCGAAATCGGCGTTGAACGCGGTACAAACCAGCGGATGCAGCTTAATCGCCTTGCCCTCTACCAGCACCGGCTCAAAGGCCTGAATACCCAGGCGGTGCAGCGTCGGCGCGCGGTTCAGAAGGATGGGATGGTCGCGAATGACTTCTTCCAGAATGTCCCAAACCACCGGATCCTGCTGCTCCACCAGTTCCTTGGCCTGCTTGATGGTCGTGCAATGCCCGCGCTGTTCCAGCCGGTGATAGATGAACGGCTTGAACAGTTCCAACGCCATCTTCTTCGGCAACCCGCACTGGTGCAACTTCAATTCCGGACCCACCACGATGACCGAACGGCCCGAGTAGTCGACGCGTTTCCCCAGCAGGTTCTGCCGGAAGCGGCCCTGTTTGCCCTTCAGGGCGTCGGAAAGCGACTTGAGCGGGCGATTATTGGCCCCGCGCAGCACTCGCCCTCTGCGGCCGTTGTCGAACAGCGCGTCGACGGCTTCCTGCAGCATGCGCTTTTCGTTACGGACAATCACGTCCGGCGCGTGCAGTTCCATCAGCTTCTTCAGCCGGTTGTTGCGGTTGATGACGCGGCGGTAAAGGTCGTTCAAATCGGAAGTCGCAAAGCGGCCGCCATCGAGCGGGACTAAGGGGCGCAACTCCGGCGGAATGACTGGTATTACGTCCAGAATCATCCACTCCGGATTATTGGCCGACTTGCGAAAGCTCTCCACAACGCGAAGACGCTTGGCGAACTTCAGCTTCTTCTGCTGGGAAACCTCGGTCTTCATCTTCTCGCGAATTTCGAGCGAGAGCTTTTCGCATTCGATCTTTTTGAGAAGTTCCTTGATGCCCTCGGCTCCCATCATGGCGACAAACTTGCCGTGGGCCTCCACGTCAAGCTGGCGCTTCCGTTCATCGGTGATGACGTCGCCAGCCTTGATTCCTTCCACCTCGCCGGGATCGACGACGACAAAGGCTTCAAAGTAGAGCACGCGTTCCAGTTCCCGCAGCGTAATGTCGAGCAGGTAACCGATACGCGAGGGCAGGCCCTTAAAAAACCACACATGCGAGCAAGGGCTGGCGAGTTCGATATGGCCCAGCCGTTCGCGCCGCACGCGCGAGAGAGTCACTTCCACTCCGCACTTATCGCAGATTACGCCACGGTGCTTCATGCGCTTATACTTGCCGCATAGGCACTCCCAGTCGGCGATCGGGCCGAAGATACGGGCGCAGAACAGCCCGTCGCGCTCCGGTTTGAAAGTACGATAGTTAATCGTTTCGGGCTTTGTTACTTCTCCGTGCGACCAGTTCCGGATCTTATTCGGAGAGGCCAGACTAATGCGGATCGAATCGAAATCCGCAATCAGATTCGCACGTTCGTAGGGGGAAGAGCGGTACATGGCGATATTCTCCTTTAGCTGAATTAGTCGGCGGCGGCGGCGGTTTCCGGGACGGGTTCAACCTGCGATTTCAGCAGTTCCACATCCAGGCACAACGCCTGCAATTCACGGATTAAAACGTTGAACGACTCAGGTACGCCCGGCTCCGCGGCGGCCTCGCCCTTGACAATGGCCTCGTAGATCTTCGCGCGGCCATAAACGTCATCGGACTTGGCGGTCAGCAGTTCCTGCAGCGTATAAGCGGCGCCGTAGGCTTCCAGCGCCCAAACTTCCATTTCGCCGAAGCGCTGTCCACCGAACTGCGCCTTGCCGCCCAGCGGTTGCTGGGTAATCAGCGAGTACGGCCCAATGGAGCGCGCGTGGATCTTGTCGTCAACCAAGTGCGACAGTTTCAGCATGTAAATGCAGCCCACCGTCACCGGCTGTTCGAACTTGTTACCGGTCATACCGTCGAGCAAGTTGACCTTGCCGGAATTCGGCAGGCCCGCCTCGGCCAACTGCGTCTTGATATCGGCTTCGTGGGCGCCGTCAAAAACCGGAGTCGCAAAGTGACGGCCCAGCTTCATGCCGGCCCATCCCAAGTGCGTTTCCAGAATCTGTCCGACGTTCATACGGCTCGGCACGCCCAGCGGATTCAGAATGATTTCCACCGGCTGCCCGTCCGGCAAATACGGCAGATCCTCTTCCGGAACAATGCGCGAGATGACGCCCTTATTCCCATGCCGGCCGGCCATCTTGTCGCCCACCGAAAGCTTGCGCTTCATCGCCACATAGCACTTCACGGTTTTGATGACGCCCGGGGGCAGCTCATCGCCCTTTTTGAGCTTGGCGATTTTTTCTTCGGTGATCTTTTCGAGCACGGCGATCTGGCGCGACGTCATTTCCTCGATTTCGTCGATCAGCTCGTTCAAGTGCGGGTCGCGATCCTTAAGGCGCATGCGCTTCAGGTCGCGCGAGCGCATCTTCTCAAGAATGTCGCGGGAAAGCTGAGTGTCTTTCGCCACCAGTTTCTTGTTGGTCTTCTCGTCGTGCAGATCGGCCAGCACCATCTGACCGTCGAGGAGCTTCGAAAGCCGCTTGGCGCGCTCGTCACCCAGAATGCGTTTTTCGTCGTCCAGATTGCGATGCAGCCGCGCGATGTTCTCTTCCAGAATCTGCTTGGAGCGTTCGTCCAGCTCGGTTCCTTTGCGGGAGAAAATCTTGCAATCCACCACCACGCCTTCAATACCCGGCGGGCAGTAGAAGCTGGCGTCCTTCACGTCCCCGGCCTTTTCGCCGAAGATCGCCCGAAGCAATTTCTCTTCCGGCGTCAACTGCGTTTCGCCCTTGGGCGTGACCTTGCCGATTAGAATGTCGCCCGGCTTGACTGTAGCGCCGATCCGGATAACGCCCGACTCATCCAGGTTCCGCAGCGCGCCTTCCGGCACATTCGGAATATCCCGCGTGATCTCTTCAGGTCCCAGCTTCGTATCGCGCGCCTCGACTTCAAACTCTTCGATATGCACCGAAGTGTAGTAGTCCTCCTTCACCAGTTTTTCGCTGATGATGATGGCGTCCTCAAAGTTATACCCGCGCCATGGCATGAAAGCCACCAGCACGTTCCGGCCCAGAGCCAATTCGCCCTGATCCGTGCAAGGACCGTCGGCCAGCACATCGCCCTTCTTCACCCGCAAACCCACCTTCACGATGGGTTTCTGCGTGATACAGGTATTCTGATTCGAGCGCTTAAACTTGGTCAGCGTGTAAATGTCGGCGCCCACTTCGCGCGACATCTGTCCTTCATGGGCGCCAGAACCGTCCACGCGGACGATGATGCGCTCGGAGTCGACCGAGTCCACCACGCCCGAACGGCGGCAGAGAACCACCGCGCCCGAATCGCGCGCCGTGACTTTTTCCATGCCCGTGCCGACATACGGCGCCTCCGCCCGCAACAGCGGCACCGCTTGGCGTTGCATGTTCGAACCCATCAGCGCGCGGTTGGCGTCGTCGTTTTCGAGGAACGGAATCAGTGACGCGGCCACCGAGACGAGTTGCTTCGGACTTACGTCCATGTACTGAATCTCGGCGCGCTGCATCAGCGAGAAGTTCCCCGCCTGCCGCGCGTTCACCAAGTCATCGACGATCGCGCCCTTTTCATTCAGAACGATATTGGCCTGCGCGACAACGTATTTGTCTTCTTCCCACGCCGAGAGGTAGTCGCTATGCGCTTCCACCTCGGCTGGCTGCTTGCCCGCGCCGATACTCTTAATGGCCTTGTCGTAGTCGGCTCTCAGGATCACTTGGCCGACTTTGTAGTCGGTACCACCGGGGTTCAGAATCCGCACTTCATCGATCACCATCCCGTCAACCACGCGCCGGTAGGGGCTCTCGATAAAACCAAATTCATTGATTCGAGCAAAGCAGGAAAGCGAGGAAATCAAACCGATATTCGGGCCTTCCGGCGTTTCAATCGGGCAAATACGGCCATAATGCGTCGTGTGTACGTCGCGGACTTCGAAGCCCGCGCGTTCACGCGAAAGGCCGCCCGGTCCAAGCGCCGATAGACGCCGCTTGTGCGTAATCTCAGACAGCGGGTTCGTCTGATCCATGAACTGCGAAAGCTGCGAGGAACCGAAGAACTCGCGGATCGCCGCCATCACCGGCTTCGCGTTCACCAGGTCGTGCGGCATCGCCGTCGATATTTCCTGGCTCACGCTCATCTTTTCCTTGATCGCCCGTTCCATCCGGACCAAACCGATGCGGAACTGGTTCTCCAGCAATTCGCCCACCGCGCGGACGCGGCGATTGCCCAGGTGATCGATGTCGTCGACTCCGCCAATACCGCGCCGCAGCCGGAACAGATACAGAATCGTATCGACGAAGTCCTTCTCGTCCAACGTACGCTTGTCGAGCGACGTGGCGTCGGACTTATCGTGGAGCTTGATATTGAACTTCATGCGCCCCACGCGCGAGAAATCGTACTTCCGGGCGTCGAAGAACATGCCCTGGAAAAGCTGGGTGGCCGTGTCGCGCGTCGGCGGATCGCCCGGACGTAGCTTACGGTAGATTTCGAGCAGCGCTTCGTCCTGCGATTTCACGCTGTCTTTGTCCAGCGTCTTCGAGAGAACGTTGCCCGCTTCGTCGCGTTCGGGGAAGTAGACGTCGACGTTCTCGATCCCGGCGTCGAAGAACCGGCCGAGTGCCGCCGGCGTCACTTCGCGATTGGCTTCGAGCAGAATTTCGCCCGTCTCCATGTCGATGACATCGGCGATGGCCGCCGCGCCTTCCAGGTCGTTCGCGGCGATCTCAAACCGCTCGATCTTCGCCTTATAAATTTCGTTCAGCAGCCGCGAAGTCACCTTCTTGCCGGAGGCGACCACCACGTCCCCGCTTTTGGACTGAATCGCCTGGGTCAATTTAATGTCGCGTAGCGCGCCGCGCCCCGCGCCGCCCTGCTGCGCCACGTTCCACAGAATCTTCTTGTCCTTAGTCAGCGTAACGCGGGTCAGCGTGTCGGTGTAGAACGTGCGCAGAATCTGCTCGTCGCTCTTCAGGCCCATCGCCCGCAGGAATACCGTGCCATAAAACTTACGCTTGCGGTCGATGCGGACATACAGCAAATTTTTGCTGTCGTATTCGAATTCCACCCACGATCCGCGATAAGGGATGATCTTGCCCAGAAAGTAACCCTGCGCCGCGACTTTCTCGAAAAACACGCCCGGCGAACGGTGCAACTGGCTGACGATCACACGCTCCGTACCGTTAATAATGAAAGTGCCATTCTGCGTCATCAGCGGCACTTCGCCGAAAAACACTTCCTGTTCCTTGATGTCGCGGACTGTCTTCGTGCCTGTGTCCGGATCTTTGTCGAATACGGTCAGGCGAATCGTCACCTTCAGCGGCGCCGCATACGTCATGCCACGCTCTTCGCACTCGGGGACGTCATATTTTAATTGCAGACCCACCGGGTCGCCGCAGCGGTTGCAGAACGTTACGACGTTCTTATTGAAGGTTCCACACTTGCCGCAAAGGATGTCGCCCGGATGAAAAGGATCGGTCTTGATCATCGCGCCGCACTGGCGGCACGTCGAACGAAGATTGTGCAACCCCTTCAGATTGCCGCATTTGCACTCCCAGTAACCGATCGAGTAATCCACGAAGTCGAGTTGCGCCAGTCCCCGGAAATCGGTGATGGGGAAGACGCTGGTGAATACGGACTGCAGACCCGCATTGTCCCGCTCCTGCGGAAGCATATCCATCTGCAGAAAGCGTTCATAGCTCTGCTTTTGGACCTCGATCAGATTGGGAATCGGAACGGAGGTCTTTATCTTGGAAAAATCCAAGCGTTCGCGAATCGAACTGTCGGCGGCATTGCTCATGTTCCACTCCTAGGTTGGACGGCACCCCTGGCAGGTGCCAAGGGTTGAAACGGAGGCCAAGGCATAGGCCTTGGGGTCAGGTGACGATCTGGGGTGGGATTGCGATGGAAACCCAGAGAGTATGAGAAAAGTGGCAGCATCAACCGTGTTGTCCCGCGGGCGTCGAAAAATAGCCGCGTCGCGGAGACATCAAAGTGAGGAAGACACGGAAAATCCGGTGCAAGATACGTAAGAGTGCGGAATCGCCGGAATAAAAAATGAAGGGTGGGCAAGCGGCGTATTTACAAAGGCAGAGGGTTCCCTCCCCTTGAGCCAGGCGTTGTCTGACACGAGGAAGACTGTAGAGACGGGTCACTGGGCAGGTTTCCGGTCCGGTTCCGGATAATCCCAATCGTAACAAAAAGATAATGGCCTCGTCAAACGGGGATGCCGTTGGCTGGTCGACAAAGCAAGGCTGTCTACGGCTTGGCCGGGGACAGCCCGTCGCTAGAAAAGTAGGAATCGCTTGCGGAAAGCCAAGCTTATTTCACTTCCACGGACGCGCCCGCATCGACAAACTTCTTCCTCATCGCTTCGGCTTCATCCTTTGTAATGCCTTCCTTCACGCTCTTCGGCGCGCCGTCGACCAGATCCTTGGCTTCTTTCAAGCCCAGACTGGTGATCTCGCGAACCACTTTAATAACGTTGATCTTGTTCGCGCCCGCGGCGGTGAGGACAACCGTGAATTCGGTCTTCTCTTCCGCCGCCGGAGCGGCGGCGGCGCCCGCTGCCGGAGCCGCCGCCACGGTGGCTGCCGCGGCGGAAACTCCCAGCTTCTCTTCCAGCACCTTAACGAGCTGCGATGCTTCCAGCAGCGTCAGCCCTTGAATCTGATCGGCAATTGCGTTGATGTCGGCCATAATTGTGGTAACTCCTGATTCGTAATCTTTTGTCGCTTTAAACGACTGCCCCTACGAGCAGCGAAACTCTTGCAATGGATCCGATTCGGAGGAATCAGTCCTGAAACTTGTTCTCTTTAACGCCCTGATCCACCACGACGGCCAAATTGCGGCCAACCGCGTTCATCACCGTCACCAACCGCTGCGCCGGAGCCTGGATCACGTATAGCAACTTCGCGTAAATCTCTTCTTTCGAAGGCATTGTTGAAAGTTCGGCGATTGTTTTAACATCAACAACGCGACCTTCCACCAGTCCGGCCTTGAAAACAAATACTGGGTTCGTCTTCGCAAATCCGGTCAACGCCTTGGCCAGCGCCACCACGTCGCCCTTGGTGTATGCGATCGACGTCATCCCGGCTAGCTTGTCGAACAACGGCTCCGATTTCAGGCCTTCGCTCGCCTTCTGCGCCAGGTTGTTCTTCACCACTTTGTATTCGCCGCCCGCTTCCTTCACCGTCTTTCGTAGTTGGAAGTCCTGGCTCACCTTCATCTTGGCGAACCCCGCCAGAAAGATGTTGTTGACCGCCTCAAACTCGCCGCGCAGGAACGCGAGATCTTTTTCTTTGTCCGAACGCTTCTTCATTGCGTGTCTCCGTTTACCTTATCGCTGGGCTAAACCGCCACTTTCGCGGCGTTCATCTCGGTGGTGTCGAGCGGCACGCCTGGGCTCATTGTCGAGCACAACGTCGCGCTCTTTACGTATTTGCCCTTCGCCGCCGCCGGTTTGGCTTTCAACACCGCGCCAATCAGCGACGCCGCGTTTTCCACCAGCTTCTGGTGTTCGAAGCTCACCTTGCCGAGCGGCGCGTGAATAACGCCCGTCTTGTCGACGCGAAACTCCACCTTACCGGCCTTGGTTTCATTAATCGCCGTTACCACGTCGTTGGTCACCGTGCCGGTCTTTGGATTCGGCATCAGCCCACGCGGGCCCAAGATCTTGCCTAGTTTGCCGACCGAGCGCATCATATCCGGCGTTGCGATCACGGCATCGAAGTCCAGCCAGTTTTCGGACTGAATCTTCGTTACCATTTCTTCGCCGCCCGCGAAATCCGCGCCCGCATCCAGCGCTTCCTTGATCTTATCGCCAGAGGCGATCACCAACACTTTCTTGCTCTTGCCCAAGCCGTTTGGCAGAACCACCGTGCCGCGGACCATCTGGTCGGCATGTTTCGGGTCGACGCCCAGACGCATGTGCACTTCCAGCGTCTCGTCGAACTTCGTGAATTTGATCTTCTGAATCAACGAAACCGCTTCGGAGACATGGTAAAGCTTGCTTTCCACGCTCTTTAACGCGGCGTTATACTTCTTGCCTGATTTTCTTGCCATAGTTAAATTGGTCCTAACGGCGCCGCTTGGATCCGAGCCGCGGGGAGCGGAGTTTCCGGACGCCTCCCAAGGTGTGCATTCCGGGAGGAAACGCTTTTATCAGAATAGCAGATGTGGCCATCAAAATGCAAAGTGGTGTTCTGATCGCAAAATGGCCGGACTGGCCGCAGCCTGAACGGCAACCTACTTAATAACGTCCACGCCCATCGAGCGGCACGCGCCCTTCACCTGCGCAATCGCCGATTCCAGCGTAAAGCTGTTCAAATCCGGCATCTTCAACTTCGCGATCTCCGCAATCTGCGCCTCGGAAATTTTGCCGACCTTCGCCTTATTCGGCGTCGGGGAACCTTTCTCCAACTTCAGCGCCTTCTTAATCAGAATCGCCACCGGCGGAGTCTTCGTGATAAACGTGAAGGAACGATCGGAAAAGATCGTAATGACGATCGGAATGATCAGCCCTTCATTTTCTTTCGCGCTCGTCCTGGCGTTAAACTGCTTGCAGAACTCCATGATGTTGACGCCTTGCGGACCAAGCGCCGTTCCCACCGGAGGCGCGGGGGTCGCCTTGCCGGCCGGAATCTGCAACTTTACCTGCCCTGTTACTTTCTTTGCCATTTCGTTTCGCCTGCCGCTTTATTGAATCTTTTCCACTTGCTCGAAATCGAGCTCTACCGGAGTGGACCGGCCAAAAATCGTTACCAGGACCCGCAGCGTGTTCTTGTCGCCGTTGATCTCCTCCACCTTGCCGGAGAAGTTCGTGAAGGGTCCATCGGTGATGCGCACCGTTTCGTTTTTCTCAAAGGTGAGCTTCGGCTTCGGACGGTCGCCCGCGTTCGCCTGGCGATATAGAATCGAGTTCACTTCGTCCGCCGTCAACGGCACGGGGTGGTTGCCGCCGCCGACAAAGCCGGTCACTCGCGGCGTCTCTTTCACCGCGTGCCACAGCTCATCGTCCATTTCCATTTCCACCAGCACGTAGCCCGGATACAACATCCGCTTGCTGGTGACTTTTTTTCCATTGCGCAGTTCGAAAACTTCCTCGGTCGGGATCAGAATCTGACCAATCCGGTCGGAAAAACCGAACGCCACCGCGCGGCTGCGCAACGATTCCGCCACTTTGTTCTCAAACCCGGAATAGGAATGAATAATGTACCAATGTTTCGTCGTGGCCGGGTCCACCGGTTGCGGCGCGGAAGCGACGGCCTGTTCCACGGGTTGGCCTTCCGGCTGTTGTTCGAATTCCTGTTCCGGCATGTCGATGACTGTGGCTCTCCGGTTCGGCTCGTCCTACTTCGCCAAAACCTTGAAAATCTGGGTAATTCCGCGACCGATTATGAAGTCGACAACGAAGAAGTACGCGGCGAATGCGAAGACGGAAACGATCACGACAAGCGTGGTTGCCTTCACTTGCTTCTGGTTCGGCCACGTGACCCGGCGCATCTCCATCTTCAACTCTTCGAAGTAGTTTTTAATCGCCGCCGGCCACGACGCGATGCCGCCGCTTTGCGGCTCCTGCTCCATTATTGCGCTCCTGGTCTCCATACTGATTCGCTCAATTCAATTCAAACTGGATCTGCTCCCGGAACAATCCTTCCACACCTATGCCTGATCGGCACCTCGAAATACGTGGAAAGATGGCAGGGGCGGAGGGATTCGAACCCCCACAGGCGGTTTTGGAGACCGCTGGTCTACCGTTAAACCTACGCCCCTGTACCGGTATTCTTCCGTATCTCTCAGCCGGAACGGCCGATCCAAACTCGGAAGCGAGGCTACATATAGTGTACAGCAAAACGCCGCCGTTAGAAAAACCGGCGGAACTACTTCACTTCGCGATGCAGCGTATGTTTTCGAAGCTTTGGGTTGTACTTCATCAACTCCAGGCGCTCAGTCGTCTTCTTTTTATTCTTGGTCGTCGTGTACAGCTTCAACTTCGTTTCCGTACATTGCAGGGTGATGATTTCGCGGGCCATTTTAGGGATACCTGAATTCTCGTGAAAATTAATTCTACCAGCTAGGAAACAATCTCCGCCACCGTCCCGGCGCCGACCGTCTTGCCGCCCTCGCGAATCGCGAACCGCAGCCCTTTATCCATCGCCACCGGCGTAATCAGCTCGATTTCCATCTGAATGTTATCGCCCG
>JBJXFL010000136.1:0-73803 GCA_046155405.1 Bryobacteraceae bacterium | reverse complement strand
GCTCACCCATCGAGCCAAAACGTCCCAGCCAGCGGAGGGTCCCACAAGCTATTGAAAGCAATCAACCGGAACCCAGGAATTAATCCAGCAACCCAAGACCCCTAAACGTCCCGCACGCACCGGAACGTAATATTCGTCGTCGCCGAATCCGGCGTGTTCTTCGTCCGCGCCGCTACTCGGTACCGGTTACAGTAGCTCTTGTGGCACAGATACGATCCGCCTCGCATCGCCTTCTGCACACCATGCTCCGGCCCCACCGGATTCTTCCGCGTCGCGTTCAAATGCCAGAACGGCTCAAACCAGTCCCCGCACCACTCCCACGCATTTCCCGCCAAGCTAAACAATCCATACCCATTGGAAGGAAATGCCCGAACCGGAGACGGTGCCGTATACCCGTCTTCCCCAACGTCGCTTACAGGAAACTCCCCCTGCCAGATGTTACAAAAATGCTTGCCGCCCGGGGTAAGTTCATTCCCCCACGGATAAGTATTCTGTTCCAATCCACCCCGTGCCGCAAACTCCCACTCCGCCTCCGTCGGCAACCGCTTTCCCGCCCACTCCGCATAGGCCGCTGCGTCGTTCCATGACACCTGCGTCACCGGCGTGTCCAATCGCGCCGCAATCGACGCATCCGGCCCCTCCGGCCGGTCCCATCGCGCCTCCGGCACCTTGCACCACCACGGCACCGCCAGCACCGTGTCTTCAACTAACTTGGCGTACCGCTCCGGCGTCAAATGCCCCTGAAATACAAACGACCACCCGAACCGTTCCGATTCCGTCTTGAACCCCGTCGCCTTCACAAACTCGCCGAATTGCTCATTCGTCACCGGCGTCGCGTCCACATAGAACGGATCGAGATGCACCTCCCGCACCGGTCCCTCCCCGTCCGCCGGAAAGCCCTCTTTGTCCTCCGTCCCCATCAAAAATGGCCCGCCGTCCAGCTTCACCATTCCGGCGACGGACCCCGTCCGCACAATCCGCCGTTCCACGCTGAGCCGCTGCGAAATAGCCAACTGGTCGGCCCGCGACTTACTCGGCACGCAACACGGATTAATCATGACTTTTTTACCGTCTTCACCTCGGCCTTCGCCCGCAGCGCGTCGACGTAGTCTTCCAACGCCTTTTCCTGCCTCTCCCGCGCCAGCGCCGCCTCTATCTGGCCTTTCACATCGTCCAATGGCCGCACGCCCTCCGGCCTCTTCTCGTGCAGAGTCGCAATGTGCCATCCGAAGGTGGACCGGAACACTTCGCTCACCTGCCCCGGTTCCATCGGGACTAGAACCGCCTCAAATTCCTCCACCATCTCGCCCATCGGGAACCACCCCAGACTTCCGCCCTGTCCCGCGCAGTCGGAAAACTGGTCGGCCACCTCCGCGAATGGCTTGCCGCTTTTTAACTCGGCCTCCGCCAGCCGAATAGCCTCCAGCGCCGCGTCCTCATCCGCGCCCTCGTCCACGTTCTTCACGATATGCGACGCATGTAACATCGGCGGTGTCTTGAACTCGTCCCGGTTCTTCTTGTAAAACTCGACAACTTCCTTGTGCTTTGGCTTCGGCGCCTTCTCGCCAACCTTCCGGATCAACCTTTCGATCCGGATTTGCGCCTCAATATCCCGCCGGGCCGCGTCCTTGTCCACGCCCGCCCGCGTCGTCCCCGCCTCGCAGTTCTCCAAATCGCCCGCCGGTGGAAACATCGACGTCAGCCGCTCGTCCAACTCCTCGGCCGCCACCGGTTCGCCGTCCGCCATGGCCGACTGCCGCAGCAGCACCCGTTCAATCACGTTCTCCCGCGCCCAGTCCCGTAACTGCACCTCCCGCTGAATCGGGTCCATGTCCTGCGTCATCTCTTCATAGCGCGGCCGCATGGACGCCGCCTCTTGCCGGATGATCGCGTCATCCACGTATTCGCCGTTTATCTGTAAGCCCATCTGAAGCCCTATTGTATAAACTGCCGGTCGTATCGTCGATCCAATTTCGAAATCCGCCCGGATCGTTCACCACATCGAAGAAGCCAGATGATTCAACTTTCAACGGTCCGTCCGCACCATCCCCAATAGTCCGAATATGCAAACTCCCGCGTCGCGTACCGCCTCCCCCTCACCAGGTCTGAAAAGTTCCTTCCCGCCAATCCTCCCCCCGTGCCTAATCCGCACAATTCGGCCAGCGTCGGAAACAGGTCGATCTGCTCCACAATTTGGGTCCGGACGCCATTCGCTCCCGATGGCAATGCCATCAACAATGGCACCCCAATCGACTCCTCGAACATATTGTGTTTCGTCCACATCCGGTGCGCCCTGGCCATCTCGCTGTGATCCGACGTGTAGACGACGACGGTATTTTTCGCCAAACCCAACTCGCGCAGGGCATCGTAGACCCGGCCGGCATTCGCCTCCATCTGGCTGACGTTGCCGTAGTAGCCCGCCAAGGATCGCCGCGCGCCCTCGCCCGGCTGACAATACCGGATCAGATGTCCCACGAAGCCGCCTTTTAAATCGCCGGGCGGCTACCGCGGAAGGCGCAGTTTCTCCGGCTGATACAAATCGAAATACTTCTTCATCGGCCGGAATAGTGCGTGCGGCTCGGTCCGCGAACCGGTTGTCCTCAAAGAACGGCGCCGCAAGTCCAGCCCCTCGCCTTCAGTGCCCCGGCATCGCCACGCGGCTTCCGCCTATCCTCCGCCGAAAGCGTATCGTGAAACGACCGCTCATTCAAACGGTGATCGAATCCATGCTTTCGCGTCTCGTCCACGCAGTGCATCTTGCCAATCGCGCCCGTCGCATAGCCGCGCTCGCGGAAATAGAGCGCAATCGCCGGAATATCGTTCGGCGGCGGATCCTGCAGTATCTTCGTGCCGTGCTGGTGCGCATAGTGCGCGACGGCACGCACACCGGTGATGGGCAATAAGCGCTCGTAAACCGAATAGCGCGTCGCGCCAGGGCGTCGATGTTCGGCGTCTTCACCATATCGTGACCGTAGCATCCGCCGGCCGCGCGCCGATGCTTGTCCCGCATCGGAAACAACAGGTTGAACTTTTGGCCCCTATTTACGGCCGGAATGGCCCCGGCTTGCAAAATTTGGCGTCTGGATAGTTGCGGCACGACCTCCGCATGTTACAACGGCTCTATGCGGCTATTTTCCACTCTGCGCGCCCTAACCCTCGGCGCCCTCCTCTCAGCCACGGCGTTTACCCAGCCGGCCGGCAAAATCGAGATCAACATCCCCTTCGAAAAATTCGTCCTGCCCAATGGTCTGACACTCATCGTGCATGAAGATCGCAAAGCGCCCATCGTCGCCGTCAACGTCTGGTACCACGTCGGCTCCAAAAACGAAAAACTGGCCAAAACCGGCTTTGCGCATCTCTTCGAGCACCTCATGTTCAACGGCTCGAAAAACTTCAACGACGACTATTTCCAAGCCCTCGACCGCCTTGGCGCCACCGACCTGAACGGCACCACCAATAACGACCGGACGAACTACTTCCAAAATGTTCCCACTTCCGGTCTCGATCAGGTCCTCTTCCTGGAATCCGATCGCATGGGCCACCTTCTGCCCGCCATCGACCAGAAAAAGCTTGATGAGCAGCGCGGCGTCGTCCAGAACGAAAAGCGCCAGATGGAAAATGAGCCTTATGGAATCGCCTACGAGCTCGTCACCAAGGGTACTTACCCGCCCGGCCATCCCTATTCCTGGACCGTCATCGGCTCCATGGAGGATCTGAACGCGGCCGCGCTGAAGGACGTTCATGAGTGGTTCAAAACCTACTACGGCGCGTCCAACGCCGTGGTCGTTATCGCCGGCGACATTGACGCAAAGACGGCCAAGGAGAAGGTGGAAAAATACTTTGGCTGGATCCCGCCCGGCCCGCCGCCGGTCCGCCATCGGGAATGGATCGCCAAGCGCACCGGCGAACAGCGCCAGATCGCCCAGGACCAGGTACCGCAGTCGCGCCTTTACAAGGTATGGAACGTGCCGCCAGTCAATACGCGCGACGCCGAAATGCTGGATCTCGCCGCGTCCATCCTCGGCGGCGGCCGCACCTCGCGCCTTTACAAACGGCTCATCTTAAAGGACCAACTCGCCTCAAGTGTCGAAGCCACCAACGAAGGCAACGAAATTGCCGGCCAGTTCAACATCATCGCCACCGCCCGCCCCGGCGTCGAGTTCGCGAAGCTCGAAGCCGCCGTCGACGACGAACTCGCCCGCTTCCTCCACGCGGGCCCCACCGAACAGGAGTTGAAACTCTCCAAAACACAGGCCATGGCCGGCTTCCTGCGCGGCATCGAACGCATCGGCGGTTTCGGCGGCAAATCCGACGTTCTGGCGAGTTGCGAGGTCTATACCGGCGACCCCGGCTGCTACAAGAAGTCCATCGAAATCTTTGAAAAAGCCGCCTGGCCCGAAGTGAAAGCGGTAGCCAACAAGTGGCTCACCGATGGCGTCTATGTTCTCGAAATCCATCCAAAATCGAAGTTCAAGGAGGTGTCCCAGGATACGGACCGCTCGAAGCTTCCCCCCGGCGGCGCGCCCTCCACGCTGCGCATCCCGCCCTTCCAGCGCACCACCCTCTCGAACGGCATGAAGGTTGTCCTCGCCGAGCGGCATGAAACCCCGACGCTGAACCTCGCCCTCCAGTTCGACGCCGGCTACGCCGCCGATCAGCTCGCCCAACCCGGTACCGCCTCGATCACGAACCGCATGCTGCTCGAAGGTACCGCCAAACGCACCGGCCCTCAAATTTCCGAGCGCAACGCCGAACTCGGCGCGCAGATCAACGCCAACGCCAGCCTCGATACCTCCACCGTGAATCTCTCCGCGCTGAAAATGTACCTCGACGATTCGCTCGAACTCTACGCCGACATCGTCCGCAACCCGGCCTTCCCCGCCGCCGATTTCGACCGCATCAAGAAGCTCCAGCAGGCCGGCATCCAGCGCGAGAAAGCGGAGCCAAATGCCCTAGCCCAGCGCATCCTTCCGGGCCTCATCTACGGCAAGGGCCACGCCTACGGCAATCCCTTCACCGGTAGCGGCACCGAGGCCAGCCTGGCCAAAATCACGCGGGATTCCGTGGCTCAGTTTTACAATTCCTGGTACAAGCCCAACAATGCCACGCTGCACATCGTCGGCGACACCACGCTTGACGAAATCAAGCCCAAACTCGAAAAACTCTTCGGCGACTGGAAAACCGGCGAGGTGCCGAAGAAGAACCTCACCCAAGTCCAGCACCGCGACAAGACCGCTGTTTATCTTATCGATCGGCCCGGCGCCATCCAGTCCGTCATCATGGCCGGGCAGATCGCCCCGCCCCGCGCCAATCCCGATGAGCCCGCCATCAATGTATTCAATGACCTGCTCGGCGGCTCCTTCGTCTCTCGCCTGAACATGAATCTTCGGGAAGACAAGCACTGGAGCTACGGCGCATTCACCACCCTGGTCGGCGCGCGCGGCCAGCGCCCCTTCCTCGCCATGGCCCCCGTGCAAAGCGACAAGACCAAGGAATCGCTGGCTGAGATGGTCAAGGAGTTCCGCGACGTTCTCCGCGCCAAGCCGGTCACCGACGAAGAAGTGGCGAAAATGCAGGAATCGCTCACCCGCTCCATGGTCGGCGAACGCGAAACCAAAAACGGCGTGCTGGGCGACATGTTGAACATCTCCCGCTATGGCCTCCCGGAGGACTACTTCACCACATACGCGCAGAAAGTAAACAGTCTGAAGAAATCCGACATCAATGCTGTAGCGGAGCGAATCCTGCGGCCGGAAAAAATGATCTATGTAGTTGTCGGGGATCGCGCCCAGGTTGAAAAAGGAATCCGCGAATTGAACTTGGGCGACGTCCAATTGCTGGACCCCGACGGAAACCCGGTCAATTAACCCAACCCATGTTCGGATTAGAAGACTCGAAAACACAGACCAAAGAGATCGCGCTGCCTGGCGACGTGCCGTCAGGCGTCATCGTCTCGCCCGACACCCAACGGGCCAATCGTGTGCCGCCAGGCCAGTCGCGCACCCTGAAATGGCCCGTATTGGACGCCTTCGGGCCGCCCCGCATCAATATCGCCGAATGGAAATTGTCGCTGTTCGGCTTGGTGGAGAATCCCATCGAGTTCACTTGGGAACAGTTCAATGCCTTGCCTCGCGTGAAAGTTTTCGCCGATTTTCACTGTGTAACGCGCTGGTCGCGGCTGGGGAACACCTGGGAAGGCGTCTCCGTGCGCGAACTCCTGGCGCGCGCCGGCGGCGCCAAGCCCGAAGCCCGTTACGTGGTCGCCCACGGTCACGATGGCGGCTGGACCACCAATCTGCCGTTCGATGAGTTTTTGGCCGATGACGCCTTGGTCGCCACCCACCACGATGGCGAGCCGTTAACGGCTGAACACGGCGCCCCAGCGCGCCTTATCGTCCCGCGCCTCTATGCCTGGAAGTCGGCGAAGTGGCTGGGCGGGCTGGAACTCTTGCCCGAGGATAAAGCCGGTTTCTGGGAGCGCAACGGGTATCACATGCATGGCGATCCCTGGACGGAAGAGCGCTTCGGACATGGCTGGTAGCACGGGAAAATATGCGCGGCGGGGCTTGCTCGGCGGCGCGGCGGCGCTTGGCGGCGCCCTGGCTTGGAATTGGAACAGAATTCCGTTCGGCTTCGTCCAGCAGTATTGGAGAGAGATGGACCGCCAGATTATGACGCCGTCAAATACGCCCGATCCGAAGTCCTGGCCCGATAAGGGCGTGCACGCGGCGTGGCTCGGCCACAGCACCGTGCTCATGAAGATCGATGGCGTAACGGTGTTGACGGACCCCGTTTTCAGCGCCCGCGCCGGTATTGATTTGTTCCTATTCACTCTCGGCGTTAAGCGGCTGATCGATCCCGCGATGGAGATGAAAAAGCTGCCCCATATCGATTTGATTCTTGTCTCCCACGCGCATATGGATCACCTCGACGTACCGTCGTTGCGGGCCTTGGAGAACAAGGGTACGCGAGTAATCACGGCGCGTGAGACCTCGGATCTCTTCCGCCCCTCGCGATACCAAAGCTTGCAAGAACTAGGCTGGAACGAATCGACGCAGGCGGGCGCTGTGCGCGTGACGGGATTGGAAGTGAACCACTGGGGCGCCCGCATGCGCACCGACACGCAGCGCGGCTACAACGGCTACCTGATCCAGGTGGGCTCGCGGCAGGTTTTGTTCGCGGGCGATACGGCCAACACCGGCGCGTTCCGCCGCCTGCCCGGCAACGCTAAACCGGAATTGGCCATTTTCCCGATCGGCGCTTACAACCCCTGGATCCGCTATCATTGCAACCCCGAGCAGGCTTGGCGGATGGTGAACGAAGCCCGGGCGGAAGTAGTGCTCCCGGTGCATCATCAAACGTTCTCGCTAAGCCGCGAACCCCTCAAGGAGCCGATAGAACGCTTTTACGCCGCCGCCGGCACCGCAGACAAGCGCATCGGCTGGCAGGAAATCGGAGCGACGTTCCATTGGAGTTAAACGTCAAGGTCATCCCCCGCGCCGTCAAGACCGAAATGGCCGGAGAAATGGCCGACGGAACGTTAAAAGTGCGCGTAAAGGCAGTGCCGGAGGACGGCAAGGCGAACGAGGAATTGTGCCATTTTTTGGCCCGCCATTACGGAGTAGCCCGCCACGATGTGGAGATCGTCACAGGCGCGACTTCCCAGCGAAAGCGGGTCCGGATCCAGACGCCGCGTTGAGAACGCGCCGGGCCGATGAGCCCGTTGGGGCATTCGAAGCCAACACGGCCGCGGGCATCCGCGGCTCGCGGGCCCCCACGCGGATGCGCCGACGTGGGAAACACCGCTGGGATCGCACCTGGCCGATCCTCCCCGGACGGCATGCGGCAGCACCTCACGGACGCGGGCATCCGCGGCTCGCAGGCCCCGCGCGGACACGCCGACGTGAGAAACACCGCTGGGATCGCACCTGGCCGATCCTCCCCGGACGGCATGCGGCACCTCACGGCCGCAGCCATCCGCGGCTCGCGAGCCCCCACGCGGATGTGCCGACGTGGGAAACACCGCTGCGATCGCACCTGGCCGATCCTCCCCGGACGGCATGCGGCAGCACCTCACGGCCGCGGGCAACCATAAGCCCCGAAGGCGCGAGTGAGGGCGCGCGGGTAAGTCCGTCCGCTGCGGGTACGGCAGTGTGCGCACCGTCGAAGCGCCGTCACTCCAAGCGGGCGGAAACGGGGCGGCTACCGAGTCTACGGGCGCGCACGAAGTCCTCAACCAGTTGGTGAGTGACTTTACCCGCCACATCGAAGCTGGCGCCGCGAAACTTCGCCCCGAGCGATTCCTGGGTAGTAGACCAGATTACGTCGCCCTCTTTATTCACCAGCCGCACGGCCGCCGTAGCTTCGTGCTTCCGTTCGGCAATGCGCGTCGACTCTTGCTCGCCGACGCTGAAGCCCACGCCGCCGCGCGTTGTGCCGCCCGATCGTGTGCTGCCCACCTGGGTGCGCGCCTGGATGCCTTCGCTCGACGAAAATGTATCGGTGAAAACGAGATCTTCCGCCGAGCCTTTCAGCACCGTGTCCGCCTTTTCCGGATTTTCGGTGATCGCGAACAGCCGCGTTTCCTGCAGGGCGCCGATCAGCATATCGCGAATCTGAACCGCTGTATCGCCCCCGGCCAGCTTCTCAACGTAAATGCGGCGGATCTTCAAGAGTTCCAACAGTTGCGGATGGTCGGCGGCGGTCGCGCCGGGCGAAAGGTTGACCACTTCCTTCTGTGCGAGCAGCGGCAGGGCCAGCGTTAAACACAAAATCAATCTCATCCCTTGCCAGCCTTTCGCGCTTCTTCGTCCTGATACACGATCCTGCGCCCGGTGCGCGCCTCCAGACCGACCAGCAAGCTGCGCACGTCGCCCTTCTCGACGCGGAAAATTAACGCCTGGGCGCGGCCTTCGCCGTCGTTGTAGCCGACAGTCAGGAAATGCTTACGCGATTTGGCGAGCAGGAAAAGCGGCGAAATTAGAATCGCGCTGACGTACCGGCGGTCGACTTTTTGGCCGTATTCGAGCGTGTGAATGCGCTCATAAGGGATTTCGACCGCTTTCGATTTGGTCTCAAAGCGCAGCGTGGCCGCTCCGGCGGTGATCAGCCGGCCGCCGGCTTTTTCGGCGAACACGGGCGACGTGCCGCCGACGTATTCCGCACGTCCGCCGATACCGCCCGCCCAAAGGGCGGCGATCAGCAGCACACTCCAAATTTTCATGTATGCAAAGTAGTGGCCGCCCGGGGGAATAATTCTCACCCTTTTTGGGATAATACGGCGGGATGCTCCGTAAACTTTTCGACTCGGCCAATATGCCGGCCCGGCGGCCCGAGTTGGGCGCCCATTTCCAGTCGAATCTCCCTGGCGTGCACGTCATCGGGGACCTGGCCGGGGCGCCGGTGGTGAAACTGGCGATGGAGCAGGGATATGAGTTGGCGTTGCATATTGCCGGATTGGGGGAGCGGCGGGCCACTGGCGATTACGACGTGATTGTGGCCGGTGCCGGCGCTGCGGGGCTGAATTGCGCTTTGACGCTGCGAGAGCGCGGTCTTCGCGTGCTCGTTATCGAGAAAAACCGCGTCGCCAATACGATCCACGAGTTTCCCGAAGGCAAGTGGGTTTATGATGAGCCGGCGAGCCGGCCGCCGGCGGGGCCGTTGTGGTTGGGGGCGGCGACGCGCGAGGAACTGTTGACCCGGTGGAACGAGGCGGCGCGGGATTTGGACGTTCGCACGAACGAATCCGTCATTGGCCTCGAACGAAAGGGCGATGACTGGACCGTCCGCACGGAAACGGCAGCCTATCGGACCCGGCGGGTTGTAATTGCCACCGGGCAGAGCGGGACGCCGCGGAAACTGGGCGTGCCGGGGGAAGACCAGGAGCGGGTGCACCACCGGCTCTACAATCCGAGCCATTTTGCCGGGGAAAAGGTCGTTGTTGTCGGCGGCGGGAATTCGGCGGTGGAGGCCGCGCTGGCGCTGGCGGAACGGAACGACGTGACGCTCACCTATCGAGGTAACGAATTCCACCGGCTGTTCAAAGGCAACCGGGAGCGATTGGCGTCCGCCAAGAACCTTCGGGTGGTTCTGGAATCGGAAGTAGAGTCATTTGGCGCGGGCGTGCTAACGTTGCGAACGGCGGCGGGCCGTGAGGAGATCCAATTCGACCGGGCGTTTGTCTTGATCGGCGGCGAATCGCCGGTCGGCTATTTGCAGCGGCTTGGGCTACGGCTGGAGAACGACTGGTCGGCGAATCCTTGGGTGGCGTTGGGGCTGGCGGCGGTGGCCGTTGGCGCGATGGCGGTGTTGGCCTTTTGGGTCACGCTGCTGGCGATCGCCGGGCTTATCGTAACGGGTGTGCGGGGGAACCGGTGGTCGTGGCTGGCGCTTTCGATGGGCGTCAGCTACACGATTTATGGCGTGAAGGGCGGCGACAACAACGAATTCTGGCCCTACAAGGGCTGGGGCCACGCGATGCTCAGTTTCGGCGGGCGGCCGTGGTCGTTTTGGTACACGGTGCTATACACGGCGTTGATGACCGTCTTCGGGATCCAGGCCGCCAAACGCTGGGGTTGGGATCATAAAGACCGTTTCCAACTGTGGCGTTATGCCTGCCTGATCGGTTTTCAGTGGACGTTTTTCTTCCTGATTCCGGAGTTCCTGTTTCGCATTGCCGTAGAGAATCAATGGGTGGGCGAGGCGCTGGCGAAGGACCCGAATTTCACCGATAACCTGTGGCGAAGCTATGGGCTGATCTACGCATGGCCGCTGTTTTTCTACACATTCTTCGGTAATCCGCACAAAGTCTGGATCTATTGGGGGCTGCTGCTGAGTTTCGGCATTATTCCGGCGCTGGTGCTGTTTCACGGGAAGCGTTACTGCAGTTGGATTTGCGGTTGTGGCGGGCTGGCGGAGACGGTCGGGGATCGCTGGCGGCACTTGGCTCCGAAGGGCGATGCCAGCGTGCGATGGGAATGGATGAACGCGCTAGTGCTGGGCGCGGCGGTGGTGGTGACGCTGTTGGTGCTGGGGAAGGATGTCTATACGGTCTTCAGTAAGCCGGCGGCGGACGGGCTGGAGATTTACCATCTGTTGGCGGACGTGTGGCTGGTGGGAATTCTGCCGGTTGGGCTGTATCCGTTTCTGGGCGGAAAGGTGTGGTGCCGGTACTGGTGCCCGCTGGCGAAAATGATGGAGCTATTTTCCGTTTGGTACACGCGTATGCGTTGGAGCCGCTTTGCCATTCGCGCCAACGACAAGTGCATCGCCTGCGGCGAGTGTACGCGGAACTGCCAGGTGGGAATCGACGTGATGAAATACGCCATGTTGCAACGCGAAATCAACAACGAAAACAGCTCATGCATCGGATGCGGCATCTGCATTACGGTGTGCCCGATGGATGTTTTGCATTTTGGCGCGGAAAAAAGAGAACAAAACGCCTCCTCGCTCGTCCAGATTACTTGAGACGAATTTATGAAGAGTAAGAACTGGCGAGTATTTGCGGCCTCCGCTGTTTTCGCGGTTTTGATAGGCGGCATCGGTCTGCGCATTCCCGGAGCGTGTGCCGTGGAAGTGGCGGCGGAACGAATTGCGGGTTTCCACCCGGCGCGTTCGGTAGCGGTGGAGCAGGCGGTGGACCTGATCCGCAAGGGCGAGCACGGTCTGGCGTTGTTGCGATTGACGTCGGAGAATAAGGACACATCGGCGCCGGCGCAAGTGCGGATTTTCAGCGCATACGCGCTGCTGGTGGCGGGAAATACTCTGGGCGCGTTTCCGGCGCGGAGTTAGCTTGTCACGCCGTCCCTGGCAAAATCACTCGTTCCGCTTAATCTGATACCACATCACTACATCGGAGAAGGTCACTCGGCCTTCGTTAACAAAAATCCGCAAAGGCGCCGGATTCGGGAAGCTCGCTCCCTCTGGGAAAGCGGTGGTCGCGGAGAACGCTTTCCATATCCCGCGGGTGTTCCCTTGGTCAAAGGAGAGTTCAAAGATTTCCCTGGCATTCAGGAAAATAGTGAAACGGCAGTCCTCCCGGGGATGCATCAGGAAAGCGAGTATGGGGCGTCTGGCCGAAGTTCCAAACTCAAAGTCGTCGGGAACCTCGAAGAATAGCGTAAGCTCGGTTTCGTTCGTCGCCGCATTTAGCGTGAACGACGAGCCCCTCAGGACTTGATAGTCGCATAGTGTTGTCGATGCCATGACTTCTCCGAAAAAGTTTGTTGCCGGGTCTGAAATTAAGCCGGTAGTGGGTTCCAAATCGTGCGACTCAGACTGGACGGAATCGCATGGAAGGCTGAAGCGGGGCAAAACGCATGAAACAGCGCCTTATCCTGAGCTTCCATTGCGTATTATCCGTTCCAATTTCCGAAAGTGCAAGCGGTGCGCGACGCCGCGCGCGGACGGGAAGCGCGTCGCTTCGACCAAGTCCTTAGCGTTGATCGGGAATGCCTGGGCGCGTAAAGCCGGGCGGCGGGAAACAGTGCGGGCCGCGGTGGCAAGAATCGTTCGGCTTGGGTGTCGCGCTTGAAGAGGAAGGAAACGACATCGGTGTCGTAGACAACCTAACTCATGCGGCTTGATCGTTCGTCGTATGACCTCTCCACGCTCGGACGGCCGCAATGAAGTCATCGACTGATTCATCCTCCGGCCAGAAGTCGCCGAGGAGTTCACGCGCATCGCTAACTGGCGTCACGTCTTGTTCCCGCGTGAGTTCCTCTGTGGAAGGATGGCCCTTGCGGAGATACCGCTGGCTCGCCGGTCCCTGCGCCGCTTTGTCAGACATCTCATTGCGAGTATAACCGAGATCCCACAATTGCCGGTTCTACATTCGAGCGGATTGCGTGCCCAGCCCGCAGCCCGGATTTCGAACCACGCCGGGTTACCCGGTCTATCGTTCAAATTCGTCACGAACACGCCCTTGCAATTTGGCGAACTCAAATTGCGTTCCGCGAACAGCCGCGTCAAACCAGGCTGGGGCTCGTTCCACAAGGATTTGCATGGAGTTCCCTCGCACCATTTCAACGACAAGATTCGGGTTCGAGGGGGCGAGGTCCTCCGCTTCGTCGGTGGCACGCGGGTTGTCGAACACGGCCAGTGTTTCGATGTTGCCTTTGTGGTTCTCCTTGAAGGCGGTCACCAAATGCCGCATGCCGCGGGCCTATATTTCGCGGAGGCTCGCATCCGAGGCGGAGTGTCCCCCGAGCTCGCCCCGATTCTTGACGCGTTCGATATGCTCCTCAACCGGCCCGGCGGCAATGAAAACCATCTCTACACGAAAACCGTTGGCGCTGGCGCGGCGCGCCTGTTCAAAGGTGAGATCCCTCAATGTGGTCTCGAAGGCAAACGACTGCCTGGCGGCGATGTGGTCCTCGATGAACTTTTGCATGACTGCGCCGCCTTGTTGGCGGATCTCAGAAGTGATCCCCGTGTAGACGGGCTCGGCGCGGCCTAACCGCTGGCCGTTGAGGCGGGCGCAATAGTCGTCATTGCTGAACGGGTCAACACCTGCCATTTCTGAGACCGGGAAAAGAGAGCTTTTTCCTCCACCGGCTGGGCCCGCAATGATGACCATTCGCGGCGGGTGCATGACGGCATTTGACGAGAGGACTACTGTTCAACGCCTGATGTAGGATCAAGCATATCCGGGGGCGTGTTGGTGGAAAGCCGATTACCCTTCGCGTCGATGATCCCCTTGTCCCTCATCGCTCGGCGCTGTGCGCCCGTTTTTTTGCGGCCTACTTCATTGAGTGCGCGATAGAAAGCCAAACGTTCGTTTGGATCGTCGAGGTTGAGAGTCGAAATGTCCAACGGGTTTTTGGTCGGCAGGAACATGGCTCTATTGCCAGTATGCGCCGAGCCTTGAGGGCATGCAAGGCAAAGACAACACAGAAGACGCCACGAAAGGAAATCGACCTCGCATCACCGCGCAAGAAAGCTTTCTTCGGGAGCAGGGGATCTACGAAGAGGTGACCGTGGCGGCCATCAAGCGGATCCTGGCCCGCCATGACCCGGATAACGATCTGGTCACCTTAGCCACTCTGCGCAAGGCCGCTACCGTCGTGGGCCGCGAAATCCGGCTGGAGTTGGTCTAGTTCCCTGTCGGCGAAACCTTCAGCTCATTAACGACCTTAGTAACACCCTTAATCCGCCCGGCCAGCCGTTCCGCCTTGGATTTGGCTTTATCCGTCCGGACGATGCCTTTCACCGTCACCACGCCATCCTTCACCTCGACCTCCAGCGCACCGCCTTTTACGTCGGGATCCCCCGCCAGGCGCAGCTTCACTTTGTCGTAGATCTCGTTGTCCTTCTTCTCATCCGCAAACGCGGGTACCAGGAGCAGCAGAAACAGGGCGGATTTCTTAAGCATCGCGATCATTGACCATCCTTCGCCAGTCTAACTCATTAAGGAACTCGGGCTGATTACGCCAGTCGGGTTTTACTTTGACGAACAGTTCGAGGAAGATCTTCCTATCGAAGAAATTCTCCATCTGCGCACGCGCGGCGATGCCGATTTTCTTGATCATGGCGCCGCCGGCTCCCACGATAATGTTCTTCTGCCCGGCCCGCTCCACATAGACCGTGGCGGCGATCCGGATCACCGTCTGCTTATCCTCCCACTCATCCACCAGAACCGCCACCGAGTGCGGCACTTCCTGGCGGGAGAGAATCAATATCCTTTCGCGGATCATTTCGGCGGCCAAAAAACGGGAGGGCACGTCGGTCAGATGATCCGCGGGATACAGCGGCTCACCGGCGGGCAGATGGCTTAGGATGGCCTTCCTCAGCTCCTCGACGCCTTCGCCCGTTTTCGCGGATACGGGGATGAAAGCGGCGAAATCGTGCAGCGTCCGGTAGTGTTCGATCAGGCCGAAAAGTTTGGGTTTCTCGTGGATCGAGTCAACCTTGTTGAGGACGAGGATAACGGGCGCGCCGGGCTTCTTTACAAGGTCGACGGCTTGGGCGTCTTCTTCGCCGGGCTTGTTCCTGGCGTCGACGACGAAGACCACCACATCGATCGCATCCAGGGCGGCGCGGACGGACTGCATCATGCGGCGATTGATGACCGTATCCGACTTGTGCAGTCCGGGCGTGTCGACGAAAACGATCTGTGCGTTCTCGCCGGTCCAGACGCCGTTGAGCGCTGTGCGCGTCGTCTGGGCCTTGGCGGTGACGATGGCGAGTTTTTCGCCGATGATCGAGTTCAGCAAAGTAGATTTGCCGGCGTTCGGCAGGCCGACGATGGTGGCGGTCCCGGCATGAAACGCGGGCTTCTTCGCTTTAGGCATCCTTTTTCTCTCCCACTTCCGGATGCTCCTTTTGGGGTTCGGGTACGGACGCGCGCAGGACGCGGGCGCGGTCGACGCGCCGGTCGTTGGCGGCGACGATTTCTATGCGGACTCCTTCGCGTTCCACCGCTTCACCGACGCGCGGCACGCGGCCCAGCCATTCGGCGGCCAACCCGCCGACGGTAGTGGAATCAAACTGTTCCTCCGGCCGGAAGCCGACCAGTTCCTGGAGATGATCGAGGTCGAAGCTGCCGGACACCAGCCAGGCGCCATCGCCATCGGGCGTGACGTCGGCCACCGGTTCGTGTTCGTCGCGGATTTCACCGAAGATTTCTTCCACCAAATCTTCCATCGTCGCCAGGCCGGCGGTGTTGCCGTATTCATCGACGACGACGGCCATATGGGCGCCATCGCGCTGCATCTCCTTCAGCAGCGCGGTGACCATTTTCTGTTCGGGGACGACGCGGATCGGCCGCATGATTTCCCACGCTCTGCGGCCGCGCTCGTTCGGGTTACGTTCGAACATATCGCGGACGTGAATGAAGCCGACGACGTTATCGATCGTCCCATCGAAAACGGGGATGCGCGAGTACTGTTCGTTGATGACCAGCTCGCGCAGCTCTTCGAGCGAACGGCTTTTTTCAATGGCCACGATGCGCGGGCGCGGCGTCATCACCTCGCCGACGGTCTTATCGCCAAACTCAACGACCGACTGAATAAGCTTGCGGTCCTCCTCTTCAATTAAGCCCTCTTCCTTGCCCGCCGTGATGAGCGCTTCGACGGACTCGGAGTTGCCGTTGCCGTTTTCCTCGTCGGCGGATTCGCGCAGTTCGGTGAGCGACTGAAAGAACTTCAGAATGGCCACCAGCGGCGCCATAAGGAGAATCATCGCGTGGAGAACGGGGAGGAAGGCGAACAGCCATTTGCCGTTGGTCTTGCGGTAGAGCAGTTGCGGGAGGATCTGCGCGAAGAACGTGCAGAGGACCCAGGCGAGCACGGCGGCTTCCGCGATGGCGGTCCAGAACCGCTCACGGCCGGCGCCGAGCAGGGCCAGGGCGAAGATGCCCATCATGGCGATAAGCGCGTGCTTGATGAGCGAGAAGGTAAGTGCGCCGCGTTCGATTTTCAGGCCAAGGCGGCCCTCCAGGCTACTCTTGAAGTACTCGAGCGCGGGGAGTTCGCGGGAACGCAGGCGCAGCGATTCGACGTATAGAAGCTGCGCGACGGCGCTCAGGGTGAGTAAGGCGGAAAAGACGGCTAAAGTAAGAAAAAAGGCGATGTTCATCGGCGTGTGCGTTCGATGAGGCCGGCGGGCAGGCCGAGTTTTTGACGCCAGCGCGACTCCAGGCGCCGCATGGCGCCGCGGTCGGCGTCGTGGTCGTGACCGAGCAGATGGAGTGCGCCGTGAAGCATTAAAATTTCAATTTCCGTTTCGACCGGATGCCCGAATTCAGTCGCCTGCGCATTGGCCCGGGGGGCGGAAATGGCCAGTTCCCCCAGCGATTCCTCGCCCTCGACGGAGGGGAAAGACAGCACGTCGGTCGCGTAGTCCTTCCCGAGGAACGTGGCGTTAAGGCGGCGCAGTTCGGCGTCCGTGGTCAGCAGACAGGTGAACGCGCGGCCGGCGGTGAGCAGCGTTGTCAGCGTGTCCTGGAAAAGGCGGAGCCGCTTACGGTCAAGGCCGCGTTGCGCGGTTCGAAAGAGAAAAGTACTGCCATCCGGCGACATAGTTTGGGGGATCAGGCGATCGGTGCGGTTTGGTTGGTGGCGGGGTCGGCATCGGCCATCGCTTCGTTCAGGCGCAGGCTCAGTTGACGGGCGTTGATGGAGTTTTCGCTGTGCTTTTCGTAGGCCCGGACAATGCGTTGGACCAAACTGTGGCGTACCACGTCGTGCTCGTCGAAGTGCACGAAGCTGATGCCGTCGATGCCCTTAAGGATTTCGACGGCTTCGATCAGGCCGGAGCGGCGGCCGGTGGGGAGATCGATCTGCGTGGCGTCACCGGTCACGACGGTTTTCGAACTGAATCCCTGGCGCGTGAGCACCATCTTCATTTGCTCCGGCGTCGAGTTCTGCGCTTCGTCGAGGATGATGAAGCTATCGTTCAGCGTACGGCCGCGCATGAAGGCCAACGGGGCGACTTCGATGATGTTCTTCTCGATGAACTTCTCCACCTTTTCGGCTTCGAGCATATCGAAAAGCGCGTCGTAAAGGGGGCGGAGATAAGGGTCGATTTTTTCCTGCAGCGTACCGGGCAGGAAGCCGAGCTTTTCGCCGGCCTCAACGGCCGGGCGGGTCAGGATGATCCGCGAGACGCGTTTGGAGAGTAGCGCGGAGACGGCCATGGCGACGGCGAGGTACGTCTTGCCCGTGCCGGCCGGGCCGACTCCAAAGACCAGGTCGTTCCGCTCGATGGCTTCCAGGTAACGGCGCTGGTTGATCGTTTTGGGCGTGAGAACTTTTTTGCCGAAACTCCGCTGGCGGCCGCTAGCGACCAGCGCGCGAAGTGTCACCGCTTCGTCGCCGGTGACGATGCGAAGATAATTGGACATGTCGCCGCTCGAAAAATTCTGGCCCTCCTGGACCAGGTCGGCATAGTCGCTGACGATGCGGAAAGCGCGTTCGACTCGGGCGTCGATGCCTTCGATTTCAAGCGCTCCATTGACTAGGCGCGTCCGCACCGCGAGCGCGGTTTCCAGCAGGCGAATGTTCTCGTCGCGGGTTCCGTAAAGGGCCTCTATACCCTGAGGAATGGGCACACTTAGTCGCATGCGTTACGACGGGATAGAGCTTGTGAGCACAAGGACATCTTGCCTAATTGTAGCAGTAGGAGCATACTGAACGTGGCCGCCGGTTTTTTGGAAATGCGTTACATTCGAACCTTTTCCGCCGCCCTCCTCAGCCTGCTGTTGGCTTTGGTTTTCGACGGGGCGTTGTTGCTTGCCTGTCCGGCGTCGTTTGGTTCGGCCGCCGCATCGGACTGTCAAAGTTGCCCGCGGAAGAAATCCCATTGTCCAATCGCTCCCGACCTGCGGCAGTGTCCGCTGGTTGAATCTGATCGGCTTTCGGGGGAAACGGCCGCGAAGGTGCCGGGGCCGGACTTGACCGCGAAGCCGGTAATAGCGGAATTCCCGCCATCCGCGTTGGCGGCGCTGGCTCCAGTCGCGGATGACTGGCATCATGCGGCCGGATTGCATATCCGCATTCGCGTTCTCCGTATCTGAGGGGCGGTGTCTGTTGACGCTGCCTGCACACGCCACTGAAACTCAGATTTCTTAAGGAGAAATTCTATGACCGCGTTTATGAAAATTGTTTTTGGATCTGTGCTTTTGGTAACCGTGGCTTGGGCTGCGGAAACCTGCTGCGATAAGACTTGCTGCGATGGCCAGTCGGCTTGCTGCCGGCGGGCTCGCTAATTTAACGCCAGGGCCCCGGACGCGATTCCGGGGCCTTGGCTTATCGGGTTACGCAATAAGGGTAGCGGGGCCGCGAATGCCTTGGTGGCGGATCAGCCGCGTTTTCAGCTCGCGCCGGGCGCGGAGTAGTCTTGACTTGGCGGCGGCTTCGGTTATGTTCAACTTCTCCGCCACATCGGAGAGCGGCATGCGCATCGATTCGCGAAGAAGCAGCGGCTCGCGGAGAAGCGGCGGTATGCAGTTCACTTCACGGCGGAGGATCGCTTCCACTTGGGCGCGGCCGAGCGACTGTTCGGGGTTGGCGGCCGGGTCGGCCAGTTCCAACCGCACGCTCCCTTCTTCCGAACCGGGGTCGTCCAAATAGGCGAAACGGGCTCTCCGCGCCTTGCGCAGGCGCATCAGGCATTGATTCACCACAATCCGGCTCAGCCAAGTCGAAAAACGGCTGTTTCCTTCAAATCGGCTCAGATGGAGGTAGACCTTGGTAAATGCGTTTTGAACCTCGTCTTCGGCATCCTCAAAATCGCGGAGAATAGACCGCGCCAATTTCAGGCTCGACTGGTAGTGGCGGGTCACAAGTTCGGTGAAAGCGGCGGCGTCGCCGCTGCGTGCGGACTGGATCAGATCGGCATCGGCGTCAACGATTGGCGCGTGGAAGATGGCGATTGCGGTAGCGTTGGTTGCCATATAGGACCACGCTAACAGGGAGAACAGACGAATAATAGGTGTGACTGAAAGTCGATTTAGCCACACCAAAATGATCACATTTGCTTTAAGCTGCACTAAACTGGGTTCATGCACGAGTACGAATCGGGTTCCGATACCATCTCGCGAGTGCTCTCGGCGTATGATTTGGGGTCAAAGCTGCGGCAATTGCGAATGAGGAAGAAGATCGCGCTGACGGAACTGGGGAAACATACCGGTTTGTCGGCCAGCATGTTGTCGCAATTGGAGAATGGAAAGCTGATTCCGACGCTGCCTACGCTGGCGCGGGTGGCCATGGTGTTCGACGTGGGGCTTGACTATTTCTTTGGGACGCGGCGGCGGGCGGGGCTGTTTGAGGTGGTCCGGAAGGAGGAACGGATGCGATTTTCAAACGATGTGGACGCGGAAAGGCCGGGTTACTACTTCGAAGTGCTGGCTTTTAAGGCCAATAATAAGCCGATAGAAGCTTATTTGGCGGAGTTTCCGCAGCGGGAATCGCCTGAGGCGGTGTCGCACGCGCATGCGGGAGCGGAACTGGTGCATGTTTTGGAAGGCCGGTTGGAAGTCGTTTATCAGGACGACACCGTTGTGCTGGAGGCGGGGGATTCGGCGTATTTCGACGCGACGGAGGTGCATTCCTACCGGGGCCTATCCGAGCCGCCGGCGAGGGCGGTGGTAATTTCGGCGGCGATGGTGGGTTAGACTCCGAACTGTTTAAGGTGGTGGTCGAGGTGGCGGTAGGCCAGGGCGCCCCAGTCTTTGGGGTTGAGCGGGCCGAAGGCGGCGTGCGGCTGAAATGTCTGGGATTCGCCGCGGGAAGCGAATTTATCGATGGCGGCGCGGAGAGCGGCGCGCCGGTCGTTGAAGTCGCCTTCGTCGGTGATGATGAATTCGGGGGCCGTGGGAGCGCCTTTGGGCCATGGGAGCAGATAGATGACAAGAGGCTGAAAAGGCCAATAGCGAAAAAGCGTATTTTTTGGTTTTACCGGGAACTCACCCATGGTGGAGAGGAGGGGGAGAGTACAGTGGCGGAGCATTTTCGAGGCCGACATTTCGCCCCATTGGGGCCGTTGGTCCGGCTTGAGGGAATCGAAGCGGGCCAATAGCGATTCGCGGTCGGCGGGGTTCCAGAGTGACTTGGCCATTTGAGAGGCATTGTAGCGGGATATGCTAATTCTGTGAAGCGTTTATTTGTCATGTTGCCGCTGCTTCCGTGGCTGGCGTTCGCCGAAAAATGGACGGCTTACCGGAGCGCGCCATTTACCGTCTTTACGAACGGCGGGGAGAAAGAGGCGCAGGAGGCCGTGGTCTCGCTGGTGCAGTTGCGCCATACGCTGTCGGAGAAGTTTGGCAAGGAACTGTCGCCGGTGTGGCCGTTGGCGGTGGTGCAGCGGAAAAACAATGCCGAGGTGGGAGAGGTGCGTTTGGCGCGGGAGTCGTACCTGCTCACGCTGCCGGTGGGGGTGGTGCCGGTGGGGGTGATGGAACAATTGACGTTGTTGTTGCTGCGTGAGAACACGGCGACGATGGATGTTTCCGTTGAACGGGGCGTGGCAAAGGCATTTAGCACACTCCAGGTGCAGGGACCTCGGGTAACGCTGGGGGCGGCGCCTCGTGAGAAAGATCTGGAATGGGCGCGAATGCATTTGTTGCTCACCGATCCGCGGTTTAGCGGATCGGCGCGGGTATTGCTATCGAATTTTGGGAAGGGCGTGGATGGGGATGCGGCATGGCGGAATACGGTGGGGATGCTCCAAAAAGATTTCGACAAGGAGGCGCGGACGTATTTGGCGGCGGGAGCGTTTGGGACCATCGCGCTGACCGGGAAGCCCGTCGATCCGCGGCGGATTCGAGGGGAGGAATTGGAGGATGACGAGGTCCGGTTGTTGCTCGCGGATTTGGCCGGCACTTCCTCGCCAACGGGGGCTAGGGCGCTGGCGGCCCAGGACACGAAGGAATCGTTGGAGAAAGCCTGGCGGCTGAATCCGCGTTGGAGCTTGCCGCATGAGATGTTGGCGCGGCATGAAGATAGGCTTTCCGACAAAGCGCAGCGGTTCCGGAAGGCGGCGGAGTTGGCGCCCAGGGAAGTGCGGTTGTGGCGATTGGCGGCGCAGGCGTTTGAGGCGGCGGAGTTACCCGCGGAGGCGGCAAAGATGTGGTTTGGGGCGGAGCGGGCGGCGGGATCGCCAACCGAACGCGCGGCGTTGAAGGAGATCCGGCTGGCCATGGATCGGAAGCGCGTGGAGGCGGAGGAGGACGAGCGCAGGAAAGTCCAGGAGGCGGAGGCGCGGGAGTTGCAGCGTTTGAAGGATGAGGCCGTGACGCGCATTCGCGAGGCGGAGGCCAAGGCGAACGCGGGTGGTTCCAAATCGTCGGGGAAGGTGGTCGATTGGTGGGATGGGCCGAAGCCGGATGCTTCGTTGCGCGGGAAACTGTTGCGGGTGGATTGTTTGAAGGGGAATGTTCTAAGGTTGGCCATTGGGGCGGATTTGAAGACGGCGACGTTGTTGACCGTGAAAGAGGCGGGAAAGATCGTGATCACCGGGAATGGGACGGTTGACCTGGGATGTGGCGCGCAGAAGGCGCCGCGCGCGGTGACGGTGGAATATTTGAAAGCAACCGGAGAGATTTCCACCGTGACCTTTACGGGAGAGCGATGAGGATTCCGGGCCGGTGGATTGCGGTGGCGATTTTCGTTCTTTCGTCGTCGCTGAATTACCTGGACCGGCAACTCTTTTCGGCGCTCGCGCCGGTGATTCGCGGCGAGTTTGGGTGGAGCTACGAAGACTATGGGCGGGTGGTTTCCTATTTCTCGCTGGTCTATGCGATTGCGGCGCCGCTAATGGGGCTGGCGATTGACCGGATTGGATTAAACGCGGGGGTGACGCTGGCGGTGGGCGTGTGGTCATTCGCGACCGTGTGGACGGGATGGGCGCGGGATTTGACGGGATTGATCGCGTCGCGGTTTTTGTTGGGTGCGGCCCAGGGGGGAGGGGTTCCCGCCGCGGGGAAGGCGATGGCGACGTACTTGGAGCCGCGGGAACGGGCGTTGGGGCAAGGGATGAGCCAAGTGGGGCTTTCAGTAGGTATGATCGCCGCTCCACTATTGGCGGGATTCATGGAACCCCGCTTTGGGTGGCGGTCGGCATTCCTGGTGGGGGGATCGTTGGGTTTGTTGTGGGTTCCTTTGTGGCTATTTGTTGCGCGGAACGCGCCTCGCCAGGCGTTGTATCCGGGGCGGCGGACGTTCGCGGTGGGGGAAATGCTGCGCTCGCCCGGCTATTGGGGCTTGGTTGCGGCGACGATGCTGGTGATGACGGTCTATAGCCTTTGGTCGAACTGGACCACGCCGTATTTGGTAAAGGCGTGGGGTATGCAGGCGGATGTGGTGAATCGGACGCTGGCCTGGATTCCGCCCCTAATTGGCGCGCTGGGCGGGATTTTTGGCGGGGCGGCTTCGATGAAGATGGCTGGCAATGTGGCCGATTCGCGGCGGCGGGCGGCGCTGTTTGGCGCGATAGCGGTGGCCGCGGCGACGGCGTTGGTACCGTTTGCGGGGAGTCCGCTGTTGGCCGCGTTGTGCATCGGGATCAGCTATTCTTGCACGGCGATGATGAGTGTGAACCTGTATGCGCTGCCGCTGGATTTGTTTGGGGCGGAACGCGCGGCTTTTGGCGTGGCGTCGTTGACCGGGGCGTACGGGTTGATGCAGACCGTGATCTCGCCGGCGATCGGATATGTGGTGGACCGGCAGGGGTTCGCGCCAGTCTGTCTGGCCGTGGCGATGTTGCCCATGGCCGGCGTTGGATTGCTGTATGTGACGCGGGAGCGGTGATGGGGAAGCGGCTGTGGCGCGTTTCGTGGCAATTTGCGCCGATGCCGGCATTGGACGGGCGCGCGTTTAGCGCAAAGGCCGGGCGCGGCCCCCGGCCAACGACGAACTCTCGCCCAACCCCAGCCGCGACCGAGTCCGTTTTGCGCAAGTTTCTCAAAAGCGCACAGGCCGCGCAGGCGCGGCGCCAACGGGCGAGGAACTCGCCCGTTCCGCCGGGCCGGGGCGAGTCCGTTTTGCGCGAGTTCCTCAAAAGCGCAAAGGCCGGTCGCGGCTCCCAACCGTTCACGAACTCTCGCCCAACCCCAGCCGCGACCGAGTCCGTTTTGCGCGAGTTCCTCAGAAGGATTGTGGCGCGTGGGGCTGCGCGGCCCCTTCAGGTTGGCTGGCCCATTTGGCGTGAGGGAGCGGCGGCATGGTAGCGCGGAAATGGCTGTGGCGATTGTTGGAAAAGGACCGGGACGCGATCGTTTTGCACTTCGCCTCCGGCGCGGAGGAGCGGGTGCGGACGATGTACGAAGAAATTCGTACATTGCGGCGCCTTATGGTTGGCCGGGCCATCTGGCGCGGAGGAGCGGCGGCATGGTAGCGCGGAAATGGCTGTGGCGATTGTTGGGAAAGGACCGGGACGCGATCGTTTTGCACTTCGCCTCCGGAGCGGAGGGGCGCGTGCGGAAGATGTACGAAGAGATTCGTACATTGGAGCCCTTGCGGGAACATTGGGTTGTTTGTTGGCGGGATGCGATTGCAGGGTTGCCGTGTCTGGTAATTGCGAGTTGGGGCGAATTGCGGCGGGCGTTGGGGCGGAGACGAGTGGGACTGGCGCCGTTTTTGCTGGGGGATCATCCGCTGATCCGGTTGGCGTTCCTGACCGCGCCGCGGCGCTTGCTCGCTTTTAATGCGAGCGGCGAACGGCATCATTTGCGGATCTCCGATTTCATCGCTTCGTGGCTGTTTTGGCGCGGCCTACCGTTGGACCGCATCTGGCTGCGGCCACGGTGGTGGCCTTGGGCGCGGGAACGGTCCCGGGAGAGTCGTATATCGGTCACGTTACAGGGCCGCGCCTTGGGGGGCCGGCCGCGAGTGGCGATTGTTTCACCGTACTACCCGTGGCCGTTGGGGCATGGCGGCGCGGTGAGAATCTATTCTTTGTTGCGGGAGGCGGGCAAGGAGTTCGACCTGTTTTTGTATTGTTTTGCCGAGCCGGGGGCGGAGGCGGACCCGGGGCCGGTGATGGAGTTTGTGCACTGCGCGGTTCTCTTCGAAATGCCTCGCTACCGGGAGCCGCGCTGGGCATCGATTGAGCCGCCGGAGGTTCGAGAGTTTCGCTCGGCCGCGTTGGCGGCACGGATGCGCGCGGATGGCATTACATTTGGATTTTCGCTAGTGCAGGCGGAGTATACCCAGTTGGCTCCGTATACCGCCGATGTGCTGGTGGAGCATGACGTCACGTTTGATTTGTACGGGCAGTTACTGGCGAGGAACGGCGGGGCCGCGGCGTGGTGGGACTGGTGGCGGTGGCGGCGTTTTGAGATGGCGGCGGTGCGGCGCGTGCGGTGCGTGGTGGTAATGGCGGAGAAAGATGCGGCTCTCTTGGACGGGGCGCGGCGAACCGTGCTGGCCAATGGCGTGGATCTGGCGCGGTTTGTTCCTTGCCCGGAGCCTGCCGGTTTCCGGCTGTTGTTCGTGGGTTCGTTCCGGCACTTTCCGAACGTGACGGCGATGCGGTTCTTCTTTGAGGAGGCTTGGCCGCTGGTGCGGCGGGCGGCGCCGGAGGCGGAGTTGGAAGTGGTCGCTGGACGCGACTATTTGCGGTATTGGGCCGGCGCGCCTTGTTCGGGGGACTCTGTTACGGTACATGGGTTTGTGAGCGACGTTGTGCCGTTGTACGAGCGGGCGAATTTGGTTTTGTCACCGACGTTGGTGAGCGCGGGCACCAATTTGAAAGTACTGGAAGCGATGGCGATGGAGCGGGCGGTGGTTTCGACGACGAGTGGGTGCGCGGGGCTGGGGTTGCGGCACGGCGAGTCGGTTTGGATCGGAGATGGCGCGGCCGCGTTCGCGGAAGGGGTGACAACGCTGCTGCGGGATGTGGGTTTGCGGCGGCGGTTAGCCTTGGCCGGGCGGCGATTGGCGGCGGCGGAGTTTGACTGGAAAGCGATCGGCCGGGCGCAGGCGGAGATCTGGAGGGGGTTGTGATTCGAGCGGGGACGGCTTTCGATTTGCCGCGGGTGGCGTTGATTCAAGAGTCGTCTCCGGAGGCGGCGCAGTGGCCCGTCCCGGACTATTTGCAATATTCGTTCGCGGTCGCGGAACGGGAGGGCGTGGTGGCGGGATTTGCGGTGTGGCGGGGAGTGGGGGAAGGCGAGTGGGAGTTGCTGAACATCGCTGTCGACGAACGCTTCCGGCGGCTCGGGGTGGGGCGTGAACTGTTGGGCGCGTTGCCCCCGGGACGCGTGTTTATTGAAGTTCGCGAGTCGAACGCCGCCGCCAGGGCGCTTTATCACAACGTGGGCTTCACCGTTCTCGGGAAGCGCCGCGAGTACTATTATTCTCCAAACGAAGATGGGATTGTCATGGAGCTGCAAAAGTGATAGCTTCGGGGTGTCCGGTAAGGACGTTAGAACCAGACTACCCACTAAGCCTTTTTAGGCCTAGGCGTTGGCAGCCTGCCAAAGGAGAATAATACCCGATGGAGCTCAACACCCAAGAAGAACTGAAGGCGCACCTGATGGCGACCAGCGACGAGTTTCGTGAACTGGCGGCGCGGCATAGCGACTATGACCGCCGGCTGGAACAACTCGCGAAGATGACCCACCTAAGCGACGACGAGCAGATGGAAGAAGTGCGGCTGAAGAAGCTGAAGCTGCATTTGAAGGATCAGATGAATGATCTCTTGCATCGGCAGGCGGGCGCTTTGGTTGGCTAACGCGCGGGTGCGCGACAGTTAGTGATTGTGAGAGCCCGGTCGGCCTTCCTTGGCTGGCCGGGCTTTGCCATTGGATCACCGCGCTAGCGGTACCGCCCAAGGTGTCGACGCTCTTAACCGCGAGTCTGCCCCGCGGTTAGCGGCTCAGACTCACGACTTTGGTCAATCCAGGGCCTCCGTCAATTTGCCGATCATGCTTTGCATTCGCATGACGGATTCCAACGTATACGAGTAGTCACCCGATAGGAACGTTTGAGGACAGGCTCATCGGGAATTCGACCAGACATTGGCAGTCTTCCCAACCTTCGCGGCAACCCACTCCCAAATCTGAGAGCTGGTTCGACCATAGTAGCCATTGACGGCGACGATTACCGCGCCGCCAGTTTCGTTGCCTGGCGTCACCATGAGCCTGTCGGAAATCCGCCGCGCTGTCCCGCTAGAGACCAAAAACCACTGCCCAGGTCGAATTTGAAAGTAGTTCTCTGGAAACTCCTTGTCCAAGGCACTAACGATTTGCCGATTTTCAGGATCAACCATCACGGCGAAGAGTGTTGGGAAACTTACAATTGCCATTGGGACAACCAAAGTTTATCAGACGAAGGAAGGGCGAAGGCCAGCCTGGATAATTGCACAGCCGCGCTTTCGGAGTCAGGCGCAGGGAAAACCGGTCCTTTGCCGATGTCGACGCCTTTCGACCGAAAGGGGGCCGCAGTCTGGAGCCGATGACGTACGACACCAATGCGTTAGTGGCGAGTTAGTAGAACCACAAATAATTCGAACTCCTTATCGGCCTTACTCGTATTGATGCCGAGGGTTCCAATGAGGCAAATCGTTCTATTGACAATTGCAGCCGCGGGTCTGATTGCGGCGGACGCTACCGGCACGTGGACTGGCACGCTAACAGTCACCACGGACGATGGCACCCAAAAACCTGGCCCCGCGCATCTCGTCCTGAGGCAGGAAGGCGCCAAACTGACCGGAACGGCGGGTCCTGACACCAACGAGCGCCACCCGATTCAGGACGGCAAAGCCGACAACGGGAATCTCACTTTCGAAGTGGCCTCCGGATCCGGGATCATGAGGTTCGCGTTGAGGCAGGAAGGCGACGAGATAAAAGGCGACGTTACGCGCGAACGCCAGGGGCAGACACAAACAGCCAAGCTGGCGGTTAAGCGCGAAGGTCCGTGAACGGTCAGGGGCGTGGTCAATGGCCTGACTTACGTTCAACCGGCCGCTGGCAGTGAACCTGTCATTAACTTTGAGAAGCTAAAGGGATGGCCTCCCCCGGCGCTCGCAAGCGATACCCAACGGATGTAAGCGATGAAGAGTGGGCATTTGCAGCGCCCTACTTGACACTGATGGAGGAGGAAGCACTGCACCGGCTCTATCCTCTCCGGGAGGTCTTTAATGGCCTGCGCTATCTGGTGAAGGGCGGGACGCCTTGGCGGCTGATTCCTCACGACCTGCCGCCTTGGGAGGTGGTTTACCTGCAGACGCAGCGCTGGATCCGGGCGCAAGTGTTTGCGGCCATGGTGCATGATCTGCGCGAGGTGTTGCGCCTGCAGACAGACCGGAAGGCACAGCGCACGGCGGCGATCCTGGATAGCCATACGCTGCAATCGACTCCAGAAAGTGGTGCGCGGAGTGGTGCCCAGGCCGGTGTCTTGGCCGAGCGGGTGCGGCAGGTTACCGGAGAGAACGTCGAACTGGCCTGGGTGGACCGGAGCTGTACGGGCCCAGCGGCCAGTCCGCACGGGGTCCAACTCGAAGTCGTGAAGCTGCCGGCCGCTAAAAACGGATTCGTCCTGCTTCCCCGCCGTTGGGTCGTTGACCCAACCTTCGGCTGGGCCACCCGGTTCCGTCGCTTGGTGCGGGATTTCGAACGGCTCCCGAAAACCGTTGCTGGCATGGATGTCCTCGCCTTCTCACACAGTTAATAACAGGCTCCCGCGCGCCAACCTCGCGGAGCGCGGCAAGTGGCTCCGTTGCGCTTGCCGCCAGTGGATCTAGGCCCGGCACGGCGATTGCCGCACACTGGCTCATGACCATCTGGCCCGTTCTCTTCTTGGTATCCACGTGCGATCCAGCGCCGGCTCTGGAAGGCAAACGCCTCTTCGATCAGGGGAGGTTTGCGGAAGCGGAAGTGCGGTTTCGGAGCGCATTGAAAGAGTCGTGCGACGCCGGGCAGCGGCTGGCGGATCGCATCAATTTGGCGGCCACCCTTCGTGAACGCAACGCCGCCGCGGAGGCGAGAGAGGTATTGCTCGCCGCGACGGACATTGCGCAAATGCCAATGGAAACGCAGATTTCTTATTGGAACTGCCTGGCGCTTGTCGAGGAGCACGCCGGGCGCCCGGCACAATCGGAAGCCGCCTACCGGAAAGCCGTGGCGCTGTTGACGCCGTCCACCCCGCCGCGTCTGGCGATGCAGATTTGGACTAACGTCGCGCGCCACCGCATGAAGGAGGGGTGCCTGCGGGAAGCTGAGGAGGCCTTGCAAGCGCCCGGCTGGCAGCACGACCGTCCGTTGTCGTTTCATCTCAACCTGGCCGAACTCCGGCGCATGCAGGGACGGCCCCGCGAGGCCGAAGACATTCTGCGAACACTGCTTCGCGATCGACTGTCCATGCCCGCCCAAATACAGGGCGCGATTGCGAATAATCTCGCCTCCCTCGCCGCCGGGCGCGGCGAAAATCGCGAAGCCGAGCGGTTATGGCGGGCGGCGAATCGGGCGCTGCGAGACGCCTATGGCGCCAGTCACCCCATCGTCGCGAAGAGCCTGAACAACCTTGCCGCCCACTACGTGTCGCGCAAGCGTTATGCGGAAGCGGAGACGCTCTATCGCGAAGCGATCGCCATGCGGGAGGACCCGCTTTTGCTAAACAATCTCGCCGCGCTGTTGCACCAACGGAGACGGACGGCCGAGGCGGAAGAGCTATACCGGCGCGCCCTGGACAAGTTTGAAAAGCCCAGCCGGGAGGCGATGCAACCGCATGGAAATCTCGCCGTGCTGCTTGCCGATACCGGCCGCATCGACGAGGCGCTCGCGCAGTTCCAGAAGGTAGTTCAACTGCTACCGCTCGCCGTGCCCGCCGACGAGCCCGCGGCGGGCCGATACCTGGAGCGGTACGAGTCTATTCTGCGCCGCTGTCGCGAATCCGCGGAAGCCGAACGCATCGCGGCGATGGCGATGCGCTACCGTGTCCGCTCGGCACTACGCGCGGAGGACTAACGTCTGATCGCGAACAGGTGGCGGGCGCCGCGAATGAATAGCGTCCCGCCGGAGATGGCCGGTGTCGCCCATCGGATTCACCGCCAGCGGCGGGCGGCGATGGCGATGCGCTACCGCGTCCGCTCGGCACTGGGCGCGGAGGACTAACGCCTGATTGCGAACAGGTGGCGCGCGCCGCCGGAGACGGCCCGTGTCGCCCATCGGATTCACCGCCAGCGGCGGGCGGCGATGGCGATGCGCTACCGCGTCCGCTCGGCACTGCGCGCGGAGGGCTAACGCCTGATTGCGAACAGGTGGCGCGCGCCACCGGAGACGGCCCGTGTCGCTCATCGGATTCATCGCCAGCGGCGGGCGGCGATGGCGATGAGCTGCCCCGCGTCCGGTCCGCGGTGCGCGCGGAGGACTAGCGCCGCAAAGCGAACAGGTGGCGGGCGCCGCGAATGAATAGCGTCCCGCCGGAGACGGCCGGTGTCGCCATCACCGTCTCGCCCATCGGGTTCACCGCCACTTGCTCGTACTTCGCGCCGGGCCGGAAGACGTAGACTTCTCCGTCTTCATTGGCCGCGTAGACCACGCCATCGGCCGCCACCATGGAGGCGCTCGCCGGCGTACCGACGCCCAAGCGCTGTTGATAGAGCGTCGCGCCGGTAAGGGCGTTGTAGGACGCGAGGATACCGCCGCGGGTGGAATAGGTGAACAGTTGATCGCCAACGATCACGGGCGTTGAAAGGTACGGCGCCTCCTCGCGCATCCAGGCGATTGACTCTTTTGACCCCGTGATATCGCCGTTGGCGCCGGGGCGGATAGCGTAGGAGCGGCGGATGTATCGCGAGTAGCCGCTGAAGACATAGATCAACCCGTTGGCGACGAACGGCGTGGGAACGGAGATCATCGACGTTCCCTTCAGCCGCCACAATTCGCGTCCGGTCTCGGCATCGTAGCCGCGGACGTGCTCAACGCCATTCGCGACGAGCTCCGTTCGTTTCGGGCCTTCGACGATTGTTGGCGTGGACCACGCCGGTTTCGAATCGCGTGCCGTGCGCCAGAGTTCACGCCCGTCGGAAACATCGAACGCCGCGAGGAATGAACCCTTCTGCATATCGACCTGCAGATAGACTTTCCCCTGCCACAACACGGGTGACGCCGCCGACCCCCACTGATAGTCCGGCAAGTCAAACGCACCCTGATCCATCGCGCCCAGGTCCTTCTTCCAAATCAGCTTGCCTTTCAAGTCAAAGCAGAAAAGGCCTTCCGAACCGAAGAAGGCGACCAGGTACTTACCGTCGGTCGCGGGCGTTGGCGACGCGTAGGAGTTGTGCGGATGGCGCAGGACGCGCGGTTTAGTCTTGGCGGCCACTACATTCCAAACGATCCGCCCCGTCTTCTTATCGATGGCGAGCACGCGGAACTCCTGCTCCGCTTCGTCCTGCCGGCGGTCGAGTTCGCCTTTCAGCGTCGCCTCGAACACCATATTCGGATTGGCGCTCACGGCCGTTGTGACGAACACCAGCGAGTCCCAGACGATCGGGCTCGACAGGCCCAGCCCCGGAATTTCGGTCTTCCACGCGATGTTCCGGCCCCTCGCCACGTCCCATTCGAGCGGCAGGTTCTGTTTGTCGGCGACGCCGCGCGCGCCCGGCCCGCGGAACGAAGGCCAGTTCTGGGCGTGTAGCGTCAACGCGACCAGCAGCAGGTATTTCATAGCGGAATATTCCCATGTTTCTTGCGCGGCGTGGTGTCCACTTTGTTCTCCAACATGCGCAACGCCCGGATTACGCGGCGGCGCGTCTGGCGCGGCTCAATGACATCGTCGATGAATCCGCGCTCGGCCGCGATGAACGGATTGGCGAAGCGCTCCCGATACTCGGCGATCTTCGCGGTACGAGCCGCTTCATCGGCGATCTCGCGGCGATAGAGAATGTTTACGGCGCCCTCCGCGCCCATGACGGCGATTTCCGCCGTGGGCCAGGCGAAGTTGACGTCCGTGCGCAGGTGCTTCGAACCCATCACGCAATACGCGCCACCATACGCTTTGCGCGTGATTACGGTGACTTTCGGCACCGTCGCTTCCGCATACGCGTACAGCAGTTTGGCGCCGTGCTTGATGATGCCGCCCCACTCCTGCTCGGTGCCGGGCAAGAAGCCGGGAACGTCTTCGAACGTGAGAATCGGAATTCCGAATGCGTCGCAGAAACGCACGAATCGGGCGCCTTTTAACGAGGAATTGATGTCGAGGCAGCCCGCCAGCACCGCCGGATTATTGCCAATGACGCCAACGGCGCGACCGTCCATGCGCACGAAGCCGACGACCAGGTTCTGGGCGAAACGCTCGTGAACTTCCAGAAACTCGCCATCGTCGACGACGCGGCGAATGACGTCCTTCATGTCATAAGGCATGTTGGATTCGGCGGGCACCAGCGCGTCGAGCGCCGCGTCTTCGCGATCCGCCGGATCCGAACAGGGCGCGATTGGCACGCCATCGACATTGTTCTGCGGCAGGTACCGAAGCAATTCGCGGATGCGCGCGCAGCAGTCGGCATCGTCAAGCGCGAGGAAATGGGCGACGCCGCTGACCGAGTTGTGCGTCATCGCGCCGCCGAGATCTTCCTTGGACACGTCCTCATGCGTCACCGTCTTGATGACATCGGGCCCGGTGACGAACATGTAGCTGGTTTTGTCGACCATGAACACGAAGTCCGTGATGGCAGGCGAGTAGACGGCGCCGCCCGCGCATGGCCCCATAATCGCCGAAATCTGCGGCACGACGCCGGAGGCGAGCGTGTTGCGCAGGAAGATATCGGTGTACCCGGCGAGCGACAAAACGCCTTCCTGAATGCGGGCGCCGCCGCTGTCGTTAAGCCCGATCAGCGGCGCGCCGTTCTTCAACGCCATATCCATCAGCAGGCAGATTTTCTGCGCGTTGCTTTCCGACAACGACCCGCCGAAGACCGTGAAATCCTGGGCGAACACATAGACCAACCGGTCGTGCACGGTACCGTAGCCGGTGACGAAACCGTCGCCGTCGATCGCCTGCGACTCCATGCCGAAGTCGCGGCAGCGATGGCGGACCAGCGTGCCGGTTTCCTCGAAAGAGCCTTCGTCGAGCAGCAAATCGATGCGCTCCCGCGCCGACAGCTTCCCCTCCCGATGCTGCCGTTCGCGGCGCTCCGCCCCGCCTCCCTCTTCAGACGCGGCGTGGCGCCGACGAACTTCATCCAATGTCGACATACAAACCAGAGGGTAGCAGGATCGGCGCTCAGCGCACGTAATAGCCCTTGCGGTAGCGCAATGTAGCGTTGGGAAACCGGACCCTCGCGGTGGGTGCCGGTTGTGGCCGGATCTGATGAAATGTGTCCGGCCGGAGCGTAGCGGGATCGGCGTTCAACGCACGTAGTAGCCCTTGCGGTAGCGCAATGCGGCGCCGGGAAGACGGACCTTCGCGGTGGGTGCCGGTTGTGGCCGGATCTGATGAAATGTGTCCGGCCGGAGCGTAGCGGGATCGGCGTTCAGCGCACGTAGTAGCCCTTGCGGTAGCGCAGGCTCGCAACAGGAAAACGGGTCTTCGCGGCGGCCGTGAGTTCCAGCCGGATTTGACGGAACGCGCCCGGCTCGCCGCCCGGCGAGCCATAGTGCAGACTGTAGCGGGAGCGGATCCGTTCCAGAATTTCGCCGAACGCCTCGCCGGTCTTGTCGGACTTGATCGCGTCGCCGCCGGTTTCTTCCGCGATGCCAAACACGTTGGCGTAGCTGAAGTCGGGATTGCGGAAGCGGCTGTCCTTTTCCGACTTTTTGCTCCTGCCGACGACGATGGTGTTGCAGACGGTGTTGGAGTCGTGCAGAGCGCGGATTACCGTTTGGTCGGAGAGTTGGTAGTTAACGCCGAGGTTGTCGGTGACGATTAATATGGCTCGCCGGCCCGTCGCCGGCGCCTGATCGGCGAAGACCTTTGCGGCATCGTGAAGGGCGGCGTTGATTTGCGTGCCGCTGCCGAGGTCGCGTTCGCGAATGGCCGTTTTCAGGTCGTCCGTAATGCGCGCGAAGTCGGTGGTGAATGGCGTGGTGACCCTGGAATTCCGGGCAAACACCATCACGCCTACGTGGTCGCCGGCCCTTAACCCTTTCAGCGCGGTGCGGCTGGCGGCGGCCATTTGTTCCAGGTGGCGGGACATGCTGCCGCTGACATCGAGCACCAGCAGCAGCGTTACCGGTTCGCGCTCCTGATCGAAATAGGTGACAGTTTGCGCCACGTTGTTATCGTAGAGAAGGAAGTCCGTTTGGGTCAGTCCGGCCACGGCTCGCGTCCCTTCAAATACTTGAGCGTCCACGCGTACATTGGCAACGCCCGCTCGAAATGTTACCGGCTCCGCCGGTTCCTGGCCTCGCGCGATAACTACGATCGCGACGGCACCTACTATTAGCGCCTTCATGTCTTCTATTATCATCGGAACCGCGGGACACATAGATCACGGAAAAACCAGGCTGGTTCACGCGTTGACGGGAATCGATACGGATCGCCTGGCGGAGGAGAAGCGCCGCGGCATCTCCATCGAACTTGGATTCGCGCATCTGGATCTCGGCGGCGGGCTGACGGCGGGCTTTGTGGACGTGCCCGGGCATGAGCGATTCGTGAAGACAATGGTCGCGGGCGTGACGGGCATCGATCTTGTGCTGCTGGTGATTTCGGCCGACGAATCCATTAAGCCGCAGACGCGGGAACACTTCGATATCTGCCGTCTGCTCGGCGTGCGGCAGGGGATTGTCGTGATCACGAAAGCGGATTCCGTCGATCCGGATTTGGTGGAGCTGGTGAAGCTGGAGGCGGAGGAGTTCGTGGCCGGCTCCTTTCTGGAAGGCGCGGTGCCGCTGGCGGTAAGCGCGAAGACGGGCGCGGGGCTGGAGGAGTTGAAACAGGCCATCCGGCGAATGGCCGCCGGCGCGCCGGCGCGTTCGTCACGCCAGCCGCTGAGACTACCGATCGATCGCGCGTTCGCGATGAAGGGGTTTGGCGCCGTGGTCACGGGTACGTTGACGGCGGGCACGATTCAACCGGAGCAGGAAGTGGAGGTGCAGCCGCTGCAACGGCGGCTGCGCGTGCGCGGGGTGCAGGTGCATGGCCGGCCGGCGAAGGCGGCGCAGGCGGGCCAGCGGACGGCGGTGAATCTGGCGGGTATCGAACATACCGAACTGGCTCGCGGCATGGTGCTGACGGCGCCTGGCGTGCTGCGGGCCGTGTCGGCCGTCGATTGCCGCGTGACGCTGCTACCGAGCGTGAAGCCGCTTCATGGACGAACACCGGTGCATTTCCACGCCGGAACGGCGGAAGTGGTGGGCGCGGCGCGGCCGCTGGGCGATGGATACGTTCGGATTCGTTTGCGCGAGCCGCTGGTGCTGCTGCCGGGGGACCGGTTCATCCTTCGCAAGTTTTCGCCGGTGATCACGATCGGCGGCGGCGAGGTGATAGAGATCGAGCCGCCGCGCAAGTCGCGCGTGGCGCGGCTGGCGCCGTTGGATACGGCGGAGCGGGCGGCGCTGTTAGTGAGGGAATCCGTCCATGGCGTGGCGAAGAGCGAGCTGCTGTGGCGGCTGGGCGAGGCGGTGACGGCCGGCGTGACGGTGGGCGAATGGTGCATCGATCCGGCGTGGCTGGAATCAAAGCAGCCCGAACTGGAGCGCGTGTTGGCGGCCTATCACAAAGAGAAGCCGCTGCTGGCGGGCATGCCGCGCGAAGAGCTGCGGACGAAGGTGATTCCGAAGGCGCCGGCAGCGCTGTTTGACGCGCTGTTGAGCCGTAACAAGAAGCTGGCGGCGCAGGGCGATATGGTCCGGCTGGGGGCGTACCGCGTGGAACTGCGGCAGGATGAGCAGGACGCGCGGGCGAAGATCGAAAAGGCATTTGAAACGGGCGGGCTGGCGGTTCCCGGCCAGCGCGAGGTGCTGGCGGCGAGCGGCGTGGATGGCACGCGCGCGGCGATCCTGCTGGCGACGCTGTTGAAGGAGCGGAAGCTCGTCCGCGTCTCGACGGAGCTGGTGTTTCACCTCACGGCGATCGATGCGCTGAAGGCGATGCTCACCTTGCACAAGGGCGAGCGCTTCGGCGTGGGCGAGTTCAAGGATTGGACAGGCTGCTCGCGCAAGTACGCCATTCCGCTGCTTGAGTTCCTGGACCGTGAACGTTTGACACGCCGCGAGGGTGAAGCGCGCATCGTCCTATAAAACGCTCGTGCCGATGACCAACTCATTCCCGACGTTCTTCGGTGTCAGGCGCCCATAAATATTCCAGCGGCCCCCCGCTATTACCAGACACGGCGCAAAAGGATACGCTACTCAAGATGCACGGAAGCGCGGGGATGTTAATCGGCCTGTGTGTGGGCATGGCGGCGGGACTGCTACTGCCGGCGGCGGTGACGCGCGCGGTGGAGCCAATCGGCCTGCTATGGTTCAACGCCCTGCGCATGACTGTAATCCCGATCGTCATGGCCCAATTGATTCTCGGCCTCAACACAGAAATCGAAGCGCGTGCGCTGGGCAAGCTGGGCGTCCGCGCGTTCGCCTGGTTCGTGGCGCTGCTCGCGGCTACGGCGACTTTCTCCGCGGTCGTTACACCCATTCTTCTGCGCTGGATGCCGGCAATGCCTCCAGCCGTTGGCTTCACGCCGCCCGGCCCCGTACCGGGTTTCGGCGAATGGATCGCGACGCTGCTGCCGGCCAATGTCATCCAAGCCGCGGCGGAGGGCAAGCTCCTTGCGCTGATCCTGTTCGCGCTGCTCTTCGGCGCCGCCGTGCGCCACGTCCGGGAATCCCGAAAACGGGGACTTCTATTCACGATCGCCGGTATCAACGACGCCATGCTAATCATCGTCGGCTGGGTGATGCGGGTCGCGCCTTATGGCGTGGCGGCGTTGGCGGTAACGCTTTTCTCCCGGCTCGGCTCCTCGGCCGCGGGCGCCCTCGGCTACTACGTCCTTCTCTTCTGCGGAATTGAAGTCGCCGCCACCGCGGCGATGTATTTGCTCGTTTTGACGCGAGGCAAGATCGACTTTCGCCAGTGGGCCGCGGCTGTCGCGCCCATTCAGGCGCTGGCGTTCAGTTCCCGCTCTTCCATGGCCGCGCTGCCGGCCATGGTCGCCGCCGCCGAGCGGCGTCTGGGGCTCAGCCCGGCTGTCACCGGCTTCGTACTCCCGCTCGCCGTGTCGGTCTTCCGCTACTCGACTCCGGTTTCCCACGTTACCGGCGCCATCTTCATCGCCCATCTGTATGGGATCGAGTTATCGGCGGTACAGATGTTACTAATGGTCGTGACAACCGTGTTCCTGAGCTTCAGTTCGCCGGGCATTCCAAGCGGCGGACTGCTGGTCGCACTGCCGTTGTTTCAACAACTCGGCCTGCCGCCCGAAGGTCTCGGCCTGCTTATCGCCGCCGACGCCATTCCGGATATGTTTAAGACTTTGGCCAACGTGACCGCGCACATGGCCGTCGCCGTAGTAGTTACGCCTAACAGATCCGTGGGTTAGTTTCGTCGGATAGTGGGTTATGCCGGGTTATGTTGGGTTTTGATTGGGTTACTTCGTGGGAGGTTCCAGCCCGCAAGTCGATTGTTATCAGTAAATCTTGGGTTATTCCCGTCATATACCCTACCCCCCCTCCGCCGCGGTGTGTCCCGCAAACGACGATCGCCCCGGTGCGTGGACACACTTATGCTGAGGACATTTGTATTCAATTTTCAAAGAACTGTTGCGGCCGGTCCGCGATGGCTTTTAGCCAAGACGGATGGCCGCCCAAATAGCTTGAGGGGAGCTATCCGCCAGTGCGGATAGCTCCCCTCAATTTCACTGTAGCACGCCCGTCAACGGTTTTTGATGGGTATAGTTTGTAAGTCGTTGCTTTGGCGGGAAATATAAGTTTTGAAGTAACGTGACCGCTTTACCGGCCAATCTCAGATGGTGTGCACTTTACTTCCAAATGGTTCATTTTGTTAGACTTCGGCCATCAAGATCGCCGAATTAGCGTTTGGCCAATCCGCTAGCGGCTAGCGCTCAATCGATTTCCTTTCAGAAGATGGCACAAATTCCGACGAAAAACCAGGGTATTGGGCTGGTTTTTTGACCCGCCATCCACGCTGCCGATGACGGATACACTGCGGCCTTGCGTAGTCGAGCTGGAAAAGACAAAATGTCCGGGGTGAGCACAATCGAGCGAGCGGCTTGTCCAAAAGAGGCTGGGGAAAAATAGGCATCGATTGGCCGGTAAATGACTCCCTTCAGCCGCGCTAGGCGCGGCCCGCCAAGGCGGATGAAAAGGGCCGTTCCGGCCGCGCCGGCACCCGGGGTTTTTCGTCGATCAGCAATTCGTAAGCATTTGATAAGTCAGGCATTTATAATTCAGGTTTTCACAGGACTCACTTTGGCCGCGCTACGCGCTGCCCGCCAGGGCGGATGAACAAGGCCGTTCCGGCCACGTGGGTACGAGCGTTTCCAGCCGGTGGACAATTCGTAAGTAATTGACAACTCAGGCGCTTATAATTCAAGTTTTTCATAGGACTCTAATTCCACGGAGTATACAATTATCGAAATGAGCACATTGGAACGGGCCATCGCCCTCGCCGCCGCCGCGCATGAGGGGCAGGTGGATAAGGCCGGCGCGCCGTATATCCTCCACGTACTGCGAGTGATGATGCGCCTGGAATCCGCCGAGGAGCGGATGGCGGCGACGCTTCACGATGTCGTCGAGGACTGCGGCTGGACGCTCGACCGTTTGCGGGCCGAAGGCTTTCCGGAAGATGTAGTCCAGGGCGTCGACGCGGTGAGCCGTCGCGAAACGGAATCCTACGAAGAGTTCGTTCTGCGGGCAATGGCCAATCCCATCGGCCGTCGCGTGAAGATGGCGGACCTTCAAGACAACTCGGATACCAGCCGCCTGCGCGAGATTACCGAACCCGACAAAGCCCGCCAGGAAAAGTATCGACGGGCGATGGAAGTGTTGGCCGGCTAGCGCCCATGAACGCCGCGCCCCGCTTCGGACTCGCCTTCGGAAGTCTGGTATTCGTGCGCGCGCTGCTCGATGGGGGCTCGGCGGGCTTCGCCGTCACTTTCATCATGTTCCTCTTCTTCGCCGGCGTGTCCGCCGTCGCCTATCTCGGCGCGGCCACGGTGTTGCGGCGACGGCCGGCCGTGGCGGCCATGCTCACGGCGCTCGCCCTGCTGCTACTGATCACACTTCCCTCTCTGCTCTCCGCACCGATGACAACGATGATCTCGGCCCGCATCATTGTCCGCGTCTTTTTCGCCTGGCTGTATGTTTGCCTGGTGTTCGCCGGTTTGAGCAGGATGGCTGGGATGAAGATGAAGTTGTTTGGACTTCTGGCGCTCTGGCCGGATTGAGCGTCACTGAATTGGAATCGACTCCGTCACGATCCGGCGGGGTCCTTCAGGTCCCGGCTCGACGCGGACATGCGTCAACCGCCGCTCGTCCGCGTCGAGCGTGTAAACGCCATAAGCGGTGCCGAAGTACAATGCCGAACCGGCACGCACAATCGTCGAGACGTAGCCATCGATCGGATACTTCCGGACCAATTCCGTCTCCTTGTCAAATCGAAGCACTCCGGCCCCATACGCGCTTCCTTCCGGCTGCCGCATAAGCCCGATCCACACGAAACGCCCGTCGAGCGCCAGAACGGAGGCGGCCCACGGCGCTATCTCCGGGAGGTATCGCATTTCATACCGGCGAGTCGCGGGGTCGAAGCTACCGACGGCTCCAACGCCGGAAGTGCCCTCCCCATCGTAGAACCGATTAGCGAACCAAAGCCGCTCACCGTCAAACGCGAATGGGCCGACGGAGTTTTCGAGGCCGCCGGGAGCGGGGCCAGGCGTGAATGCAACGGCACCGACGGCGCGACGCAGCAGGTGATACATTTCGACAGTGGGAACCGGTACAGGATAGAATCGGGCTCCGCCGCGCAAGCTCACCACATAAACTCCCGATTTCCATCGACCCAACCCGGCCAAGTCCTCCGCCGACACATACAGCCACAGATCATCGTTCTTCCGGTTTCATCCGTATAGACCACAAACAGGTGGTAGTAACCCAGCTGCGATATCTTGTTTGCGCGCACTTCGACCTTGCAGGACGGCGGGGGGGACCTGCTACGGCAGGTGCGATCGGGGCCGGGCCGGGCGGTGCCGCGGGTGGTGCCGCAGCAGGAGGAGGAGCCGGCGCGCAAGGCACCAGTACACCGCCCACGTCGCATACGGCGAACCCTTTCTTCGAGGCCTCGTCGGCGGCCTTGTAGTCCTTCCACCACTCATCACGTAAAGCCTTGACCTTGGGATCCATCGTGAGCGGACGCCGTGCGCCCGTAATTGGATCGACTAGCTCGCCGTGGTTCTTGTAGAACTGATCGTCAGCCTGCTTGATGGCCGCTGGGTTCATGAATCTTAACCGACCCGAAATGGAGCCTCTTCATGACAATCTCGAGACGCGCTTCGGGGCGCATGCCTTCCCGCAGGTAATCTGCGACCCAACTGTACTGCGCCGAACTCTCGAAATTTGCCCCAATGGCAAGGAGAACCTCGAGAAACCGGATAACGTCCACCTCGCGCGTTATGTCGAAGGTTGTCGCGTGATCCACGCCCTGGTCGACAAATGCGGCAAGTGCAGAATCACTTTTCGTAACTAAATGTCCAGAATAATGTTCACGTAGGTATGCGGCGGCAGTCTTGTTAAACCTGTCGCGCGACGCCTTCGCAAGCATGTTCAACTGGTCGGAGCGAAGAATCGTTGTTGATCAGACTTATATTATATACATACCGAAGCTGTTCAAACTGCGATTCACGGCCCGATTCTCTGTGCGGATCATATTAAAGGCAGAAAGGCGGCCCTATCGGAAAACGACACGTGCGCCGCCGGCTCGCTCCGATTAGCAAGCGCGACAAAACGTAAACGACCAACGATTGAACCCCAGCCCGCCCTCGAAGCACAACTACACCGCGAAGGCTGGCTGACCCGAATCGCGAAAGCGCTCGCCTCCGGTGCGACCGTAACCGAGATCTTCGAAGCCGAAGACGTCCGTCAGCCGCATGGTCGCGCCGAATGAGGCGAACTGACAATCGTGAATCGCGCGTGGAGGCGTGCAAGGCGATAGGGCCGCGTTCACTCTGCGCCTGCACGGCTGAAACGATTTAACCCGGAACTTGAAGCGCATGACATACAACTTCCGATAGCGCCCGGTTAAGTCCCGTTACCGGAAAGTCGTTAAGCCTCGTCGAACGGAATTCCCTGTAGGGTTTACCCTTCTTGGCCCGGCCTGCCTTTTGATGGCCGAGGCCCGACCGGTACATTTTCTTTGCCCCATGGCCCCCTGCCATTTTTGCGGCCAGCCCGCCTTCGTCGAAGTATTGCTGTACGACATTTACATCGAAGTGCCGAACGTCAAGATGGAACGAGATTTTACCTGTCCGTTTCTGTGACTCAGGCATATGGTCGAGAACGAGATGGTGGCCAGAACCGAGATTAGCAGCTATGAACGCGCAGAGTCACGCTAGGATGGGTTGCCGACGCCAAAGCAAACGAAACGGCTCATCGGTCACCGGCTTTTTCCAGAATCCTACAAAACGCGCCCCAACGACCTAAGGTCCAAAGCGTCGCCGACCTCTCGGCAGAACCGCGCGGCTCAGTCGATACCCATACTCAAAACAGCATGGAGCGCAAGGCTTCACCATCTACCGCGAGTTGCCGTAGGGCCATGTTCCAGAGGACAGCGACGAGGAAGCCGAGCAGCACGAACAATTGAACCGGGTTCCGCATTCCGTTTAAAAAACTCGCCAGTTGGAGGTAACCCCGTTTATCCTGCGGAATACAGATCGCCACTCAAAACGACAGGCACTGGACAATAGCTTCAATCGAGAACAACGAAGCGGATAAAGTCCACATGTTCTCCGAGTCCAAGTTCAATTACTTTGGCCTCGGCTGGGATGGATGTTCCGGGATAGTAGATGCGTTGCCCCCGATGGTTGATTCGGCCATCGATCTCAGGAATGGAATAGAGGAAATACCGCCCCGCCGGCAAAAGCGGCAATCTGAACCGGCCATCTTCAGACGTCGTATGACTCGCTATTGCGCCGGCAGCCGGTTCCTCATCCTCCGGGATCACGGCGACATATGCGCGGAGCGGTTCGCCCTTTCCGTTCACGACCGAGCCCGAGATACGCCCGTCGTCGAGTACGCGAATGTTTGCCTGGCAGCCTCTCGTGTTCGGCCCCAGTTCCACAGGCTCGGAGTCGGCGGTGGTCAATCCCGACGGCAAGACCGCCTGAACACGATACTTGTCCGGCGGGAGATTATGAAACGCATACGCTCCCTGGGGAGAGGTCTTCGTCTCGAACGTTCTCTGCGTACCTACCGCGCGTATAGGAATGCTATCGAGAGGCTTCGTCTGGTAAACCGACTCCTTCCTCCGGTCCTTAGGCGCAGCACCTACGAATCCGAAAATTTGCGCGGGAGAACCAGTCGCCGCGGCGGCTTTCAACTGCTCGATCAGCGCGGAGGCGGTGCGCAACGGCTGGGTGGGAGTACATGTGCTCGTGCCGAAGCCGCCATTTGTTCGCAAAGCGAAGACCAAATAGTGAACTCCCACCACGAAGGAATAGCCGCAAGCGCAGCATCCCTCCGTTGTGCGAATGTCCACCTTGGGCCCTTCTTGGCCGCGCAAGTAATCCGCAACTTCAAACGTCACAAGTACCGGCGGGCCGGGACTTGGAGGTCTTCCGTCCGGGCGCTTAACGATGTCGACATGTTTCTGCGCCACCCTTCCGATGAACACGAGCGGATAGTCTGGAGGCAGAACGCAGGGCCGTAGCGGCGCGCAGGAACATGCGTCCAGAGAAGGCGAAAGTACCGACAGCAATAGCGAGGCGATGACGACCCACCGCGAGCGACCTATCTCGTTAGATGTACCCAACGCTCCCGTCCTCCCGATACGCAAATCCCCTATGCCAGGTCACCGCCGGATACTTCCGGATCGCGTCTTCATTCAACTCAATCCCCAGCCCCGGCTTCGTCGGCAGCGGAATATACCCGTTCTTGACCATCAGCGGCTCCTTCAAAACATCCTTCCGCACGCCTTCATCGTCCGGGTGATACTCCAGGATGAAAAAGTTTGATGTCGCCGCCGCGAAATGCACATTCACCGCCGTCGCCACCGGCCCCATCGGGTTATGCGGCGCAACGGTCACGTAATGCGCCTCCGCCATCGCCGCAATCTTCTTCATCTCCATTATCCCGCCGCACAGGCAAATATCCGGCTGAATAATATCCAGCGCCCCCAGTTCCAACAGCCGCCGGAACTCATGCCGCTGATAGTTGCACTCCCCGCTCGCCAGCGGAATGGTCACTCGATCAGCCAACTTCTTCATCGCCTGCTCATTCTCCGGCCGGATCGGCTCCTCCAGCCACATCGGGTTATAGGGTGCGATCGCCGCCGCCAGCCGCGCCGCCCGCGTCACCTCAAAGAACCGCGCGTGAATATCGCAGCCGATATCGACATCCGGCCCCAGCATTTCCCGCATCGCCCGCACCCGCGCCACCGCGCCGCGCGTAATCTCGTTATAGGGTTTCGACTGGTCCCCATCCGGTTGCGGCCGCATCTTGATCGCGGTGTACCCATACTTCTCCACCAAGCGTTTCGCCGTGTCCGGATTCCCCGCGCTCTGATACGTGCGAATCTTGTCCCGGCACTTTCCTCCCAGCAGCATATACACGGGCAGGCCCGCCGCTTTCCCGGAAATGTCCCATAAAGCGTGCTCAATCCCGCTGATCGCCGCGTTCACCACCAGTCCGCCCGGGAATCGCGTGAAGTTCACCATCATCGAGTACAAATGCTCGATATTCCGCGGGTCCTGCCCAATCAGCCAGCCCCGGAAATCCTTGACGACGGAGACAACAGCCTCATCCGGACCGCACGAATACGCCTCCCCGATCCCCGTGATCCCCTGATCGGTTTCCACGCGAACGATACAGAAGTTCCGGCCGCCGCTCCCGATCAGGTGCAGTTTCACGTCGGTGATCTTAATCGCCGGCCGCGTGCCGACCTGCGCCGCCTGTAAAAATGGCGCCGCCGCCGTCGCCTGCTGAAAGAAATCTCTTCGCTTCATGGTCTGTTCCTCGAATCGATGGAATGGAATCGTAAGCCCGCAAATTACGATATCAATTCCTTACGTCTCGTATGCGCGGGTTACGCGGGATCAGGGGCTGGCGGCAGCCAAGTGAGGTCAACTTTTCGCGAGTGCCAAAGCAAACGCGGAATCCGTGGTGAACGCAGTCCGGGTTGAGGCAGGCGGATTGACGGAAACCGCGTGCCGACGAAACCGTCAATCAATCTATTCAAAGCGCGGTCGGCCAGCCTCGCGTTCGAGGTTTTAAACTCGGCGGCCGTAGCGGTCGCATGGCCGTCCCCGCGACACCGGAGCGGATAGTCCGTGAAAAAGCGCTGGTAGCGCGACTACTCGACCACGGAGGCCGGCATCAATTCACGGACTGCCGTCCGAACCTGCGATGCCAGCACAAGAGCCCGCCGGGCATCATTCAATTGCGGTTCGCGCCAATCATCGGCGTAGCGGACATTTACGCCATACGGATTCAGTTCGGCCAAGTCTTCGACTCGCACCGCCAAACACCGTTCCAAAGGAATGAGCGCCGCGAGGGCTGGCAGATCGTGGGTTCGGGGCGCCTGAATGCCCAGGTAAGTGAGCAAGCACTTCAGATATTTTTCGGCGACTTGCCGGCAATGAAAACAGACAGTATCGAACGGGCAACCTTCCTCTATTGCCACGATCCGGCGCGCCGCTTCGAGGTCATGCTCCGCTTTACGAACCCATTGCCGGAGTATTTCAACAACTTCAGGCCGGACGTTCATAAAGGACTTTGCCTTCACGAGAAGCCGGCCAGTACGGGGTATTTACAACGTTTCGGTAACGCTCAAAACGGGAAGTGGTCGAAACAACGATGTCCTTAGGACGGGGGAAGTCCGAGAGCGAAGCGTAAAGTTCCGCCGCACGCTTGTTTGGATCGGCGACCTCTGAAAACAACACCAGCAGGTCGATGTCGCTATCCGAACCCGCGGCGCCTCGGGCGCGGGAGCCGAAAAGGATGATCTTGTCCGGCGAAAAACGCTCCGCGATTCGCCGGACCAAATCGTCCAACACCGCCGGACTCTCGGCAACTTCGCTCATGGTACTCATGATAACGCGCACCGCGCCCTCCTACTTGGGCGCCACAGGCGCGTCGATGTCGACCCGGTCCGCCGCAACGCATCTGGATCCCGCAGCGTCGTGGACCGGCAAAGGATTTCCTTTCCACAACGGGGCGTGCAGGTTGAGCCGCGCAACTTACCGAAACAGCCGGGACGTTTTGTGGAAGATTGTGGCTCCCGGGGCGGGACTCAGCCACTTGGCCTCGCTTATCGGCAATCCGCCGTACTTGCCTTTCCGCGGATAGGGTCGCCTACAAGGATCTGCGAACATTGCCGATCTTGGAGCCATAAGTCAGATCTACAGTGTCGCGCCAACCGCCGCTTTATAAGCTCCAATCGCCGCAAAGCAGCCGTTTTTGTGAATTACATCCGCCTGGAATCCCGCCGCCCGCAAATGGTGCAGTTGGAAAGCGACACTCCGCGGCGAGTCTTCGTAGTCGATATATGCGAAAACCTTGTCCCGATACTCCTCGCCCTTCAAACCCGCCAAATAAGTCCCATACCGCTCCCACATTTCCGCTTGTACTCCGGGAATATCGTGCGCGATCAAATCCCAGATCCATAAACTCCCGCCCGGCCGCAGCGCCGCGAACAACTGGCGGAATACCGACGCCCACTCGACCTCGGCGCGCAGATGATGCAGCACCGCCGCCGCCACGATCACGTCCTGCGACGCGGCCGGCAAATCAAGATCCCGCACATCGCGCTGCACGGCCCGGGTCTCTATCCGCAATGGCCCCAGCCGTTCCATGGCCCGGTCCAGCATGTTCGCGCTCAAATCCACCAAAGTGACGCATTCCAGCGGAAACACGTGCGCCAGCTTCAAACTGAAGTTCCCGGCCCCGCAGCCAAGGTCCACTAATCTGGTCGCCCCCGGCGTTACCCGGCGGGCCGCCGCGGCGATGAGATCCAGTACCAGCGCGGCGTCCTGCGTGGCTATCTGACCCGTATCCAGATTCGAAAACCGCTCTACATCGTTATCGAATCGTTCCCGTATCTCGTCTACCGATGCCTTCACGCACCCAATCCTATCAGTCCGCGCCCTCCGCCAGCAGCGCGCCCCAATGGAATCCCGCGCCAAACGCCGCAAAACACAGCGCCTCGCCCGGCAGCAATTTGTTCGACCGGGACCATTCCGCCGCCGCGATCAGCATCGACGCCGACGACGTATTCCCAAACCGCTTGATATTGGAATAGAACTTGTCTTCGGCCACTTCCAGCGCCAGCGCCACCCGCGAAATCAAATTCTGATTCGCTTGATGCATCAGAAACACCGCCACATCCGCCGCCCGCCGCCGGTGCTGGTCCAACAACGTCGCGATCGCCCGGGGAATCTTCCGCGACGCCTGCAGAATCACCGACCGTCCATTCATTTCCAACGGCGAACTGAAGGGCAGTTTCAAATCTTCGGCATACGCCCCATCGGAGTACAACCCGCAATCCACAATCCGCGCAAATCCGTTCGACGGATCCACCAGGCAGGCCCCCGCGCCATCGCCAAACAGTATCGCGACGCCGCGCTCCATCGGCTCGCGCTCGACAATTTGCGACATCTTCTCCGCGCCGATAACCAAAATTGGTCCCAACGACGCGCACAGCCGCGACGCCAGCGAGATCCCGAATAGCGACCCCGCGCTCGCCATCGGCATATCCAAACACGGTGTCGCATCCAACCCCAGCCGGTTCGCCACCGATGCCGCCGGCCCCGGAAATTGCCGCTCCCACGACCCGCTGGCAACTAGAATCATCCCCAGGTCCGACGCCTTGACCATCGCCCGCTCCAAACAGTCCTGCGCGGCCCGCAAAGCCAAATCTATCACCGACTCGTCCTCGCGTGCGAACCGCCGCTCATCGATCCCTGAAACATTGCGGATCCACTCGGCGTCACAACCGACCCGGGCTCCGATCTCCGCGTTGGTCACCACCCGTTCCGGCAGGTAGCAGCCAAATGCTTTCAAAAACGCCACTCTATTTTCCGTGCTCCTTCAGGTATTCCTCAATGCGCTCGATCGATTCGAATTTGCGCGGCGTCAAGTCGGAGTCGGGAATGGTGACGCCGAAGACTTTCTCCAATTGCGAAACCACATCCTGCAATCCGAACGAATCCAGCACGCCGCTGTCGAACAGCGATTCGTCCGCTTCCACCGACGGTGTTTTCCCGGTGACTTTCCCGATAATTTCAAGGATTTGTGATCGTTTGTCCATTTGCGTCGGGCGCGGAGAACGCCGCGGTCTTTGGTTCCATAGTCTCACGCCGCACGCGCGAGAATATGGAAAATTGTCCCATCAACTCTTTATATAGCGCGGCGCCCAGCAGCCGGTAACCCGGCCCCGTGAAATGCACATAGTCGCCCTGCGCCATTCCGGCATACACCCACTGCCGCATCGCGCCCTTCCCGCCCATCCGGTCCCGGATGTCCCAAAAAGCCACGCCGCGCGCATTGCAGGCAGCCCGCTGCGCTTCCAAAATCACGTCGATCTTTTCGTGCGGCGCCCACCCGGCTCGCGTGCGGATCTGATGGTCCGGTGGGCCAATTACCAGGATTGAGGCCGCCGGAGCGAGCCGCCGGTACCTGTCGAGCAGCGCCACAAACATGTCGCGATAGCTCTCAAACGTCCAATCCTTATTCCGTGCCTCGTTCGTCCCATAGGCCAACACAATCAGTCCCGGCGGATGATCCCGATACGCCGGGGCCAGCCCCGCGTCTTCCCATTTCAGCCCAATCGACGCCTGCGCGCCGTTGATCCCCATCATTTCCCAGGTCAATCCACGCCCATTTTCCGTCACCCAGCCGTGCAAACGAACCGGCCGCCGGTCCAGCGTCCGCGCCGTCAGCAAATGCGAACCGGGCGCGAGCGTCAGCTTCAGCGCCATCGGCATGCCCGGACCATCCGTGTCGATAGTTTCCACGATGGCTCCGTTATCGCTGATCTCCACCCGGCCGCCGCCCGGCTGCCGCAGGTAGTGGAACTCGGCCCGCTCCGCCTCGGTCTGCAAGTTCACCATCTCATCGGCGCGTTCCGTCGACATGCTTACGCCGGCGAGACCATAGAGCCCATCCCCCTCGCGCCCCGCCAGTCCGTCGCTATACCACCCCTTCGAACTCCAACCCTTCAAGTCCAACCGCCGGTACCCCTGCCAGGGCCGCCCGGCGTGTGAAAACCCGTTGCCGCCATCGCCAAACCGCGCCTGCAACAGATACCGCAGCGTGCCGGGCCACTCGTCGCTCGCGGTGTGCGAGTCGCCATAATGGAACACACGTAAAATTTCGTTCGTTTCGCCGCGTTCCAGCCGGTAGAGCCGCTCAAAAAACGCGATCATCGCCGCCGGGTTCTCCATCGACCCCGGAACGTTCAGCCACTGGGCAACCGAATCGTTCGCCGTCGCCCGCACCGCCGCCGGCATGACCGTGGCTCGCGCGACCGGCCGGCGCGCCTTCTTCGCCACCGTCTTTTTTCGAACTACCGCCGGCTTCTTCTTCGGCGTAGCCTTCTTCTTCGGCGTTGCGGCCCCTAAGGCCGCAAACAAACCGAAAAGCACGCAGACGCAGCTAAGAACGAATCGGCGCATTCTCTCCTAATGAACAATCGGCTGTCTCGGCCAGATGCTTTATTGTCTCAAACTTCCCGGGGGCGCTTGGCCGCCAGGGGCCGGTCCGAACTTCTCTCTCGCCAACGCCAATTTATACCGCCGGTACCCATCCTGCAGCGACTTATACAGCAAATTCCCCACAATCCTCGCTCCCGCCGGCATCGGGTGAATCAGGTCCGCGCCCACCATCCGCGGCTCCTTCAAATACCACCGTCCCATCGTCCCCGGCCCGCCCATCGCCTCAAACGTATTAAAAAACGCGCATCCATAGGCGTCCGCGACGCGCTGTTCCAACGCCACCAGCCGGCTCAATGGCGCCACCGTCTCTATCTCCCCGGTCACCGTCCGCTCTCCCCGGTCCATCGGACTCATGATCAGTATCGCCGCCTCCGGCACCGCCTTCCGCACCCGCTTCACCACCCGCACCAACTCAAGCTCAAACGCCGTGTCCACATACCTTGCATAGACGCTCTCATTCGTCCCATAGTTGATCACCACCAAATTCGGCCTGACATGCCGCAACTGCTCTCCCCAGTGTTCCTCCCCTACATTTCGAGCCAGAATCGTAATTGCCGCCCCATTCACGCCCATCGAGCTATACTCCACGCCCGGTCCGTCTTTCAGCAGCCGCACTCCAAACAAACGAACCTGCCCCGTCACCTGCCCGATCGCCGCTTCCTTAAACCCCTCCGGCACCGTGAACGTCTGAAAACTCGGCGTCACCACCGGCGATGCCGTGTCAATCGCTCCCACCGTCTGCCCATCCGCCGAAACCAGGAAACTGCCTCCTTCCGGTTGCGACAGCCACGCCACCTCAAAACTCGTATGCCCCGCGTCTCTTGCCGTAATCCTCGACGCCGCTCCCGGCCCGCCCCGGAAACTCACCGCCCCCAACCCAAACTGCCCGTCGCGAAGCTCCGCCGTGTTCGCCGGCTCGATTCTCCACCCCACTCCCTTCACTGTCACGCCGCGGTGCCCGTACCACGCCCACGGCTTGGCAAGCAGAACGAACCCATGCCCCGCATCCCCAAACTCTTTCTGAAACAAGGCCCGCACGTCCGCCGTAATCAGATCCGCCGTCGTCGGTGAATCCCCGTAATGCAGAATCCGCGTCACCGCTCCCTCGTCCCTCCGCTCGGTCGCGTGCAGCGCCGCATAGAACCGCTGCAAGTCCCCTTTTGTATCCACCAGCGCCGGCGCGTCCGCCTTTTCCGGTGCCGTGGCCGGGCGAAGCCGTACCTGCTCATCCCCCACCGGATCGTCCGACTGCATCCGCACCTGGAAATCCAGCACCCGCGGCACCGTCGTCCAGTCCAGCATCCGATAATCCTTGAATGCCGGAAGAAGGTCCGGCGCCGTCATCATCGCCGCCAGGGCGGCCATCGTCAAAGCGGCTTTCTTCGGAATCGCCATCAGAATTTCGTGTAGATGAACGGCGCCGCGCCGGTCGCCGCGACATACTGAATCGCAATCGCCAACAGCAACAGCACCACCGCCTGCGCATAAAACGGCACACGCACAAACAGGTCGCGCGGCCTTTCCAGCCACATCTTCGGCGCATAGTGGCCCGCCAGCGCCAACGCCAGCACGGACCACAATCCGCCCGATACATTATCCATCGCCCAGGACCCGGAAACGATCCGTTCCACCACTAAATTCGCCTGCTCCAACGACGATGCCCGGAAATAAATCCAGCAGAAACACACAAACTGAACGGTCACAAAGGTGCGCCACCACCGCGGCGTCCAAGGTTTCGCCTGCCCTCGAATGGCTTGCCAAAAGCGGCTGACGGCCTGCCCCACGCCATGCATCAATCCCCAGATCACAAAGTTCCAATTCGCGCCGTGCCACAGCCCGCCCAGCGCCATCGTCACCACCAAATTCAAATATGGCATCACCGCGTTGCGCTTTCCCGGAAGCGAGAAGAACAGGTAGTCGCGCAGCCAATTGGACAGGCTGATGTGCCACCGCCGCCAGAAATCATTAATGTTCGCGGCCGAATAAGGCTGATTGAAATTGATCGGGAGTTTCAGCCCCAGCAGGGCCGCCGAGCCAATCGCTATATCGCTATACCCGGAAAAGTCGTAGTAGAGCTGCAGCGCGTACGCGTAGACGCCGGTCAAAACCTCCGCGCCCGAGTACAAGCCCGGAAAATCAAAAATCCGATTGACCAGATTCTCCCCCAGGTAATCGGCGATAAGCAGCTTCTTCATCAACCCCAGGCCAATGAGAAACATTCCCCTCGACCCATCCGCCGCATCCAAAAAGCGGCCCGGTTTCTCCAACTGCTTGATTAAATCCGCCACCCGGGTAATCGGCCCCGCGAGCGTTGTCGGGAAAAAGGACACGGCCGTCAAGTGAGACAGATAGCTCTCCGTTGGCTTGGCGTCCTTCCGGTAGATATCGATCGTGTAAGTCAGCGACTGAAAGCAGTAAAAGGAGATCCCCAGCGGGAACGCCCATGCCCATTTCCCGGCGGCCTGGCCCGTCAACTGGCCCCAACTTTCCAGAAAGAACCCCGCGTATTTGAAGACCGCGAGAACCCCCAAATTGACTAGAATCGACAACGTAACCAGCGCCCATCGGCCGGCGGGAGACTTGGTCCGTCCTAGCCAAAGTCCTATCGTAAAGTCGATCGAGGAAGCCAGCGGAATCAACGCCAAATAGAAGAGGTCCCACTTCGCGTAGAAGAAGTAGTTGGCGAACAACAGCACGCCCAGCCCCGCCGCACGCCACTTGGAAAGGGGCCAATACAGGAAGAAGACGGCAATCAGAAAAAAGAAATAGACGGAGCTCGACAGGAGCATTCTTGGGGCAGGGCGAACACTCAATTGTAATGGAAACGCTACTTCAAAAACCCGCTCCGCCCACTCGCCGCCGCCGAAATCAAGTCGTTCCGCTCATCGTCGAGCGCCAGCACCCGGCGTAACAACGGAGACAACGCCGCCTGCGTCTCCGCCCGCAACAGCCGCTTCTGATACTGCTGCTGCGGTTGATCCCCGCGCACAAAAAACCCATGCAACGAACGCCGCGGCCGCGTCGTCCGGTTCGCCGTTCCGCCATGCCACATATGTGAATTCATCAGAATCACGTCGCCGGCCTTGCCCAAGGCCACCCGTTCCTCCGGGTGGGGAGCGTTTGGATCCGCCAATACATTTTGAGGTAACTGCCCCGAGCGGTGCGTTCCCGGCACATAGCGCGTCGGTCCATTTTCCGGCGTAAAGTCGTCCAACATCCATATCGAATTGAACACCGCATTGCCCAACGCGTCCGGCGTCAAACCCATGTCGCAATGCAGCGGCTGCTGGCTCTGGTCGCCTGGCAGCGCCGCGCGATAATTCAAACTCGACAGTTTCCAATCCGGTCCCAGCACCGCCTCAGCCGCTTCCAGTAACATCGGATGCGATACCAACCGCTGAAACGTCTCCCCTTTATCCACCAGATTCGCCAAGCGGTCCGACCCGGCTTCTTTTCGAAACTCCCCGCCGGCGTCGGCCCCTTCCGCCCTCAATATCCGCTCCGTAGCCGTGCGCAACTCCTCCAACCAAGCCGCGTCCATTACGCCGCGCACGATCAGGTACCCTTGTTCCTGGAGTATTGTCTTCTCTTCCGGTGTCACGGCCAAATTGTAACGCATGGAATTCCATCGAATCCTAATTCGCGCTACGAATTGGGTGGGCGATGCGGTTATGTGCATCCCCGCGCTCACCGAAATTCGTCGCCGTTTTCCGGACGCGCGCATCACCATGCTCGCCCGCCCGTGGGTCGCCGGCCTCTATGACAAATCGCTCGTTGACGACGTGATTTCATACAACCTCGCTCCCGGCGCCAAGGACATACTCGCCAAATGGCGCCTTGCCAATAAACTGCGGAAAATGTACTTCGACTGCGCGATCCTTCTCCCCAACGCCTTCGAAGCGGCGGCTCTCGTCTGGGCCGCGCTTATTCCGGTTCGCATCGGCTACGCCAGGGACGGCCGCGGCCTGCTGCTTTCGGATCCAATCGCCCCGCCCAAGCCCGGCGAAATCCCGGATCACCAGCGCTACTACTACCTCGAACTCCTCCGCCGCGCCGGCTTGATCGACCGGATCCCCGAAGTGGACGCCATTCGCCTCCCCGGCATCGAGCGGCTTGTCCTGCAAGGCCGGAACTTGCTCATCCGGAAAAAACTCAAAGGCGCGTGGATCGGCGTCAGCCCCGGCGCGGCCTTCGGCGCCGCCAAACGCTGGCTGCCCGAAAGATTCGCGGAGGCGGCCATCGAGCTTGCCCGCCAGACCGGCGCCGGCGTGGCCTTATTCGGCTCCGCCGCCGAACGCGCGCTCTGCGAGCAAATCAATGCGGTAATCGCGGCCGAAGGCGTTACCGTTCACAACTTCGCGGGCGAGACGGAGCTCGAAGAGTTTATTTCCATTGCCGCCACCTGCACGGCCTTTCTCACCAATGACTCCGGCGCCATGCACATCGCCTCGGCCTTGGGCGTGCCCACCGTCACCGTCTTTGGCGCAACCGACCACGTCGCCACCGGCCCAACCGGCCCGCTCGCCCGCATCGTCCGCGAACAGGTGGAGTGCAGCCCCTGCCTTCTTCGCGAATGCCCGATCGACCACCGCTGCATGACCCGCGTACCCGCCTCCCGCGTAGTTAAGGAAGCGGTGGAACTCATCCAGTTGAAGCGCGCATGAGAGAGCGCCTGGTTCCAATCGGCCTTGCCGCGCTGTTCCTCGTCCTCGGCTCCTTCGCTCTCGACTTACCCGGCGTCCAGACGGACGAAGCCCTCTTCGCATCCATCTTCTACGAACCTAAAGTTCCTCCGGTTCCGGTCCGCGTACTGGGATTCCTCTTCCCAGCCATGTGTTTTCCGTACATTGGAGCGCTTAAAAGTGGTATTTATGCGCTCATTTGGCGCGTTTTTGAGCCATCCGCGAGCACCGTTCACCTCCCGGTGGTCGTAATTGGGGCCTTGACCATCTACATTTTCGCCCGTCTTCTGCAACGAACGAACCAACGCCTTTGGGCGGCCCTCCTCCTCGCGACCGATGCGACCTACCTGATGACCACCCGTTCCGATTGGGGCCCCGTCGCTCTCCAGCACCTGCTCGCCATGTGCGGGGTGTACGCGGGTGTCCGCTACGCGCAAACCACTCATTTAGCGTGGGTTGCCGCCGCCGGCTTCGCCTTCGGCCTCGGCTTTTGGGAAAAAATCACCTTCCTCTGGGTCCTCTTTGCGTTGGGCGCCGGCGTCCTGGCGACCGCCCGCCACCTCATCAAACCGCTCCCCGTGGCCGTCCTTGCCCTCTTCTTCACCATTGGCTGCTACCCGCTTATTGTTTTCAACGTCAAAACCGGCGGTAGTTCATTTGAAGGAAACGCGGCTCTCGACCGGGGATCGGTCTGGCTGAAGGTCTGGTCTCTGTGGCTTTGCCTCGGGGACGTGAACCTTTTTGGTGCCCGTAAAGCGAGCGCTCTCCCGCCCATCGAGCCAATAACCCCAATCGCTTCTATAGTTTCGAAGGTCGATTATGCCGTCCACCCCTACCTTCCACCCGTCACCGCGTGGCTCTTTGTCGCCTCCCTCCTCTACCTCCCCAGACTTTTCCGAGTGCCAGGCACCCGGTTTTATCTGGTGGCATTATTGGCCGGGTACGGGTATATGTTCGCACTCAAGAACGCCGGTGGCGGGCCGCACCACATCGTCCTGCTCTGGCCGCTACCTCATTTATTGATCGCTCAACTGCCGCTTCGCCGCTGGATGATCGTCGCCGCCGTCGCCGCTAACCTCCTTCAAATCAACCACTTCTACGCCCAATTCCTCCGCCGGGAGGTCTCGGTCGAATGGAGCGACGCGACCGCTAATCTCGCGGCCCGCCTGAAAGACTCGCCAACCACATACCGTGTACTCGACTGGGGCATCATTGACTCCATTTACCTGCTAAACGAGGGGCGTACCGATCTGCTGGTCGATCCGCCGCTGCCGCAAGATCCCAACTGGACCACCTACCGCTACGTCGCCCACACCCCGCAACTCTCTGTATTTCCAATAGATACGGCCAAGTTCACCGCCAGCGGCTACCGTCTGGAAATCGAGGAAATCATCGCCGACTCCGCGGGCCGGCCCGTTTTTCTGATCTATCGCGCGGTCGCGGTTGAGGGAAAATAGAAAGGTATGCTCGACACCCGAACCAAGATCGTTCCGGCGGAAGAAGCGGTTCGGCGGCCGATTGTCGCCGCCTACTTCGATCCATTTGTGGCCGCCCACGCCGCCCGCCTGCGGGTGCTCGCCGAACGATACGGCCCCTTGGCGGTCTGCATCTGCGATCCTCCGCTACCGATTCTCCCCGCCCAAGCCCGCGCCGAACTGGCGGCCGCCTGCCGCGACGTGGAATTGGTGGTGATCGGCGAAGAAGCGTTGGCGCAGGCCGCCCAAATTATTGACGAACGCGAGGGCGACCTCGAGCGCCGCGCCGCGCTGATTCGGCACGTGCACAGCCGCCAGAATGATTGATGGCGTTCACATCCTTTTGGTTCGTTTCGGCGCGTTTGGCGACGTCCTTCACGCGCTGCCCGCCGCCGCGTCGCTGCGCCGGTCTATCCAAAGCGCGGGCCCAGACGCGCGGCTCACTTGGGCCATCGACCCCAAGTGGCAGTGGCTGCTGGAAGGCAATCCCGATGTCGATCATGCGCTCCCGGTCAATCGCCATTCCCCGGAGAGCTTGAAGGCAGCCTGGCGATACTTCCGTGAAAATCCCGTTGACGTCGCCGTCGATGTCCAAGGCCTTATCAAGTCCGCTCTGCTCGTTCGCGCAACGCTGGCGCCGCGCCGCCTCGGATTCGCCGCGCCGTTCCTGCGCGAACGCGCCGCCGGCATGTTCTACTTGCAACGAACGACCCCCAAAAGCGCCCATGTCGTCGATTGGAATCTCGACCTCGCCATGGCCGCCGGCGCCCGTGAACGGATCGTCCAATTCCCCATCCCACCCGGCCACGCTCAAGGCGAACTCCCCGAAAAACCCTTCGTCCTCGCCTGCCCGTTTGCGGGCTGGGGCGCCAAGCAGTGGCCGCTCGAATACTACGAAGACCTCGCCGTTTTGCTGCGGAATACCGGCCACGAACTCGTGCTCAACGTCGCCGAACGAGTCGACACACCGCTCCGTCAGCATATCTCGGGCCTGCCGGGCCTGATCGACGCAACACGCCGCGCCGCCGCCGTCGTTGGGCTCGACAGCGGTCCGCTCCACCTCGCGGCGGCGCTCCGCAAACCCGGTGTCGCCCTCTTCGGCCCCACCGATCCGGCCCGCAACGGCCCCTACGGAGGCACCATCCAAACACTTCGCGACCCGGCCGCGCCAACCACCTATCGCCGAACGAACGACATCCTCCCTTGCATGCGCGCGCTAACGCCGCGTATGGTTTTCGCCCAACTTTCGCCATGCCTCACTACCGCTTCCCCAAACCCTACGCCGACGCGGTAGCCCGTCTTCGCGTGCCTTCGAGCTTCGTACTGCTCACGGCCTTCGCCTGGCTCAGCCGCCCCACGGAAGAGAGCCTGTGGCGCGGTATACCCATTTCACTGGTGGGCATCGCGCTGCGCGCCTGGGCCGCCGGGCACCTGGAAAAGAACCGGCGCCTAGTCGACAGCGGGCCGTACCGCCACACACGCAACCCGCTGTACCTCGGCACGCTGATTGCGGCCATGGGCCTTGCGGTGGCCGCGCAATCGTGGTGGGTCGGCGGCATCTTCGCCGCTGTTTTCGTGCTCGTCTATTTGCCCGTGATGGAACTGGAAGAGCAGCATTTGCGGAAGCTCTTTCCCGCCTACAATGGCTACGCCGACTCAGTTCCGCTTCTTATCCCGCGCTTCCCCGGCATCCCATCGGCAGGCAAGTTCTCCAAAGCGCTCTACCTGCGCAATGAGGAGTATCAAGCTCTTATCGGCTTCCTGCTCGGTGTCGCCTATTTATGGTGGAGATCCCGCAATGCACTTTGAACTCGATGCCCGCGGAAGGGCTTTGTCCATCCCCGGTTCAGTGGGAGTGAACGGGCGAGGAGTACCAAGCGCTCATCGGCTTCCCGCTCGGTGTAGCCTATTTGTGGTGGAGATCCCGCAATGCACTTTGAACTCGACGCCCGCGGCAAGCGATATTTAGAACGGTTCCGCAAGATCGCCTTTACGCTGCCGGAGGTTGTGGAAACGGAGTCGTTCGGCCATCCGTGGTTCAGAGCCGGAGGAGCGAATGGCAAGATGATCTCGGTCTTCGGCACGGTGGATGGGCAGTGGAGCGTCTGCTTCAAAGCGGGCAAGACCGAGCAAGGCATTTTCCTGGAAGACTCGCGCTTCGTGAAGACGGCCTATCTCGGGCACCATGGCTGGGTGTCGCTCAAGCTCGATCCCGCCAAACCCAACTGGGACGAAGTCACCGAACTGCTGAAGATGAGCTATCGCAACAACGCGCCGGCAAAGCTTAGAAGCAAGGTTTGAGCAGCGTGACTTTGGTATAGACTACGCGAAACCCCAGCCGTTCATAGTTCCGTTGCGACTGGCTGCCGGGCGCCGTATCGGCCGTCACCAGATCGCACCCCGCTTGGGCCGCCAAGGACAGCCGTGCGCGAATCAGCTTGGTCTGCAGCCCCAAACCGCGAAAGGGCACCAGCGTGCCGTCGCACTGCAGAACGCCCAAACCATCGCGAATATCGATCTGCGCCCCCGCGGCTGGCTCCACGCCGGCCCTCACAATCAGGTTCCGGCACGTTGGCAGCGCGTACAAAGTTCGGCCCAGTTCCAGGCCCATCGACGTCGCGTATTCGAAGAAGGACTCGGCCATTATACGGCTCCACTCTCCGGAATCCCCGGCCGCCATGACCTCCGGATCCGTCGCAACATCCGCGGGGCCTACCGCGCGGACCAGCGTATTTTCAAACGAGCCGAACTCGTAGCCGCGCCGCGTCAGATGCGTCAACAACGCGGCGTCGGCGAATGGCGTCACCGCGATCGACACCGGCGCCATCCGCTCGCTGAAAAAGTTTTCCATGGCATCGACCTCGGACTCATCCGTCTGCCCCGCCATCCCCGCCCCGCGCACTTGTGTCAACGGCGAATCCTCATTCAAAAACACCGCGACTCCGCTGCCGCACGGGAACGTCTCCGCCGCCGATTGCGGGTAGAGGGCGCGATGCGCATCGACGGCGTCATAGCCAAGCGCCGCCGCCGCCTTCTCCAGGCGGATCGCTAGTTCGAGAGTCGAGTGAATCATCCGGGTCAGGGAAGAATCAGCCGGCTGCCAATGGATTCGAGCGTGATCGAAAACGTGAGATCTTCCCCGGCCAGGGGATGATTGGCGTCGATCACGACGCCGTCGTCCTCTATCCCCACGATCTGCGCGACCACGACTCCACCCGGTCCTTCCAACTGGAGTTCCTGGCCGAGTTCCAGCAGCATATCCTCCGGAAACTCGTTTTTCGGAAGCTGGATCACCATCTCCTCGCGCATGGGGCCATAGGCATCCTCGGCGGGAATCGTGCGAACCACGCTGGCGCCCACTTCCAATCCCTTTACCGCATTTTCGAAACCCGGGATCACCGTCCCTTGTCCGAGTGTAAATTCCAGAGGCTCCCGCCCCTCACTCGAGTCGAATACCGTCCCATCCGTGAGCGTTCCCTTATAGTGAACGCGGACGAGATCTCCTGTAACGGCTGGCATACTGACTCTCCTTTCGCCTGGCGGTTCTCGCCCATCGAAGGATAGCACGGGGGATAACATGGGGCGGGCTTGCTACAATCGAGAAAAATGGCTAGAAAGCGTATTGGAATCCTGACCGGCGGCGGTGATGTCCCGGGGCTAAATTCAGTGATAAAAGGCGTGACCTATCGCGCCTGCGAAGCCGGCATGGACGTGATGGGTTTTCGCCGCGGCTGGGAGGGATTGACCCATCTCAACATGGAGGACGACGAGTCGAAAACGGCCTATTTGCGTCCGCTCGATCGGCTCAACACCCGAACCATCGACCGCACGGGCGGCACATATCTTCATTCCAGCCGCACCAATCCGGCGCGCATGCGCAAGTTGCCCGCGTTCCTCGACGCCGATACGTTCCCCAGCGAAATGGTCACGAGGAAAGATGAGACCTACAAGGCATGGGATGTCTCGAAACACGTTATTAAGAACCTCGAAACGCTTGGCGTGGACACGCTCGTCGCGATCGGCGGCGACGACACATTGAGTTATGCGCAGAAACTGCACGAGCAAAACTTCAAAGTGGTCTGCGTCCCGAAGACGATGGATAACGACGTGCGCGACACGGAATACTGCATCGGTTTTTCGACGGCCATCACGCGCGCTCACGACGCCATTCAGCGCCAGCGCACCACCGTCGGGTCGCATGAGCGCGTCGGCGTGTTCCGCGTGTTCGGACGCGATGCCGGTTACACAGCGCTTTATACCGCCTACGTCACCTCCATCCGGTGCGGCATTCCGGAACACGTTTTCGACGTTCAGAAGATGACCGAACTGATCGCCGCCGACAAGGCGAACAACCCCTCGCTTTATGCGCTCGTCGTGCTTTCGGAGGGCGCGTCCTGGAAAGGCTATGTGGTGCAGGAATACGGCGACCAAGACGACTTCGGCCACCGCAAGAAGATGAATGTGGGCGAGGCGCTTGCGGACGAACTGAAGAAACGCGCCCAGCTCGAGTGTGTCGTCAGCGACCTGACCTACGACCTTCGCGGAGGCTCGCCCGACTTTACCGACAAGCTTGTCGCAACCACGTTCGCCAACATGGCGTTCGACGCGATCCTGGAAGGCAAGAGCGGGCTGATGACCGCCATCAACGACGGCCGCTACCGGATGGTCGCCATCCCGGACCCCAAGCTGGGACCCCGCAAAGTGGACGTGGCCACCATGTACAACGTGGAGCGCTATCGGCCCAACTACACCGGCAAAGCGGGCGTGCCGATTTTCCTGACCAATCCGTGAGGAACTGGCTGCGGCAATTGATCGGGGCGAAGAGCCCGGCTTTGACGGCGGAGCTGCAACAGCGGATCCGCCGTTCGTTTGAAGAATCGGCGGCCGATGAGGAACATTTTCCTTCAACGATCGATCCGCGCATTTTGCATGTGCGCGTGATCCTGGAAACGTTTGGCGACCTGGCGGGCAAGCGCGTTCTCGACGCCGGCTGCGGCAAGGGGCGCTTTGCGCGCGTCTTGCTGGCCGAGCATCCCGCGGCGCGAATTCATGGAATGGATATCGCGCTCGCAATGCTGCGTTTCGTTGGCTCGCCGCTTATGCCCTGCGCCGGATCGCTGACCGCGTTGCCTTACGCCGATGCGGCATTCGACGCGCTTTACGCGACCGAGTCGCTTGAACACGCCGTGGATATTGAAGGCGCCGTAGGTGAACTCTGCCGCGTGGTCAAGCCCGGCGGGCGGATTGTCATCATCGACAAGAACAAGGAACACTGGGGTCGATTGCGGACGCCCGAATGGGAACGCTGGTTCGGCCAGCGCGAGTTGGAAACTTTACTGTCACGGCATTGCCGCCGGGTGGAGAGCCGGCCCATTAGCTATTGGGAAGATGTCGATCCCGATGGGCTGTTTCTGGTGTGGCTGGCAGAGCGATAGCTTCCCGGTGAAGGCAGTACGGAAGCCCCGGCGATCAGCCTATGTGAACAGTTTCGCCGGAGTGTCGCTCACGCGTCGATTCGGCACCACTTTGAACGGGCAGTTGTCCGGACGTCACCATAGCGGTGGCCTTTGCCGTCGAGTTGGAGCAGAGCCATCATTTGCGTACTATACGTACCCAAACTTCTAGATGGCCTCCGCCGTCACCTTTGCCCAGAATTAGATTGCCTCAAATCAGCGAACGAATTATTATCAAACGGTACCAACAGAACTAGCTTTTGTTGCCAGATCGGGGGCCAACTGGCAAGGAGAATCTGATGTCCAAAGTGTTTTTTATCGTAGTGGGTTGTTGCTGCTTCGCGATGGCCGCAAACGCACAAACGGCTGCCGGTTTAGGCGCTATCTCCGGGTCGGTCCGTGACACAGCCGGGGCGACAATTCCCAATGCCGAAGTCGTGGTCTCCAACGCAAGCAATGGAATCCATCGCAGCCTGACCACAAACGAAGCCGGTCTCTTCTCGGCCGGGTCGCTTGTTCCAGCGGGAAATTATCGGGTAGCGATCAGGAAATCCGGATTTACTCCCTACGAATCGGTGGAATTGGAAGTGCAGGTCGGTCAGAATCTTTCGATCAACGCCGTTCTGACCGTAGCTGGGACGCTTGTACAGGTCAATGTTGAGGCTTCGGCGCCGTTAGTCGAGCAGATGCGCATGGACGTTTCGCAGGTGATCAAAAGCTCTCAAATCCAAAATCTACCCATTAACGGAAGGCGCGTGGACTCCTTCGTCCTGCTCGTGCCGGGCGTCGTTCCGGACGGTACATTCGGCCTGCTCTCCTTCCGGGGCATAGCCGGAGGAAACTCCTTCCTGACGGACGGCAACGACACAACGAACCAGTACTTTAACGAGAACACGGGCCGCACGCGTATTCCAACGCAGATTTCGCAGGACACGGTTCAGGAGTTCCAGGTTCTAATCGACGGTTATTCGGCCGAGTTCGGCCGTGCGTCGGGGGGCGTCGTGAATACTGTGACGCGTAGCGGATCCAACGATCTTCACGGCACCGCTTACTGGTTCTTCCGCAATCGGGAATTTAACGCGCGCGACCGGTTCGCGGCCACAAATCCACCGGAAACCAGGCACCAGGCGGGCGCGAGCCTCGGCGGCCGTATTGTACCGAACAAGCTCTTCTACTTTTTCAACGGGGAGGCCACACGCCGTGATTTCCCGCTGACCGCATCCATTACGTCGCCTCCCTTCTTCGATGCGAACGGCCGTTTCGTTACCGTCCAGCCGAATGGACAGCCAACCTGCGGCGCTCCCGCATCCGCCGCGCAGTGCGCAACGGCTATCGGATTCTTCGATCGTCAGTTTCAGCGGTTGAGCCGTCAAGCGAACGCGGAACTCGGCTTCGGCAAACTCGATTGGCGACCCAACGAAGCGCACTCCTTCAGCGCGAGCTTCAACTATCTTGGTTTCAATTCGCCGAACGGTCTACAAACCGCGGCGGCGCTTAATAACGGAGCGGGCGTCGGGAACAACGCGAACTCGACCGTAAGAGGGCGCTATGGGCGGCTGGCGTGGTCCTTCCTCCCCGGCGGCTCCACAGTCAACGAATTCCGTTTCGGCTGGATGAAAGACAAACAATTCGATAACGTCAGCGACGCCTTGGCCCTCCCTGGCATCGGTCTGCTGGGGATTACCGTGCAAGGGCAGCAGAATGTAGGGACGGCGGTGAATTACCCGCGGCTCAATCCGAGTGAAAACCGCTTCCAATTCGCCGACAACTTAACCTGGATCGGCGGACGGCACACGTGGAAACTCGGCGGCGACGTGATGAGTACCGAGGACTACAATGACAATCTGCTGAACCGTACCGGCACGTATACTTACCCGAACTTCACCGCTTTTGCGCTGGATTTAAGCGGCAATACGACGGGCGCCAAAAGATGGCAGAACTATTCGCAGGGACTCGGCGATTCGATGGTGAAGTTTACCGTCCGGGACTACGGGCTGTTCCTGCAGGATCAGTATCGCGTCAACGCGGACCTCACGCTGAGCCTGGGCATCCGGTACGACTACACGGCGCTTCCCCAACCGATCGCCGCCTCCGATCGGCTGGTGAATCCGGAGTTCCCGGCAACCGGCCGCATTCCGAATGTAAATAAAAATTTCGCTCCCCGCCTTGGGATCGCATACTCGTTCAACAAATCGCGAACGGTGCTCCGGGCGGGATATGGTCTCTATTATGCGCGGTACCCCGGCGGCTTGATCAACACATTCTTCACCCGTAACGGGGTATCCCAGCCATCGGTTAACTTTAATGGCACGGTGCCGGCCGATCTCGCGAGCGGTCCGGCGTTCCCAAACAGACTCCCCGCCTCCTATCTGCCAACCGCGCCCGGAGTTGTGGATCTGGTCTTCCCGTCCAGTGACTTTCGAAACGCCTATACCCAGCAAGGGAGCGCCGCCATTGAGCACGAATTGACGCGCAACCTAGGAATTACGGCTTCGTATCTCTGGAGCCGGGGACTCCACCTGACGACCTCGCAGGACATCAACGCCGGAGCCACCGGCCCCGCCGTTACCTACCGCATCAATGATGCCTCCGGCCAGCAGACCGGAACCTACTCGACGCCTGTTTACCTGCGAGCGAACCGCGTGAACCCAAGGTGGAACCGCGTAAACGTAGTCGATTCGGGTGGAAACAGTTACTATAACGCCTTAGCCGTCCAGGTCCGCAAGCGGCTGTCCCATGGGATCGAGGGATCGCTTGCCTACACTTGGTCGCACGTGATCGATTACAACCAGGGACCGGGCAGCAACAACATTTTCTTCGATCGCGGCCCGACATCCGTGTTCAACGGCGACTATCGCGGTGAGAAGGGTTCGTCGGCTTTCGACCAGCGGCATCGGTTGACGATAAGCTCCATCTGGGCGCCCGTCTTGACGACCGGCAATCGTCTGTGGAGCCGCCTGTTGAACAACTGGCAGATTTCACAGATCTCGACGCTGGCTTCGACTCCGTTCGCGACTGGGACAATCACGGTTAGCGGCACGCCTTTCGCCGGAGCGGCCTTCAACGGATCGCTGAACGGACTGGGTGGATCGAATCGGGTACCGTTCTGGCCGCTGAACAACACAGATATCGATAGCATTGTGAGATTGGATGCCAGGGTTACCCGAATCGTCGGAATCACCGAGCGCGTCAAGCTCCACCTGAATCTGGAAGCGTTCAACGCTTTCAATCATCAGTATTTCACCAATGTCCTGACGCAGGCGTACACGGCCGCGAACGGCGTATTGACGCCTCTGTCCCGCTTCGGGGAAGGCAGTGCAACGGGAGGTTTCCCCGACGGCACTAACGCCCGCAGGCTGCAGGTAAGCATGCGATTGCTCTGGTAGGGCGGAGAAAACTGTACTTGAAAAGCATCGGAACACCCCCCGAATCCCACGCAGAGCCGCCGGCCGCCGCGCACTTCGAGTGGAGTGTGCCGGGAGTTCCCGTGCGGATATGGCTCTCTTTAGACGTGGTTCGCCTGATCCGTGAATACCTGACAGCGCCTTCCGATCGATCCCCAAATCAAGAACGCGGAGGATTGCTTATCGGTAAATCCCAGCCCACGGGAGTGCACATCGAAGGTTATGTCCCGGTTTTGGCCGATGACACTGGATCGCACTTCGTTCAGTCCAAGTTCGGCAGGCGGGACTTGCGGAATTACATTGGGGAACTGAACCATCTGGCGGGCCGCGTCTCGGTGGTTGGATATTTCCGCAACGATTTGGGGAAAGGCATCCGCCTATTCGAAGAGGACCTCGCTTTCTTCAGGGAGTACTTTTCGGATCCATCAAACGTGTTCCTGGTTGTTCGTCCCGGAGTAGCTCCTCATTCCGCCGCCGGGTTCTTCTTCTGGCAAAACGATCGCATCTTCTCCACCTTCTCGTTGCTGGAATTCGCCTTCGATGAAAGAACGCGAGCGCCCGCCGCTGAACCGGTCCCGAGCCGAAACGGCTCTGTCGTCAGCCGGGTAATGGCGCCGGCGGAGACTCCGCCGGTGGAGCCGATAGCCAAAAAACCCGTTAGAAATCCAGCGTTCTCATGGCTTAGGGTCATTGGCGCGGGGCTCGCGATCACATCGGGACTGGTGCTAGCAGCGTATCTTCTCCGGCCTATCGTCAGGAAACCGATCATTCCGGAAACTTCCGGTTCAGGAATGGCCTCCCAGTTTCTAAAGACCGGGTTATCGGTTTCGGGAGCCGGGAAGGATGTCAACCTTGTCTGGAATCGACAGGCTGCGATCGTCGCCGCCGCCCGGGTCGGGATGCTGACGATTAAGGATGGTGAATTGCAGCGGGAAGTGCCGTTGACGCCCGATCAATTGCGATCCGGCGAATTCAAGTTTAAGCTTCATGGCGATACTGTCGAAATCACTTTTGAGGTTTTCGCTCATGACGGCAGGGTAGCGCGGGAAAACGTAACTCTAATATCGAATCCCGGCGCGCCATCGACCACTTTGACCCGGGCCGCCCCCGATCCAGTCCAGGGTCCGGCAAATGGGACGGAATCTCCGGAGGGGCATCGGGAACCGGCCCGTAGTTTCGTGCCCCCTCCCGGCAGCCTGAACACTTCGGCGCCCACAGTGGCCCCGCCGATCGAGCTACCGCCATCGCCGCCGGCGGCGCGGATGGATGTGCCGCGGCTGGATTCTACAATCAATCAGTGGCCCGGCGCGCCGAAAGCCGTGCCGACCGTGACGAATAAACCGGACTTGCCCCCCATTAAACCGCCAGAGCCGTCTCAAACCGTTTCGCTTCCTCCGCACCGGCCCCCTGTCCCAATACGGCAAGTCAACCCGGTGTTACCGCCGAGTGTGCGGGGAATGCTGTCGAGCCACGCGAGCATAGAGATTCGGGTGCGGGTGGATGCGGCCGGAAAGGTGACCGCCGCCGAACCGTTGGCCATATCCGGATCGATGGGGAAGCTTTTAGGAGCCGCGGCCTCCAGTGCTGCGCGAATGTGGACATTTGAACCCGCTAACGACGGCCGTCGAAATGTGCCCGGCGAACTCACGATCCAGTTCACGTTCGTGCCCGACAAATCAAAGCCCTGAGGTGGCCGGTTGAGGTTCGCGGCAAGACTACCGACAAGCCTTGGGAATGGTCCAGGCAGATACGCCCAGAACAGTAACAGAATAGAATAGCGGTATCGTGAGAATGGTTCTGTTTCTCTTCGCCGTCGCGGCCGCCCATGCCGGCACCGGCGAAGAGTTTTTCGAAACGCGCGTTCGCCCGCTGCTAGTGGATCGCTGCGGGGCCTGCCACGGCGAGAATGCGGCGTCCGGTCTGCGCGTCGATTCGCGCGCGGCGCTTCTGCGCGGCGGCAAACGCGGACCGGCAATCGTTATCGGCGAGCCATCGGCCAGCTTATTGCTCCAAGCTATTCGCCACTCGCATGCCACGCTGCGCATGCCGCCGGATGGGCCGTTGCGCGCTGAAGAAACGACGGCGATTGAAACCTGGATTCGTGATGGCGCGCCGTGGCCTGAAACTCCTCCGCAGTCGAACGGGGCCAAGCGGCTGTGGTCGGCTGAACCGCTGCGTCCGGTGGCGGGATCGATTGACGACCACGTGCGCGCGGCGCTGGCGGCCAAGGCTATCGCGCCCAATCCCCGCGCCGACCGCCGGACCCTGCTGCGGCGTCTCCATGCCGACATCACCGGTATCCCGCCCACACCCGCGCAGACGGCGGCATTTCTCGCCGATGACACGCCCGGCGCGCTGCCACAACTGGTGGACGCGCTGCTCGCATCGCCGCAGTTTGGCGAGCGTTGGGGGCGCCATTGGCTTGATGTCGCCCGCTTCGGCGAGGACGATTTTACCGGGACCCAGCCGCGCCCCTATCCCAACGCCTGGCGGTTTCGCGATTGGGTGATCGGGGCGTTCAACGACGACCTGCCTTATGACGTCTTCGTGAAAGCGCAGGTGGCCGGTGATCTTCTTTCCGGGGACAATTCGAAGCTTATCGGCGGGCTCGGACTGTTCGGTCTCGGACCCTGGTATTACGGCATCACGCAACCGCCACAGGCCCGCGCCGATGAGCGGCATGACCGCGTGGATATGGTGACTCGCGGCTTTCTGGGCCTTACCGCGGCCTGCGCTCGCTGCCACGATCACAAGTACGATCCCATTCCGCAGAAGGATTATTACGCTTTGGCCGGCGTCTTTGCCAGCAGCGAGTATAAAGAGTTTCCGTTGGCATCACCCGCCGCCGTAGCCGCTTACGACTCCGCGCAGAAGCGGGTCAAGGCGTTGGAAAAAGAGATCGAGCAGTTTCTCTCCACGCAGCGCGAACAGTTGGCGCTTATCTATGCGCGCCAGTCGGCCGATTTCCTGCTTGGCGCGTCCGGTTTGGATCCCGATATTTCCAAAAAGTGGAAGGAGTATTTGGCCAAGCCCGAGGAGGATCACCCGTTTCTGAAACGCTGGCAGGCGGCGAGGTCGCCCGAGGCGGCACGACAGTTTCAGCAGACGCTGCTGGACGTGATTGAGGAGAAACGCGTCATCGACGATTCGAATCGGCAGGCCGTGATTCGCGGGACGAACCCGTTTGCCAAGCGGCGGAAAATAATTCTGCCGTTCAACTACGACTCCGAGGCCGATTTCAACCCCGGCTCCGAAGTGGTGACCAAGTCGCTGGATCGTGAACGGTATCAGTTGTGGCAGAAATTCATTGGCCGGACGGATGCGGTTTATCGACTGGAGGTGGAAGCGGTCGAGAAGCGGTTGACCGGCGAATGGAAGCGAAATCTGGCTAACCTCCGCGCCGAGTTGGAACGCGCGAAGAAGGAGTCGCCTACGGCATATGGCTACTTTCACGGAATGGCGGAGCACGACGAGCCTCTCGACTTGCCATTGAATAAGCGCGGGAATCCTTCCGATTTGGGTGACGTCGTGCCGCGGCACTTCCTGTCTTGCCTGGAGCCGGTTGCATTGGGGCAGGGGAGCGGGCGGTTGCAGTTGGCGGAGTCGATTGTTCAGCACCCGCTGGCGGCGCGGGTGATGGCGAATCGCGTATGGGGTTGGCTATTTGGCGCCGGCGTCGTGCGCACGCCTTCGAATTTCGGGCTGATGGGGGATCGTCCGGGCAATCGCGAGTTGCTGGAATATCTGGCCGCGCGGTTCCGTCAGCAGCGGTTTTCGGTCAAAGCGTTGATCCGCGAGATCGCGCTTTCGGAGACGTATCTGGCTTCGAGTGCCGCGAATTCCGGCGGCGACAAGTTGGATCCCGACAATCGGCTGTTCTGGCGCGCCAATCGCAAGCGGCTGGACGCGGAAGCCATTCGCGATTCCATCCTGGCGGTCAGCGGTGAGTTGGACCTGCGCATCGGCGGCGAATCGGCCGACCTCGCCGACGGCAATCGCCGGCGCACCGCGTACGTGCGCGTGGGGAGGTATCAGCAGAATGAAACGCTGGCTCTATTCGACTTCCCCAGCGCCTCGATCCATGTCGAGCAGCGCGGCGTCACCAACGTACCGTTGCAAAAACTGTTTTTTCTAAATTCGAGCTTTCTGCGGCTGCGCGCCGAGGCGCTGGCCCAGCGCCTGGAGTGTGCGTCAACCTCGGAAAGCGGACGTGTCGCCGCGGCGTATCACTGGCTGTTCCAGCGCGAGCCGTCGGACCGTGAACGGCGGATCGCGTCCGTATTTCTAACCAAGTCCGATTGGGCGCAATACGCGCAGGTTCTGCTTAGCTCCAATGAATTCCTTTATGTCGATTGACAGACGCTATTTTCTTTCCCGGCTCGCCAGCGGACTGGGCACCGTGGCTCTCGCCGATCAGATGACGGCCGGTGACGATCCGTTCTTAGCGAAGCCGCCGCATTTTGCGCCTAAAGCCAAACACATCATCTATCTGGTTATGAATGGCGGCATGTCGCAGGTGGACACGTTCGACCCGAAGCCCGCTCTGGACCGCTATCACGGCAATGCCATGCCCGGCGAACAGCCCAAGACGGAGCGCATCACGGGATCGCTTATGCGCTCGCCGTTTACATTCAAAAAGCACGGGGCGAGCGGGATTGACGTCAGCGAGATTTTCCCCAACATTGCGAGGAATATCGATAAGTTCACGGTCATACGGTCCATGCATACCGATGTGCCGAATCACGAGCCATCGCTGTTCATGATGAATTGCGGGGCGATTCAGCCGGGCCGGCCGTCATTGGGCTCGTGGCTGACGTACGGATTGGGAACGGAGAATCGGAATCTGCCCGGATATGTTGTTTTGTGTCCGGGGACGCCTGTGGTTGGGCCGCCGTTGTGGGAATCGGCGTTTCTGCCGGCGGTGTTCCAGGGGACGTTTATAAAGGCGACCGAAAAGGATCCGCGCAAGCTGGTGCAATTTTTGGATCGGGGGCGGAAGACCGTGTCCGATCAGAGGCGGCAATTGGATTTGTTGAAGGAGTTGAATACTTCGCACTTGACCGATCGGCCCGGGGATTCAAATCTGGAGGCGGCGATTCAGTCGATGGAAACGGCATTCCGGATGCAGACGGAGGTGCCGGAGGTGTTCGACGTTTCGAAGGAACCGGAGGCGCTGCGGGCCCGGTATGGGGATTCGGATTTTGGACGCGGCTGCCTGATGGCGCTGCGGCTCGTGGAGAAAGGCGTGCGAATGGTGCAGATTTACTACGGCAATTCGCAACCTTGGGATTCGCACGAAGATATTCAGGCGCATAAGGCGAATGCGCGGAAGGCGGATCCGGCGGTTGCTTCGCTAGTGGAGGATTTGACGGCGCGGGGGCTGCTGGACGAAACATTGGTGATTTTCGGGACGGAGTTTGGGCGGACGCCGGCGGTGGAGAATTCTTCGTTGGTGAAGTTACAGAACGGACGGGATCATAACTCCCTGGGGTATTCGATCCTATTGGCGGGTGGAGGCGTGAAGGCGGGATATGTGCATGGGGCGACCGATGAGTTTGGGTACCGGGCTATAGAGAAGAAAGTTCATAACCACGATCTGAATGCGACCCTGCTGCACTTAATGGGGCTGGATCATACGAAGCTGACTTACTTCTATAGCGGCCGGCATTTCCGTTTGACTGACGTGCATGGGGAGTTAGTGCAGGACATTCTGGCATAGCGCGGAACGCCGTGACTCGCGTTTGAAGCGCGCGGGGCGCCGTCGAATCGGAGCGAGTTGTATCATGAGGCAGGTTTACCCTTATGCGCAAGCTGATACTCGCTACCGTCTTCCTATCCACACTCGCCGCGGCGCAGGACTCGTCCACCAGACTCGCCACGGCGGCGCGGCTCTGGGCTCGCATACACTACACGCATCCCTGGCTGGCGGGCAAGGATATCGACTGGGATCGCGCTTTCGCCGAGGCCGCGCCAAGGATCCTGTCGGCAGGGTCCAAAGAGGAGTACGCGACCGCGGTCAACGGGATGCTCGCCGCGCTCGGCGATCCCGCGACGTACTTGAGGACGCCCATCGACCCAGGCCAATTTACTCCCCGTTTACCGTCGTTCCAGCGCGACGGGGATATCGTCGTTCTCGATCCCGGTATCGGCGGGCCGGAACCGTTCCAGAAAGTAATTCCGGACTTGCTGGCGGAACTGGCGAAGGCGGACGTGCGTGGGTTGGTGATCGATGCACGGAACTCGCCGTCTTTTATCCAGCGATGGTCGGACTCGATTACGGGGCACTCGACGCCGGGGCTTGTCACGGTGGGCCGCAATTGGTCCGGGTATCCCAATCCGCAGACGGGCGGCGGAGGGTATGGCGGCTACCAGCATGCGCTGAGCAGCGTTGCCGGCGCCAAGGTGACGGGCTCACCGAAAGGTACGGTGAAGCCGATTGTGGTGGTGGCGGGGGAGCGCACGAACACGCCGGCCGGGTTAATCGCGTTGCAGATCGCGGGCAAAGTGGCGTTCGTCCTGGAGGGCGATCACCGCTACGACGCGGTTGTCCCACAGACTTCGATGCCGCTGAGTGAAGGACTGGCGGCCGCGATTCGCACCTCCGAGTTCACGCACGCCGACGGCACCTATGGATTCGTCGCCCAGCGCGAAGTGGAGCGGGGCGGTTTGGAGGCCGCGTTTGAAATCGTGCGGGCCGGGATTACCGCCGTGACAACACGGCCCCGCGGCTTTCAACTCCGTCCGTTCGCGGAGAATGCGTACGCGGATCAGCCGTATCCGTCCGAGGGGCTGCGCATGCTCGGGGCGCTGCGCGTGTGGAGCGTCTTCGAGTACTTTTTCCCATACAAGCATCTGATCGGCGAAGACTGGGGCGCGGTGCTATCCGCGGCGCTCGAAGAGGCGCGAATCGCCAAGGATGCGTTGGCCTATCACCAAGCGATTGCGCGGCTGGTGGCGCGAACCAACGATACGCACTGCTTCGTAAGCAGCCCGGTGCTCAACCGGCAGCGGGGCAACGCGCCTCCGCCATTCAGCTTGCGATGGGTGGAGGGGCGGCCGGTGGTGGTCAAGGTTACCTCGGAAGGAGCCGCGCTGGGCGTTCGTGCCGGCGACGTCGTAGTCGCCATGGATGGGCGGCCATTCTTGGAAGTTATGGATGAGTTGAAGCCGCTGGTGGCCGCCTCCACGCCGCAATCGAAGATCGCCCGTGTTCTCGCGGTTGCCGCGCAGGGAGCGGACGGTTCCAAGGCGCAATTTACGCTGGAGGGCGCAGCGGGCGTACGACGGGAAGTAGACTTGCCGCGGCGGATGGCGCACTACCAGGGGTTGCGTGAAAAGGACGGCCCCGTCTATCGCAAACTCGACGACCGGATCGGATATGTGGATTTGGAGCGGCTGGAGAATGGACAGGTCGACACAATGTTCAACGAATTCAAAGATACCGGCGCGCTCATTCTGGATATGCGCGGTTATCCACGGGGCACGGCTTGGTCAATTGCGCCGCGGCTTTCGTCGGCCGATCAACCCGTGAACGCGCAGTTCAGGCGCAACCTGTTGAACGGCGGCCAATCGGAGAATCTTCTATTCGAGCAGAAGCTGCCGCCGCGAGGCGGTGCGCCATTGTACAAGGGCCGTACCGTTATGCTGATCGACGAGCGGGCGATCAGCCAGTCCGAACATAGCGGGCTGATGTACCGGACGGCAAATGGCACGCTATTCATCGGCGAGCCCACGGCGGGAGCCAACGGGGATGTCACTTACTTTATGGCTCCGGGCGGCATCCGGATTTCGTTCTCCGGTCATGACGTCCGCTGGCCCGATGGCCGGCAGTTGCAGCGGGTGGGACTGCACCCGGACGTAGCGGTCGCGCCGACTGTGCAGGGCATTCGGGACGGACGGGATGAGGTGCTGGAGAAGGCATTGGAGTTCTTGCGGAAGTGAGCCCGCGGCGGAGGAGGATGATCCGCCTGTCTCGCCTTCTGCCCGATTTGTCAGATTCCGTTCGGCGATGGGCTACGGGCTGAACGCCACCGCGGCGCATTTGCCGTTTGCCGTTGTGGACACCTTCCCGTCCTGTGCCTCCCATCCGCGCGACGCGACGCGGTGATAACGATACTACCCTACATCTTCAATTTTTCACCGTTTAATAGCCGTTCATTTTCGGCCCGGCGATAGCGCCTAATTGCCGGCACCGGCACCGGCCAAAGGCCGTCGCCTGTACCCCCGCGCCGTGCTCAATAGTCCGTCATCTTCGACCCGCCAATGCCCACGCGAAGGGCATTGAGAACCGCGGCTATGTCGATCGCCTCTTGCGCCAAGGCGCCCGCCGCGGGTGTCAGATACCCGGCCGCGGCGAAGGCCATGCAGATCGCGCTGAGCGCCATGCCGCCGATCGCGCTCTGCAAGGCGATAGAACGCATTCGTCTGCCGATATGGATGAGCTGATCAACCCGGCGGAGCGACGGTTCCAGGATGGCCGCATCGGCTGCCTGCACCGCGATCTCGCCCTTGTCCCCCAACGCGATGCCAACGGTGGCCGCCAGCAACGCCGGGGCGTCGTTGATGCCATCCCCCACGTAGAGCACCGGTGTCGTTGCGGCAATCTCCGTCACGAAGCGGACCTTCTCCTCCGGACTCTGCCCGAATAACACTTCCTTGATTCCAGCGAGTTCCGCCAGATACCGCACCTCGCTCTCGCGGTCTCCGGATAAGAGAACGACGCGCGCCCCGCCATGCCGCGTACCCAAGTGCCGCACAAAGTCCGGGGCATCCTGCCGCGGCTTATCCCGGAAACGCACCAGCGCCGCAAATTTGCCGCCCATCAGGACCACACACTCCAACCCCGCGGCTTCCGCGGGCACCATTAACCCCAGGCTCATCGCCCGCTTCCTGCCCGTGACTTCTACTTCGATCCCACCGGCCGTTGCCACAAGTCCCTGACCCGGCAACTCGTGAACCTCCGTGACTTCCACCGGCAGTAGTCCCTCGCCCGCTTTCACCAACGCTCCCGCCAACGGGTGCCGGGAATAGCGCTCCAGGCTCGCCACAACGCTCAGAACGCGGTCCCGGGAGAATCCGTCCGCGCATAGCAGTTCCGAGACCGCCGGAGTGCCGTAAGTCAGCGTGCCGGTCTTGTCGAAGACAAACACCCGGCAACGGTCTATGTCTTCGAGCGACGCCGCTTTCCGGATGAGAATGCCATTCTTCGCCGCCAGCGAGATCGCTCCGATCACGGCCACCGGAATTCCAATCAGGAGCGGGCACGGAGTCGCGACCACGATGACGGCCAGGAACCGGTCCGGGTCGCCGCTTATTGCCCAGGCCGCCCCCGCCATAGCCAATGCCAATGGGGTATACCAGGCGCCGAGCCGCTCGGCCATCCGCCGCATGGCCGGTTGGTTCTCTTCCGTCTCCTTGACGACCCGCATAATCTGGGCATAGCGGGAATCGACCGCCGCCTTCGTCGCTTTGATCGTCAGCGCCGATTCCCCATTCATCGCGCCGGATAACACCGCCGCACCCGCCGACTTTGACAGCAGATACGGTTCTCCGGTCAAATACGCCTCGTTCATCGATCCATGCCCAGCCAACACCACGCCATCAACCGGACACGTCTCGTGGGGAAAGACGACGAGCAAGTCGCCGGGGCTTACTGTCTCTACCGGGATATCCTCGGTCCCATCGCCCTTTACCCGGTGCGCCGTGCGAGGCATGCGTTGCGCAAGTGCGTCCAGGACTGACGAAGCCTTGCCCGTCGCGTACTGCTCCAAGACCGTTCCGCCCGCTAGCATCAACACGATGATGGCGCCCGCCAGAAATTCGCGGAGGATCAGCGAAGTCACAATCGATACCACCGCCAGGATGTCGGCATCGAAACGTCCGTCGGCGACTCGTCTTGCTACCGTCCATAGTTGCGGGGCGCCGCCCAGGAGAAGAGCTCCCAGCAGGGGCAGATCTTGGCTGCCATCCGCGACTCCAAAGCCAAATCGGAGCGTGAGGTACACGCCGATACCCACGATCGCAACTCCCGCACTCACAAGATCACGGGTGAAGTAGCCCACTACCTGTACTCTACGCCACTTTCGGGCTGATCAAGACGGAACAACGCCTTGTCGGGTATTGGAATTAATTTGGACGGCTTCCTACTGTCCCACACTCGCGCGCGCAGTATGATCGGGGCTGAAAGGCTTAAATGGCGAATATCCTGGCGTAACGCGCCAACGCCCGATCCTTGTCTAGGACCGGGCTTTGGCGTAAATTAATTTGGGCGACTTCCTACTCTCCCACACACTCGCGCGTGCAGTACCATCGGGGCTGAGAGGCTTAACTTCCGTGTTCGGGATGGGAACGGGTGGGACCCTCTCGCTAGGATCACCCAAAAGTTTTAAAGCTTTCGGAGGGATTAGCTCTTTGTATTGAATACTGACGGGATGGATAAAGCCACAAGCTAACCAAAGCAGCGTGCTTGTATGCACAGTAAATTTTATGGTCAAGCCGAACGGGCTATTAGTAACGGTTAGCTCAAAGTATTACT
>JBJXFL010000002.1:0-43915 GCA_046155405.1 Bryobacteraceae bacterium | reverse complement strand
CTGGCTTACTCGACTTATCTTGGCGGCAGCACCGTCGACAATGCGTGGGAGATAGCGGTTGACCGGTCCGGAGCGGCGTATGTGGCGGGTAACACGCAGGGTTCTTTTCCCATCGCGAATGCGCCGCAGCCCGGTTACGGGGGAGGAATATCGGATGCCTTCGTCGCGAAGTTTAGCCCGAGCGGTCAGCGGAGCTATTCCACCTACTTAGGGGGTCCGTTTACCGACGCGGGGCTGGGGATTGCCGTGGACGCTACAGGCGCGGCGTATGTCACCGGATGGACGACGGGCGGGTTTCCCACGGTCAACCCCGGCCAGCCGAACTATGGCGGGTTCCAAGACGCGTTTGTGGCTAAGTTCAGCGCCGATGGGACGATTTCCAGCGCCACACTTACCGGCGTTTCGCCTGACAGCGCCTTGGCAGGCGGGTTGAGCTATACGTTGTACGTTGAGGGTGGTGGATTTCATTTGGGAGCGACGGTACTCTGGAACGGTATTGCGATCAGCACGGGTTGTTGCACAGCGACGGTTCCCGCGAACCTGATCGCGAATCCGGGCGCGGCTTTGGTGACGGTTGCGAATCCAGGTGAGAATCCGTCGAATGCCGTAGTGGTAACGATTACGGCGGCACCTACGAAGCCGACCATAGTAAGCGCGGCACCTGGTTATGGCGGAGCCTTATCTACGGGCGGGCTTTGCTGTGCGAGTGTTATTGTGGCCGGTTCGAACCTTCAGCCCGGGGCCGTGATAATTTGGAACGGCATAAATCTGCCCTCGAGCTTCAATTCCGGCACGTTTGTCGGCTTACCCACGCTGGCTCAATTGCAAACCGCAGGGCCCGTCGCGCTTACTGTATTGAATCCTGGGGGAGTACCATCCGACCCGCTCAACTTTACGGTTCCGTCACCCGTTCTGTCCAACCTGGTTCCCTCCACAACCACCGAAGGCATCGGATTTACGCTTACGGTGAACGGTTCGGGAATGTCCGCTTCGGGAGCCGAAATCCGTATGGGCGGCCCGGGCGGGTTTTGGAACATCAATACGACATTTATCAGCAGTTCCCAGGTGCAAGGGTCGGTCCCCGGGGCTGCTATCCCCACTCCAGGGACGTACCAGGTCTGGGTGAACACAGCCGCTCCCGGCGGCGGAACTGGACCCGGCAACTATCCATCAAACCAGTTGGCGTTGACGGTCGGGCCGGCGAACTGTACCTATTCGTTAAGTAGCCCGGGGGCTACGTTTGGAGCGGCAGCGACGAGCGGGAGCGTAAATGTCATTAGTCCTGCTTTGTGCCCATGGATTGCGACGAGCCCGGCGGATTGGGTAGTGATTACGGGCGGGTCGAGCGGGTCTGGGAACGGGACGGTGAGCTATAACGTGCTGGCGAATCCGACCAGCGCTCAAAGGACCGCGATTCTTACAATTGCGGGGATACCTTATACAATTACGCAGGCAGGGCAGGGTTGCCAGTTTAGTCTGACACCGGGTAGCGTGTCAGCGCCGGCGCAGGGGTTGAGCGGTAGCTTTGGTATTGGGGCAACACCGGGAGATTGCGCGTGGACGGCGATTAGCGATGTTGCTTGGATAACGGTTACTGGCGGGTCAAGCGGCCTGGGCAATGGGACGGTGAGTTTCACGGTGGCGGCGAATGGAACCAGCGCGGAGCGGTCCGGCACGATCACTGCCGCCGGGCAGGCATTTACCGTGCTACAGGCGGCTTCTCCGATTATCACGTTTACCACAGTCCCGGCCGGACTTACGATGAACATCGGCGGGACCACGATTACCGCGCCCCAGTCACTGCCCAGAATTCCGGGGACTACATTGAGCGTCAGCGTGGCCAGCCCGCAGGCGGGCGCGACTGGAACTCAATATGTGTATGGATCCTGGAGCGACGGCGGCGCGCAGAGTCATACGATCACGATTCCCGCGAATGCCGCGACTTACACTGCCAACTTCACGACACAGTACTTGCTGACGACGGCCGTAATACCAGCGGGATCGGGAACTGTTACAGGAGGTGGGTATCACAACAGCGGGGCAACCGTACCGGTAACCGCAACGGCGAATACCGGGTTCCAATTCGCGAACTGGAGCGGGGATCTTTCAGGCAGCGATAACCCGCAGAATCTGCCGATGACCGGCCCGCGCAACGTGACGGCGAACTTCACTGGCGTGTGCCTTTACAGCATAACTCCGCCGTCCGCGTCGTATGGCACCAGCGCGAGTGCCGGCTCGGTAGCGGTGACGGCCTCTGCGGGTTGCGCTTGGACGGCCACAAGCCCAGTGCCCTGGGTGCGGATTACTGGCGGAGCGACCGGTACTGGAAGCGGCACTGTTACTTATACTGTTGACGCTAACTCCGTGGCCGATCCGCGAAATACGGCACTGACCATCGCGGGTCTGCAATTTCCTGTTTCACAAGCTGGGCAAGGATGTCTGTTCGCATTGACGCCCGCGACCGTCAACGCGGGCGCGGCCGGGGCGAGCGGAAATTTCGTTGTGGGGCTGTCCGGGTCGGATTGTACATGGAAGGCGGTCAGCGACGTATCTTGGATTAGGGTGACGGGCGGAACTCCCGGCACCGGGTCGGGACCGGTAAACTACACGGTAGATGCGAATCCATCCGCCATTGGCAGGCCCGGCACTATCTCTGTCGGCCCTTTGAATTCCACCGCCCCGGCGAAATTTACGGTAATTCAGGCGGGCACGGCTTGTACTTATTCGCTAGGCCAGGCGAGCCAGTCCTTCACATCCGCCAGCGGGAACGGGAGTGTATCTGTTACCTCACCTGGAGGGTGCGGTTGGCAGGCTACGACCACTTATAATTGGATAACCATTACTGGAGGCGCGATCGGGGCCGGAAACGGGACTGTCAGTTATGCCGTCGCGCCGAACGCCGGCACGACGCGGAGGACGGGAACGATCACCATTGCGGGACAGAGCTACTCGGTGACGCAGGAACCGCCAACGGTGGCGTTGGGCTGCTCGGCTGCTATGACAACGGTTCCACAGGTCGCCTCGGACGGGCGAACGGAACTTCTGGGCGAGATGACCGTGAGCTGCGTTGGACTGACGAGCGCGGTGGTTACCGATGTCGTTTTGACTCTCAATACTTCTATCAGTAACCGCCTGAGCCAAGGACTCACCGACGCGGCGTTAACTGTGAATGGCGCTGCGGGACAAAACGGTGAGGTGGCCGGCTACAACACAATTAACTGGCCGGGAGTGACCATGGGACCGGGACCGGTGACGCTGCGAATTAGCGGTATCCGGGCGGATGCCAGCCTGTTGCCGGCGGCGGCAAACCTGCAGCCCGCGCCAATTACCGGTCGACTGGCGTTGAATGCCGTGGTGGCGATTCCCATAGTTGGCGGGACGCAAACGATGGCGAATGCGCTGCCAAGCCTGATTTTCCAGAAGGGAGCGACCACCGGTAGCGGGGCGCGCCCGTTGATTGCGCTGCGATATCAGGAAGTAACAGCCGGTGCGCTGAAAGGAGATTTGACTCGAACGCGGCTGGTCGTGACTGGCGTGCCGTCAGGGGTACAAGTATTCGCGCCCGTGTATCCGGGAGAAGGCGCGAATCGGGCGCAATTATACGACGCCGATAGTAAGGGCTTTGGGGGCGGCCCGGTGACGGGAAGCGCGCAACCCGAAGGAATTTATGAACAGTTGACGGTGAATTCAGGAGTGGCGTACGCCACCTGGGTAGCGGCGGCCGTGGATGACTCGCGGCTTGAGACGCTGACGTTCCCGCTGCTGCTGGTAAACCCAACCGGAACCGACCTAAGTCCGGTTCAAGTGGCGGGCAGCGGAGCGCCGGTCAGCGCGGTCAGCGGCGCGAGCGCCACGGAGCCAATACCGCGGTACCGCGATTTCTCAGTGGCCCAAAAGCTGGTGAATCTGCGGCTCAGCACGACGGTATTCGCGGGGAAGGCGCCGCCATCGAAACCACAGTCGGTGGCGATGCGAGCGGTCGGGGGAAGGGCTCTCTTCCAGGCGGGATCGACTGTTACCTTCGTAAGTACGGTAGTCAACGACACGCTTGACCAGAGTCAGAATGCGACGAATGTAGTGATTCGCGGCAGTTTGCCGAGCGGTCTGATCCTTGTTGGCTGCACATCGACTCCAGGAGCCACGGTGATCTGCGCTCAGGATGGAGTGGAAGTGACCTATGGCCAGTTGGGCGCGGGCGAGAGCCGAACAGTCACGATTGAGGCGACGGTGGGTACCGGACTTGCCGACGGGACGGTATTGAACCAGAGAGCGAGCGCGCAAAGCGACGAAGTGACGGCGGACGTGACGACGGCCACGGCTACGAGCAGTATCGCCGTCTCGGCGCCGCGTATCATAAGGCCGGAAGCTGTTTCCGGTCTGCCCACTAACCCGACGGGATCTCCGCAGACGTTTACCTTCACCGGGAGGGACGCCGATGGCAGTTTCGATATCTCGCGGATGTATTTCTTGGTAAGTGCAAATTCACCAGCGGCGGCGAATACTTGCCAGGGTTACTTTGACCATGCGACAAAGGGCCTGTATCTCTTCGACAATGCGCTGACGGTTCCGCCAGCCGGACCCCTTGCACTGGGTGAGGCTCGAACGCTGCAGAATAGCCAATGCGTGATCGATGGGAGCGTGTCGTCGTTGGTTTCCCAGACCGACACGGATGTCGTCATAAGGGTGGGGATTGGACTGAAGGGGAGCTACGCGGCGACCACGAGAAATGTCTACCTCTATGTTGACGACCTTGAGGGGAACAACAGTGGATGGGTGCGGACGGGCATGTGGACGGCCCCGCCGCCGGTGCCGCCCGAGGTCGTGCCGCCTTCGCCGGTACCCCTGCTCACCGGATCTCCGCAGAACGTGACGCTGACTGGGCGGGATGCCAACGGGTACACCACGATAGATAGGATGTATTTCCAGGTGTATAGCAGCCCGACCATTCCAGTTAATAGCTGCCATGGTTATTATGACGCCGCGAGCGATGGATTGTATCTCTACAACGATGCGCTGACAACTGTACTGGGTCCGCTGAAGCCGGGCACTTCCGGAACGTTGCAAAACAGTCAATGCACTATCAACGGAAGCGCTTCCGCGGTGACGTCGCCAAATGCAACCGATTTGAGGGTCACGTTGGGGATCGCATTAACCGCGGCCTATCTTACGACTTCTCCAAAAGTGTATCTTCTGGTCAGGGATTATTCGGGGCTGTTCACTTCCTGGGCACAGGTCGCCGGATGGGGCAGCCAGATACCTCCGGTGGTGGTGGCTCCGAACCCAATAACGCCGCTGACGGGCGCGTCTGTCATTGTGTCGCTAGTAGGGCGGGACGGGAACGGATACTCCGATATTAATAAGATATATTTCCAGGTGTATAACAGTGCCGCAATTCCAATTAACACTTGCCATGGTTTCTATGACCGCGCTAGCGACAGATTGTATCTCTACAACGATGCGCTGACGGTACTACTGGGCCCGCTGACGCCGGGCTCGTCCGGAACTTTGCAGAACAGCCAATGCACGATCAACGGCAGTACGTCCGGAGGCGTGTCGGGAAGTGGAGACGATTTGCGTGTCAACCTGGGAATTACTTTGTCATCCGCTTACCTTGCGACTTCGCCGGCCGTGCACCTTATCTTGAAGGACAATTTCGATCTGGTCAGCCCGTGGGCGCCGATCGCGGAATGGGGCGTCGGTCCCCCGGTACCGCCGTCAGTCGTGGTTCCGAACCCGTTGACGGCGCTGGCGGGTTCGCCGGTCGTTTTGTCGTTAGTTGGGCGTGATGGAAACAAGCACACCGATATTAACAGGATGTATTTCCAGGTGTATAGCAGTGCGACAATTCCAGTTAACACCTGCCATGGTTATTATGACCGCGCTACCGACCGATTCTATCTCTACAACGATGCGCTGACCGCGCTACTCGGCCCGCTGACGCCCGGCTCCTCCGGAACCTTGCAGAACAGTCAGTGCACGATCAACGGTGGTACGTCCGGAGTCGTCTTTGCAAGTGGAAACAACTTGAGCGTGAATGTGGGGATTTCGTTGTCGGCCGGATACCTTGCGGCCTCGCCAAAGGTGTATCTGATCGTGTCCGACAATACGGGGCTGAACAGCGGGTGGAGTCAGATCGCGCAATGGGGCGGTCCCCCGTTAGCGCCGACAGTGGTGGTTCCGAATCCGGTAACGGCGCTGGCGGGTTCGTCTGCGGTTTTATCGCTAGTAGCGCGGGATGCCAACGGGCACACCGATATTAACAGGATGTATTTCCAGGTGTATACCAGTACCGCAATTCCAGTTAGTAGCTGCCATGGTTTTTATGACCGTGCTAGCAGCAGATTCTATCTCTACAACGATGCGCTGACGGCTCTACTGGGTCCGCTTGCGCCCGGCTCCTCGGAAACCTTGCAGAACAGTCAGTGCACGATCAGCGGCAGTACGTCTGGAATCGTGTCGGCAAGTGGAAACGATTTGATCGTCAGCTTGGGAATTACTTTGTCAACCGGTTACCTTGCGGCTTCGCCAAAGGTATATGTGATCGTGTCGGACAATGCGGGGCTGAACAGCGGCTGGAGTCAGATCGCCCAATGGGGCAACGGCCCATTACCGCCGTCAGTCGTGGTTCCGAACCCGTTGACGGCGCTGGCGGGCTCGTCTGTCGTTTTATCGCTAGTGGGGCGGGACGGCAACGGGCACGCCGATATTAACCGGATGTATTTCCAGGTGTATAACAGTGCGACAATTCCAGTTAACAGTTGCCATGGTTTTTACGACCGCGCCAGCGATAGATTTTATCTCTACAACGATGCGCTGACGGTTCTACTGGGTCCGCTGAGGCCGGGCTCCTCCGGAACCTTGCAGAACAGCCAGTGCACGATCAGCGGCAATACGTCTGGAATCGTGTCCGCAATTGGAAACGATTTGACCGTCAGCCTCGGGATTTCGTTGTCACCCGCCTACCTTGCGGTCTCGCCTAAAGTATATCTGGTGGTGTCGGACACCGCGGGGCTAAACAGTGGGTGGAGTCAGATTGCCCAATGGGGCGGCGGCGATCCGGTACCACCGTCGGTGGTGGTGCCAAACCCGATGACGTCGCTTGCGGGTTCGCCCGTCACTTTGTCGCTAACGGGGCGGGACGGGAATGGGTTCGCCGATATTAATAAAATGTATTTCCAGGTTTATAGCAGTGCGACAATTCCAGTTAACACCTGCCATGGTTTTTATGACCGCGCTAGCGACCGATTGTATCTCTACAACGATGCGCTGACAGCGCTACTGGGTCCACTGGCGCCTGGCTCCTCCGGCACCTTGCAGAACAGTCAGTGCGCGATTAACGGTAGTACGTCCGGAATCGTGTCGGCAAGTGGAACCGATTTGAGTTTTAGACTGGGAATTTCATTGTCAGCCGGCTACCTTGCGGCCTCGCCTAAGGTATATCTGTTGGTGGCCGACAACGCGGGGCTGAACAGCGGGTGGAGTCAGATTGCCCAATGGGGCGCCTTGGTCCAGACGCCGCCATCGGCCGTGGTTCCGAACCCGGTGACGCCGCTGGCGGGTTCGCCCGTCACTTTGTCGCTAACGGGGCGGGACGGCAACGGGTACGCCGATATTAACAAGATGTATTTCCAGGTGTATAGTAGCGCGACAATTCCAGTTAACACCTGCCATGGTTTTTATGACCGTGCAAGCGACCGATTGTATCTCTACAACGATGCGCTGACAGTGCTACTGGGTCCGCTGACGCCTGGCTCCTCCGGCACTTTGCAGAACAGTCAGTGCATCCTCAACGGCGCCACTTCCGGAATCGTGTCGGCAAGCGGAAACGATCTGAGCCTCAGGCTTGGGATTTCGTTGTCAGCCGGTTATCTAGCGACATCGCCCAAGGTATATCTGTTGGTATCCGACAACGCGGGGCTGAACGGCGGGTGGAGTCAGATCGCCCAATGGAGCGGCACCACGTCATCGCTGCCCTTAGTGGCTCCGGACCCTCCGACGCCCCTGGCGAGTACGCCAATCTTTTAATCGGCATACCTCGCAAAAAGTCTGCCATTGTTCCGCGCTCCGGTAAATTCCATATGAAATCTCTAGCGGACGCCGGAAACAAACCGAGGAACAAACCAAGGAACAAACCAACCTCGGACAGGAAATGAACCGCCGGAAAAGCTGCAAATAAAAGACTTACGCCGTTTTTGCTCGATTAGCGCTCATCGTCTAAAACGTCGCCAAATCCCGTCCTAAACGCGTCACTCCGCCGATTTCGCCCGCGCCGGATCCTGTTTCGGCGGGTCATTGTTGATTCGCACTTTCACGCCCGTATCCAGCTTGGCCAACTGCGTCAGGGCCACCACCTCGCCGTCGGTCACCCCTTCTAGAATCTCCACATCGGATTCAAACCGGTCACCCATCTTCACGTCTCGCGAATCCACCACGCCGTCCTTGATCACAAACGCCTTGTTCGATCCCATAATGTAGTAAACCGCCCGCTGCGGCAGCACCGTCACTCTTTCCGAATGGGATGTCGGTACATGGGCTCGCGCGTAGGAACCCGACTTCAACTCGCCCGCCTCGTTCGCCACCAGCACTTCGGCCACGAAAGTCCGTTTATTCTGGTCCACGGTCGGCGAAATGCGCCAGATCTTCCCCTGGAATTTGCGGCCCTGAAACGCTTCCACGCTAATATCCACCTGTTGATTTATCTTGATCCACGGCGCCATCCGCTCCGGGATTTCCACTCGCAGCCGGATCGGGTCCGTCTTCACCAGCACGAATAGCGGCGTATTCGCCCGCAGGAACTGCCCCACCGTCACTTGCCGTTCCTTCACGAACGCGCGGAACGGGGCCTTCACCGTCGTATCGCGAAGCTTCTTCCGCTGCAGGTCGAGAATGGCTTTGAACCGCTCCACTTCCTGCATCAGATTTCGCGTCTGGTTGATGGTGGAATCGTAGGCCGCCTTCATCGCCTGCTGACGCGCGTTCGCCTGGTCCAGTTCGCTCTTCGCGCCGATGTTCTGGTCCACCAGACTCGAGATTCGCTTCAGCCGCTGATCGGCTTCGTTCAACTCCGCTTGCGCCCGGCGAACGTCCGGAGCCTCGCGCGCATCCGTCAACCGCTCTTTATCGGTCTTCAAGCCCAGCCGCTCCAAGGACTGCCTAAGCTGCGCTTCGGACTGCGCGACCTGATACCGCTGCTCCTCGTCGTTGATCCGGACCAGCACCTCGCCCGCGTTTACCAAATCGCCCAGATCGTGCTTCACTTCTTCCGCGCGCCCCTCGATTTCCGCCGAAATGATCGCCTCTTCCATCGGGTAAAACGTCCCCACCGATTCCACGATTCGCCGCACTTCGCGGCCCTTCGCCTGCGCCGTCCGCACCGTCAAAGGCCCTTCAGCCTTTGCCGCCACCGTCGGCTCCTCTTTGTTACAACCGACCAGCCCTAGCAACAAAACTGAGAAAAGTACCCGGGAAAAATGCATTATTAGAGTTCCGTAATTTCCAACTGGAGAAGGCGATTCGCTCACACGGCAGGTTACGCTCGATCGAATCGCAAAGGCCGGGCGCGGCCCCAACCGTTCACGTTTTGCGCGAGTTCATCAAGAGGGCCCGGAACTATAGAATATAGCAGTGAGAACCACTTTCGAGGAAACGTCCCGTTGACCGACCGTAAATCCTGGGCTCTGGACCTGTTCCTCATCGCCGCCATCGCGGCCGCCATGATCTGGCCTATTTTCAAAACCAAGTATTACGAAAACTGGCTCACCATCGATTCCACTTTTATCGCCGATGGCCGATATCTGTCGGAAAATCTGCCCCATCCCGGCTGGCAGCCCCTCTGGTACGGCGGCACCCGTTTCGACTACATCTACCCGCCCGCCCTGCGCTACGGCACCGCCGTCATCGCCAAGCTAACCGGCTTTGTCCCCGCCAAGGCCTATCACGTCTACACCGGCTTCTTCTATTCGCTAGGCATCGCGTTCATTTACCTGCTGGTCCGCACCGGTTCCGGCTCCCGCCTCTATGGCTGGGCCGCCGCGCTCGCCGCCGCCACGGTTTCACCGGCCTTTCTGTTCCTGCTTCATATCCGCGCCGACGCCTACCCGGCCTTTCCGCAGCGCCTCAGCGTGCTGGTTCGCTACGGGGAGGGCCCGCATATGACGGCCTTTGCCATTCTTCCGCTGGCCCTTGCCCTTGCCTGGCATGGCCTCCGCGCCGGCCACGTCCGCTGGCTCGCCGCATCGGCCGTCGCCTGTGCCGCCGTGGTGTCCAACAACTTCTACGGCGCCACTTCGCTTGCCGTCTTTTTTCCCATCCTTTGCTGGGCCATTTTCACCGAAACCCGCGACTGGAAACTGTGGCTTCGCGCCGCCGCCATCGCCTTATTGGCGTACGGCCTCTGCGCCCTCTGGCTCTCGCCGTCGTTCCTCCGTATCACCTCCCGGAATCTCGCCATCGTCTCGCAAAAAGGCACGCTCTGGTCGCTCCAACTCGCCCTCGCCCTCGCCGTCGTTTATCTGGTGGCCACCTGGTTCATGTCCCGCCGCGGCGTTAAGCCATGGACGATCTTCGTCCTTGGCGCGGCGGCATTCTTCTCCCTCAACGTCCTCGGCCAGTATTACTTTAACTTCCGCGTCGCCGGCGAACCGGAGCGGCTCATCCCCGAACTCGATCTCACGCTCATCCTGCTCTGCGGCCTCGTCCTCCACACGCTCTGGCGGCGATTCCCCAACCGCGTCCCTCGCGCCGCCATTGCCGCCCTGGCCCTCGCCGCCGTCGTCTACCCGGGCGGCTACTATATTTGGAAACCTTGGCGCCATATTCAACGCACCTCCGAATACAAGCACCGCCTGGAGTACCAAATCGCCGATTGGGTCGCCGCCAATCGACCCGGCACCCGCTCCCAAGTCACGGGCACGGTTCGCTTCTGGTGGAACGTCTGGTCCAACAACGCCCAAATCGGCGGCGGCTCGGAACAGGGCCTTACCAATATCAAAATCATGGACATGTTTTGGCGGATCGTCCTCGGGGAAGACGCCCGAACCGACATCCTTTGGCTCCAGGCTTTCGGTGTGGATAACCTTGTCGTTAACGACAAAACATCCGCCCTGCTCATCTGCGATTTTGAACACCCCCACAAATACAAAGGCGCTCTGCCGGTGCTTTGGGAGGACGGCAAGGGCAACTGGATTTACGGTATCCCGAGAAAACATCCGGGCCTCGGCCGCGTCGTCGAATCGGCCAGCTATGACCGGGCCCGCTATCCTACGGGCGCCGACGACATCGACGCGCTACAGCAGTATGTCGATACGCTGGAACGCTCATCCGCTTCCGTCGCCGAGACGCGCTGGCTGCGTCCCGATACCCTCGAACTGGCCGCCGATACGGCGCCCGGTCAATCGCTTGCCGTGCAGATCGCCTATGACCCCTGCTGGCGAGCTCGCGAAAATGGCCGGGAGTATAGCGTCTCCGAAGACGCCTATGGCCAGATCCGCGTCGACCTTCCCGCCGGCCGCCACAAAATCGAAATGCATTTCGAAACGCCGCTCGAGAACCAAATCGGACGCGGCATTACTCTGCTCACCATAGGCATCGTCGCCTACCTGTTGAGCCGGAAGCCCCGATGAACCCTCGCCTCTGGGTCGCCGCAGCTTTTGTCTTTCTCCTCAACGTCGCCTTGAACTGGCGCATCGCCCTGCCCGGCGTCACCCCATATCGCGGCTCCATCGAGCAAGGCTACGCCTATATGGCCCGCCTGTTCGCCGACAACCCCGATTACCTCTCTTGGAATCCGCTCCAATACGGCGGCATTCCCATGCACTACGTCTACCTCCCTCTGTTGCCTTATTTCGACGCCCTCTGGCTCTGGCTAATCCCCAACGCCGACGCTACCCACGTCCACCGCGCCGTGTGCGCCATGGCCATTTTCCTCGGCCCCGTACTGGCGCTGTTGTTCGTTTACGATTGGACCGGCCGGCTCGTCCCCGCCATTTATTCCTCCCTCGCCCTCACGTTCCTGTCTCCTCTATACGGGCTGATTGAAACACTGGCTCTCGACATCGGGATCATGCAGGTGCCATGGAGGATCCAGGTTCTTATCAAGTACGGCGAAGGCCCGCACACCGTCGGCATCGTCGTATTCCTGGCCTCGCTCCTACTGGTTCGACGCGCCGCCATTCGCCCCGGCTTTCCCATCCTCCTGGCCGCCGCCGTCTCCCTCGCCGCCACCGTGTTAACCAACTGGGTCGCGGGCCTGGCCCTCGCCTTCGCCATCGCCATGCTGCTCTTCGTCCACCTGGGTGATAAGGGCTTTTCGCACCGCCGCGTCGTGTACGCCGGCTGCATCGGCTACCTCCTCGCCGCCTTCTGGCTCACGCCTTCGTTCGTCAATCAGATGGTAAATAACTGGCCGAAGGACGCGTTCGGCTTCCAGTTCCAGCGCCTGGAGCGCGGGGCGCTGATCGGTTTGGCCGCCGGCCTGCTGTTGATCCGCCTCGCCTTCTGGAAGTTCCCCCAGCATCGCTATGCCTGCTGGCTCATTCTCTGTACGTTTGGCTTCGGCCTGCCTGTAAGCCTGTTCTACCGATATGGCATCAATCCGCTTCCGGAATCCCGCCGCTACGCGCTCGAATACGAACTCTTCCTGCTGCTGCTCTTTGTCGAAATCGTTCGCTGGCTCCGCGCCAGTCCGCGCCCGCTAGTCCGCGTCGCCGGTGCTGTCTTGCTCCTCGCCGTACTGCTCCAGCAGACCCCGCATTTGAGCAAATATGTCAGCCATTTCTATAGGCCCTGGGTGCTGCAATCCAAGGAACAGACTTCCGATTACCGCGTCGCGGCGGCGGCAAATAGTCTTCGCCCTTCCGGCCGCGTTTTGGCCACCGGCGGCCCCCGCTTCCGCCTCAACTCCTGGTTCCCAATTCCCCAGATCGGCGGGGTCTTCGAAACAGGCCTCAAATCCCGCGTAGCGCCTGATATCTACTACTACGTCCGCTCCGATCTCGGCTTCCCCAAGGGCCGGGAAGCCGAAGAATCGATTGTCCTCCTGCGCGCGCTCGCCGTCGAATACGTCATCACGCACGGCCCTGATTCCGAGGAGTTCTACCGCGACTACAGGAACCCCCGCAAATTCGAAGGCTTACTGGAAAAAGTCTGGGAGGAAAAGGACGACCAAATCTATCGCCTCAGCCCTGTCCGCTATGCCCACCTTGTCCACACGCAGGAAATCCCCGCCGCCTCCGTTCTTTACGGCAACATGAAACCCTGGCACACCTACGTCAACGCCATGCTCGATCCAGCCCGTCCCGTGCTCGATCTCCGCTGGCACAACGCCCGCCACGCCGTGGTTTCCGGCGTCTTAACGCGCGGCTTGCACGTCGCCTTCGCCATTCCGTGGGACCCTAATTTCCGCGCCTATGTGAACGGCGCGGCCGTCCCGCTCCGCGCCAATTCCACCGGGCTCATGGTCAGTGGCGCACTCCCGATCAACGCGACCTCCCTCGACCTCCGTTTCGAGCCCTCCCGCGAAGAACTCGCCTGCGCCGCCATCAGCGTTTTGACCGCCATCGGCTGCCTCGCCTGCCTCCTCTGGAACCGAAAAACCTGACCGATGCGCACATTCCTCATCATCCTTCGGCGTGCGTTCTTCAACTCCTGGCTCGATGGCTGCTGGGGAATCGCGAAGGGCGCAGCCTACTCCGGGCTGTTGAGCCTTTTCCCGGTGCTATCTTCCCTCGCCGCGATTCTTGTCCAAGCCAACGCCGGCCGCGTGTCGGAGTATCTTGCCCGCTTCGCCTTTGAAGCCGTTCCACCCGGCACCGCCGAACTGATTGAGCGTCAGTTCCGCCAGCGCGGCGCCCAGCCCCTCTCTCTCATCGTGGTTGCCGTCCTCCTTTCCGCCTGGGCGGCCTCGTCCCTCATGGCCACGCTAATGGAAGGATTCCGCGCCGCCTATCGCCTGCCCGGAGGGCGGGGTATCGTTCAGGATCGCATCGTGGCTTTCGCTCTTGTTTTCATCTCCGCGATGCCCGCCATCGCCGCCTCCGCTCTCCTCGTCTTTGGCGATACCGTCGAACCGTGGCTCCTTCAAATGGCGGGGTGGATCGATACCGGGGGCAGCTTCGCCGCTGGCGTTCTCATCGCCAGTAAAATCACTCGCCTGTTCATCTCCTTTGGCGCCATTGTGATGACGACCGGCCTTCTCTACTACGTCGGCCCCAACCGCCCCCAGCAATGGAAAAACGTCTGGCCCGGCTCCTTCGTCGCCACCGCGTTGTGGCTCGCCGTCACCGCCATCTTCGCCTGGTATGTCCGTAATCTCGCCAACTATAACGTGATGTACGGCAGCATCGGCGGTGTCATCGCGCTAATTGTTTGGATGTATCTCCTCGCCGCCATCGCCCTGTTCGGCTGCGAGTTCAATGCGGAGCGCGAACGGATCCGGTCCCGCTTCGCCGCCTAGGTGCCGGACGATCGCGATTGGGGAAACTCCACTTTCAGGATCGCCGCAATGCGCCGTCGCAATTCCGGCGCTTGTTCCGAAGCCGTTTCCCATACCAGCGGCTAATGGACACCAACGTATTCGTGCACCAAAATGTTCCGGAATGCGACAATGTCAGCCCATGGAACTTCACTGTACTTCCCGTGAATTTCCACACTCAGCCGCGCTACAGCTTCTCCGGCTACCGTCAGGCGATGGGCAATGGCAAAACAAATCGTATCGTCCGCCAGAAACGCTGATTCGCTCAGTCCTCTGATGATTTTAGCTACGGAGTCGAGCGCTTCCAAAATATCCGCCAGCCGCTGCTCATCCCTCCGCATAGATCACGTGAGCCTCCGACAGGATTTCATTCCGTACCAGTGGCTTCAACGCCGCTTTCACCGCCACATCCACGCGGCGTCCTAACACGGTTGAAAACTCGCGGCCCAAAGCCGACAGCCCAAGTAAGCCGGGGCGCGCTTCCGCTCGAAACTCGACCAGTAGGTCGACATCGCTTTCCGGACGCATCTCCCCTCGCGCGGCGGAGCCGAATACCGCCAACTCCTTCACCCCATATTTGCGGCAAATTGCGCTCAAATCACTGTCGTCAATCTCGACATTCGCGGCGATTTTCATAGAGGCCCTCCTCATTATCTCCCACCCCGCACCCTCTACACTGAAGAGATGCAATTCCAGATCGGTGTAACCTATACGCCGAAGGGCGATCAGGAAACCGCCATCGAAGGTCTCCTCCGCGGCGCCAACGACGGTACCCAGCACCAGGTCCTGCTGGGCGTCACCGGTTCCGGCAAGACATTCACCATGGCCAAGGTCATCGAAGCGACTGGCCGTCCGTCCATCGTCATCGCTCATAACAAAACCCTCGCCGCGCAGCTCTATCACGAGTTCAAAACATTCTTCCCCGGTAACGCCGTTGAGTACTTCGTCAGTTATTACGATTACTATCAGCCGGAAGCGTATATCCCCAATTCCGACGTGTATATTGAAAAAGAATCGACCGTCAACGACGAACTCGATCGCCTCCGGCTTTCCGCCACTCGCTCCCTGTTCGAACGCCGCGATTGCGTCATTATCGCCAGCGTGAGTTGCATCTATGGAATCGGCTCCCCGGAGGCCTACTACGGCATGCTCCTGATGCTTGAAAAAGGCATGCGCGTCTCCCGCAAGGAACTCCTCGGCCGCCTGGTGGAACTCCTCTACGAACGCAACGATCACGATTTCAGACGCGGCACTTTCCGCGTCCGCGGCGATATCGTCGAACTCTTTCCGTCCTATGACGAATACGCCGTTCGCATCGAACTCTGGGGCGACGAAGTCGAATCTCTCGCTCACATCGACCCTCTCACCGGCGCCGTCCGCCAGACGCACACCCGCCTCCCCATTTATCCCAAGACCCACTACGTCTTGAGCGAGGACATGAAGGAAAAGGCCATGGGCACCATCAAGGAGGAGTTGGAGTGGTGGCGCCCGGAGCTCGAAAAACAGGGCAAACTCATCGAAGCGCAGCGCATCCACCAGCGCACGATGTTCGATCTGGAAATGATCAAAACCATCGGATATTGTCACGGAATCGAAAATTACTCCCGCCACTTTTCGGGCCGTCTCCCGGGCGAGGCGCCGCCCACTCTGCTCGACTACCTCCCGCACGATCACCTCATCTTCATCGACGAGAGCCACCAGACCATGCCTCAAATCCGCGGCATGTGGCACGGCGACCGCTCCCGCAAGGAAACCCTTGTTCAACACGGGTTCCGCCTCCCCAGCGCCCTCGACAACCGTCCCCTCACTTTCGAGGAGTTCCAGAACCGCGTCAATCAAGTGGTCTACGTCTCCGCCACGCCCGGGCCCTATGAGCTCGAAATCGCCAATGGCGTCACCGTCGAACAGATCATCCGGCCCACCGGCCTCGTCGACCCTCCCGTTGAAGTTCGTCCTATCCGCGGCCAGGTTGACGACTTGTTGAATGAGATCCGTATGCGCGCCGAAATAAACGAGCGAGTCTTAGTCACGACACTTACCAAGCGTATGTCGGAAGACCTCGCCAGTTACTACTCCGAAGTCGGCGTCAAATGCCAGTATCTGCATTCCGAAGTAACTACTCTCGACCGGATCAAACTTCTGCGCGATCTTCGCAAAGGCGAGTTGGACGTGCTGATCGGCGTCAACCTGCTCCGCGAGGGCCTCGACCTCCCTGAAGTCTCTCTCGTCGCCATCCTCGACGCCGACAAGGAAGGTTTTCTCCGCTCCGCCGGATCTCTTATACAGACCATCGGCCGCGCCGCGCGCAACCTGAACGGACGCGCTATCCTGTACGCGGATGTACTCACCGACTCCATGAAAAAAGCCATCGGCGAGACGGATCGCCGCCGCCACATCCAGACCGACTACAACGAAGTGAATGGCATCACGCCGCAGTCGATCATTAAGCCCATTGACATGAGCCTTATCCGCATCGCCGAGGCCGACTACATAACCGTGCCCCTGGAGCCCGAGTCGCCCGAATCCGAGCTCGATCCGCAGCAAAAAATCCAACTCATCGCCGACCTCGAACTTCGCATGCGCGAAGCCGCCCGGCAGTTTGAGTTTGAAAAAGCAGCCCAGTTCCGCGACCGGATCAGAACCCTCAAGTCGCCCGCCGCATGAGGAACAGACTCTGGCTCGGACTGCTCGTCGCCGGCCCCATGAGCCCAGCCCTTTTCCGGGTCTCCAATCTCCATGCCCACCTTGGCCCGGTCGCCTCCGCCTCCCTTCGCGTCGCTTCCCGTTTGGCCAATCGGTTGAAGGCCGGCACCGCCGTCCAGCTCGAAAATCTCCGCCAGGCCGACCTCATCCTCATATCCGGTCCCGAACGTGATTTCCCCGAACTCTTGAAGCTCTCCCTAGCCTCCGGCATCGATTGGCGCGGCCGCACGGCCATCCTTCTCGACTTCCGCCGGGACACGTCCGCTCTTGCCCCGCTCCGCGCCCTCGGCGCCTCCATCGGCACCCTCGACTCCCTCGACGCCTTCCCCGAGCCCCGTTTTGTCGCCGATGCCGACCACCATGCCCGCCGCCGCCTGCGGCGTTTCGCCACCGCCACCTCCTCTTCCATCTTCTACCTCGAACCCGGCCGCAAGCAGCTCTTCGCCGCCGGCTCCGCCTTCACCGGGATGCTGCTCATGCCCCTGGTGGCCGCCACCGTGGATTGCCTGAAAAAGGCCGGCCTCACACAGTCCGAAGCGCTACTAATCGCCGAGCGCAACACACTACACACGCTCCGTTCCTGGCTCAAGTCCGGCCGAAAAGGCTGGACCGGAACTCTACCCGATCGCGACCTGGAAGGCGTTCGCCGCCAGTTGCAAGCGCTGAAAGCCCAAAACGAAGCGCTCCCGGACTACTTCGCCAACACCTCCCGGCTGGCGCTATCGCTCTTTGGCGAAGATCCCGCCTGGCTGGATTCACTGGACGGCGAAAAATGAAATTCCGGAACCGGCGGACTTCACTTTTCCCGTTGCGTAATTCCACGCTCCACCTCCATTCCAAACGGCTGCACCACCATTCGCAACTTCAATAGATCCCCAAATTCCAATAACATCGGCCCTTCCGCTCCGCCCGACACTCGTCCCACGAACTTCTTCCCCTCAATCACTCCCTCAAGCCCTCTAACCATCAATTTCCCGGTACTGTCCCATCTATAACTTCCGGACAGCCATTCCGCCACACCCCCAGTCAGTCGCGCGGTCCCTTGCACCGTTACTCGGCCCCTGCCCGTCAACTTCCAATCGCTCTCCACCGTTCCGCCCTCCCAATTCAAGCCCGCCATTTTCCCCGCCATCTCCACATCGCCGCCCAGCCGGACGACCCCCGCCCCCTTCACCTTCCCGCTCCGCCACTCGCCCGTCAGCGCGGAAACAGTTACTCTCTCCCCTTCCCTCCATATCGTCGCCCGCACGTTTTCTAACACCCCCACTCGCTTCGCCCGCACCTCCAATTCCGCCGCTCCGCTCTCTCGTCTCTCTCCCATCCCCAGTGCCCGCGACCAGAATCCCGTCCCCTTCCACACCGGCCCCAACACTCGTTCCAGATCCGCTAACTCCACCGCATCCGCGTCGATCACCAGCCGATGGGGTCGCGGCGTTCCCGCTTCGTATCTGTAGGATCCCACCCAGGTCATCCCTCCCGCGCTTGCCCTCACCGCCGGCATAACCAATCGCTCCTGCTGCCATACCACGCTCGCCGCCGCGATCTTCACCGGCGCCGCCAATTCCGGAACTCCCAGTTCCGCGTTCCGCAACTCCAACTGCCCCTTCCATTGGGGCGTCTCCATCCCCACTTGCGCGACCGTCAATACTCCCCGAATCTGCCCCGCCGCCAAGTCCTCCACCCACGCCGCCCGCAGCCCCACCGCCCTCATCCATCGTTGCAGTTTCTTCGCCTCGTGCCCTTTACTGGCGCCCCGGCACTCCCAGGACAGATCCCCCAGCGTCCACTCGCAGTCCACCTGCAGCGGCTGTCCGTCTAACTCCAACACCGCCGGCGCCAGCCGCACCACGCCGTCCTTCCATTCTCCCTCCAACTTTTCCGCCTCCAGCCGGTTGCCCTCGCCCCACGCCCAGTCCAAACCGGTCAACGATGCCCCACCGCTCGCCGGCGCCTCGTTCGACGCTTGCAGCTTTCCATCCAAAGTCCCGGCCAACTTCATCCCGTTGAACTCCGCGCCCGGCGGCCGTAACCACTCCGCCATCGGCTCCAACCCCAGCCCCTGCGCCGCCCCCTCTACTCGCCATTGGGGCTGCGTCAGAAACTTGTCCAGCGCCACTATTACTCGCAATGGCCGCTTCGCATCGGTCTCCAACCGTAGCGTCTGCGCGCCCAGCTCCAACGACCCGGTATACCCAACGCTAACCGTCGCCGCCCGCGGCGGTTGCGTCCAGTGGTGTAGCTCCAACAAGTCCAACTGCCCCTTAATTTGCAGCGCTGAAATCGGTCCACTGATTTCAGCCCGGCTCTTAACTAAGCCATGCACACCGACGTCCCGCGGCCCCACTAGTTGCGCCAACTCCTGCAGCGCGCTTCGCTCCAACTGTGCGTCTAGATTCAGCTTGGGTTCTCCACCCGTGTCGCGCAACCGTCCCCGCGCCGTCACCCGGCCCAGACCCCGCGCCATGCGGTCTGTCCGCGCCATCTCCCCCACGAACCAGATATCGAAGTGTCCTTCTCCGACCGCTGAAAAATCGATGTCCGCATCCGTGAAATAGTAAGCCGACTTCCGGTCGTCGATCTTAAAGTTCAACCGTCCCCGGCGCACCTCCAACTCCGGCATCGGCGCTCCCCCGCCGTTCGCGCCGGCCTCGTGTGGCGCCGGCGGTGGCGCCAAAAGTAGCTGCACATTCCACGCGCCATCCGCCTGCCGCATCAGGTTCACATGTGGTTTGTCCAGCCGCAGGCTTGAAAACTCGAGCTTTCCCGAAAGCAAACTCAACAATCGGATCCGAACCACCAGGTCATCCACATAGGCGAACGGTTCGGCGGAGATCTCCGGCCGCTCATGAATAACAACCTTCCGGACGCTAAACCCCGGTCCGGTCAGCAAGTGAAGCCGCACCGCGCCGATCTCGACTTTCCTTCCAAGCGCCCTTTCCAACCCCGCCTGAATCCGCGGTCCAAACCGGTCGGCTTTGAAATATGGCGCCCCGGCCAGCGCCGCCAAAACCGCCACCGCTAACAAGAGCGGTTTGCGCTTCATGCCCGCCGCTCCAGCAAAGCCGCATACGCCGCCGGATCGTCGGCGTCCATCACGCATCCTGCGTCATCCACGGCTACGAACGAGCGTCCGAACCGCCGCACCACGTCGCGCGCCGCGCCATCCGCCGGCTCCGCGAGCAACGCTTCCACCACTGGCCGCCGCACCCAGACGGGATGCCCGTGCCTGCCCTCAAAACTCGGCTGCAGCACCATTTCCGGCCCACCTTCCGCCACCAGCGACACAGTCGATTCCAGCACATGCGCGTAGTCCACCGGGCTAAACAACACCGCGGCGCTCGTGACCGTCGCCAAACCCGTCTGCAGCGAACTCAATTGCCCGCGGCCGGCATCCGGATTGAAGACAACCCGCGCTTGCGCCAGTCGCCGGCATTCGCCCAACCGCGCCTCCGCTCCCGGTCGCAGCACCACGACAACTTCGATGCAAACCTCGCCAAACAACCGAATCTGCCGATCCAGATACGTCTCGTCGTCCCACCGCAACAACGCCTTGGGAAACCCCATGCGCCGCGATAACCCCGCGGCCAAAATCACGCCCGAAAGCTTCACTTCATTAGCGCCCGCGCCGCGTCGGTTTGAAAAATGGACTTCGAATGCTCCCGCCAATTCCCATCCGGATTCCGCCGCGCCGCGATCATTTCCGCGACCACGGACACGGCGATCTCCTCCGGCGTAATGGCGCCGATCTCAAACCCCATCGGCGCGAATAACCGGTCCAGCCCCGTACGCGCCACGCCCTCTTTCTCCAGTTCCTTCATCACGCCGATCACCTTCCGCCGGCTCCCGATCATCGAAATATACCGGGCCGGCGTATCCACCGCCCAGCGCAACACGCGCATGTCGTCGCGATGTCCGCGCGTGACGATGATCACGTAGCTCGTATCGCGAATCGAGAGCTTCGGAAACAGGTCTTCATACTCCTCGGCAAAGACATCTTCGGCTTCCGGAAACCGTTCGCGATTGGCATACCGCTCACGATTATCGATCACCGTCACGGAGAAACCGGCTAGCGTGGCGACTTTACACAGGCTCTTCGAAATGTGGCCCGCCCCGAAAATGAAGGCTTTCGGCTGAGGGACGATCGCTTCCACAAACACCTCCAACTGCCCGCCGCAAATCAGCCCGTTATCGTATGCCGCGTCCTGGCCCAACGAGAACTTCATGTGCCGCGGCTTCTCCGTGCCTATCACTTCCCGCGCCGCGTTCCAGACTTCGGCTTCCACGCACCCGCCGCCAATCGTCCCGATCATCGACCCATCCTCGCGTACCAGCAGCTTCGCGCTCTCGTAGCTCGGGATTGAGCCATTCACCTGCACGATAGTCGCTAAAGCGCACTTCTGTCCGACCCGCCGCAACCGTACGATTTCGTCAAAGAGGTCCATTCCGACAATCTTATCAGCGCCGCATGCGACCATAGTGCCGATGGCTATCCAGAACTATCGAAACCACACCCGACGCGTACCCGGCTTCCTCACCGTGGGTTTCGTACTCTCGCTCAGCGTCATCGGCGGCGGCGTCAATCTGTACAAATCCCTCGGCGATCACCAACGGTTGTACAGTGCCGCGCTCGTCCTCCTGCTCTCCATCTGCGTCCTCTTCGTCGGCTACTTCGCCCGCACATACGCGCTTCGGGTACAGGATCGCGCCATTCGCGCCGAGGAAAACCTTCGCCATTTCATGTTGACCGGAAAGCCTCTCGATTCGCGCCTCATGCCTCTCCAAATCGTCGCGCTCCGCTTCGCCAGTGACGACGAATTCCCGGCGTTGGCCGCGCGCGCCGCCGAACAAAACACAAAGCCGGACGAAATCAAGAAGCTGGTGAAATACTGGCGGGCCGACGACTACCGCGTTTGAGGCGGCGTTATCCTCCCGTCGAACGGCGTATGCCACGGCGGACGGTCAAAAGCGGATTCCGGTTGTCAGTATCAGCGCCTGGGTGCCGACGCTTATGCTGCTGTTGCTGTACTCTCCCGATTTCAGCATGCTCCGCCCGACTCGGGATGTTGCGGTGGGATCGATACTGTACGCGAGATCGAAGCGGTAACGGCCAGGGGTGTAGCCAATGCCGGCGGAGACGGTATTTCTCGTAATAGCGGCCGTCAGCGGCGACAGCGTCGATGCGGGCACCGGATTAGTGGCGTGGGCGTACCCCGCCCGCAGCGTCGCGTTCTCCAGCCATGACTTTTCAATTCCCACTCGCGCGGTGAACTGGTCGCGCCAGTGCAGCGGGATCGAGTCTTCGATGACGTCCGTGCCGAGCAGAGCGTTGATATCGGCGTTCGTACCGCGAGTCAAACTGACCGGCAGGTTAATGAAAGCCTTCTTCCAATTGACCCAGTCACCCTGCGCGAGGATACGAAGACTGGAATTGATCCGCCACAGCCCGTGAACGACCACAGTTTTGGGGAACACGTTGCGGACACGAGCGTCGTACCGGAAATCGGGACGGGCAGTTCCCAGCCCGATCTGGGTGAACTGCTCGCCGGCGTTGCCAGTCGCGGTGCCTTTCGACTCGACTACGGTGCGGGACTTCCAGGCGGCTCCCAGTTGAAGGCGCTTCGACGCGCGGGCCAGCACCCCAACACTCCCGTTCCACCCGATGCCGCTGGTGCGGAGATCGAGCGTGGTCTTCAGACCCGCCAGGCCCGGGTGGTTCTGGAAGACGTAGACGGTTTCAAGCTTGTTTGAGTTGTAGACCGATCCGAGCGTGGCTCCGATCTGAAGTTTCGGCCCGAGATAGATGCCTATACCGCCCGAGGTACGTAGAGCGAGAATGCCGGAATTGTGTTCCGTCCGAGCGTAGCTAACGCCGCCTACTCCGCCCGGAGTATCGTTGTACTGCCACCGTGCCGCGCTCGCCAACTCCGGCGTGGACGCGAACCCAATGATGATCCTCCCGCGGCCGATGGGAGTTCCGAACGCTCCATACGGAACCAAACCCTGAGCGCTCAGGCGACCCGCTGGGTTAGAACTATTCACAAATCTGCCGCGGGCAAACATTCCGGCGGCACTGACCTCAACCACACGGCCGGTCAAAAGCGCCAGACCCGCGGGATTGATGGCCATTGCGTCCAAAGGGCTGTCCGACCCTGGAAGATATGCACCGCCAGTGGCGGCGGAACGGGCGCTTGCGCCGCTGCGTAGGAAGTCCTCGCACCGGCCGCTGCCAGGTAGGAGGAATAGGACGGGGACCAAGAGTACTGCGTTCAGACGGGTATTCACTGTAGTGCCTTGTTTCCGAATTTCAGAGAGAGATGGATGGAAAGAGTGCTTAACCGAACGCCCCGAATCATCGTGGGGACATTGTCAAAAAACTCATCGACAAATTCGGCCGGTGTTTGAGGCGGAAACCGGTTGGCATAAACGGCGCTTAGCCGGCTGGCGCCGGGCCGGTTTCCAGCGGGACCGGGGGTTCCGCTCCTCATTCCGCGCGAGCGTGACACCGTCTCCCGGTTATGCCTGAATTTTTGATGCAAGACTCCAAAAAGCTGCGAGACCGAAACACTCTTCGGAGACTGACCGCGCCATCTTCCCCCAAACTCTACCGGGGAAATAACTCCGAATAAGCCTCCAAATACTTCAACCCCGACCCGGTGTTATAAATCACCATCCGCTCATCCGCTCTCAGAAATCCGCTCGCTACCAGCTTATTCAACGCCGCCATGCAAGCCGCGCCTTCCGGCGCCACAAACACGCCTTCATCCGTCGCCAGCTTCACGCCCGCCTGCATCATATCCGCATCGGACACAGCCACCGCCGTACCGCCCGACGCTCTGACCGCCTTCAACACCAGAAAGTCGCCCAACGGTTTCGGCACGCGCAATCCGCTCGCCACCGTCGAAGCGCCTTGCCAAAATTCGCTCCGCTCCGCGCCCTTTTCAAACGCCCGGACCACGGGCTGGCAACCCTCCACCTGCACCGCAATCATCTTCGGCCGCTCCGGCCCAATCCAGCCCAACTCCTCCATCTCATCGAACGCCTTCCACATGCCGATCAGCCCCACGCCGCCCCCCGTTGGATAGAAAATCGCTTCCGGCAGCCGCCACATCAACTGCTCGGCCAACTCGTACCCCATCGTTTTCTTGCCTTCAATCCGGTACGGCTCCTTCAACGTCGAAACGTCGAACCAGCCCTCGCTCTCGCGCCGTTCGGCGACGATCTTGGCGCAATCCGAAATCAACCCGTCGACCAGCGTGACTTGAGCGCCAAACGCTTTGCACTCGATGTAGTTGGATTGCGGCACGTCGCGAGGCATGAAGATATGCGCCTCGATACCCGCCGCCGCCGCGTAAGCCGCCATGGCACTCGCCGCATTGCCGGCGCTCGGAATCGCGACTTTCTTGATCCCCAACTCCACGCACATCGAGACCGCGCACGAAAGGCCGCGCGCCTTGAACGAACCCGTCGGGTTAACCCCTTCGTCTTTTAGCCACAGATTCTTGAAGCCCCCATAGCGCTTCAACTTCATCAGCGGCGTCCAGCCCTCGCCCAGCGTCACCATCGCCGCGGGCTTCGATACCGGCAGCACCGGCGCGTAGCGCCACATCGAGCGCGGCCCGTTCGCCAGCCAGTCGCGATTCCAGTTCTCCCGCGCCGTCTTCAAGTCATAGCGGACCAGCAGCGGCATGCCGGTTCTCGAAAGATTTTGAACCGTGCCGGCGTCGTACCGTTCGCCGGTAACGCTGCATTCTAGATGGGTAACCGTAGTCATCGTGGAAACCAATCATGATATCGCGCTGCACGCTTTCAGCCGCGCCTGCGTCATACTTTGTAGCAAGTGGACAACGCGTCGAACACATTCCCCTTCTTCATCGCCGCCGGCATTTTGTCGCTGACGGGACTGTACTTCTATGCCAGCGGCATGGCGCCCGGAGCCATCGTCATGGAATGTGCCGCCGTGCTGTTTCTCACCATCGGAATTCTGCTCCGCCGGCACTATCGGACCTCCAAATGACGCCCGTTTTCGCGCTATTCCTGCTCGCGGCGGAGGAAATTGTCCTCCATACGGGGTTTCGCCTGCCCGCCGACCGCCATGAAGTCGTCGGCGATAACCTGCGGCTCCACACCGGCTCCGGAACGGTGGAAATCCCACGGACCTCGGTTGCGTCAATCGAAGCGGTCGAAGACGCTATCGAAACACCCGCCCCTCCGCAATCGGCGCCCGCCATCCCCCTCGCCGCGCCAATCGCTCCCAAAACACCCAAGGATTATCTTCGCGAGGCCGCCGGCCTCACCGGTCTCCCTCCCGAAATTCTGCTCAGCATCGCCAAAATCGAGTCCGCGTTTCAACCCGGCGCCTTGTCGCCGAAAGGGGCGATTGGCGTCATGCAATTGATGCCCGGCACGGCTCGCGCGCTCAACGTCAACCCGCACGACACCCGTGAAAACATTGAGGGCGGCGCGCGTCTCCTCCGTGATCTCCTGCTCAAATACGAAAAATATCCGGACCAGGTATATCGCGCCTTAAGCGCCTACAACGCCGGTCCGGGCGCCGTCCAAAAATATAACGGCATTCCGCCCTATGCCGAAACGCGCCAGTACGTCGAAAAGGTCTTGAACGAATATAACCGCCTGAAGACCCAAAAACCGGTTTCGCGCTAACCATTTGTCCTCGCCGCGCATCGTATACTTGTTAGAGGAATAGGAGACGGCCATATGAACCGCAAGCTGCAATTCATCATTACTCTTTTGTCTTTGTGCCTGGTCGGCGTGTTGTTGCTGGGCGCGGTTAGCAAATCCACCTCCTCTCCCGAAGAGACCTACCGTCACATCGGGGTCTTTACCGAGGTGCTCTCCAAGATTAAGAGCGAATATGTTGAAGAACCGGACATGAAGAATGTCACGCTCGGCGCTCTCAACGGGTTGCTAGAAGCGCTCGACCCCTACGCCAGCTATCTCTCCGCCGATCAGTTCAAGCAATGGCAGAAGACGAAGGCGGAGGCGAAGGGTTGGACGGGCCTCATTCTCGCTAAGCGCTTCGGCTACATTGCGGTGGTCGATTCGGTTCCCGGTTCCCCCGCCGACAAAGCCGGCCTTTCCACCGGCGACATGATTGAAACCATGCAGGGCGTCAATACCCGCGACATGCCGCTTGCGTACGCGGAAATGATGCTGCTAGGCGAACCCGGCACCAGTATCGAACTCGGCGTGCTCCGTTTCCGCAATCCCGAACCCAGCAAGGTGGCCCTCGTACGCGGTCCAATCCAATGGCCTTCCGTAGTCTCCAAGATGTTGCCCGACAATATTGGCCTAGTACAAGTTCCGACGCTAGAATCCAAGCGTTTAGCGGAAGTTGCCTCCGCCGTTCAGTCCCTCGAGAAGCAGGGCGCAAAAAAATTGATTCTTGATTTACGCAACTGCGCCACCGGCGCGCCCGAGGAAGGTGTGGCCTTGGCTAACCTATTCGTCGACTCGGGGCGTCTGGCGTTCTCCGTCGGCCAAAAAGTTCCACGTCAGGATTATGACGCGGTGGCTTCTAAAGCTATCACGAAGCTCCCGCTAACGGTCGCCACCAATCGCGGCACCGCCGGTGCCGCTGAAATCGCCGCCGCAGCCCTCTACGACACCCGCCGCGCTGAACTTGTCGGCGAACGAACCTACGGCGACGCCGCCATTCGCAAGCCGGTCGTCATGGACGATGGCGCGGCCGTCATTCTCTCGGTAGCTAAGTTCCACAACGCCAATGGCAAGGCGCTACAGGATCAGGGCGTAATGCCCTCCGTCCCGGTCGCGGATCTGGATCCGGCGGAGCTAACCGACGAAGATCCAGCCACCCCGCCGAAGCGGGAAGAGAAACCGAAGTCGACCGAGGATCTGATTCTCAAGAAGGCTATCGAGATTTCGACGAAAGGCCTGAGCGCCACGGAAGCGCAGGCTGCGCAGACCATGCGCGACACGGCGAAGAAAGCCGCCGAACTCGGCAAGGATCCGACACTGGGTCCGTTAAATATTCCCAAACCCTGATTACGAATTACGAGAAAATGACGACCGCATTATGCCCCTTTACGAGTACCGCTGCCTGAACTGCAGTGCGACCTTCGAGGTCCGGCAGAAGTTCTCCGATGAGCCTGTAGCTACGCACGCCGACTGTGGCGGCCAGGGACTGCGCCTGCTTTCCGCGCCGCAACTCCATTTCAAAGGAACCGGGTTCTACATCACCGATTACGGCAAGGGCGGCAAGGACGCCATCAAGCCCGGCGGCGACAAATCGAACTCGAATTCAGAGACAAAAGCCGAAACGAAATCCGATTCGAAGTCCGATACCAAATCCGAAGGCAAGACCGGGACGAAGGCCGAATCGAAACCCGCGCCGGCCCCCGCTTCCACGAAATCGGAATAATTACGGCTTGCGCCCGACCGCGACGCAGCGGATTCCGAAAGGGAACGGGACTTTGTACCGCAGCGCATCCTCGATTGACATGATGACGTCCATAAGGGGATTCCCGCGAGCGATGTTAATACTGCCCTCGACGATTTTCAGTTGTTCCTCATCCGGCAGCGATAAATACTTCTTGTTGCTCTTCTTTACCATCGCGAAGGCGGGATAAACCAGGAATCCAATATGCGATTCGTCATGCACTTCAAATCCTGCATTCGCCAACAATTCGTGGAGGCTTTGACGGCTGTAACGCCGAAAGTGTAACAACTGCTTATCGTACACATCGAACAGATGCGGACCGGCGGGCACTTCAATCACGGCGACGCCGCCCGGGCGCAACATACGGTACACGTGTTGCAGCGCTGTCGCGTCGTCACCGATATGTTCCAGCACGTTGGCGAGTGAGGCCGCGTCCAGGCATGCGTCGGGAAGCGGGCTGGTCGTCAAGTCAAATTGGATCAGCGGCCAGTCGGGATGAGCCTTCGCCAGTCTGTGCAGCGGCGCGGGAACATAGTCGGCCCCCACCGCCTGCGCGTTCGGAAATTCCTTCTTAATGTCTCGCAGAAGAAAGCCGGAACTGCAGCCGATGTCCATAATCACCGGCCGCTCGCCCTTCACCCACTTACGCAGCCGGGAGAGGGAGTTCTGGCGCGATGCGATGTCGATATAATGCCGGTCGCCGGCCAGCGATTCGTGGAAATGCGTTAATCCATCCGTCCAGCCGGAGTCATTCACCGCATAACTCAAAACCGGCTCTACTTTCTGGCCAATCTGAAAGCCCCGTCCCGTCCAGAATGGGCTGGCCGTACTGGCCGGGACGGGGGGTAGCGGGAACGGAAACGGCATGCTCCCGCTATTGTAACGGGCCGGTCCGAATCCCCGCTAGCTATAATTAGGATCAATGTCTTCCGTCGCCAAATGGCCCAAAGTTCTTCCCCCGCTAACGACCGATCAACGCCGCATTAGCGACGAGTTCATGAAGCATTGGCATGACCGGTTGCCAGGCGCGTGGTATGGCATCGTGGAAAGCTTCAATCATAATTTTCCGGTGAAACACTCGCGACCCGGGTTCTTTTCGACGCTTGAGATCGGCGCCGGTCTTGGCGAACACATTCGCTACGAAAAGCTCACTCCGGAGCAGGAACGAAACTACTATGCGCTGGAACTCCGGGAAAACATGGCCGCCGAGATTCGCAAGGACTTTCCGCGTGTCAATGTCACCGTCGGCGACTGCCAGCAACCGATGGAATTTTCCGCCGGTTCGATGGACCGCGTTATCGCGGTTCACGTATTGGAGCATCTGCCCAATCTGCCCGGCGCCGTACGCGAAGCGTATCGTCTCCTCAACAAGGAGCGCGGCCAGTTCCTGGTGGTAATCCCAACGGAAGGCTCGCTGGCCTACACCATCGCTCGCAAAATTTCCGCCGAGCGCGAGTATAAGAAAAAATTCGGCGGCGACTATTCGTGGTTTTACAAGCGGGAACACATCAATTTGCCACACGAAATCTACGAAGAGTTGAACCCGTACTTCACCGTGGAAGACAAGTCCACTTTCCCGCTGCCCTTCCTGCCGATGCTGTTCTGCAATCTGTGTCTCGGTTTAGCCCTAAAGCCGCGGCCGAAGCCGCTGGTTTAGTTAGCCTCGCCGAGCAGCCGCTGGTAAACGGCTTTCGCTTCATCGTAGGCGACCTTCATCTCGCCTTGTTCGGTCAGCCGGATACGGCCGATCTTCTGGTTAAAGCAGCGCTCCACCGCCGCGACGCACCACTCAATGCTCTCCTTCACGCGGATCGGTTTGCCGCCGACCGTAACCCAGATGGGATTAGTATGCGACGAGGGCAGAATGCGCAGCGCGACCCACGCGCTCTTATCGATGGCAACGTTGAAACTGATGTCGCGCATCGTGCCATCCGCGGTGATCTCCTGCGTGGCGACGGCGTTCCCATTCACCAACAACTCCAGTGGTACCTTTCGGGAATTGCCCGTACGCGCGCGCTCCAATTCCCAATACGGCTTCTGATCCACGCGCCGTTGGCGGATCGCTTCGTCCGGCGTTTCGTTCAACAGCGCCGCCACCTTCGCCGTCACCTTCACCGTACCCGGGGCGGCCAGCTTAATCGTCGAATCGCCCGTGCCCATTTCTACATTGTTCACTCGGAAATCGATCAGGTGGCTCTTGCCGTCGGAGACATAATTGCGCCCGTCGCGAATGCCATGGATCCAGTCGCCGTAATCGAGCTTCGGCTGCCGGACATAACTGCGGCCCAAGCCGACCTTCTCCCCGTAAATGCAGGGAAAATCGGTTTCTCCGGAGATCCTCGCCTTATAGCCGGCGTTCAACGTGTGATACCAGATGTTGAGTTCATAGGTGTAGGGTGTATCGACAGTCGATATAAAATCGGTGAGCCCTTTGGTGACGGTGACCACGTACTCGTTCGCGCCGATGCCGTCAAATGGCGGCAACTCTTTCGAGGGTAGTTTCGTGTCCTTGATTTGCAGACCCCAACCCGAGTGCGCATAGCCGGTAACGGCGCCCTGGCCCTTGGCCCAGCGCATGATGGGCAAGCCCCACGTGGGCCAATCTTCAATGCGTTGCGTTCCGGGATAGTCCTGTTCCTTCAGCCCCAGCAGCACGATATGGCCGGTGTGGCTGGAAGGATGGCCGGAAACTTCCACGTCGTAGCGAATGCGATTGTCCAAAGTCGAGACCGCGTTGTCTTTCCCCTCAAAAAACGTCTTCTGGAAATACCAGCCCGGCCCCCACGTAAGCACGGCTCCGATTTTCAAATCCTCGCCCTGGACGTGGCGCAGCATGTCCTTGGGATAGACGCCTTCGGTGGGACGCTCATAATGCGCGCAGCCGGCGGCGTGGATGTGGTGATCGCCCGAGTACCAACCCATCTTCGCCGGATCGATCCAGCGCTCGAGCTGGAACGTCAGCTCTTGCGGATCGGCGTTCAAAATCGCGATTTTACGGGACTTCGCGCGGTACTCCGGGCCGCGGCCAAAGTCAATCGTGTAGGAGCCGGGCGGGAGCATCACGTGCTCGCCGTCCGCCCGGTAGACCTGCGGGTGAAAGAAGAAGTCGCCATTGAGGCGCTTGGTTTGCGGCGGGTGCACGCGGCGCATTTCGTCGCGGATCAGAAAACTGGCCGTCGTCGGTTTGCCGTCGATATCCTTCACCCGGAAGACCACCTTCGCCGCGGGAACGGCGGTAAAGAGAATATCCACTTCGGAGCGAAAGCCCAGATCCTGCGTGCCTTGGCCAACATCGAAGATCAGCTTCGCCTCACGCTTGCCGGCGTCCTTCGAATAGAGCTGAATTACTCGATATTCAAGCTCCAATCCCGATAGATGCGACTTCATCGGCTGCTTGTTGAACATGGCATGGTCAATCCAACGGCGCCCCACCAGGCCGGCGGAAGTGTTCGCCAACTGGCCCGAGTTGGGACTCTCCACCGCCAGCACGGCCGTGATGCCGGCTTGATTGGCGACCTTCAAGAGGAACGCGCGCCAGCCCTGTTCCATCAGCCGCGGCGCGGCTTGCCCCTGCTGCACTTTTACCCGGCTTTCGGGGTTAATCTCAATCCCGGCCAAGGTATACCGGTCCAGGATTTTCTGCATCGCCTCCACCTGCGCCTTGCCGCCACCGGGTGTGGCGCTCAATTTCTGCAGCGCTTCCGCGTCGGCCCTGGGCAGCGGTTCGCCAATTACCTCCAGCGCTTGCACTACGCGCGCCACTTGCGCCGCGAACGGCTGGAACTCCACCTGCGTCACCAGCGGCAGTTCGTCCGCTCGCAGGCAGGCGGCGGCGAAGCAAATAAGCGTTAGCAATTTCATGCCGACATTTCTAACACAATCCGCGCAACGAAATTTATATTGACTTCCACTATAGTGTGAGTCACTATAGTGATATGAAAGTTGTCAACGCCCAAGTCGCGGATCTGCTGCCGTTGCCGGCGCCCTTCTTCCAGATCCTTGTCGCCCTGGCCGGCGGGGACGCGCACGGCTACGCCATCATGCGGGAGGTGGAGGAGCGTAGCGGCGGTAAGCTGCGGCTGAATCCTGGAACCCTTTACGGGTCCATCAAGCGGATGCTCGAACTCGGACTGATTCAAGAGGCCCGCCGCAAGAGCGGCGAAGACGAGCGGCGCCGATGTTACCGGCTTACCGATCTGGGCGAAACAACCGCGCGGGCGGAAGCGGAACGCATGACGGAGACACTATGCTATGCCCGAACCAATGGCCTCGCGACACAACAAATCTGACCGGTTCTTTCACCGGTTGCTGGGGCTATATCCCGAGAACTTCCGCGCCGGCGGGGAGTTGGCGGACGCGTTCGAGCAGTTCACTCTTCGGACGGCAGAACGGCCACGAACTCGCCTACCACTCTAAACTCATCGGGCGTGAGGTTCCACTCCTCGAACTCGGGGTTGAGGGGGATCATCCGGATGCGGTTATGTTCCCACGTGCCGTCTTCTTGAACCCGCTTTTCGCTGCGGTAAACCTTGACGGTGAACTGGGAAGTTGAATCAAAGGAACCGAACTTTTCGATAAGGAGTTTTTGGCCGCTGCGGCTGCCGCCGCCGTGGAGCTTGAAAAGGCAAAGGCTGCCGTCGGGGATGAGCGGTTCCATGGAGCGGCCGACGACTCTGGCAGCGAACATTCCGGGAGTGGGACGAATATTATCGGGCGGATCGATGGCGCCGAGCAGTTCGCCGGGGAGTTGTTCTTCGCTTAGGCCGCCGGCGGCGGCGCGTAGTTGAATGACCGGGACGGCGCCGACGGTGTTGACGTTCTCGCGGTAGAGGCGGCGAAGCCGGGCTTCCGGATCGGCGGCGATGGTGGGTTGACGGTTCGTGGCGCGGAGGATGCCATCAAAGGTGGTTTCGATGTAGGCCAAGGTTTCAGCGGCACCGCTCTCGCGGGCCATCGATTCAATCATTTGTTCGATGGCGGAGAGGTAGTCGGCTTCCGGGATCTGAAATGAATCCCAGTCCCGGCGCGCCTTGACGTAGAGCTTGTCAGCCTCACTGTCCAGCAATATTACGCCCGCGTTTTCATGCCTAGCACCGACGATGGGAAGGAGAACCTCCAGAACGATGTATTCCATCGGGCGCATCTGGAGGGAAGTGGGCATGAGAGCGTATTGGTCTTATCGGGAGAAAGAGTGCTTTACTTTGGCTTTACTTCGGGTGAGTACGGATAATAGCCCTTGCGCGCGCGAACGGTGACATTGGGAAGCTGCACCGAGACGCGGATGTTGCGAAAGACTTTCGGTTGATCGGCATTCTCCGGAACGTAGCGGAGGATGTACTGGGTCGTTACTTCGCCGGCGGTATTGGCGACGGCGCGGAACATGCCCTTGGCGATCTCCGACGCATACCCGCCGGTGCCGACTTTGAGCGCGTAGTTGCCCTCGTCCGAGGGCGTGGAGAGGTAGCCGGAGACTTCTTTGTACAACCCTTGCAGCGGATATTCGACGCGGCCGCCGGTTTCTTCGGTCAGCCTGAGGAGGTTTTTTTCTCCAACCGTGTTGAAGCCGAAGGCGACGGTGGAAACGCCGTAGATAGTGACTAGATTGCGCTGGGCGATTTCGACCACTTCATCGAGGGCTTTCTTGCTGGCGTTGTCGTGCCCGTCACCGATGACGACGATGACGCGGCGCGGTTCGAGGGGCTCGCCCTTGACCAGGCTGCGCGAGGTGCACGCCATGTAGATGGCGTCGTAAAGCGCGGCGCCTCCGCCGGGCTTCAGCTTGCCGATCCTTTCGGTGATTTTGGAGGAATCCTGAGTGGTATTGACGGCCAGTTCCGCCTCATTCCCGTAGGTGATCAGATAGCCGGAAAAGCGTTTGTCGTCATCGGGAATGAGGGCGAGGGCGAGTTCGATGGCCGATTCCTGATAGTTCTTCCAGTGCAGGCGGCTGGCGTTCGATAGATCGAGCAGGAAGCCGACGACAACGGGCTGGTTGCGCTCGCGGCTGAAATAGGAGATCTTCTGCAACTTGCCTTCGTCGTAGATCTTGAAATCATCCTGCTTGAGGTCGGTGACGAACTTGCCTTTAGCGTCCGTGACGGTGACGGGGACAATGACTTCGTTGACCGAGACATTGATGGCGGCGGGAACGGGGGCGGACTCCTGCGCGAATATTGCGGAGCCGGCGAGACACTGAAGAAACGCGGAACGTCGCATAGCTAAATTATAAGGGCCGCGGCGACTGCCGCGACCCTCGATCTTTCGTAAAGTTTCGTTTGGTAAAGTTTCTGCACGCCTAGTTTTCGGGCGCGGCGCTGGGACGTTTCTTGAGCTTCGGACGCTCGTCTTCGTCTTCCTTCGGCTTGTTGCCGTCCTCGTCCGCATCGACGGGTCCGGTGGTGGAACCGGGCGCGCGGCGGAGACGCGGGCGGTTGGAATCCGGCTCTTCGCCCTTACGGCGATTGAGCAGCGAGTTCAGGCGGCTCTTCACCTCGTGGAACTCCGAGGTGGTGACGACATACTCAGGCTTGGCTTCGAGCAGTTCCTGAATATTCTTCTGCGCGGTTTCGATGCGGTCATCGGTTAACGGGTGCGAGGCGAAAACCTTGGCCATGGTTCCGGGCTTCCGCTTTTCGAGCGACTGAAGTTTTTCGAAGAAATCGACGAAGGCCGTCGGATCGTAACCGGCTTTGTAGAGGTACTGCAGGCCGAGCAGATCGGCTTCCCGTTCAAAACCGCGCGAGAAGGCGAGGAAGCCCATGGGAACCAGGATGCTGGCGCCCTGGCGAATGCCGTAGCCGGCCCAGCCGCCCATGAAGATGAGGGGAATGGTGGCGATATTGGCGATCTGACCGCGAGTGGCTTGTTTTGTCCCGTGGCGGGCGGCGATGTGGGCGATTTCGTGCGCCATGACGCCGGCGAGTTCGGACTCGCTTTCCGCTTTGAGAATCAGACCGGTGTTGACGAAGAAAAAGCCGCCGGGAAGGGCGAAGGCGTTAACCTCTTCCGCGTCGATGACCTTGATGGATACGGGAACTTTCGTATCGGAGTTCCGGACCAGATTCTGGCCCACGCGGTTGACGTACTCGCTGATGACGGGATCGTCGACGATCTTGGCGGAACGCTCGATTTCCTGAGCGAGGCCTTTGCCGAGCGCGATTTCTTTTTCAATCGAGTAGAAATTGGTGCCCTTGCCCACGTCGCGTTCACCGATGGCGTCGGGATCTTTCTTGGACGGTTTTTTCTTCTTCGCGGGGGTGGACTTGGTTTTCTCGTCAGCCTTCTTTTCGGTGGCTTTGGTGTCCTCGGCAAAGGCGGGCGCGGTGGCCAAGGTGACGGCGATGGCGGCCGCTAATGGAAAATGGAGCAGGTAATTCATGTAACTCCTTACAAGCTTGCCCTCATTATAGCGCTGGCGCGCCTGGGACACAGTGTCTCCCTAGAGGCTCACTTCGTGTTACGCATAGAATATACGATGGGTTTCGAAATCGTTGACGAAAGTTTATGGGAAAGGCACCGGGCGGACTTTCCCGTTGCGAACAACCTGATTTACCTGAATCACGCGGCGGTGTCGCCGGTGTGCAAGGCGGCGGCGGACGCGATGCGGTGGCTGGCGAAGGACGCCGAGGAGTTTGGTTCGTTCCACTACGACAAGTGGATGGCCTGTTATGAGGGGCTGCGGGTGGAGTCGGCCAGGACCCTGAACGCCGATCCACGGGAGATCGCCATCGTCAAGAATACTTCCGAGGGGATAGCGACGATTGCGATGGGGCTCGATTGGCGGGCCGGGGACCGGATTGTGGCGTTTCACGACGAGTTTCCGGCAAACCAGTATCCGTGGATGCGGTTGGCGTCGAAAGGCGTGTCGATTACATGGCTGCGGCCGGAGGCGGCGCCGGAAGAAATCGAGCGGGCGGCGCGCGGGGCGCGGCTATTGGCGATTTCATACGTGCAGTTCCTGTCGGGCTACCGGTGCGACTTGGAAGCGATCGGCGAGATCTGCGCGCGGCATGGCGTGTTCTTCTTTGTCGACGCCATTCAGGGGCTGGGGGCGTTTCCGCTGGATGTGCGCAAGGCGCGCATTCATGCGGCGGCCGCCGATGGGCATAAGTGGTTGACCGGTCCGGAGGGGTGCGGCGTGTTGTATGTCCAGCGGGATGTACAGGACTCGGTGGAGCCGGTGGAATTTGGCTGGACGAACACGGCGGCGCATGCCGATTACGCCAGCCGGGACATGACGCTCCGGCCGGATGCGGGACGGTACGAGCCGGGGACCCTGAATACGATCGGCTGTTTCGGATTGGAGGCGGCGTTCCGGTTTTTGAACGCGATCGGGGTGGAGAAGATTGCGCCGGTGGTGCAGGGGTTGGGAGATCAGGTGGCGGAAGGGGCTTTACGGAAGGGTTATGAGTTATTGGTCGAGAGGACGGCGAAGACGGGGGCGGGGATTGTGTCGATGCGGAAAGAGGGGATTGATTGCCGGGCTATTTGGCGCGACTTGAAGGAGAAGGGGATCATCGCGGCGCCGCGGGCGGGTTGGCTGCGAGTTTCGCCGCATTTTTATGTGAGTCCGGGGGAGATTGAGGTTTTTTTGGAGGCTTTGCCGTAGCGGACTTTTCGGGGAAGGGGGTTGTGTGTGAGACTATTGCATGGCCATCACTATCCTCTCCAGTCGTCCGTTTAACCGGGACACGAGCGGGGCCAAGAAAGCCGCAAAGGATGGTCCGGTGTTCATTACAGATGGCGGCAAACCGAGGCATGTACCGCTGAACATCGAGGAGTATCGACGGCTTACTTGCAGCCATCAAAAAATTGCCGATCTGCTCACGATGCCGAGTATAGAAGGTATTGAACTTGAAATTCCGCATCCGCGCGACCTTTCCCGTCCCGCGGACCTGTTCTGATGTTTCTCCTCAATGTTAAGGTTGTGCCCGAGTTGCCTAAGATTCGGCTCGGCAGAGCCGAGTCGGGGAGTGAAATACCACTCGCTGGACGGCTGGACCCCGCGCAAGGCTCCATGTGCCCGACGCGCGCCCTGTGCGAGACGGACTGATAGCGGGCACGGCGCTTGTACATGGCATGACAGTGGTAACGCGGAACGTGAGCGACTTCCAGCCGACGGGCGTCCAAGTCCTCAATCCTTGGGACGATTGGCTACGAACGGGGCGGATAGTCTAGAGTCCACTTGCAAGTTCGGGGCGATTTCGAAAAGATGTGAGCTATGACTCCGAACATGATTGGCGCTTATGGCGAGTGGGCGGCGGGGATGATGCAGGATCCGCCACGAATGTCGTTCCGGCAGCCGATGTTTCAGAACGTAGACGCCTGGCGGCCGGCGGCGCGCGCGCGATTCCGCGATGCGCTGCTCGGGCCGGGACCGGCATTGGCGCCGTCGGCGGTGGTGCAACATCACCTGGAGTTTGACGGTTTGGAAGTGGAGCACCTGCAATGGCAACTGCCGTTTGGTCCGCCGACAGAGGCCGTGGTACTGAAACCGGCCGGATCGAAAGGAAAGCTTCCGGCGGTGGTCGGGCTTCACGACCATGGGGGCAACAAGTACTTCGGTTTACGGAAAATCACCCGCATTTCCAAGGATCCGCATCCGCTCATGCTGAAACATCAGGAGCGCTACTACAGCGGCTTGGCCTGGGCGAATGAATTGGCCCGGCGCGGGTATGTGGTGCTGGTGCACGACACCTTCACGTTCGGCAGCCGTAGGATGCGGTTAGCGGATCTGCCAGGCAATATCCGCAACAATCTGGTGGAAGCGAATCCCGAGGCCGAAGACGAGATTCAACGCTATAACCAGTTTGCCGGCGGGCATGAGCATCTGATCGCGAAGAGCCTGTTTAGCGCCGGGATGACTTGGCCGGGGGTGTTCGTATATGACGATCAGCGGGCGGTGGACTATCTCGCGTCGCGAGCGGATGTCGATGCGACCCGGATCGGTTGCTGCGGGTTGTCCGGCGGTGGATTGCGGACGGTGATGTTAACGGGGGCGGATGAGCGAATCCGTTGCTCGTGCTGTGCCGGAATGATGACCACGTGGCGGGACTACTTGCTAAACAAGTGCTACACCCACACGTGGATGTGCTATGTGCCGGGGCTGCCGAGGGAGCTAGACTATCCGGAAATCCTTGGGCTGGGAGCGCCAAATGCGGTGCTGGTGCTGAACAACCGGCAGGACTCCCTGTTCACGCTGCCGGAGATGGAGCGGGCGGACCGTATCTTGACCGAGGTCTACAAAAAGGCGGGAGCGCCGGAACGGTACAAGGCGAGTTTCTATGATGGACCGCACAAGTTTGACGCGGCGATGCAGAAGGAGGCATTCGATTGGTTCGACCGGTGGTTGCGGAGCTAGGAACGCTCCGCACGGCTGGATAACAGCGTATGTCCGAGCGTACTGGCCATGATGATGGCGCCACCGGCGAGCGCGAGCGGGCCGGGCCGCTCATTGTGGATGAGATACGTCCAGACGGGATTCATGGCCGGTTCCAGGAGAATCAGCACCGAGGTTTCGAACGCCGGCACGTGTTTGACGCCGCGGGTCATGCAGAAGTACGCCAGGCCTATTTGAATGCAGCCCAGGTAGAGCAGCACGGAGAGGTCCGCGGTTCCTATGCCGCCGAGGGGTAGGGCGAATGGCAGCGCGGCGGCGAAGGCGACAAGGTTGCCGGCGCTGACGACGGGCAGCGAACTTGTCCCCTCCCGCTTCGACAAGCCGCGCAGGCCGGTGACAGTGAGGGCCCAGGTGAAGCCGGTGGCGCCGGCGAGGGCGTTGCCGAGCGCGGGGTTGGGCGCCAGGGCGGAGGCGCTCGAGGAATCGAAAAAGAAGAGCGCCATGCCGGTGGCCATGACGCCGCCCAGTATGTAATCGCGTGTTCGATTGGGCTCTTTGAGTAGTAAAGGTCCGATGGCCAAGAGATAAAAAGGCGCGGTAGCTTGCAGGAAAATGGCGTTGGCGGCGGTGGTGAGTTTGTTGGCGAGGACGAAGAGGATCAACGTCGCGGCGTAGGCTATTGACGCGATCCAGACCTGCTTGGACCTCATGCGGCGGGCCTCCGGCAGGAGCGCCAGCAAGACCAGAGCGGCGACGAGCGAGCGGAGGCTGGCCACCTGCCAACTGGTCAAAGTTATCGCCTTGATGGCGGCGCCGCCCGTCGAAAACAGCAGCGCCGCGGCTAGAACGTAGAAGCGATACTTCATTCCGGTTTCTTGATGAGGGCGTCGTGTACCCGTTCGCGGAAGCGGCCTTTCAGGGCGCCGGCGAGATTGACGGACGCATCGCCGAACTTGTCGCGAAGCGTGTCGGCGGCGCTGAAGACGCGTTTGAGCTTTTCGTTTCGGGCGCCGTCGAGGAGGTCCAGTTGGCCTTCCGTTTCTTCGAAGCCGGAAGTATGTACGCCGATCAAGCGAATGGGCCGGCCGGGTTGCCAGTTGCCGAGGAAAAGATCACGGGCGGTTTGATAGATCCCGGTATCGAGCTGGGTGGCATGGTCGAGCGACTGAGCGCGGGTGAAGGTGGAGAAGTCGGAGTAGCGGAATTTGATTTGAACGGTGCGGGCGTGGAGGGCGTGTTCGCGAAGGCGGCGGCCCACCTTCTCGCACAGGTGGGAGAGGGTAGCTTCGAGGGTGTTGCGGTCGGCGGTGTCTTCATTAAAGGTGTGTTCGTGGCTGATGGACTTGGGATCGTCGCTAGCCGCCATCTCCTTTTCGAACCAGGAACCGGCGTCGAAGCCCTTTGCTTTCCCGGCGAGCGCCAGCCCGATTTTGCCGAAGCGCTCGACGAGGAAGCGGTCATCGAGGCGGGCGAGATCGCCGACCTTGTAGATGCCGATGTCTTGCAGATTCTTCTCCGCGACTTTGCCGATTCCGGGAATTTTGCGTATGTCGAGCGGGGCAAGGAAAGCGGCCTCGGCGCCAGGAGGGATCCAGAGTACGCCGTTGGGTTTGGCCTGATCGGAGGCGACTTTGGAGACGAGGCGGGCGGTGGAGCAGCCGATGGAGTTGTTGAGGCCGGTAGCGGTTTTAATGGCTTCGTGGAGCTTGTGCGCGGCTGGCAAGGGCGGACCGTGGAGGCGCTCGGTGCCGGTCATGTCGAGATAGGCTTCGTCGATGGAAGCCATTTCGAGTTTGGGCGTGAAGGACTCGAGGACGGTCTTTACTTTGCCGGAGTAGAGTTCGTAGCGGTCGCGATGGCCGTCGACGAAGATGGCATGCGGGCAGAGTTGGGCCGCGGTACGGAGCGGCATGGCGGAGTGGACTCCGAACTTCCGGGCGGCGTAAGAGGCGGCGGAGACGACGCCGCGTTCGTGGGCTTGGCCACCGACGACGACGGGTTTGCCTTTGAGCGAGGGGTCGAAGAGTTCCTCGACGGAGACGAAGAACGCGTCCATGTCGATGTGGAAGATGGAGCGCATGGCTGCTACGAGTTTAGGTCAAGCGGGGTGCGGAGGGCCGGGCGTTCAAGGGGCGGTGATCTTGTGCTCCAGTTCTTTCGGGGCAAGTGCGCGAAAGTCCTTCACGTTGAAGGTGTAGATGCGTTCGCATTTGGCCTTGATTGCGCAGTGCAGGTGCAAGGCGTCAAAGATAATTCCACCAACGAACCCTGCATTCGCGCAAGAACGCAGAACTGTTTTGTAGTCGCCGGCCGAGATCGCGACCAGTTCGAAATATGGCAGGATGTTCTCTTCCAGGCTCCGTCCCGCATCGGCTGGGTGAATACGTGGGATAAACGGCGCACGAGTCAAAACAGAGTAGTATTCCGCCAGTGCATGGGTGCTGATAAATCCACGTATTACGCCGCTTTTCACTTTGCCGACTAGTTCGAGCGCCGGGAAATGGTGCTGGTGGGCTTGGACGGAAGCGGCCACCAGGACGTTCGTATCGAGATAAGAATTCAAAATCCCGCCAATTTGCGGATTCGGTGGTCCCGATCGTCACGTATCGCCTGCACGATATCGAATCTCGCCGGAAGGGCGGATGTATGCACCCAAAGGCCCTGTTTCCTGATCATCGAAGGTTGCTGTTCGACGGCTTTTAGCAGAACGCCTTGCGGCGTTTCGACAATTTCGAGAGGGCCGCCTTCCCGCAATCCGAGCCGTTCGCGGACTGGTTTCGGCAGGACGAGTCTTCCGGATTTATCGATTTGCAGCGTCATACCATTTAGTATGGCATTTACCATTCGTTATGGCAATCTTCCGCCGGCACCGAGCGCGCCGCAAGGACGACGCGGGGGATGCCGGCGAGGTCATTGTGAATTTCGACATTACTCCAGCCTATGAGAAGTTCGCGAATGGCATCAGCCTGGCCGAATCCGAATTCCATCGCGAGGAGGCCGCCGGGTTTCAGCACGCGGGCGGCTTCAGGGATCAGACGGCAATAGATATCGAGGCCTTGGGGCCCGGCGAAGAGCGCCGACGATGGCTCCCATTCGCGCACTTCGGCGGCGAGGGTTGCGCGGTCGGCATCGGGGACGTAGGGAGGGTTGGACACGACGACGTCGAACGACCCCGGAGCGAACGGCGCGGCGAGGCTGGCTTGAATGAATGGAACGTGCGCGCGCAACGCGGCCGCATTGCGCGCGGCGATTTTCAGCGCGTCGGGCGAGATGTCGGTGGATACGATGGGCAACGAAGATTCGAGCGAAAGCGTGATGGCGATGCAGCCCGAGCCCGCGCCGATATCGAGGACGCGCATGCCGGGGCGGAGGTGTTTCAGCACCTGTTCAACGAGCAACTCCGTCTCCGGGCGGGGGATCAACACGCCGGGCGCGACGTAAAAATCCCGCCCGTAGAACTCCTGCCGCTTGGTGATGTATTGGGTGGGCTTGCCTTGCATGCGCTCATGCAGGTAGCGGCCAAAGTGGATCCACGCGACCTCGGTCAGCTCGTCTTCGGAGTGCGCGATGAGATAAACGCGTTCTTGGCGGAGCGCGTGCGCGAGCAGGACCTCGGCGGTCAGGCGGGGGGCGGGGATGCCCGCTTCGTCAAGAAGCTTTGCGCCTTGGGCTAGCGCCGTTCGTAGGGTCATCCTCGGCCTGTTGCTTCAGCCTTTCGGAGTTGTAGTGCGTGGTTAGCCCATCAATGAAGGGATCCAGCCGGCCTTCCATTACGAGATCGAGTTGGTGCAACGTCAGGCCGATACGGTGATCGGTCACGCGGTTCTGCGGGAAGTTGTAGGTGCGGATCTTCTCGCTACGGTCGCCGGAGCCGACCATCTTCTTGCGCTCGGCGCCGATGGCGGCCTGCTGCTTTTCAAGCTCAAGTTCGTAGAGCCGCGAACGAAGCACGCGCATGCCTTTTTCGCGGTTCTTGATCTGCGATTTTTCGTCCTGGCACGAGACGACCGTGCCAGTGGGCAGGTGCGTGATGCGGACGGCGGAGTAAGTCGTATTCACCGACTGGCCGCCGGGGCCGGAGGAGCAAAACGTGTCGATGCGAAGGTCCTTGGCTTCGACGTGAACTTCCACTTCATCCGCTTCGGGCATCACGGCGACGGTGATGGCGGAAGTGTGAACGCGGCCCTGTGTTTCGGTCTGCGGGACGCGCTGGACGCGGTGCACCCCGCTCTCATACTTCATGCGGCTGAAGACGCGATCACCGCTAATCAGGGCGATCACTTCCTTCACGCCGCCCACTTCGCTATCGCTCACGTCGGTGACTTCCACGCGCCATTTAAGCGTTTCGGCGTAGCGCGTGTACATGCGGAAAATTTCGTTGGCGAACAGGGTAGCTTCATCGCCGCCCGTGCCGGCGCGGATTTCGATGACGACGTTCTTGTCGTCGTTCGGATCCTTGGGCAGCAGGAGCAGCTTCAGATCCTCTTCCAGCGTCACCAGTTGCGGTGTGATGGCCGCCACCTCTTCCGCGGCCATGGCGCGAATCTCGGGGTCCGTTTCCTGGAGCATGCCCTGGGCCTGTTGGAGGTTTTCCGACGCGGCCTTGTACCGGCGGTATTTGCCGACAATTTCTTCCATATCGCGTTGCGCCTTGGCGGTTTTGCGATAGATTTCGTTGTCGGAGATGATGGCCGGGTCGGCCATCTGGGCGCTGAGTTCGTCGAACCGTTTTTCTAAGGAGTCGAGTTTGTCGGAATATTGCATGGGGGTACCCTTTCCCGTTTCAGGAAATGCGCCAACGGGTGAGGGCCGCTAAGCGATGACGAGCTGGCCGCCCTGCTTCTTTTCCAGCGCCATGGCGCCATCCAGCGCGCGAATAGCGACCTCCACCTGCGGATCGCTGGGAGGTTGGGTGGTGATCTTCTGGAGCCAGAGGCCGGGGGCCGTCATCAGCGCGAGCAGCGAGCCGCGCTTCCGGGCGGCAAAACGAATGAGCTCGTAGCTGAGGCCCGCGATGAGAGGCAACAGAACGATGCGCGCCGCGAATTTAGCGGCGAAGCCATCGACGGGCAGAATGGTGTAGAGCACCATGGAAATCACCATGACCACGAGCAGAAAACTGGTGCCGCAGCGGGGATGCAAGGTGATGAATGTCTGCGCGTTGGCGGTGTTGACAGGCTTGCCGGACTCGAAGTTAAAGACCACTTTATGCTCGGCGCCGTGGAACTCAAATACGCGATGGATGTCCTTGTAGCGGGACAGGCCGTAAAGAAACGCGATGAAAATCGCGATGCGGATGAGACCGTCAACCAGATTGAACAGAATGCGATTTTCGATGGCGGGGTAAACGCCTTGGAGTTGTGTGGTCAGCCAGAGTGGGACGAACTTGTAGAGCGCGATGAAGAAGACCAGACTGAATACCAGGTTGGCGGTCATCACCCAAGGGGGGATTTCGGCGGCTGCCGGTTTGCCTTCTTTGTCATTCTCGTCGGCCAGCGCGACATTGGCGGAAAATTTCAGCGCTTTCACGCCAAGCCACATCGCCTGTCCCAGCGTGCCGACCCCGCGGAGGATCGGGTATTTGAAAATCGGATACTTTTCCGACACGCGCGGAAGCGGGCTTTCCTCGGTGACAATGTCACCCGAGGCGCGGCGGACCGCCGTACAGTAGCTGTGCGGCGAACGCATCATAACGCCTTCCATCACCGCCTGGCCGCCGACGAGGGTTTCCTCGCCGCTTTCGAGAATGGGCAGCATTTGCGTGTGGAGAGCGAACCGGAGATAGGAACGGATTGACATGCTGGCTACAACAGTAGATGTTTCCAGTGTAGCAGGAGGTTCCGTCTATCCGCCCCCTTGGGGGGTGCGTAACCGTTTTGGGGGAAGCGCCGGAGGCTGATCGCCGCCGGGGGGAGACGTTGTACTGCCGTCGAGTTTCCGATTGCCGTGAAAAGCATTTATTGTAAGGTATGGATCAAACAAAAGT
>JBJXFL010000117.1:0-2851 GCA_046155405.1 Bryobacteraceae bacterium | reverse complement strand
AAAGGTTTCCCGGATGATGTCCTTGTCCTTCGGCGCTTTGGCGTCGTCGTTGGCGGCGATGGCCACCAGAAAGCGGGCCTTGGTCTTCGCGGCCTGGAGATGCGGGCTATCTGGCGTGTCGCGCGCGAGGCCGCCGCCGTGGAAAGAGGCAACAGCGCCGACGCGGTCGGACGCGGCCGCGGTGCGGAAGGCCATCGGGCCGCCCATGCAATAACCTTGTGTTCCCATCTTGCGGTTCTTGGCGACCGAGGCTTGCGTGTCGAGCCACGCCGTAAACGCCTTGGCGTCGGTCATATGTGTGGTGGCGTTGAGCGCCTGTGCATGCGGCCGCATCTGGTCGATAACGCCGGGCGCGGTATCGGTGCGCCCCTTCGTTGTGCGATAGAAAGGATTGACGACGAGCACCGAGTAACCGGATTCGGCAAGCCGCCGGCCCATCTGGCGGAACGCCGGACGGAGGCCGAAAATATCCGGCCAAATCAACACGGCGGGCGCGGTTCCCGTGGCCGGGTGAACGAAGTAAGCATCGGCTGTGCCATCGGGCGTCGTGATCGAAACTTCAGCTCCTGTAACAGCGACGGCGTTGGCAACGCTAGGCAGAATCATCGACGCTCCGGCGCCAAGCATCACGCCGAACTGTTTACGGGTTACGAGCCCGCGCGCTTCGTAGGCGAGGCAGTCCGCCTCAAAAGTGTTTTGATCACACATAGGCGATCATTATAGCGGCTTCAGCGCGTGAGGCTTTCGCCAGTGGGAAGCTGGCTGGGATACTACGGCGGTAGTGAACCGATTTGGATGCGTACCAGTTCTAATTCGAATGGGACCAGCCGAAGGCGGTGGCAAACCTCCACAAACACGGCATTTCATTCGAGTTGGCAGCGACGGTTTTCGGCGATCCAAGAATCCTCACCGTCGCCGACACTACGCATGGCGAATCGGAGGAACGATGGTTTTCGATTGGACTGGCAAATACTGGTGCTATGCTGGCAGTCGCCTATCTTTGGAACGAAGTGAGCGCGGGCCTGATTAAGATTCGCCTTATATCTGCGCGCCATGCGACGAGAACCGAAATTCGCTATTACACGGAAGGCTAATGGACAACGAAACTATCGACGACGAAATGCCGGCGGAAATTGACTTCAGCAAGGCCGAACGGGGGCGCCATCACATGCCGGCGGCTTCTCAGGTATTTCTTCCCGTTTCCATAGAGCGCAGCGTTTGGGAGTACTTCTCGGACAAGGCCGAGCAGAAGGGTGTTGGGCTGCCGCAGCTTTTATCTGACGTCTTGAAGCGAGATATCGAGATCAGTGAAGCGCTGAAATAAGTGGAGAACGCCGGCCGGACCCTACTTCTTCAGGCTCGTTTCCCAATTAAGAATGACCGTAAATGGCGGCTCCGAGTTCTTCTCCGGCTCGGCGACCAGAAAGCGCTGGCCGTCGGGCGTAACGTCGAAAACCGGCGCGGCACCGAGCGTGTTGAACAGAGCCTTCGGCGGACTGGCTTGCAAAGCGTTGCCGCTGACGGTGATATCGACGGACATGATTTTCCCGTCGGGCTGGCCGTAAAAGAGTTCCTTGCTGTCCTTGCGCCAGCGGGCAGTGCTGCCGCCTTCATTCGAGATCTGCCATTTGCCCCGGTCTTTGGGGCCGCCCATCACTTCGGGAATGGGCTGGATGAAGATCTGATTCGAGCCGGTCTCATCGGACCGATAGGCGATCCAGCGGCCGTCGGGCGAAATCATGCCATTCGTTTCGTTTGACGGGCTATTCAGGAATGGGATTGGCTTCGGTTCTCCGGAAAGAGGAAGGAGCACGATATCGCCGAAGGAATTTTCGATCATCCATCGGCCGTCGGGGGAGACGCTGGTCGGGCTCGGCATGCTGCTGTTTTTTTGAAGGAGAACTTTCTCCGCGCCGGCGCCACTAGAGTCTTTGCTAAGCAAGAACCTTTTCACCGAATCATAGCGGGTGAAAAATATGTCCCGCCCGGAGGGATGCCAAACGAGGCTGCTGTCACTTCCGGGGCCGAAAGTGAACCGCTGGGTAACGCCGCTGCCCGAAGTGACCAAGTGTAGTCGACTGTACGAGGGATCGTCGCGGCGGGAAATCGCGAGCCGCGCCCCGTCTGGCGAGAAGCGAAACGAGCCGAAACTGGCCGGCTCTCCGAGTTTTCCGTTCGTCTTTCCTGAGCGGTCATACCAGGTGAGTTGGCGATCATCGGCACCAGTCTTGCGGAAGACCAGCACGCCGTTGTTCGAAGCGGAAAAGAGCGGGCCAGAGCCCAGTCCCGTCGCGACTTGAACGGGCTCGCCTTGTAGGGCGCCGGAAGTCGGTTCGAAGGGCTGCGCGAGCAGACGAACTTGTTTGATGCGGAGCAGGTAGCCCTTGCCATTCAAAGTGGCCGGCGCGTACGTTGCGGGCGAGTCGCGGTTCTCGAACAGGAACCGCCGCTCGCGTCCATCGAGCGAACCGATCATCGTCCCGCTTCGATCCCCGAAAACTTGAAAGAGAAACGTTTTGCCACCAGGCAGGAAGTTGGCGTAGCCAACGCTGGTCTCCTTTGCCTTCTCATCCGCTTTGTAGAGTACCTTTGCTTCGCCACCGGTTGCCGGAATCGAATAAATCTGATTCGTGCCGCCCAGGATTCCCCCGTTTTTGTTCCAGGAGCCGGAACCAAGATTGATGCCGGTCGCGATTGTTTGTTTCCCGCCGGCGAGATCGACGCGGTATAGATTTCCCGAAGACGTATATCCGATGGAACGGCTATCGGGAGACCAGAAGGGAGCGAACGCGCCGTCCGTGTCACTGATCGCCCGAGTATCTCCGGTACCGAGGTTCCGAACCCACAACTG
>JBJXFL010000203.1:0-4339 GCA_046155405.1 Bryobacteraceae bacterium | reverse complement strand
CGGAGTGTTGATTTCGATGCGCCCCGTATAGGTCCCGGCCGCAAGCCCTTCGGTACGCGCGGTGACCGTCAAGCTTGCCGGCATCTGTCCGGTAGCAGGCGAAACCGTCAGCCACGCGGCGTCCACGGCGCGTGCCGTAAAGCCAAATCCGGCGATGGATCCGCGCAACTCAATCGCCGCGCTCGCCTCGTTCGCGCCCGCCGCCGCGCTCATCGATAACGCCGCCGGCGTCACCGTATATCGCGGTGCCGTCGATCGAATCGTCCGGATGACGTCGTAGTAAAGCTCCGCGAAATGTAAGTCGCCATTGCGTGAGATGGCCAGGTCGAACGCCTCGATGCCCGCGCTCAACGGCGGGCCACCGTCACCGAAGCTGCCGCCACCCACGCCGCCGGCGATGGTGCGGATGCCCCCCCCGCCGTCCACCATTCGGATCCGCGAGGTCGCGGAGATGTATAGATTTCCCTGCGCGTCGATCGTAAGACCTCGAACCTCGTCAAACGATGCCGCGGTTGCAAGCCCGCCGTCGCCTGCGTGTCGTTCCGCGCCATTGCCAGCAACCGTCGAAATCGTGCCGGTGCGCGAGACCCTACGTACGCGGAAGTTCGCCGTATCGGCGATGTACAAATTGCCCGCCGAATCAAACGCCAACGACCGCGGGAAATTCAGTTGCGCGCGAAGCGCGTCGCCACCGTCTCCTCCGAAGCCGCTCGTGCCGTTGCCCACCAAGGTACTTGCCACGCCGGCTGGCGTTACGCGGTGGATCACATTGTTGGCCGCATCGGCGAGGTACAAATTTCCGGCGCTGTCGAAAGCCAGGCCTTGTATCGACGTTCCATCACGCATGAAAAACGTCGTCTGCGCTCCCGCAGGCGTGATGCGGTAGACGATCCCGTCGTCGGGCTGCGAGACATAAATGTTTCCTGCCGCATCGAGCGCCAAGCCAACCGGTTCGCGTAGCGTTCCGCTCCGCACCGTTTCGATGACGCCATCCGTCCGCACTCTCCGGATTCGCGAATTGCCGCTGTCGGCGAAGTACAAAGAGCCGTCCGCCGCGAACGCCAAGCTCTGCGGCCCGTTGAGCAGCGCGGCCCTCGCTGGCCCGCCGTCGCCGCCGAACTTGTATCTTCCGTTGCCCGCGTACACGCTGGCAGCGCCGTTTGCGAAACGGCGGACAACCTTCCGCCCGCTTTCCGTCACGTAAATCGTTCCGTCTGCCGCGACCGCCACTCCTTGCGGCGAGTCAAACACGCTACCGGGTGTGGCGTTCGTTATCGTTCCGGCCGAGTCCACCCGCAGCACTCTTCCGTTTCGGACATTATCAGTAATGAAAATATTCCCGCTCCGGTCGGTGAACAACGCCTGCGGTTCGTTCAACTGTGCTCGTGTCGCCGGGCCGTTCAGCCCGTTGACGCCACTCTCGCCCGTGCCCGCAAACGTTTCGATTGTCCCGTTGGCGCGCACGCGGCGAATCCGTTGATTGTTGCTGTCGGCGATATAGAGCAGCCCGGCGGTATCTACCGTGATGCCGATCGGGTTGGCCAATTTCGCTTGCGTTGCCGCCATGCTGTCAGGACTGAACCCCTCCTCGCCCGTGCCCGCAATCGTTCGGATCACGCCATTGGCATCGATCTGGCGCACGCGATTTCGATCGCGCTCGGCGAAGTAAATGACGCCGTGCGAATCCACGGCCAGCGCCCATGGTTGAATCCGCGCCATCGCCGCGGTAGCGCCGTCTCGATCGTTGTTGCCGCCACCGGCGAGCGTCGTCATCACTCCCGCGCGATCAACGCGAAAAATGCGAACGTTGCCGAAATCGGCTATCAGTAAGTTGCCTTGCGCATCGATCGCCACGCCCGTCGGCTGGTCCAACTGAGACTGCGTTGCCGGCAGGCCTTCGCCCGCGTATCCGGAAAAGCCGTTGCCGGCAACAACACTCAGCGTTCCGCGCGTATCGATCCGCACAACGATGTGATTCTGCGGGTCGGCAACGAACAAGTTACCAGCCGCATCGATCGCGACTCCCTGCATGGCGGCCAGAGGCGCTTGTATCGCCGGGCCGGGCGCGGACGGAAATATCCACCCCGTACCGGCGACCGTTTCGACGTATGATTGGCCGGTCAGGGCAACCGCAGCGGGGATGAGAAGATAAAGTAGTCGGGACATAGCAGGGCAATCGTCTACGCGGATTCCGAAGCGGGCGTCCGTCGTCGGTCCTGGTATATCTTGGGCCGTTTCTCATTCGGTGTCAATGCCGGGCGCGGCCCGTTAGCTACTTACTCGCTGCGTCGTTTTGAGCCAATCGGCTCAGAGCGAGAAGCTTGTTCAGGGGAATACCTGTAATCATTCAACACTTGGCTGAGAGCGGCCAAACTGGCCGTCGCTTCGGTAGGCGGAAGGGAAACGGCACGGACAGGAATATCGGCTGCGGCGGAACACATGCCGAGGTCTGTGCGAGTAGGGCACAAGGCCCGCTGTGCGCGACGAAACACCGGGAGAATCGTGTAGGACGCTGCTGTAACGGAAGTGATCACGGCGAGCATCGCCGCGGTGCCAGCCCAGGCGGAGGTTTCCAGGTCCAGGCGCGCGAGCACTCGCGAGGCAAGGTGCAGGAATGGCATGTGGAGAAGGAACACCAGGATGGACATCTCCCCAGCTGTTTTCACCCAGGGTTGGGTGCAAAATCTCTCGACAGCCCCGTCGTTGGCATGCGCCGAAGCGACCAAAAGCACGGCGAGAGGAAAGATGGGTCCGTGGACTAGATAAAAGGCACCATAACGCCCGCCCGAAACAGCAGCTATTGTGACCGCGGCAGAAGTGGCGGCGGCGATAACGGCAAGAGATCGACCGCTACCAAGCCAGAGTAGCCGGGACCGGACGGACGGCTTGGAAAGCAGGATAGCCGCCATGCCTCCCAGTAGAATTTCCAGCATGTGTCCCTCGGGCCGAGCGTGCATCGTGCTAATCTCCGTGACGGCGCCCGGCACATGGATAAAAAAGGTGATGGAGAGACGCACAAGCCAAATGGCGGCCATCACCAGCGTCAGCCGCGCGGCGTTCCAGTCGCGCAGCCGCAAGAGCTTGAGAACCGGCAGCGCGATGGTTCCGTAAAGTAGGGGCGTTACCGACCAGGCGGGCGGATTGAACTGAGAATAGAGATCCGTATGGGAACCCCACAAGAAGCCTTGCAATCCCACCGTCCACCAAAGGACCGCTTCAGCAACTTCCAGAACCGGTTCAGTGTCGACACCTAGGAACATCCACGGAATGGCGATGGCGAATCCGAACCAGTGCACCGGAAGGAGCCGGCCCATTCGCCTTCGCGCGAAAACGAGGAAGGGTTCCCGCCAAAATCCGGCTGTCGAACAAATGATGTAGCCGGATAAGGCGAAGAAGATTGTGGAACAGATACCGCTATTCAGCACGATGGAGGCGGTTGCCCCGACTAACGCCACCGGGGCGGAATGCGCGACGACGACCAACAGGCAAACCAGGAATCTGGACAAGTCAAGCGCAGCGGAGTATTTGTACGTTTCGTCCTTCAAGGATGGGGCCGATTGCGGCAACTTCGGTATCGGAAGAATTCTGTCCGGACTTTAGCCAGGCCCGCAACATGAAATGCCATGGCCCATCGCTACGCTGGCCTACAAGCTCCACCCGATGTCTGCAACCGGTCGGTCTCGCGTTTGTTACCGATCATGGGGAGCGCGTGGCTACACATTTGGAGGTAGAATTGGTGCTTCTTATGGATCGGCGAACATTTCTCCTCTCCGCGACCAGCGCTGGGGCTTCAAGCGGCGCATCCTGGCAGGCCGGTTCGGTGAGCCACCTGCTTCCCACCGCCAGTCACGACCGGATTCTATTGAAGGCCTCGTTCCGGGAAAGGCCGAAGGCACCAGTATTGCGCGTCGGAAAACGCAACGTCGCCGGACGCATGACCGATACCCAAGGTCACTTTTGGTCGTTTGACGTCACAGGTCTGGCGCCGGCGCAGCCACACAACCTGGAGCTTCTCGATGGCCGCAAGCCGCTGTGCGACCCATGGCAGGTGAAAACTTTCCCGGCGCCGGGCGAAAGGGCAGGGAAGTTCCGTCTGCTCATCTACACCTGCGCCGGAGGAGACGAACGGTTGAAGACGGCTGCCGGAATCAGTAATTTCCTTCCACTGTCCTCCCGCCACCGTCTCTTTGACCGTGCGTTGTCCTTCGCTCCGGACGCCGCGGTGGGCAACGGCGATCACATCTACTGGGACCTGCGCCAAACAGGCGCGCCGCCCGCCTATGCGGAAGACGTGGTCGCCGCGACGGGAAGGTTTACGCGCACGATACCCGCGTTCGGG
>JBJXFL010000100.1:0-7463 GCA_046155405.1 Bryobacteraceae bacterium | reverse complement strand
GCAAATGGGCCGTCGGGTGCGGAGACTCGAAGAAGAGTTATCGGCGCCTGCGGCGGCGCGAGAAGCCTGTTGGCGGAACCGGCGCGGGTTCCGGCGCGGGCGGTGCGCTCAGCGGTTGGCCGCCATTCATCGACGCAAAGTAGGCGTCCAAGTCCGTTATCAGTCCGATGGGACGTGGGAGTGGCGGCAGTTCGCGAAACTGCAGTTGCATGCCCAGTTTGCGTTCGTAGCTGCGCACATCGGAGCGTTCGAACGGAGTCATAAACGTCCAGGAAGCGCCGCGCGCTCCGGCACGGCCGGTGCGTCCGATGCGATGCACGAAGTTTTCCGGCTCTTGCGGCAAGTCGTAGTTAACGACATGCCCGATGTCATCGACATGGATCCCGCGCGCGGCGACGTCGGTGGCGACCAGCACACGGTAGACGCCGTCCTTGAAGCCTTGCAGAGCTTCATTGCGCTGGCTCTGCGAGCGGTCGCCGTGGATGGCGGCCACCTTGTGATTGCCGCGCTCCAAAAACATGGCGAGTCTGTCGGCGCCTTCTTTGGTGGCCACGAAGATGAGAAAGGATCCCTCTTCGTTCTTCAGCAGATACTCGAGGAGATCATACTTGGAGCCTCGAGCAACTTCGTAGCAGAAGAGATCGATCCGGCCGGCTGTTTGCGCGCACACCTCGACTTCGATCCGAACAGGATTGTGCACGTAGCTTGAAACCAGGCCCGCGACGGATTGTTCCATCGTCGCGGAGAAGAGCATGGTGTGGCGTTTGGCCGGGAGCTTTTCCAGGATGATACGCAGATCGGGTAGAAAGCCCATGTCGAGCATGCGGTCGGCCTCGTCGAGAACCACGGTGGCGGCGCCGGAAAGATCAATCAACCGCCGCTTCAGATAGTCGACAAGGCGACCCGGTGTTGCGATTACTACTTCGGCGCCGGCCTCGATATCCCGCAACTGCGCTTTCTCACTCATGCCGCCGACGACAACCGCGGTATGGATACGCATGCCGTGCGCGAGGCTCCGGAAGGCGACGTCGATCTGCATGGCGAGTTCGCGTGTCGGCGTGAGGATCAGGACCTTAGGAGTCTTCGCTCGGGGAACGGCGGCGAGCGTTTCGATAATCGGAATTGCGAAGGCGAGCGTTTTGCCGGTGCCCGTTTGCGCAGTAGCAACGACGTCCCGGCCTTCCATGAGCGGCGGGATGGCCTGGGCCTGGACAGGCGTCGGCGTGAAGAATTCGTTCTTCTCGAGGTTCTTCCGCAACGCGGAGCAGAGATTGAGCTCTGAGAAATGCTGCATCAATAGATTTCGGTTTTTCCCGCGCCAGAATCGAACGGCTTCAACTCTTCTCAGGATAGCAGCGTTGGGAGTGGATTCGAGGGATCGTGTACAATTCGAACGATACGAATTACACGGGAGAGTGACATGAATTTGAATCGGCGGGATTTTCTTGGGCTGCTGGCGGCGGCGCCGGCGCAGTCGGCTGAGACGAACCGGCCCAATATTATTCTGTGCATGGGCGATGATCACGGCTGGAATGAGACGGGCTACAACGGCCATCCGCACCTGAAGACGCCGGTCCTTGATGAGATGGCGGCGGGCGGTTTACGGCTGGACCGCTTCTATTCCGCTCATCCGAACTGCTCCCCAACTCGTGGCAGCATCATGACCGGACGTCATCCGAATCGCTACGGCACGTTTGCGCCGGGCTGGTCGATTCGACCGGAGGAGATCACGATCGCGCAGTTGCTGAACAAGGCCGGGTATTCGTGCGGACATTTTGGAAAGTGGCATCTGGGGCCGGTGAAGGCCGATTCGCCTACGAACCCCGGCGCGATGGGGTTTCACGAATGGCTATCGCATGACAACTTCTTCGAGGTCGATCCGATTCTGTCGCGCAATGGCGGGCCGGTCGCCAAACACCCGGGCGAGAGTTCGGAGATCGTCGTCGGCGAGGCGCTCAAGTTTATCGCCAAGGCGAAGAGTCAGAATCGCCCTTCGTTCACCGTGATCTGGTTCGGATCGCCGCACGAGCCGTACTTTGGCACGGAGCCCTACCTCTCCATGTACAAGGATCTGTCGGATCCGATCCGCTCGCGGCTCGCCGAGATTACGGCGATGGACCATGCGATCGGCCAGCTTCGAGAGGGGCTGCGGACCGCCGGGCTTCGCGACAACACGCTGCTATGGTACTGCGGCGACAACGGTGTGCCGCCCGAGGGGCGATTGACAACGCCATACCGAGGGGCCAAGGGGCAGGTCTACGAAGGCGGCGTTCGCATCCCCGGCATCATCGAATGGCCGGCGCGGCTGAAAGCACGGAGAACCAGCGTCAACGCGGTCACCAGCGACATGCTGCCCACGCTGTGCGACATCACAGGAATCGCATTACCGAAACGCCCGTTGGACGGTATCAGTTTGAAGCCACTGCTGGACGGCAAGATGAAAGAACGGCCGACGCCGATCTTTTTCTGGGAGTTCCAGTCGAGAGCGGAAGAGCAAGGCAAGAAAGAACCGTATATCGAAGCGTCGCTGCAGGAAGGCACCACGCCGACCGCGAAGTTGATGGCGGGTAAGTACACGCGCACCTTCCGGAACTTCAAACATACCGAGATCGCCGCGACGGACTCGGAGGGACCGGCGGCAATGCTGGGGAATCGATTCAAGTTGGTTGTGGACGGGAACCGTCGAGAGAAGGCTCCGGGCCGTGTCCGGGAGTTGTTCGATCTCGACGCCGATCGGGGCGAGACCAAGGACCTGGCCGCCGCGCAACCCGCGAACGCCGATAATATGGACCGGGAGTTGCGGGCGTGGCAGAAGTCGGTCCTGAACAGCTTGACTGGCGCGGATTATTCGAAGCGGTAGAGATAGGAGTAAACCATGAAACGATCGGTCTGCGTGGCGGTATTCGTGACGATGAGTTTCCCAGCGTTGGCGCAGGAATCGCGAGGCGCGATTCAGGGACGGGTGATCGACCCCACCGATGCGCCGGTGGCAGGGGCGTCCGTGCTGGTGGAAAACCTGGACACGGGTACGACGGTCCGGTTGAGCGCCAACGCGACGGGGCATTACGAAGCCAATTTGCTATTGCCGGGCAGTTACAAGGTGGTTGCGGAATCGAAGGGCTTTAAGAAGTCGATCCGCAGTGGAATCGTGTTACCGCTGAGCACGCGTCTGGAGATCGATTTGAAACTGGAGATCGGCACAGTTTCCGACTCGGTGACGGTAACCGGAGAGACGCCGATGCTGGACACCAACAGCGCATCGAGCGGGATGGTCATGGACAACCGCAGCGTGATGGACCTGCCGGTGATCGCCAATAACATCATGGTGATGGTCAAGATGACTCCGGGCGTCCAGACCAGCGGCGTCAATGACTACCTGGGGCCGCATTCCAATGTCGGGGCTTCGGACTATCGCGTGGCGGGTGGCGTCGGCGGCAACGAATGGTCGATCGATGGCGTTCCAAACAATGGAGCGAGCCGCCGAAGCGCGTACCTGCCGGTGTCCGACACGATTCAGGAGATGAAAGTCGAGACGTTCGGGTTCGACGCTTCGACCGGCCATAGCACAGGCGTCAGCGTCACGATGATGACAAAGGGGGGTACGAACCAGTTCCATGGGACGTTGACCGAACAACACTGGCAGCAGCGCTGGCATGGCACGCCGTTCTTTACCAAGCAGCGCTACTATCGCAACATCGCGGCGGCCGAGGCGGCCGGAAACCGCGCTGGCGCCGATGCGTTACGGGCGCAGGACAAACAGGCGACGGGGCGATCCAACAACTACACGGGAACCATCGGCGGGCCGGTGAAGATCCCGAAATTGTTCGATGGGAAAGACAAGCTGTTCTTCTTTTTCAGCTATCAGGGAAACAAAGACAAGGTGGCCGACCTACCGGATCGACTGAACAAGACGATTCCAACGGCGGCCGACCGCCGGGGCGATTTTTCCCGTTTTCTCGGAGTCAATGCGGGACTGTATCAGTTGTACGATCCGCTCAGCGCGCGGGCAGATCCGGCCCGGCCGACACACTTCATTCGCGATCCGATCCCGGGAAACATACTGGCGCCGTCGCGTATCGTCAATCCGGCAGCGCCGTTCTACACCAAGCTGCTGCCCACGCCCAACAACGATGTCGATCCGCGGCGGGAACCAACGAATAACTTCCTGGCGTTGACGACGCCGCTGGTGCGCGATTATTTCGCGTACAGCAATCGCATCGACTATCAACATTCCAACCGGCACCGTTTCTTCGGACGCTGGAGTTACAACGATTGGATCAACAATGCCAACGATTGGATGTACGATACGGTGCGGGGATTGCAGGCCGATAACGGCATTCGAACGAATCTCGGCGCGACGGTGGACTGGGTGTTTACGGCCAGTTCATCGACGGTTCTGGACGTCTCGGTATCGGTGAACAACTATCGCGAGGGATCGGCGGCGCTGGTGGCGCGCCAGTTCAAGCCCTCCGATGCGGGCCTGCCCGCATACCTGGATGCCAAGGCAGCGAGCCAGACAATTCTTCCGAGGATGTCGTTCGCCGGATACGAACCGATCAGCTTCAATTACCCCACCGAAACCAATTTCCGGACTTCGGCCGCCAAGGCGGATTTGACGCATATTCGGGGATATCATACGATCCGGGCCGGCGCCGACATGCGCGGCCAATACCGGACAGGCGGCGCGGGCGGGAACACCTCCGGGTCCTTCTCGTTCGACAATCAGTACACGCGGCGCTATGAGGACACCTTCGCGCCCGCGGGGAATCTGGCGCATAGCTGGGCGGCCTTCCTGATGGGGATTCCGAGTTCGGCCAGCGTTGATACGACCGATAGCTACGCGACCTATAACCCCTATATGGGTTGGTATGCGCAGGACCAGTGGCGAATTACCCCGAAGTTGAGCCTGAACGGCGGAATCCGGGTCGAATACGAGAAAGGGCCAACAGAGAGGTATAACCGGGCGATCTCCAGTTTCGACGCCGCGGCGAAATTGCCGATCACCGACGCCGCGCAGGCGGCGTATGCGCGCAATCCGGCGCCCGAACTCGGCGCGGCGGATTTTGCGGTGCGCGGAGGGTCCTTGTATCCCGGCAGCGGGAGCGGCACCCGGCAACTGTGGGGGAACGAGTTGATGTGGTTGCCCCGCGTGGGCGTGGCGTATCAGGTACGGAAGAAGACGGTGCTTCGCGCCGGTTATGGGATGTACTACGACACGCTCAATGTTCTGAATGAAGCGCCCGATCAGACCGGATTCAGCCGGGCGACGTCGACGGTGTTCACCAACGATTTCGGCGTGAACTGGCTGGCGGGCGATCCCCGGCGGGGCGTGTCCCCGATAAGCGACCCGTTCCCCGTGCGCGCCAACGGTACGAGATTCGACACGCCAACGCGCGATGCGCTTGGGCTGATGGCGCGCGCCGGACGCGGTTGGACTCACAGCTTGTACGACGTCCGACACGCGCGGCAGCAGCGATGGCGTGTTGGAGCGCAACAGCAATTGGGCGCCGACTGGCTGATCGACGCCGCCTACGCCGGCTCTTATTCCGACCGGGCGCCGCTGAATCGGCCGCAGTCGCCTCTGCCGGAGAAATTTTGGGCCGGCGGCCAAGTACGCGATAACAACATCGCTAACAATCTCAACGGCAACGTGACGAATCCATTCGCGATTGGCAACTTCAGCGCTCTGGCGGCCAGTTCGCCGCTGATATACCAGGACATGACGACCCTGGGTTTTTATACGAGCCCGACGATCCGGAAAAACCAACTGTTGCGCGCCTATCCGCAGATGAACGGCGTCACGCAACGGCTAACTCCCCTGGGCGAGGCCAAGACCCATGAGTTCTCGCTGCAATTGCAGAAGCGGTTCGCGCGAGGCTACAACATGAACTTTAACTATGTCCGGCAGTACGTGCAAGAGCGAAACGCTTTCCTGAATGAGTTTGACGCATTGCCGTTCTGGATTGAGAGCAACAACGGCAGGCCGCACCGTGTGACCGCCAGCGGCATCTATGAGTTCCCCTTCGGCAAGGGTCGCAAGTGGGCCCGGGAGGGCATATTGAGCCACGCCTTGGGCGGATTCCAGGCTGCGGCAACCTACGAGTGGCAACCAGGGCCGTTGTTGAACTGGGGAAATCTTTTCTACTCGGGAGACACGGCGGGCATTCACAGCGGGGAGCGGACGCTGGACCGATGGTTCAACACGGACGGTTTTGAGAGGGTGGCCGCCAGAGGGCCGGCCGCATTCCACCGCCGCGTATTCCCGAATCGGATCGACGGCGCGCGGGCCGACATGACGAACCAGTGGAACGTGAATGTACAACGCGATTTCCGGCTCACCGAGCGCGCGACGTTCCAGGTCCGTGTGGACGCGCTGAACATTCAGAACCGGACACAGTTCGGCGATCCTGGATTGAATCCCTTTTCGACGGACTTTGGGCGGATCACCTCGCAGACGAATACGCGAAACCGGTTCTTGCAGTTGCAGGGACGAATCCGGTTTTAACTCGCGTCTTCCGCTTGTGTTGTCTTCACCGCCGCGCCGAATGCGATTCGGGGATACAATCTTGGCAGTATGAAGATTGCACTGTTTGGCGTTCTCGCATTGGCCGCGGCGGTTACGAAGCTGCCGACCGGCCGGGCGGATTTGGCTGCGGGCAAGAAGTTGTACGAGAACCAATGCGCGCTGTGTCATGGGCAGACGGGGGAAGGCGGGAGGGGGCCTGTCTTGACGAAGCCTCGATTGGCGCGTGCGGCGGATGATGCGGCGCTTGTCCGCGTGATCGAACATGGGATTGGCGGGACGGAGATGCCGGGCGCGAATTCGATGTCGGAACGTGAGATCCGGCAGACGGCTGCGTATGTTCGGACTCTAGGGCGCGTGGCTATTAAACCCGTGCCAGGGGATGTCGCGCGCGGCGGTGAACTGTATCGCACGAAGGGCGGATGCGGGGGTTGTCATGACGCCGGATTTACTGCGCCGGATTTGAAGGGAATCGGATCGAAGCGCAGCGCGGTGTTTTTGCGCGAGGCTTTGTTGACGCCGGAATCGGCGGTGCCGGAGGGGTATCTGCTTGTGACGGTGGTGCCTCGGAGTGGCGCAAGTGTGACCGGAGTGCGCGTGAACGAAGACTCGTTTTCGATCCAGATTCGCGTGGCGTCCGGGAAGGTTCACTCGTTCTGGAAATCGGAGTTGGCGGAGTTGCGGAAACAGCTCGGGAAGTCTGCGATGCCGTCGTACAAGGGCACGCTTTCCGAAGACGAGTTGACCGATGTGATCGCCTACCTGGCGTCGTTGAAGGATGCAGCATGAGACTACTTCTATTTATCGCCCCGCTGCTCGCCGCGCAGGTCAATGTGCCTTACGAGCGGATACTGAACGCCGATGCCGAGCCGGGGAGTTGGCTGACTTACTCGCGCACTTACTCGGGGCAGAGATATTCGCCGCTCGACCAGATCAATGC
>JBJXFL010000202.1:0-26188 GCA_046155405.1 Bryobacteraceae bacterium | reverse complement strand
CCGCGAACGTTCATCGAGCGCGTCGCGGACAGACATGAATCGGAGATGGATGGCGTCGAGATCAATCATGCATTCATAGTACGCCAAAAACATTTCATAACGGAAATGTTATTTTGTTACGATGCCTTACCCGCCTCCCGTGCATGGCACAAGGAACTCCTCATTCAGATGTCCGAATCCACGGATAAACGTCCGGCTGTGCTTTCGGCCGCCATGGTCCAAACACTGAGTGAATACCTGGCGTTCCGGCACCTTTTCGTGGCGCATCGATTGCACTGATGCGATGGGAAAAGCTGGTACCGTTGGTTTCGCGCGTACGTTGGACTCATGACCGGTCGAACTCGGAAATCCATGCCTTCATTCAGCTTGTCGAAGCCGACTGATTTTTGGGACGGCCCTGCCTAGCTGTTTCCGCTGGGTTGAGGGAATTTAAGCGCGGAGTGTTTTAGGCGCGCAGTTTTCCAACCAGCGATGTATTGCCGTGCACGTCCGTCAGCCGGAAATCGCGGCCCTGGAATGGGAATATCAGCTTTTCATGATCGAGTCCCAACATGGCCAAAACCGACGCATGCAGATCATGCACATGAACCGGATCCTGAATTGCGCGGAGACCGATTTCGTCGGTTGCGCCGATGACTTTCCCGCCCTTAATGCCGCCCCCGGCCATCCAGATGGAGAAGCCGTAGGGGTTGTGGTCGCGGCCGAAGTTGTCGCCGCCGCCGTTGGCGTTGCCGTCCGACGTTGGCGTGCGACCGAACTCGCCGCCCCAGACGACCAGCGTTTCGTTTAAGAGGCCTCTGGCGGCGAGGTCCTCCAGCAGGCCGGCTACGCATTTGTCCGTTTTTGCGGCTTGGCGCTCGTGGTTCTTTTCGCAGCCTTTGTGGCCGTCCCAATCGCCTTCGCCGGTGCTGGTGCCGGACCAGAGTTGTACAAACCGCACGCCGCGTTCAACCAGGCGGCGGGCCATCAGGCAGCGGGTGCCGAACTCCAGCGTGGTTGCACTATCCATGCCGTAGAGGGCTTTGGTCGCCGCCGATTCCTTCGTCAGGTCGCTCAGTTCGGGTACGGCTATCTGCATCTTGAAGGCGAGTTCATAAGCGCCGATCCGGGCGCTTAGATCGGTGTCGTCGGCTCTTGCGGCCTGATGTTTTTCATTGAACCATTTCAACGTATCGAGCATGTCGCGCTGGGTTCGTTCGCTGACTCCATCCGCTCGGTTGGCGTAGAGAATGGGCGCCCCGGAACTGCGCAGCGTCGTCGCCTGATACGCCGCCGGGAGGAAGCCGGAACTGTAGACGGGCGGGCCGGATTTGATGCCGCCTTCCAACATCACCACGAACGCAGGTAGATCCTTCGCTTCCGAACCGAGACCGTATACAACCCAGGAACCCACGCTGGGGCGGCCGAGGCGGGGCCAGCCGTTGTTGAGCCAGTTCAACGCCGCCGTGTGGGTGAAGCCGTCGTGATTCATGGAGCGGATGACGGCGAGTTTATCGGCGTGTTTGGCGAGGTGCGGGAAGAGGTCGGAGATCTCCAGACCGGACGCGCCGTGGCGAGCGAACTTACGTCCGGAGCCGAGGATGGGCCGCTCCTTGAATGTCGAGAATTGCAGGCGCACGTCGCCGAAACTATCTGGCACCAATTGGCCGTGCATTTTGTTGAGGCGGGGCTTTGGATCGAAGGTGTCGAGATGGCTGGGACCGCCGTGCATGAAGAGGGAGATGACGCTTTTGGCCGTTCCTCCCTTGGCTTGATGGCCGGCGAGGATGGCGTTGGCGGCGAGGGCGCCGAAGCCCATGCCGGCGCGGGTTAGGAACTGTCTTCGGTCTTCACTAATCGACATAAAGAAACTCGTTCATGTTGAGAATTAACAGGCAGAGATCCGGCAAATTGTTCCGCTGCAAAAACTGGTCCGCCCGAGCCTTCTCCTCCGCCGTGGGCGGACGTCCGAGCGAATGGCGCCACGCTTTTTCGATTTGGTCCGGACCGGCGAATCGCTGCGCCATCTTTGCGGCGTAGGTGCGCGTAAAGTCGCCGTTCATCATAGCCAGCGCCTGCGGAGCGACCGTGGAGGATTCGCGGCGCGCGCAACTCATGGTGGGGTCGGGCACGTCGAAGGTTTCGAGCATCGGCATTTTGAAAGAGCGCTTCACGTAGAGATAGACGCTGCGGCGCGTGTGCTCTTTCGGGTCGAGCGTAACGGGCCAGAGATCGGGCTCGCGAATGCCGAGGAATTCTTCCTTACTCAAGGGGAGCACGACTGGCGGCCCCCCCATTTTGAGACTGAGTTGGCCGGAGGCGAGCAGCACCGCGTCGCGAATCTCTTCGGCTTCCAGGCGGCGGCGGTTCATGCGCCAGAGATACGTGTTAGCCGCGTCGATGCGGGCGTTGGCGGCGTCCGGTCCGGACGTGCGTCGATAGGCTTGGCTGGTCATCAGCAGGCGGTGCATGGCCTTCACGCTCCAGCTTTTTTCGATGAAGTCGGCCGCCAGCCAGTCGAGCAGTTCGGGGTGCGTGGGCGGTTCTCCCTGGCGGCCGAAGTCGTTCGGAGTGCCGACCAGGCCGCGGCCGAAATGGCCCTGCCAGATGCGGTTCACCATAACGCGCGCGGGCAAGGGATTGTCAGGCGAGGCGAGCCATTCGGCGAGCGCCTTGCGGCGTTGGGGGACGAATGGGCCGTGGCCGGGCTCGACGATTTCCGGACCGGCCGGTATGGCGGAGAGCGTTCCGGGCCGCACCTTCTCCCCTTTGTTGGTGAACTCGCCGCGGTCGAGAATGTGGGTATCCGGCACCGGGTCGGTGTGGGCGAGGATCGTGGCGGTTGGGATACGGGTGGGGGCTTTCAGATAGGCGTCGCCGAGCTTGCGGAGTTCGGTTTCGCGCACGTCGCGCTCGGCGGGCGTCATGGTGCGGGCGCCGCGCGCTTTGTCCAGCCGTTGAATGCGGGCCTTGATCTGGTCGGCCCTTTCCTGACGCGGCACGAAGCGCGCATAGTCGAAAATTCCATAGCGGCCGACGATAGGAATTTCGCGGTCCTCGCTGCCGGCGAAGAGCGCGGAAAACCGGAAGTAGTCGCGCTGCGGAATGGGATCGAATTTATGGTCGTGGCAGCGGGCGCAGCCCAGCGTCAAACCGAGGAAGGCCGCGCCGGTTGTCTCCACGGCGTCGGCTTGCCACTCCACGCGGAACTGGTCGCCGGAGAGCGCGAACTCATAGTTCACGGGGCCAACGGCGAAAAGGCCGGTGCCGATCCAACGTTCCAGACGGTCCAACTTTTCCTGGGGAATGTGATAGCCGCCGTCGCGTTCCAGGTCGCCGGGCCAGATCTCGTCGGCGGCGATTTGCTCCTTCATGAAGGTGTCGTAGGGCTTGTCGTCGTTGAAGGAGCGGATGACGTAATCGCGGTAGCGCCAGGCGTTGCTGAAGGAGACGTCCGTCTCATAGCCGCCGGTTTCGGCGTAGCGGGCGACGTCGAGCCAGCGGCGTCCCCAGCGTTCGCCGTAGCGGGGTGATTGCAGCAGACGATCGATCAGTTTTTCATAGGCGTTGGAGGATTGGTCGGTGGTGAAGGCGTCGATTTCATCGGGCGTGGGAGGGAGGCCGTGGAGATCGAATGTGGCGCGGCGGATGAGGGTGAGCTTGTCCGCGGCTGGCAGCGGGCGGAGTTTGCGCTCGGCGAGTTTGGCGTTGAGGAACGAATCGATAGTGTGGTCTCCGGCGGGTCGCCGAATTTTCTTGAATGACCACCAGGCCGGTTCGGCGCTCTTCGAACTTTTCGGGAATGGCGCGCCGGCTTGGATCCATTCGGCCAGCAGGGCTATTTCCGCGGGTGACAGGGGCGTCTTGCCGGGCGGCATCTGGAACTCGCCTTCGCGGCGGACGGCCTTCATTATCAGGGGCAGTGCGGGACCGCGTTTTCCGCCCTTTAGTAATGCTTCGCGGGAGCGGAGATCGAGTCCGGACATTTGCGCGGCGCCGTGGCAGCCGGTGCATTTGGCGTCGAGCAGCGTCCGGGCACGGTCCTCCATCGTCTGCGCGCAAAGCAAGCGCAGCATCGCGACCGCAACAAGGAGCCCGCGCGCGAACATTCGCTCGAATGATATCAGGATCAACGCCCCGGTATGCGGCGGTACACCACGCTGCCCTTTGTCCGGCCGATCTCGCGATAGGCGGCAAGCCATGGGCCGAGATCGTCGTATTGCGTGATCGCCAGTTGCCGGTTGTAAGGGCCGAGGCCATCGACGATCCATTCTGGCTTTGTTTGGGCTAGTTCCGCTCGGTTCGTTTGGGCGATTCCGGCCGCGCTGGCGCGGCTTTCCACCAAATGACGGTCGGCGAAAACGCCGGTGAGCGGTTGGGAATCGAGGAAGCGTGTGGCGGCCGGCTTGCCCGACATCACGTAGATTTCGGGACGGTAGCCCCAGACGAGGAGGTCGCCGGGACCTTGGAGAAGTTGCGCCGCCGCCCGGGAATCCTGTTCCATGGCGAGGTCGCGCCAGACGGGTTGATGGCCCTGGAGCAGATCGACGCCAAGCTCGACGTAGCGCGGGCCGAAACGAATCAACGGCACCAGCAGGAGCAGAAGTAAGATCCATCGCTTGCCGGTGGCGAGGCCGCGCCCGGCGAGGAGCGCGAGAGGAGGGAGCAGCAGGAAGTAGTAACGCGGGGAGAATCGAAATCCAGCGGCGACCGCGATCAGGGCGCAAAGGATCCAAACGAACCAACGCCGCCTGGCACGTTCCTCCCAAAGCGCCCAAGCCGCGCCGATGACTATTGCCGCATGAAAACCGATCCAATTGATTGTGCGTTGCAGGCCATCCAACAATGGGTTCGCGACGAATGTGTCGCGCGAGTACATGGCGCCCCACGTCCATACTTGCAGCCAATAGGCTTCGGCGACCGGCAGGAGAACGAGCTGGGGCGCGATGAAGCCCGCCAGCCACACGGGGCGGAGGACGATCATGGCCGGGAGCAGCAGCAGCATTTTTCCGTTGATCAGCATGCCGCACCCCGCCATCAATCCCGCCGCAAACGCCTGCCCGCGCCACGCCGCCAATACGGCCGCCGCCTGCACGGGGATCAACATCAGGTCCGGCCCAATCGCCATCACCGTCGCCGGAATGCCGAACGTCAGCGCGAAGGCCGTTAAAGCCGCCGCCAAACGTTCCTCGCGCTCGCCCCATACATGCCGCGCGAGACGGCCGATGGCCCACGCCGACAGCGATACATACAGCGCGCCGGCCACTCGCAACGGCCAGCCGGCGAGCGCGCCCCACAGCATGTAGAACCCGGCGAAAAGAGGTGGCTTGTCGAACCATACCTCGCTATAGAGCGCCTTTCCGCGCAACATTTCCGCGGCCGCGGCGAGGGGATAGCCTTCCTCCACCCAAACAATATCGCGGTGGCACAGCCGCAATAGCAGCGCCACCGCGAACAACAGACCGTAATAAACGCGTGCCGTCACCGGCTCACTATTCTTGCAGAAGCTCTTGCAGCCTGCGCTTCAGGTCCGGCCCATACAGCGGATCGGCCAGCGCGAATTCGACGAAAGTCTCAAAATAGCTGGGAAAATTGCCGATGTCGTAGCGTTTTTCATTTTTCGGCAGCTTTAGCGCGAGCACCCGCTTGCCTTCTTCGCAGAGCAGTTGAATGGCGTCGGTGAGTTGAATTTCGCCGCGCTTATCGGGCTGCACGCGACGGATCATGTCGAAAATGATCGGGGAAAAGGCGTAACGGCCGGCGACGGCCCAGCGGCTGGGCGCGCTGGCTGGATCGGGCTTTTCGACTAGATTTTTGATACGCACCCAGTCGCCTTCGCCTTCGCCCGGGTCTACAATGCCGTAGTGCTTCGTCTCCTCCACGGGCACTTCCTCCACCGCGATTACGCAACTGGCGCGGAGGGAGGTGAAGATTTCGCTCATGCGCGTGACGCACATGGACGAGCCGTGCATGCCGAGAATGGAATCGCCGAGGGCGACGATAAACGGATTCTCTCCAGCGAAGACTTCGCCGCAGAGAATGGCGTCCCCCAGGCCGCGTTGGACGCGCTGCCGCGTGTAGAAAATGTGCGCGGCCATTTCTTCGAATTTCAACTCGTCCAGAAGGTCGTCCTTTTTGCCTTCGGTCAGCAGCCGCATCAGTTCCGGATCGGAATCGAAATGATTCTCGATCGACGTCTTGCTGCGGCCGGTGACGAAGAGCATGTTCTCAATCTGGTTCTTCACCAACTCTTCGGCGACGTATTGCACGATGGGTTTTCGCGCTACGGGCAGCATCTCTTTGGGCTGGGATTTAGTGGCTGGCAAGAGCCGGGTCCCAAGCCCGGCCACGGGAACGATCGCGCTTCGAATCACCCTCACAGGATACAGTGGAAGCGTGGAATGGTTCGTCGCGCCCGGGGCCGCCGGTCAACGGCTCGATCATCACGTGCAGTCGCAAATGCCCGAATTCTCGCGCTCCCGCCTGCAGGACTGGGTGCGCAATGGCCACGTGACCGTTAACGCCAAACCGGCCAAGTCTTCCCTGCTTTTGAAGGGCGGCGAACATATTCACGTGACGCCCGCCAACCTTCCGCCGCTGCGGGCCGAGGCGGAGGATTTGCCCATCGACGTGCTGTATGAGGACGACGCCGTGATCGGCATCGACAAGCGCGCCGGAATGGTGGTCCACGCGGGCGCGGGCAACCACACCGGCACGCTGGTGAACGCGCTGCTGCACCGGTTCGGGGCGCTCTCGTCGGAGGGCGGCGATCTGCGGCCGGGCATTGTGCACCGGCTGGATAAAGAGACGAGCGGCGTGCTGGTGGTGGCTCGGACGGACGCGGCGCACCGGAATTTGGCGGAGCAGTTTCAATCGCGCACGGTGGAGAAAATCTACATCGCGCTAGTGCATGGCGTGGTTGGCCCCGACACCGGTATGATCGACAAACCCATCACCCGCGACCCCGTCCGCCGCACGCGCATGACCTGCAAGCTCGCCGCCGGCCGCCAGGCGCTGACGCAGTGGAAGGTATTGCGGCGGTTCTCCAAACACACGCTGCTGGAAGTGAAGATCGGCACCGGGCGCACCCACCAGATTCGCGTGCATCTTGCGTCGCTGGGCTATCCGATTGTGGGCGACCCTTTGTATGGCGCGCCGATATCGACGATTCTTCCGAACCGGTTCTTCCTTCACGCCGCGCGTCTGGCGTTCCATAGCCCGGCTTCGGGTCGACTTGTAACCTTGGAAGCGCCGCTACCGCCGGAACTGGTTGCTATCATCAAAGCGGAGCAGTTATGAAAAGGTCTGAATTTCTCGTTGCCCTGACCGGCGCCGCGGTCGCCTCGGCGCAGCAGCCGTCGTCTAATCCCGAAGACGACCGCAACCGAATCATCCTGGATGTCGCCCGCGTCAACATGCTCTACACCGTCTCCGATAAGAAGGGCCGGTTCGTCACCGACCTGACCCGGGACGACTTCCAGATCATCGAGTCGAAGAAGGAACAGAAGATCCTGGAGTTCACCGCCGAGTCCGATCTGCCGCTGAGGCTCGGCATTCTGGTCGACTCCTCCAACAGCATTCGCGACCGCTTCCGCTTCCAACAGGAAGCGGCGATCGAGTTCATTAACCAGGTCGTCCGGCCGCGCCAGGATCGAGCCGTGATCGTCAGCTACGACACGTCGGCGGAACTCGTGGCTGATTTGAGCGGCGATACCGAGGTGCTGGCCAAAGCCATCCGCGGCTTGCGCCCCGGCGGCGGCACCGCCATGTTCGACGCCGTTTTCTACGCTTGCCGGGACAAGCTGATGCAGGACCAGCCGCGGCATAAGTTCAGGCGCGCGATGATCGTCCTCGGCGATGGAGACGACAACGCCAGCCGTTATACGCGCGACCAAGCGCTGGAAATGGCGCAGAAGGCGGACGTCGTGATTTACGCGATCTCCACCAACAACACCAAGCTTGACCGCGATGGCGATAAAATTCTTCGATACTTCGCGGAGGAGACCGGCGGCGTCGCCTTCTTCCCTTTCAAAGTACAGGATCTATCGCAATCCTTCGAGAATATCTCCAACGAACTGCGGCACCAGTACAATGTGCTTTACCGCCCGGACCCGCTGAAAAGCGACGGCCTTTATCATAAAGTGGAGATCAAGGTGAAAGGCCGGAAAGAATTGATCGTGCGCGCGCGCAAGGGTTATTACGCGCCGAAAATTTCCTGAATTTTTCGCTTTCCTTTATTGACTTCGCTGTTTGTTCGCCGTATACTAGCGAAGAGATGGCGAAACAACTGGTTGGTTCAACGACGGAGACCCCGGGCGAATTCCTGAACGGAGCCGCACCTTTGAAGGCGGTTGACGATAAGGAGAAACTCCGTGTACTCCAGGCCACTCTAGGCGCCATCGAGAAGCAGTTCGGTAAAGGATCGGTGCTCCGTTTGGGCTCCCGCGAGGCGGTGGCGCCCATCGCCTCGATCTCTACGGGCTCCATCTCGGTGGATTACGCCCTCGGTGTCGGCGGCGTCCCCCGCGGCCGCATCATTGAGATTTACGGTCCGGAATCGTCGGGTAAAACCACGCTGGCGCTACAGATTGTCGCCCAGGCGCAGAAGACCGGCGGCATTGCCGCCTATGTGGACGTTGAGCACGCGCTCGACCCCGCTTATGCGCAAAAGCTGGGCGTCGATATCGACAACATGCTCGTTTCCCAGCCCGATTATGCGGAACAGGCACTGGAGATCGCCAACACTCTTATCGCGTCCAATTCCATTGACGTTCTGGTCGTCGATTCCGTCGCCGCCCTCGTCCCGAAGGCCGAACTCGACGGTGAAATGGGCGACGCGTTCGTCGGTATCCAGGCGAGGCTCATGTCGCAGGCCATGCGGAAGCTCACCGGCGTCGTCGCCAAGAGCAACACCTGCCTGATTTTCATCAATCAGATCCGCGAAAAGATCGGCGTCATGTTTGGGAGTCCGGAAACCACCTCCGGTGGCCGCGCGCTGAAGTTCTATTCGAGCGTCCGCATCGATATCCGTCGCATTGCGGCTATCAAAGAGGGCGATGTCGTTACCGGTAACCGGACCAAGATTAAGATCTCCAAGAACAAAGTCGCCGCCCCGTTCCGGGAAGCGGAATTTGACATTCTGTACGGCGAAGGCATCTCCAAGGAAGGCGATCTTGTCGATTTGGGCGTGGCTCACAACCTCGTCGAAAAGTCCGGCTCCTGGTACAGCTTCCAGGGCGAGCGCATCGGCCAGGGTCGTGAAAACGCCCGCCAATTCCTGAAGGACAATCCTGACATCGCGGCGATCGTCGACCTGAACCTGCGCGTCAAGCTTGGGTTACCAGCCGGGGAGATCGACGATGAAACGAAGCCGAAATCGAAGGTCGCTGTTTCCTAACGTTTCTTCTTGGCCAGATCGTCGGTAACGAACCGCAGCAGGCTTTCAATCAGCGCTCCGCGCGGATAGCGCGTCTTATCCATCCCCGATTTAATGGTGGCGTCCGTTGACTTATCAAACGGCAGGGCCACCGCGAAGTGGTCGCCCTTGGCCACTCCCAAGTACGTGCTGCCCGGAATGATCGCGTCCTGCCGAGTCAACTGCCCGTCCTGCAGCGGATCGTAAGTCAGCAGCATTTGCCAAGTCTGCATCAGCGCTTTCGAGGTGGTGTTCTTGTCCGAAGAGGCGATGATGGAATATGTCGGCACAAACGGATTGGGATAATTTCCCAGGAACTGCCCGCGAACCATCTTGCTAAGGCTCTTAAACCCAACCGCCATATCGCCTTTACAGGTTGGCTTCAGCTTGTACTGGTTCATGTATTTGTCCACCATCGCCGGAATGGCGTCGGCGATATTCGATCCCCCCGACGCTCCCGCCACGCTGATGAACGCGGCGGTTATCGGCCGCAGTTCCGGATAGCGCGCGAGCGCCTCCTGTAAATCCGGCGTGCCTTTGCTATAGCCGACCAGAATCCACTTTCGCGCATCGCCCTGCGACTTCTCTTTCAGGAATTCCGCTATTATCTTCGCGTTCGTCTCGGAGCCGTCGTTTGGCACCTGCAAATACTCCACGTTCATGCCGTACTTTTCCCGCAAAACGGGCAGCCCTTCGTTGAATGCCGGACTATCGGCGAAGCACGAACTCATGAATCCCGGCACAATCAGTACACGGTAGTCCTTGGAAAGAGCCGGTAGCGCGGCGTTCGTCGCCCCGCCGCCCGCCACATAGGTCTCACACCCATCCCACTTGTCCCCGTCCGGGTTGTTCTTGGCCAGCACGGTGCAGAATGTGTCGGCAAACGACAAAGAGTTGTCGTTCTCGTCCGGTTTGAGGTAAATCATGAGCGTTCGCCCGTCGGAATAGTAACTCTGCCCGTGCGCCGTCTTGGCCTCTTTCACCGGATTCTTGGCGGTCAGATAATCCAGCAGCAGCACCTCGCCCGTTTCCTCCAGGCTCTTCCCGATGTAGTCGCGCTCCCCGTCCGTATTTGAGTCGATTTTGTGGGTGATCTTTCCGTTCCGTTGATCCTTGTCAAACCCGATGTCGTGCGTCCCCGCACCCACCCATACGGTCCGCCCGCCCGCCGTAAATGGGGCTTTCCAGATCCGGAAATGGTGGCGCGCCGCAACCACCCGCAGTGGATCCGCCTGTGCCCAACCGTAATCCTGCGCGCGGCCAAACATCGTCAATTCGCTCATCGGCAGCGTCACGTACGCTTGCTTTGACATGCTCACCAGAATGCCCCGGAAAATGGTGTCTTTCACGGACCGGTCCACCGTTATCCAGCCTGCCCGCTCCAGCGCCGAAACCACGTGCAACTCGCTGCCGACGATGAAAAAATTAGTCCGGTCTCCCGCCACGCCCTCCTTGTCCACTACCCGCGTGGCGACGCTGTCCAACTGTGCCTGCGAGATCTTCGTCAACCCCTTCATTAACTCCTGCGAGTTCCGGACCACTGTCGCGCCTTTTGTGCGCGTCAATTTAACTTTGTACGACCCGGTCGCCCTGTCCGCGGTTCCCAGATTGATCCCCAGGAACAGCCGGCCCGTCACCGGGATTTGCCTCTCCGTCCGGTCGCCGATCAGAAACGGCCGCGCCGCCGCGTTTTCCCCAACGCGCCCGATCAGCGCTCCGCGCTTGGCATCGTTCAGCGGGAAAGTCTTGATCATATCGGTCCACCCGCGTATCAAACCGGCGGGACCGGTGTCTTTACCCATATAGGCGACTGTTCCGCTCGCCTCCACCGCGATCATCTCGCCCGGCGCCACGTCCAGGCCGGTGTCCGTCCACATTTTGTCCGCTGAAATGTCCAGGTCCAAGGGTTTTTCGGCGGTTTGCGTCCACGCGCTCGCGGAAACTACGGCTAACAAAATCAGTCGTTTCACTGCTTCTCTCCCGCTTCCTGAATCAACGTTTCCACGCGCGTCCACAGCACCGGATCAACTTCCATGCGCCCGTGCGCGCCGACGAAAATCCGTCGTTGCCAGGACTCCGGCCACGAATATATATTCCACCACGGGTACTCGTATTCAAAGTTTCCCAATATTCGCGTCCGCGCGGGGTCCGCGGCTTTGATCGTGTCCTCTCCGCGGACTGTAAATCGGTGTTTCTGATAGAAATTGGCCGACGCCTTCACATTGCCGGGGATCAATCCGTCCCGTACGCCGACACTATCCACCTGGACCGTCAGCAACACCGGGACGTGCTTCCCATGAAGAAAATTCGCCAGCTTCACCGTCGCCGCGCCGCCCATCGACTGGCCGTAGATGACGACCCTTGCCGACGCCGCTTCACCGGGATCGATCTTACTGTTGCCGTTCCTGTCTAAAGCTTGGACCACCGCCTTCTTCGCCGTCCGTAAGTTGAGGTGGGAGAATGATTCCGCCTGCCAACCCCGTTCCCGCAGCCGCAAAGTCAACTTCCGAACCGACCGGTTCGGGTCGTCCCATTTATCGAACGCCCCCAGGAACCCGATGGCGATCCGCGCGCCCTCGGGCGCTGGGCGCGCCAACGCCACGTCACGCATGGACTGCGCGGCGGCGCAGAGAGAAACGACCAGAAATGCAAATAGGAGCCGCGTCATAATCGGGGATACCGTGTACTTAGACTAGATTTTCCGGGCACGCGTTTCAATCCTATTTGCACTCGTACGTCCATCGGTGATTGCGAGCGGTCGAATTCCCCGCGCGCTATACGTTCGATTTCGCGAAGAACGCGACCGCACGCTCTCCAGACTCAAGTTTCCTCCATTCTCGATCGCGACGTGCCCTCCGGTTAGCGGCTCTCCATTAACATGGTGCCTCGCCGGCGAGGGGTACCGCCCAAGTTGTTGACCCTCTTGATCTGGAACCTGCGGCGAAGCGTTTCCGAAATCGCCAACGGATTCCGTAGCGGCGATGCGGCTTTTGCCGACTACGCGGTCACTTTAGGTTTTTCTCGAAGATTCTGAAGTGGGACAAAGGAAGTAACTTTGCGGACTCTGATACAGCCCGGCCGTGCCGCGGCAATCGCCCTGATCGCGTTATGCGTGCTCACGTCGCCAGTTGCCGGGAGCATCAAGCTGAAGAAGGACGCCGAACGGAAACACGCGCCGGTTTTCCAATTGAAGAACGCGGAGGGAAAGACAGTTCAACTGAGTGATTTCGCCGGCCGCGTCGTGCTGCTCGATTTCTGGGCGACCTGGTGTGCCCCCTGTAAGTCGTCGATCTCCTGGATGATCGAGCTTTCGGAAAAATATCGGAGCGCTGGGCTAACCGTTGTCGGTATCTCCATGGACGAGGACGGATGGGCGGTCGTCGGCCCGTTCATGGACGAGCTGAAAATAAACTATCCAATTCTACTGGGCGACAAACGAGTGGCTTATCTCTACGGTGACGTGGAAGCGCTCCCAGTGGCCTTCTTTGTGGACCGCAATCAGCGTGTCGCCGCGATTCACGCCGGCCCAGCCACCCTAAAGGAGTTTGAAAAGACCATCAAGGCGCTCCTTGATAGTCCAAAATGAGAGAGTCGGCCGCGTCAACTTGGATTCCGGCATTCTCCGCCGGGTGCGGTTCGGCGCTACGGAACTTTGTAGATAATCGTGGTTCGGCCCGCTACTCCCAAACCCCATCCCGCCAGCGCTCCAATCCCAGCGAACGCCCCTCCGAAGACCAGGTGCCCCACCGGAACAAAATCGGTTCTCGGAGCGAAAATAGCATACACGCCAACCCCAGCCGCCGCCCCCACTAAAACGGCGCGCCGGATGCTTCGCTTCGTAGTGACCCTGGACACGTTTGCCTTGGCGATAGTCCGCTCCCCACCGGCCGTTCGAACGGTGATGCCCGCGTCATCGCTTGAAACCAGCGTGCCCTTAATCTTCTTCTGTGGCGGCGACGTTTGAACGGTTATCTTCCGGCCGGATGGCACTGTAGCGATGTTGCTCCAAGGCCACGGCTCCGGTCGAGTTTGGGCCGATAGCATCTGTCCAAAAATCGCCAGGCAAACGCCTGCCCGAATCATACTCATCGCAGCACGACGGCCGTCCCCGAGGCGCTTACCATCATCATCCCGCCGCCCGTGCCGATCTGAATCGTCTCATAATCCAGATCGATCCCGATCACCGCATTCCCGCCCATCTGCGCCGCCTGCTGTTGCATCTCCTGCATGGCGATATCCTTGGCCTTCCGAAGTTCGCCCTCATAGGCCGCCGAACGCCCGCCAACAATATCCCGGATCCCGGCGAAAAAGTCCTTGAAGATATTCGCCCCCAGTATGGCCTCTCCGGTAACGATGCCCAAATACTGAATCTGTTTTCCTTCAACGGTGGAAGTAGTGGTTAGTAACATGATTATTTCCCTAGTAGCGGTGCGATCACTTGGAATACGTTGCGCGCGACAATCTTGTTCCCCGCCGCCGTGGGGTGTATCTCATCCTGTTGCATCAGACCCTTTTTCAACGCCACGCCGTCCAACAGGAATCTCATCCGCGTGATCTTATGCTTTTTCTCCAACCACGGATAGATCTGTTCAAACCCGCTCACATAGTCCGGTCCATAGTTCCGCGGCAGCGTCATTCCGGCCAGCATCACCTTCGCCCCGGCCTTCTTGAGCTCTACAATTATCTTGTCCAGGTTCGCCCGCGTCACCGCCACCGGCAGCCCGCGCAACCCGTCATTCCCGCCCAATTCCAGAATCACCAGTTCCGGTTTCAACTCCGTCGCCTGGCCCACCCGCGCCAACCCGCCGCTGGTCGTATCCCCGCTAATTCCCATGTTCACCACCCGGTACTTGAAACCGGCCGCGTCCAATTCTTTCTGCAGAAAGTCCGGGTACGACGCGCCCGCATCCGCCCCGAATCCGGCGGACAAACTGTCCCCGAACGCCACAATCACCGGCCGGTCGTCAACCTTCGCGGACGGCATCGGAAGCGGCTCCAACGGCGCCGGCTCACTCTTTGTACCGCATCCGGCCGTCAGAAGCATCAAACTGATAAGTAGCGCAAAGGCCGGTCGCGGCCCCCAGCCGTTCACGAACTCTCGCCCAACCCCGGCCGCGACCGAGTCCGTCTTGCGCGAGTTCTTCAAAAGTGTCTTCACCTATCTCCATCCTATGGCAAACCCCAACAGCCAACCTGCCATTCGTGTCCGCGATCTCCACAAATCCATCGCCACCGCCACCCACACCGTGGACATCCTGCGCGGCATTGATTTCGACGTTCCCCAAGGCCAGTTCGTTGCCATCATGGGCGCTTCCGGCTCCGGCAAGAGCACCCTGCTGGGTCTGTTGGCCGGTCTCGACACGGTGACCCGCGGCTCCATTCAGCTCGATGGCGAAGAAATCACCGGCCTCAATGAGGACTCGCTCGCCCTGCTCCGCGCCCGAAAGCTTGGCTTCGTTTTCCAGTCCTATCAGCTCATTCCCACGCTTACCGCCGAAGAGAACGTCCTGCTCCCCGCGGAACTTGCCGGCGCCGCCTCCAATGCCGCCGTCCGCGTCCGCGCGCTGTTGGACGATGTCGGCTTGGCGGACCGGCGCGACCACTACCCCGTCCAGCTCTCCGGCGGTGAGCAGCAGCGGGTGGCCCTGGCCCGCGCGTTCATGTTGCAGCCGCCCATTCTGATGGCCGATGAGCCTACCGGCAACCTCGATTCCACCAATGGCGCCCACGTCCTGGACCTCCTTCTCGACATGAACCGGAAGGAAGGCACAACGCTCGTCCTGGTCACGCACGATCCCCAGGTGGCCTCCCGCGCCGACCGCCGCATCCACATGCGGGACGGAGTGATTGTCAGCGATGAGAATTAACACCGCCCTCCGCATCGCCTGGCGCGACTCCCGCAACGCCGCCGCCAAGTTCGCCTTCGTCATCCTCGCCGTCGCGGTGGGCGTTGGCTCGCTCACCGGTGTCCGCGGCTTCTCCCGCGCCTTCCGCTCCATGCTGCTCCGGGACGCCCGCACCCTGATGGCGGCCGATCTCTCCGTCCGCGTCTTCGAACTTCCGATCCCGGCCCAGCAAAAATTGTTCGACGATTTCGCCACGCAATCCATTGACCGCACCTGGATCACCGAGACCGTCTCCATGCTCAGCGCGCCGCAAATGGGCACGCCCCTCCTGGTCGCAGTCAAGGCCGTCGACCCCGCCAAATACCCGTTCTACGGCCAAGTCACCACGGCGAGCGGCGCCAGCCTCCCGGATCTTCTCGACGGCGCCGGCATCGCGGTCTCCGACGACCTGCTGGTCCGCTCCGGCCTCAAGGAAGGCGCCACTGTCCGCATCGGCTCCGCCGAATTCACTATTAAAGGCGTCCTCACGTACGAGCCCGACCGCATGTCCGGCTCCGTCAACGTCGGCCCGCGCGTGATGTTGACTCGCCTCAATCTCGAACGCGCCGGGCTGCTGGAGGAGGGCAGCCGCAGCTCCCAGCGATTTCTGTTCAAGTTCCCCGCGGGCCAAGCCGACGCCATGATTCTGGCCGCCCGCAAACGACTTGCCGCGGCCTTCCCGGACGCCGTCATTGCCGATTACCGCGAGACCCATCCGCTCATTACGCGCGGCCTGAATAACGCAACCACCTTCCTTAGCCTGGTCAGTCTTATTGCCCTTGTCGTCGGCGCGCTGGGCGTGGCCATGGCGATGCAGTCGCACTTGCAACAGAAGCTGGATTCCATCGCCGTGATGAAAGCGCTCGGCGGCCGTTCGTCGCAAATTCTCAAGGTTTATCTGCTCCAGGCGATGCTACTCGCGTTGGCCGGAGGCGCCGTCGGCATCGTCCTTGGCGCGGGCGTGCAGAAAGCGTTTCCGTTCTTAATCGCCAGCTTTTTTCCCATTGCGCCCAATGTCGAATTCGAATGGATCTCCATTGCCGAAGGCTTCGGTTTGTCGCTGTTGTCGACCCTCCTCTTCGTCCTCCCGCCGCTCCTCGAAATCCGCCAAATTAAACCCATCGTCATCTTTCGCCGCGACATGGAAGGCGTCGCCAAACCGTGGCGGGAAATATGGCGAGAGCGGCGCGCGGCGTTCGCCGCGGTTCTGTTGATCTGCCTCGGCCTTGCCGGCATGGCGTCGTTCCTGATCGACGCGAATTGGATGGTCGCCGGCAAGATTGGCGGTTGGTTTGTCGGCGGGCTGATTGGCGCGTTGCTCCTGCTCGCCGGCCTGTCGTGGGCGCTCTTGAAGTTGCTCCGCCGGCTCCTGAAGGTGCCCGCGCTGCAACTCCCAGCGCTCGCCCGCCACGGGCTGGCCAATCTCTATCGCCCCGGCAATCGCGCCGAGGCCGTCCTGGTCGCCTTCAGCCTCGGCGTCATGTTCACGCTCACCATTTACCTGCTGCAAAGCTCTATCCTCAGCCAGATCTCGGCCAGCGCGCCGCCGGGCATGCCAAACGTTTTCCTCATCAACATCACCGCCGCCGATCGCGAGTCTATCGCCGCGTTTCTCAAGTCCGCGCCCGGCGTGGAGGGCGAAGTGGCCATTATCGCCACCGCCGCCGGTCACCTGAAATCCATCGACAACGTACCGCGGAATGAGTCCAATCTCATCGGCCCGGCCAAGCGATTTCTCCGCGCCCGGACCATCACCTGGTCCCGCGAAATGCCGCCGCAAACGCAAATTGTCGAAGGCAAATGGTGGAAGGATGGGGACGCCAAGGAGCCGCGTGTTTCCGTCCTCGCGGATTCGGCCGGGATTCTGAACCTTAAGCCGGGCGCCCTTACCGAATGGGAGGTCTCCGGCCGCCGCATCTACGCGCGTGTCGCCGCCGTTCATCGCAACGAAAGCGTTCGTCCCGGCTCGAATACGGAGTTCGTCTTTTCTCCCGGAGCCCTTGATAACGTGCCCGTTCTCTACTTCGGCGCCATTCGCGCAAAGCCCGCGGAAATATCCAAGCTGCAAAAAGTGTCATTCGACAAATTCCCCGCCATCACCGTCATCAACCTCTCCGATGTGCTGGACCGTGTGCAGGACGTGATTGACCAAGTGGCGCTGGTGGTGCGTTTCATCTCCGCATTCGCCATTCTGGCGGGCGTGATCATCCTCGCCTCCAGCATCGCCGGCAGCCGCCTGCGCCGCGTGCGCGAAGTGGTGATTCTGAAGACGCTCGGCGCCACGCGCGCGAAGATCGCGGCGATATTCTCGGTCGAATTCCTGCTGCTGGGCCTCGTCGCCGGCGTCATGGGAAGCGTGCTGGCGGTGGCGTTCACCAACGTCCTGTTAACCCAACTGCTCGATGCGCACTTCCAGTTCGATTGGGCGCCCAACGGCATCGCCATTTTCGGTAGCGCATTGATCGCTATGTTCGCCGGGTGGCTGGCCAGCTTTCGGATCCTGGATCAGAAGCCGCTCGAAATTCTTCGCGATGAATAGGAGCTCCCGGAACGGACTCGCCCGCCCGCAATCCACAATCGCCTTCAAGTGCCGCCTCGACTATACCGTGGCGGTTAGTCGTTGCTGCGACTGCCGCCGCCGGCGAGGCGGAGGAGGATGTTCAGCGCGGCGACGAAGATATTGAAGACGCCGGCGAAGAGGGCGAGAGCGCCGGGGATGGGACTGTCGGCGTCGGGACTGTTGAGCACGCCGCTGGTGGAACTGACGAGCGCGATGACGCCCGTGATGCCGATGCCGGCGCTGACAAGCATGCCGAGCCAGCCGATGTTCATGAAGCTGTTGAGCAGAACAGCGGCCATGATAGAGACGAACATGCCGATCATCAGGCCGCGGGGGGCATTGAAGGTGCGGCCGGAGAGGAAGATGTACGCAGTGATGGCGACGAACACGACGCCGGTGATGGCCAGGGCGGCGCCGATCATGGAAGGCGCGACCAGGGAGGCGTAGAAGAGGATGGGCGACAAGACGATGCCGGAGATGAAGCCATCGAAGAAGAGAGCGACGACGCCAAGCACGGGGTTGTGCCGTACGGACATGGCAATGTAAGGGATGGCGTTCAGCGCGGCGATGGCGACAATCCAGCCGATCCAGCCGGAGAAGAAGCGGGCAAGAGTTTCGGAGCTTGCGCCGATGGCGCCGCCGGCCATGGCGGAGACGACGCTGAGGCCGAAGAGCATGTAGGTTTGCTTGATTACGGTGGCTTGTTGGGCGGTAAGCGTTGTCGTGGCGGACAGGCGCTGGAGTGCGGACATGCCGGAATCATATTGGCTCATACCGACTAGCTTATATCGGTTTTGGTAGGCTTTTGGGCATGCTGCGTTTTCTACCTCTGCTATCGATCTGCCTGTTGGGGCAAGCTTACTATCCAGGCGGCCACGACGACTGGGAGAGGCGGACGGATGGTTTTGACGCGGGACGGCTGAGCGAGGCGATTGCGTTTGCGAAGGTGCACGAAAGCAAGGCGCCGCGGGATTTGCGGTTGAGCCATGACCTCTCGTTTGGGCGGGAGTTGTACGGAGAACCGTTGGGGCCGTTCAAGGCGCGGGGCGAGATTACTGGCGTTATTGTCCGCGGAGGTTACCTGGTTGCCGAGTGGGGCGATCCGTCGCGAGTGGAAATGACGTTCAGCGTGACGAAAAGCTTCGTTTCGACGACCGTGGGATTGGCGGTGGCGCAGGGATTGATTCGATCGGTTCATGATCCGGCGGGGAAGTATGTGACGACCGGCGAATTCGATTCGCCGTTGAACGCGAAGATCACTTGGGATCATTTGCTGCGTCAGACAAGCGACTGGGAAGGAACGCTTTGGGGGAAACCCGATTGGGCGGATCGCCCGCCGGCGGGGAAAGCGGCGGCGGAGTATCGACTGCGGAAACACAATGAGCCGGGTACGAGTTACAAGTACAACGATGTGCGGGTGAATTTGCTGGCGCTGGCGGCGCTGCATGTTTGGCGGCGGCCTCTGCCGCAGGTTCTGAAGGAACAGATTATGGATCCCATCGGCGCGTCGACCACGTGGCGGTGGCACGGGTATCAGAACTCATGGATCGAGCTCGATGGGTTGAAAATGCAGTCCGTGGCGGGGGGAGCGCACTGGGGTGGCGGGTTGTGGATCAGCTCGCGCGATCAGGCGCGATTCGGTCTTTTGACCGCGCGGAATGGGAAATGGAAGGGGCGGCAGTTGATGACTGAGGAGTGGATTCGACAGGCGCGGACGCCGACCGCGGTGCAGCCAACGTACGGTTTCATGAACTGGTTTTTGAACACGGATAAGAAGCTGTGGCCAAGCGCGCCGGCGACGGCGTACGCTCACATGGGGAATGGGGCGAACATGATCTACTGCGATCCGGACCGCGACTTGGTGGTGGTGCTGCGGTGGATTGAGAACGACGCGATTGACGGGTTTTTGCAGAGGCTTTACGCGGCGATGCCGCGGCCGCATTAGAAGGTGCGCGTACCGTTGACTTTGGTCTGAATTTGATAGACCGATGTCCCTGCCGTAATGTAGAGGGCGCCGCCACCCCAACCGCAATTGGTGGGGCGCTCGGGAGTTTTTAAAACGCCAAGTTGTTCGCCACTGGCGTTATAGACGTGAATTCCGTCGACGGAAGCCATCCAAACATTTCCGGCTTCATCTGTTTTAAGTCCGTCAACCATGATGGGGGCGAAATCCTTGCCCGGGCTTAGGCGCCCGTCGGGCTCGATGGCGTGGACCTTTACCATCGCGGTTTTGTAATCGGCGATGTAGAGCCGCTGCTGGTTGGGGGACAGGGCGACGCCATTGGGGCCGGGAGTTTCGGCGACGACGCGGAGTTGGCCTTGGCGCGTGATTTGGTAGACGAGGGATTTGGGGAGATCAGTGAAGTAGACGCTGCCATCGATCGAGTAGACAACATCGTTGGGGCCTTGCAGGCCGGTTTCGGCAAGGACAGTGATAGTGCCGTTCTTCTCCGTCCGGGTGACTCGGCCGCCGCCTTCGGCCGTAAGAAGACGGCCCTGGTGATCGAAAGTCAGACCGTTGGCTTTGTTGCTGTTCTCGCGGAACACAGTGACGGTCCCGCGCTCCCATTTCAGGATCTTTTGGTTACGGAGATCAGTGAAGAGCAGGTAACCGCGCCGGCTGTAGACGGGACCCTCGGTGAGGGCGAAGCCGGTGGCGATTTGCTTGAGTGTCGCGTCGGCATCGATGGGGAGCGCCATTACGATCCCTCCCCTTTCGCGTACCAACTTTGGGTTGGCGCTTTATAGGCGATTTTGAGATCTGGCGTTTCCAGACGCTTTCCGTTTTGGTGTCCGGACTCCATCAGGCCGGCGAGCGCGCCGGTCACTAGCAGCGTTCGCCGCACATCGTAGGGCGGTTTGCCGGATTGGATCATCTGCGTGATGCCGTGGACGAGCATGGAGAAGTTGTTGGAGTTTTCGATGGGGATGTAGCAGAGCGTGGCCTGCGCGGGCGCGCCCTTTTGCTTGACCGCGACAAGATACTCGGAGACGTCGCGAAGAGCGAGAACGGCCCCGCGGAAGCCATCGAGATACTCGACCAAGCCGAGAACGGCGGGCATGTCTTCGGGCTTTTTACTCGCGGGTTTTAGCTGCCGGGCGAGGGCGGTGTCCAATAGGTCACGGCTCCACAGCCCCCGCTCCGCCGCCTTCCACACTTCGTCGCCTTTCAACATTTGCACCGATCGAACGCCCACTTCTCCGCCCTTGCGGCGCTCGACGAAACTTTGCAGCGTTTCGAGAATATGGAAGATGCCGCCGTCGGCGATCCAACCGCCGCCGACACTAAGGGCGCCTTCCATTTCGATGCCAAGCGGAGGGTCGTATTCAGGGCGGCGGAAAGTGACGGGAACGCTCGAACCGGCAAGTAACGGGAAGCGCAGTTCCTTCGACCAAGCGTACATTTGCCGGGCCTTTTTCCAATCGTAGGAGAGATGCTTGTCGACGAAAACGGGGCAAGCGCGGCCGCTTTGTTTGAACACATTTACCACCTGCTCCAAGTACTCAAAGCGGGGATAGAGTTGTTGCTGTTTTTCGTTGTGAGGAAAGTTGCCGTGTTCGCAGATGAGAATGACGCCATCGACGGCGAGTTTGCCGGTATTGAGCGTAAGCGCGTCGGCGATGGTCTTGGTGACAGGAAAGCCGTAGGCGGCGGAAAGGCGTTGGCCGATGTCGCCTGGGTGAATCTGGTCCATCCAAAGGGAGGCAACGGTGAAGGGCGGCTCGTAGTGTTTTTCGTGGATCCAATAGCCTTCCAGAAAACGCGTAATGAAGTTGTCCGAGTGCGAGCGGACATGGTAAGTGGAAGATAGGCAGGCGATGCGCTTCTTCGGTGTCTGGGCGGCGGCGAATGGCGCGGCGGCCGTGGAAACAAATTCACGGCGGTTCATCGTTGTTGCGCGACCTCCTCAGTTTGGCGTAGCACGCGAAGAATGTTTAGACCCATGATTTTACGAATATCCGTATCCGAATAGCCCATTTCGATCAAGCCTTTCACGATGACCGGGTATTTGGAAACATCTTCCATTCCCGTCGGCGTCATGCCGGAGATGCCATCGAAATCCGAGCCCAGGCCCACGTGATCGGGCCCGGCGAGTGTGGCGATGTGGTCGATGTGGCGCAGGAGAACCTGGTGATTGACTTTCGGCATTTTCGCGAAGTATTTTTGTTGAATGGCGCGGACGCTTTCCCAGTTAACCGGCCGTTGTTCCGTCACTTTCTTGATCTCTTCATCGCGGGCCTGACGGTTTCGAATATAAACGTCATAGGCCGCTTTGTCGAGATAACCGGCGTGAAAATTGATGCAAATGACGCCGCCGCGTTTGGCAATGACCTGGATCACATTGTCGGGCATGTTGCGAACGATGGGGGCGATGGCTTTGACGGAAGAATGGGAGGCGAGCACTGGAGCGCGGCTGTTTTCGACAGCGTCGAGCACGGCTTTATCGGAGATGTGAGAGACATCGATCATCATGCCGATGCGATTCATTTCTTGAACGAGCTGGCGGCCGAATTTGGAGAGGCCCGCGTGGATTTCGATGCCCGTCATGGAGTCGGCGAAGTTATTGGTGGCGAAGTGGGCGAGGGTCATGTAGCGCACGCCAAGGCGGTGAAATGCCCGAAGAACCCCGAGGCTGTCGGCGATGAGATGCCCACCTTCCAGGCTGGCCATGGCGGCGAGTTTTCCAGACTTGTGGATGCGCTCGATGTCGGCGGCGGAATAGGCGAACTCCATGTCCTGTTTGTTGGCGGCAACCTCGGCGTGGAGTGCGTCAAGCGTTTCGAGGGCGCGCGGGAGCCAGCGCTCCGGAGGAAAATCTTGCGGTTGCGCGTAGAGGCCGAAGAGCACCGCGCCGAGCTTGCCTTTGCGCATGCGAGGGATATCGAGCTCATAGTACGCATGCTCATCGCGGAGCCGGTAGCCTTCGTCGACGAAGTAGCGCGGCGTGTCGATATGCGCGTCGAAAATCAAGATGTCGCGCAGGAGCGTGGCGAGCCGGTCTTGCGCGGGGAGTTGTACTGTCGCCGCGAACGCGAGGAGCAAGGCCAGACGGTGCATTGGTAGATTATGACGCTATTTGTTCGCCGCCGACACCGCCCGCCCAAGCGTTTTCACCAGACCGGAGATCGCCGCCGCGACACGCTCCTGGTTCAAGGACTCCGGCAGAGGTATGGATAAGACTGGCCTGTTCGTTCCCGCGTCCCGCGTGAACAGGCCGGACAAGATCTGTTCGAATCGGCCGTTGGAACCGTCGATCGACTCGATGAACTTGAGGCCGGCCTCCACCAGGCCCGCCGCGGCTTTCTCGATGCCGTCCCCACCTGACTTTACGCCGGACGCAGCCGCGGGGGGAACTGCCGCGCCGGCCGAATCCACGGGTTGGGACGCACCCGCCGCCATCGCCTTCAACGGAACCGGCGCGGGCGGGTCTATCACGGGTTTGGGCCTGTTGGGTTGATCGGCGAAGATTTCCTTCACGGCCTGCATCATCGTCTTCCGGCCCAGCTTGGCGAAGTTAACCTCGTCGGTAGGCGAATCGAACACGCCCGCGAAAAGCGATTTCTTCAGGCGCATCGTTTCCCACACGCGCTCCTCGATGCTATCGGCCGTCAGCATGTGGATCACGTGAACCGGCCGCGACTGGCCAAGCCGGTGTACGCGCCCGATTCGCTGTTCCAAACGCGCCGGGTTCCAGGGCGGCTCGAAGTTCACGACCGCCGATGCGGCCTGGAGGTTCAGCCCAACGCCTCCCGCGTCCGTGGATAGGAAGACCTTGCAAGCCGGGTCGTTCTTGAACTTCTCAATCAGCGCTCCGCGCTGGCGCGAAGGTACGCCGCCGTGAAGCGAGACGAAGCCGATTCCCAGCTTGCGAAGCTCCTCTCCGGCGAGATACGTCATTCGCTCGTATTCGCTGAACACCACCACTTTGCGGTCTTCCTCAATGGCGAGTTCGGTGAGTATCTCGCGAAATTCCTGTAGCTTTGGCGAATGGTGCGTTTTCTTGTCGAAAAGAAATGTCGAGTTGCAAAGCATGCGCATGTTTTGAATGCTGCAAAGGACACGCTTCTGGTCGATCTCGGACAGCCATCCCTGCCTTTCCCACTTCCGCATCAGCCGCGCCAGGATGTCGCTTTGCTCGTAGTATGGCTCGGCCTGCTCCGGCGTCAGCGGTACGCGGAATACCTGATCGGTCCTTTCCGGAAGCTCCTTCAAAACCTGCGCGCGAGTGCGCCGGAGCAGGATCGGCTCCATCTGATCGTGAATTCGATCCAAACCGCGATAACCGATCAGGTGGCCCTTCTCGTCTTCCATTCGGTGTTCGTGCAAGAAGCGAAAGGCCGGCCCCAATCTACGTCCGTCGACAAACTCGACAACGGAAAAAAGCTCCTCCAATTTGTTTTCGAGCGGTGTCCCGGTAAGGACCAGGGCGTAACGGCTCTTCAGTTGTTTGATCGTGCGCGCCGTCGCCGTGGTCCAGTTACGGATGCGCTGCGCTTCGTCGAGAATGATCAGGTCCGGTTTCAATTCGTGCATGTATCGCACATCCTTGAGAACCAGTTCATAACTCGTCAGAGTGAAGAAAACGGGCGAGGCGTACATTGCCTGGCGCCTGGGCAATAACCCGTCGACGACCTGCGCCGGGAGATCGGTGAACTTTTCGATTTCCGTTTTCCACTGGTATTTGACCGAGGCGGGGGCGATCACGAGAACTCTCTCTATTCCCTTGTTGCGACGCAGAAGTTCGGTCGCCGCCAGCGCCTGTACTGTTTTCCCCAGCCCCATGTCGTCGGCCAGAACAACGCGGCCGCGGCAAGCCGCGAACAGGGCGCCTTGGGTCTGGTAGGGAAGCAGTTTTGTTTTCAGCAGGCCGGCCGAGGGGTCTTTGCCGCGCTTGAGCCTGGCAAGTAACTGAGCTTCCAACTCCAAACCTTCGGCCAGCTCATTTTCCCGATCGATGTAATCCAACACGTCGCTGTAGACGACGGCTTGGCCGTCCGCATTCCGGAACGCTTCCAGCACTTGGGCGAATTGCCGGTAGTGCTCACGCCGCAATAGCCCCGCCGAATCGAAGTATTCCGCCGCGAGCGATCGCAACTCCGGGGAAGTGGAAGCCGGCAGAAGCAGCCGCACGTCGATCGTCTCCCCATATTGAAGCGAGATGGAAGCGCGCGTCCGTTGATACGCTTTCGTCTCCAACGCCTTTCGATGACGTTGCCGCAACTGCAGCAGCATCGCTTCGATATGCTTGCACGTTCCCAGCGTATTGACGGCGAAGTCCGGGCAGGAGCAATAGTTCTCAAATAGTCCCGGCCCGCGCATCGCGACGCGGTAGGTTCGTCCACTGCCGGATTTGATTTTGTAGTCGCCGTAAGGGCTTCCGGCTGGCCGCTCCACAATGCTTACCACCGCGGTGCCGGCCCTCGCTTGCCGCTCGGCAATTTGCTGTTCAATCAACATGAAAGCTCTTCTCCCCTTATCGTGCCAATGAGCAGGATAACAGCAAATTTAGAAACCGATGGGAGCCCGGGTAGAGTAGGAGAGGAGGCGACAGTGCAAACGGCGTCCCCCTCTCCCTTCGTCGAACCGGAGGCGCAGATTTCCCGCGTCCGGCTCTCCTGGAAACTCTCGCCTCAGGCATGCGCATTCCCCGACAGGCGGAACAGCCCCAACGTCGCCAGATGCCGCCACCATGGCTCCCCTTGCGGCGGGCGGTATGGCCGCTGGCTGCGTCGTTGCAAATGCTGGATCGGACGGCCCCGCACATAGCGTTCGATCTCACGGTAGACGCTCGCCGGATACCCGATGGAGAAGTAGTTCGTCCAACCTTTCAGGTGTCGATTCAGCTCTCCAATCAGGACCGGAATCGGCTTAAAGCACTGGCGGCTATCCGTCATCTGGTGCAGCTTCTCCCGTTCCCGTTGGACCGCCTTGCTCGACGGAAACAGATTCAGATATCGTCGATCGCGTCCTTTCAGATCGCGGTCGTACCGGAACGTGTATCCCAGAAAGTCCAGACTTGCCCCTTGTTCCCGCAGGTTCACCACTTGCGTCTTGTCCCGATCGATCTCCCACTGGAATTTCCCTTCCAGCCGCGATTCGATCCACTCGACAGTCTCCGGCCCCATCTGTTTCGCTAGCGCCACAAGGTGAGTAGGCCCGGGGAATCTCACCCCGAGCCTCTCAGAACCGTACGTGAACCTCTCAGCTCATACGGCTCCCGCCATGGAACCCAGCCGCACACCCAGTTGCCAGTGCGCCCACAACTTCGGATCGCGTCTCGAGATACGCGCGACCCAGTGAGTCGCCCCGCGCAAATGTCTGCGCAGCTTCTTGTACTTCCGTTCGGC
>JBJXFL010000096.1:0-7569 GCA_046155405.1 Bryobacteraceae bacterium | reverse complement strand
GCTCAGGTTCTTGACGCCATGCCCGCGTTCCGCTGATCCCGTGGTATATACAGGGTGACCACGCCAACTGCTTGGAGATGCGGCACATCCCAGGTTTCTTGCCTTACTCCTGGGAAACTCCCGCTAGCCGTTGAGCCACCAGATAGCGACATTCGCCGGCAACAAGAGTGAGATCCACACCAGATAGGCGAGCCAGAGACGCCCGGCCAATGTGTCAAGCGGATTGTAAGTCAGCCAAAGGACGCCGGCAAGTACAAGAACGATAATTGAGTCGGCCAAGCCGAGTAGCGGGCTTTGCAGGCCGTAAAACAGCGTGGACCACATAGACTGCAAGAGAAGCAGGCAGGCGAAACCCGCGAACGTGAAGGGCACGGTGCGGAACGCGCCGGTGCGCCAGATGCGCCAGATAGTGACGGCCAGCACCGCATAGAAGCCTGTCGACACCGGCCCGGTGACGGCCGGGGATGGGGCCCAAGCGGGTTTGGCGAGACGCGGATACCAGCCCCAATTCCCCTCGCCGCTGGGCGCGTAGACCGACGAGTAAAGAGCCGCCAAACCGCAAACGCCAAAGAAAATGCCTAAAGCGTAGCCATGTCCGCGGGCGGGCGATCCGGCGTCGCCCTTCACTTCCATCCAAAACGGAAGGAAAGATGGGGGTAGCAAGGACATGCGGATCAGAGTTCTTTTTCCACCTCGGCCATCGTTGGGACACGGACGGCGGCGCCAATGGCATGGCTGCGATAACCGGCCTCCACCGCCGCAACCGTGACGAGATAATCCCGGCCGCCGGTTTCAAAGGGTTGTCCGCCCGCAAGGGCTCGGACAAAATGCTGAGACGTGGCGCGTACGCTATCGCCGCGGTAGCCAGCGGTCACATCGTTTTTCCAGAGTAGCTCATCGCCCGCAGGAGTAACTCGAAGTACATCTCCGTTGGGGGCGAGACGGAGCGCGCCGTTTTCAAATTCAAAAAATCCATCTCCGAGCGGCGGTGAGTCGGGAGCGAGGTCAAGGAAACGGTTGCCGTCAATCACGCCGGCGAGTCCCGATTCATGAGAGACCACGACCAACACCTGGTCCTCGCCCTGTATGCGGGCGTTGACGCGGCGGAGGTGAGCGTAGATCGTATTCAATTCGCCAAAGAGGAAACGGGCGGTATCGATGTGATGGACCAGCGTTTCAAAGAGCAGCAGCCTGGGCATATTCCGGAAATACGGTTGGAGAACGTATGGCTCCGCGCCGGCACCGTCGCGTTTGCGGGTGCGGAAGGTGTAAGTGACTGGAGCGCCGAGGCGGCCCGCCGCCATTTCGGCGGCAATCACGCGGTACCAGGGCTGCCAACGCCAGTTTTCATGAATCATGAATGGAATACCGGCGGCGCGGGCCGCGCGGACCGTGTCCAGGCAATCGGCCCAGGAAGGGGCCATGGGTTTTTGGCAGATGACGGGAAGACCGCGCTCGGCGGCGATGCGGAGCATCGGCAGGTGCAACTCGGGGCGGGTGGCGATATCCAGAAAATCGACCTTCACCGAATCGAGCATTCGCTCCAGGTCGTCGAAGGCGTGCGGGGCGGCCTTCTCAGCCTTAGAAACGTCGGTATCGCAGGCGGCGACGATCCGCGCTTCCGGGATTCGCCGCCAGCCTTCGAGGTGAATCTGTCCGAAAAAACCGCATCCGGCGATGGCGCCGAGGAGGGGAGTGGTCATCAGATGCAGGGTAGCAAAGTGACTAGGGTGTGAGCAGTCCAAACTGCGGATAGAAACGCTTCGGGAGACGCATGGGCTTCAGGTCGTGGCCGAGGAAGAGATGGCGTGAGAAGCCTTCGGCAAGCTTTTGGCCCGATTCGGCATGGCGCATGGTGTAGACGAAGTGAACGCCGCGAGTGGTCGCCTTTTCAATGCTGGTTTCGATGTCGATTTCGTCGTCATAGCGGGCTGGCGCGATGTAGCGGCAATTGGCTTCGATAACCGCCAAATGGAGTGCGCCCTCGTGCGCCATGTCGCGATAACTGAGACCGGAGGCGCGACAGAACTCGACGCGGCCCACCTCCATCCACACAATGTAATTGGCGTGATAGACAACGCCCATCTGGTCCGTCTCCGCGTAGCGGACTCGGACGCGGGCGTAATGGCATTCCATAGTTGCCAATTATTGCAGGTGCGCTTCGACGAACCAGAGGTCCTTGTCCGCCGCTTGGCTGAAACCGGTGAACAGGGCGGCGGTATCGGCGCCGCCGACGTGCGTGGCGGCACGATTATTGCAGGTGCGCTTCGACGAACCAGAGATCCTTGTCCGCCGCTTGGCTGAAGCCCGTGAACAGGTCGGCGGTGCCGGCGCCGCCGACGTGCGTGGCGGCACGATTATTGCAGGTGCGCTTCGACGAACCAGAGGTCCTTGTCCGCGGCTTGGCTGAAACCCGTGAACAGGTCGGCGGTGCCGGCGTCACCGAGCCCGGCGGCGGTGTCGATGGCGGCGCGAATGGCGGCGCCGTAGGCGGCCAGCCGGTCGGCGATGGCGGCGGCGTGGGCCAGGCCGTCAGTCAAGTTGGCCGGATACTCGGGAAGCGAAGACGCGGCGGCGGCGAGACGGATCGTCCCCATGGCGGTTCCGCCCAGTTGGACGGCGCGTTCAGCGAGGTCGTCGATCTGCGCGTCCATACGGCCGGCGATGGCGTCGAAAAGTTCGTGCAGTTGGAAAAACTGGGTGCCTTTGACGTTCCAATGCGCCTGTTTCAATTGGCTTTTCAGGTCCGTGGCATCGGCGAGGCGGGCATTCAACAATGGAATAAGTCGTTCCCGCGAGGCGGCGGGCATGTCGTTGCGAGTGGGGTTCATCACAGTCATTGTGATGCGCCTGATAAGGATTTGGAACCACGGTAACGCAAAATCAGTCTGTTAGGATGACACTGTGCGAATTCGAGTCCTTTTTTTCGGCGTCCTGCGGGATCTGACCGGACAGCGGGAATGTGATGTCGATCTGGCCGACGGAGTGACCGCGGCGGGTCTTTTCGACCATTTTGCGGCGCAATTTCCGGCGCTGGAAAGCGCGCGGCGGAGCGTGACGGTAGCGCGAAATCAGGAATTCGCGGACCCCTCCGTACCGCTGGCCGATGGCGACGAAGTGGCGTTGTTGCCGCCGGTGAGCGGCGGGACCGGACGATGGATCCACGAACTCCGAACGGCCGAAAAGGGCAATTTCTACGGACTGACGCGGGAGCCGATCGACGCGGCGGCGGTGGCGCGGGAACTGCTTCAGGGCGTGGATGGCGCGTTCGTGAATTTTGAGGGCGTGGTGCGCAACAACACCAAGGGGCGGCCAACACTCTTCCTGGAATATGAGTGCTATGAAGCCATGGCGATTAAGACGATGGCGGAAATCGGCGACGGGATTACCGCCGCGCACCCTATCAGCCGGATCGCGATGCTGCACCGTTTGGGCCGAATGGAAATTGGCGAGACGAGCGTGGCGGTGATCGCATTCTCCCCGCACCGCAAGCCGGCGTTCGAGGCGTCGTTGGAGGGCATCAACAAGCTGAAAAAGCTGGTGCCGATCTGGAAGAAAGAGTACTTCGCGGATGGGGAAGTGTGGGTGGAAGGCGAGTGGGACGAGCGGTTAAAAACGCTATGAGGTTGACGCGGCGCACATTCGTGGGCGCGACAGGCATGGCCGCTTGGGCCCAGCAGCAGCCGGTATTTCGCACGGAAGTGAAGCTGGTACGGCTGCTGGCGACGGTGAAGGACGCGAACGGCGGACTGGTGGGCGGGTTGACGAAAGACGATTTCCTCATCAGCGACAACGGCGCTCCGCAGGAAGTGGCCGTGTTTGAACAGCATACAGAGCAGCCGCTGTCGGTGGCCATTATGCTCGATATCAGCGGGTCGACGGGGAAGGATCTGAAGTACGAGGTGGATTCGCTACAGCGGTTTGTGAAGACGCTGTTCGGGTCGGGCAATCCGAAAGACCAGGCGGCGCTTTACACGTTCAATCACGACGTGGCGCGAGCGAGCGGGTTCACGCGGCGGATGAAACGGCTGGAAGAGGCGATGCGCGGGTTGAAGGCCGGGGCGGGCACTTCGCTCTACGATGCGATTGTGCTGGGCGCGGCCGAACTTGGCAATCGCGATGGGCGCCGGGTGATGGTCGTCATTACCGATGGCGGCGACACAACGTCGTTCACCACGTTTCATGCGGCATTGGAAGCGCTGCACCGCAACGATGCGGTTCTTTACTCCACGCTTGTCGTGCCGATCGAGAACGATGCCGGGCGCAACATCGGCGGTGAACACGCGCTGGCGCAATTCGCCTCCGGTACGGGCGGCAAGGTGTTCCAACCTACTATTGGCGCGGCTTTGGACAAGGCGTTCGAGGCGATTCTAAAGGACCTGCGCACGCAGTATCTGCTTGGCTATTACCCCAAAAATGTGCCCCTGACACGGAACCGGTTCCACACGGTGAAAGTGGAAACGAATACGACGGGATTGCGCGTGCAAACGCGAAGCGGCTATTATGGAGATTCCGCTCCGTAACACTCACCGGATGGCATCCAAAGGCGCAAGTTCGAAAAAGAAGGCACCCGAGACGACGCTCCGTGAGGTCGAATATTGGGACGACCTTATCGCGCGGCAGCAGAACGTGCGGGTCCGGCTGATGGACAACCAGGAACATACAGGGGTGGTGGAATATTTTGACGTGGATATGGTGCGCATTACCCGCACGGGTCAGCCGAATTTGTTTTTATACAAGCACGACATCAAGTACGTCTACGAAGTTTAATTAAATGGTTTCTTTTTTAGAAACGGCAATGGATATCGCGCGGGAGGCTGGCGCGTTGGTTTCCAACATGGCCGAACGGCGTATTCCCTTCGAATTGAAGGGAGATTTCGATTTGGTGACGGCGGCCGACCGGGCATCGGAAGAGTTGATTGTGGAACGGCTGCAGAGTCATTTCCCCACCCATACCATTTTGGGCGAGGAGGGTGGACAGCGGGACCGGCAAGGGGAGTATTGCTGGTACGTGGATCCCATCGATGGCACGACGAATTTCGCGCATGGCTTTCCGGCCTATAACATTACAATGGCGGTGGAACGGGCGGGCGAATTGGTGGCGGGAGTCATTTTCGATCCGACGCGGAACGAAATGTTCGCCGCGGAAAAGGGCGGTGGGGCCTATTTGAACGGGCGGCGGATTCACGTGTCGCGCGCCGCGGTCGTCGCCGACAGCCTGGTTGCGACGGGATTTCCGAGCCGGAAACGGCACGAGAACGTCAACATTCACTTTTATTACCAACTGGCGATGATCAGCCACGGCGTTCGCCGCGCCGGGGCGGCCGCGTTGGATTTGGCCTATGTGGCCAGCGGGCGGCTGGACGGATTCTGGGAGTTCGGATTGAACCCGTGGGATATGGCCGCCGGAATACTTCTGGTGGAAGAGGCCGGCGGGCGTTGCGCGGACATGCACGGCGAGCCGCGGCATTTGCGCGGGAAGCATATTTTGGTGGACAACGGTTTGATTCATCAGGAGATGTTGCAGATTTTCAGCGAGGTATTCGCAGGAAAATTCCGCTATCCGCTGCCGGAAATCCAGGTAAGCGTGTAGGCCGCTCTGTTATTGGTCTCGGGCGCGACAATCACGGTACGCAGGTGATCGCGTATTTCCCCGGGCGACACTACGACGCACGGACGCGTCTTCCCGATTTCGCTCCCGGCAGTGGGAGCGGAATGCACTAGCAAAATTTCCCAACGCGTCACCAAGCCAACCGCGCGTCCGCAGCATTGCCAAATTCGCCCATCACGAATGCGTCATCGCCGGCTTCGGCGATCTTCTTGGCCGTCTCCGCCCAACCTTTGCGGGCGGCTTTGGCGGGCCTGCGCAACACCAGTGCGCCGCCCTCGATAGTCATCTCCGCTCCCGCCTCGCCATTCCGGCCGACTTGCGCCAGCACCGGATTGGGGATGACGACAACTTGGGAGTTGCCTATCCGTCGAATGCTCACGTGGATAGCTTTCATATTGAACACAATGTTATTTCGTCAAACGTGGTCTGTCGAGTCACTCCGCTACAGTCACTCCGCTACACCAGCCTGGAGCGGTGTGGCCCTCGGTGCTTCTTACGGCTTAACATCAATGCTATTCAGGCTGGAGCGGAGCGGTACCCTGATCCCGCCCCGTCCAGTGGCAGTGTTTTCCCTACTTGTCCAATACGACTATATGGCCAACCGGATTGCTGATCGCTACGCGTTGATCGTGGTCTAGCCGGAATAGCACCGTGCCACCCGGCTAGACCCTTTGCTAACCCTGGCTCTACAGGGTCGCGGTGTGTTATACGTTATGTATAACGCGGTGCTCTTTGAATGGGATACGGAAAAGAACCGGTCAAACCAGAAGAAGCACTCTGGCGTGGATTTTGAGACGGCATCGCGGGTTTTCGCCGACCCGGATCTCATACTCCGCAAAGACCGCGTGATCGATGGCGAGCAGCGCTGGCTTGCGATCGGTAGGGTCCGCAAAGCCGTATTGCTGGTGGTGCATATATACCTCGAGGAGAAGCCAAATGGTGAAGAAACAATCCGTATCATCTCAGCCCGCGAAGCCAATCCGCGTGAGCGCCGAATCTATCTGGAGCAAGCCACTTAGTAAACGGCAGAAGGCCGTGCTCGACGGAGTTGCGAAGAGTCAGGCGCGTGGCGGCGATGCCCATATTGACTACTCTGATGTTCCCGCATTATCAGAGAAGCAACTTGCGCAGTTCAAACGCGCGCCGAAGAAGTTGGTGGCCGTGCGTTTGGATGCCGACGTGTTTGAATGGATACGACAGTTCGGTGCCGGATATTCTACTCGGATTAACAGCGTTCTGCGCGTGGTGATGTCGCAGCAACGATAGTTGGCGGTCTCGGCGACACATCGCGATCTCGCTAGTAAGCGGAACGCGGTTCGATGCCGAACCCGGTGCCACGCGGGCCGGTGGGTCGCGGTTCCCTACGCCGTCAGTCACGTTTTGGCTGTCGATCCCCCAACTTTCGGGTGTGATCAAGGCATTGCTCGGCTAGAGATCCACACAACGCGACTAAGAAGAGTTGGCAGGCGAAACCTTACGCCATATTGAACATCTTGGAAGGCACTTCAATACGGTCCGCAAGATAGATGCGCGCGATCGCCAGCGGTAGGTTGACCAGATCGAACTCGCTGTGGTTTGAAAGTGCGATCGCAGAGAACCCCTGATCGGGGAATCGCAGAATGAAGGACTTAAATCCGGCCCAGCCGCCTGGATGGACCATATACCGCACTCCCTTGTAGCGCATGTTCTCCCAGCCGAAGCCGTAGGCAACCTGGCTACCGTCATTTAGGCGACCGCCGCGAAATGCATCCGCAAGCGTTGGGGCCTTCACGAGCATCGACGAGTGAAGCGCCTGGTCCCATTTCTGCAAGTCGTCCACTGTCGAGAAGATGCTAGCGGGAGTTTACAAGATACGGGTATCCCTCGGTGGTCGACATTCTGGTCTCCCGGCTATTGACTAGCCGCAGGGTGCTCAAACATAGATACTTAACCCAACAGGCGCCTGCCGGGGGCGCCGT
>JBJXFL010000095.1:0-35356 GCA_046155405.1 Bryobacteraceae bacterium | reverse complement strand
GCTCAGGTTCTTGACGCCATGCCCGCGTTCCGCTGATCCCGTGGTATATACAGGGTGACCACGCCAACTGCTTGGAGATGCGGCACATCCCAGGTTTCTTGCCTTACTCCTGGGAAACTCCCGCTAGGTCACCGAACCGAGACACGTCCGCTACGCGACAACTTCCTTGATGACCTCGCCCTCCACGTCGGTCAACCGCATATAGCGGCCGTTGTGGAGGTAGGTCAGCCGCGTATGGTCGAAGCCCATTAGGTGGAGAATCGTGGCGTGCAGGTCGTTCACTTTCTTGGGCTTCTCTATCGCATCCAGTCCGTATTCGTCGGTGGCGCCGACAATCGTGCCGCCCTTCGTACCGCCGCCCGCCATCCACACGGTAAAGCCGTGCGGATTGTGGTCGCGACCGGACATGCGCTGCGAAATCGGCATGCGCCCGAACTCGCCGTGCCAGATGACCAGCGTCTGGTCGAGCAGCCCGCGCGACTTCAAATCGGCCAGCAGCCCGGCGATCGGCTTATCGGTCTCCGCGCAGTGCTGCCCGTGATTCTCCTTCAGGTCCCAGTGCGCATCCCAGCTCTCGCCGAAGTTGCCGCCGCCGGAGTAGATCTGCACCATGCGCACGCCCCGCTCGACAAGGCGCCGGGCCGTCAGACACTGGCGGCCGAAGTACTCGGTGACGTTTTCATCCAGGCCGTACATCTTCTTGGTAGCCGCGGTTTCCGTGTCGATGGCCACGGCTTCCACGGCGGAAGTCTGCATGCGGAACGCCAACTCATAGGATTCAATGCGCGCGGCCAGTTCCGAGTCGTGCGGGTTCTTCTTCCAATGCTCTTCGTTCAACTTGCCCATGTAGTCCAGCCATTTGCGCTGGCGTTCGGGCGTCATGCCTTGCGGCGGTTTCAGATCGACGATCGGATCGCCCGTTGGGCGGAACGGCGTCGCCTGATAAGCGGCCGGCATGAAGCCGTTGCCCCAGTTCGGCGCGCCGCCAATGGGGCCGCCGCGCGGATCGGTGAACACGACGAAGGCCGGCAGGCTCTGGTTCTCCGTGCCCATGCCATAGGTAATCCAACTGCCCATGCTCGGGTAGCCCGTCTGAATGGAGCCGGTGTTCATCTGATAGAGCGCCGGCGCATGGTCATTCGAGAGGGTGTGCATAGAGCGTATGAAGGCGATGTCGTCCACGCGCTGCGCGACATGCGGGAACAAGTCCGACACGTCCATGCCGCACTGCCCGTACTTCTTAAAGTTCCACAACCCCGGCATCAGCCCGCCCGGCGTGCCTTGCGACGGAATGATATTTTTGCCGGGAATGGTCTCGCCCGCCCGTTGCTTCAGCATCGGCTTGGGGTCGAAGGTGTCCATCTGGCTCACGCCGCCGTAGCAGAAGATGGAGATGATGGACTTGGCCTTGGCCGGGAAATGGCCGGCCTTAGGCGCCAGTGGCGACACGCTCGCGCCCGACAGTAGATTCGATAGCGCCAGGCCGCCTATGCCGCCGCCAGCCTTCCAAAGCAGATCACGCCGGGAAAAGAATCGTTGGCTCATGGGATGTATACAAACTCGTTGATGTTGAACAGGGCGTGGGAGAAATCCACCAGCCCTTGGGGGTAGCTTTGGATGAACTCGACCGCCTTGGCGACTTCCTCGGGAAGCGGTTGGCGCGACAGGGCAAGTTCGTAGGCGAGGTTCACCTGGGCTGCGGTATCGGCGCCGGCCTCGCGTTCCAGCCGTTGCGCGAAGTGCCGCGCCTGGATGCCGATGAACTCGTTGTTCATCAGAATAAGCGCCTGGGGCGCGATGGTGGAGCGGTTACGTTGCGCACAGCTCGACATGGTATCGGGACGGTCGAAGCTTTCAAGCATCGGTAGCGGAATGGTTCGTTTGCTGAAGACGTAGACGCTACGGCGATAGGTGGACGGGTCATTGACGGCCTTGCCGTTCCAGGTGCGCTTGGAACTCGATTGGAACAGCACCGGGTCGATATAGGGGTAGACCGCCGGGCCGCCAACGGTGCGGTCGAGCGTGCCCGCCGTCGCCAGAACGGCGTCGCGGATCACCTCGCCTTCCACACGCCGCCGCGGCATCCGCCAAACTAGCCGGTTGTCCGCGTCGATCTTCCGGTTCGACTCGATGTCGTCGCTCGCCATGCGGTAGGCCGCCGACTTCATGATCAGCCGGTGAATGTGCTTGACGCTCCAGCCGTTTTGCACAAACTCGCCGGCCAGATAGTCCAACAATTCCGGGTGCGTCGGCCGCTCGCCCATCTTGCCGAAGTTGCTCGGCGTGCGGACGATGCCTTCGCCGAAATGGTTCTGCCAGATCCGATTGACCATGACCCGCGCGGTGAGCGGGTTATCGGGGCTTGTCATCCATTCGGCGAAGCCCGCACGGCGGAAGCTGGATTTCGCATCGGCGGGCGGCGCGGGGAACTTCCACTCGCCGTCATAGGCTACCGACAGGACGCCGGGGCCGACCTTGCCGCCTTTCTGGCCAATGTTGCCGCGGTGCAGAAAATAGGATGCCGGCGGGTCGTTGGCGGTCTCCATCATCGCCATGGCGGTTTCAAGTTTCGGCTTCTGTTTGTTGAGGTCCTCGATCTGCGCCTCCAGCAACTCGCGCCTGGCGCGGGCGGGCGGCGGCATCTCCGCGATCAGGTCTTCCTCGCGGATGTTCTCGAGCGTCTTCTCCACCTGATTGGCGTTCAGCTTTTGGCCCTCGGTGCGCTTTTCCATCGGGGTCGCGAGGGCGAGGCGCATGTACTCGGGCAGTTCGGCTTTGCGTTTGGCGATGATCCTGTCGCGGGTCGGCTGCTCCACCGCGCGCATCTCCTTGCGGATTGGTTTTTGCAGCTCTTCGATGGCCTTCGTGGCTTCCTTGATCTTGGCCAATTCGGCGTCGCTCACCAAAGGCCGCTCCTCCGCCTTCGTGCCGAAGAAGACGGCTTGCATGCGGTAGTAATCTTTCTGCGGAATGGGGTCGAACTTGTGGTTGTGGCAGCGGGCGCAGCCGACCGTCACGCCGAGCAGCGAATTGGCCGTGGTGACGACGATGTCGTCCAGTTCGTCCATGCGGGTCTGCTCGGTCTTGATGTTGTTCTCGACGCCGAGCCGGAGATAGCCGGTGGCGATGCGGGCGTTAACGTTAGCAGGGTAAAGCTCGTCGCCGGCTAACTGCTCCTTCAGGAAGAGATCGTAGGGTTTGTCGTTGTTGAAGGCGCGGATGACGTAATCGCGGTAGCGCCAGGCGTTGTCGCGTTCACGGTCATATTCGAAGCCGCCGGAATCGGAAAAGCGGACGATGTCGAGCCAGTGGCGGGCCCAACGCTCGCCGTAGTGCGGGCTGTCGAGCAGCTTATCGACCAGGCGGTCAAAGGCTTCGGGCCGCTGGTCGTCGAGGAATTCCTTGAGCTCCGCCGGCGCCGGCGGGAGGCCGGTCAGGTCGAGATACGCCCGTCGCGCCAAAGCGCGTTTGCCGGTTTCGGGCGATGGCGTGAGTCCCTTCTTCTCCATGGCGGCCAGGAGGAATTGGTCGACGGCGTTGCGCGCCCAGCTCTTGTTTTGCAGGGCCGGGGCCGCGGGCTTGGCGACCTTTTGGAACGCCCACCACTTGCGTTCGGCGGGCGTGATGGGCCGGTCCTCCAGCTTCGCCAGCGCCGCGCGCGCCTCCTCTTCCTTCTGGTCCACGATGTCCTCATACGGCACGCCGCGGTCGATCCAGATCCTGAGCGCCTGGATGTCTTCATCGGAGAGCTTCTTGCCCGGCGGCATATGCGGCTCATCCAGGTGCGCGACTTGCCGGTAAATCCGGCTCAAGTCCGGACTGCCCGGGGACACGGCCGCGCCGCGTTCGCCGCCCTTCAGGATGGTGTCGCGTTTGCGCAGATCGAGGCCGGCGTTCTTGACAAGCGCACCGTGGCATCCGACGCAGTTAGCGGCGATGATTTTCGACGCCTGCACGCCGACCGCGTGCCTATCGTTATTCTGCTGGGCACTTGCGGCGGCGATCGAGAGCCCGACAGCGAAACCGAGTCGAATGGAATTCATCACTTGGCACATATTGTATCCGGTTACCCAACGCGTTTGGTTTCTGAACGGACAATCGCCGGGTCCGCACCCGGCGATTGTCCGTTCTAATTTGACTGTTCGTTACCAGCGGCCGCCGCCGCCACCGCCGCCACCGCGGTGACCACCACCGCCACCGCCGCCGCGACCGCCACGACCACCCCCGCCGCCGCCACCGCCGTACCCACCGCCACCACCCCCGCCGCCGGCCGGTTTCGGACGGGCAACGTTCACATTGATGTTGCGGCCGTGCAACTCCGTACCGTTGAGGGCGTTGATCGCCGCTTCGGCTTCGTTGGAGTTAGTCATTTCGACGAAGGCGAACCCGCGCGATTGGCCCGAGTCACGATCAGTGACGAGGTTGACGCGCTCGACGGCGCCGTAGTTGGCGAAGATCTGGTGGATCTCCTCCTGCGTAGTGCGGAAACTAAGGTTTCCGACAAAGATATTGGTCATAACGTGATTTCCTTAAGCTATTCCGAACTCGAACAATATGTCTTTGGCGAACTTCCCGAAGGGACCTGAGCCGATGTGAAAAGGAGCGATAGCTACCGAAGATCACGGAAGGACAAACGGAGGCAAGGCAAAGACTCTTCCATATTAGCAGGGAATTCGCAGGCGTTTTTCAACCGTTGTCAAGCCCTATCGGCCAAGAATGATGGCGCTGGCGAAGGCATAAACCGGACCGATAAAATAGCCCGCGACCTGCCACGCCACGACCAGGCCCAGGATCTGGAACATGCCGGCCGTTTGGCGAAACTCCTCCAGCTTGGCGGCCGTCGATTCGGGAAGAAAGATTCCGATGGCGGTGAAGCCATCGAGCGGCGGAAGCGGCAGAAGATTGAAGGTTCCGAGGACTATGTTCAGGAAGAACATAATTCCCAGGAGTTGCAGAACGGCATCGCCGGAATTGGTTAACATTCTGTCGCTTGCCTGTAAAACGCCGAGGCTCAATCCGAAACGAATGGCGAGACCCGAGACGATGGCCAGAGTGAAGTTGGCGGCGGGTCCGGCGAGCGACATCCAGGCGGCCCGTTTGGGATAGGTCCGCGCCCAGGCCGGATCGTAGGGCGCGCTGGCCCAGCCCATCATGAAGGCGCCTCCGTTTAGGATGAAGGAGAGCCAAGGCATGAGGATCATTCCGAACGGCTCCCGCCGAATGTGCGGCAGGGGGTCGAGCGAGACCTGACCGCCGTGATAGGCGGTGCTATCGCCGCCGCGGAGGGCCGCCCAGGCGTGGCCGGCCTCGTGGCAGACAGTGGAAAACAGGAAGGCCACATACCACATGAGCCCTGAAACGATCATCTCCGGATCAAACATCTAGTCCCAGGGTACCAGGGACGGCGGGCTGGTCTTCCTGACGAACTCGCGCAAAACGGACTCGGTCGCGGCCGAGGCTAGGCGAGAGTTCGTAAACCGTTGGGGGCCGCGACCGGCCTTTGCGCTTCTGGCCGCGACGGGATCGGCGAGGAGGCCGGTGTCGCGTTTGGCGGTTGCCGCTCGCGGTTGAGCATCAGCCAGATGGCCCAGCCGGTGAGCGGGAAGAGCGCCGTTATCAGGAAGGCGGCCGGATAGTATTGCAGGTCGAAGAGCCGGCCGGCGACCGGCATGATGATCGCCACCAGGGCGGACCACGATCCCGCGCCGAGGCCGGCGAGGAAGCCGGAGTCGCGGAGGCCGAAAGCGGTGGTGGCGTAGGACACGCCGCCGACGATGAAGCCGGCGGAGATGAACATGGCGAAGAACAACTCGAACATGGCCAGCGGAAAGCTGGCGAGGAAGGGTACGGCGGCCAGCGGTAGCGACAGCAGCATCAGCATAGTGAACAGGCCGCGGTAGGCGGCGGTGGCGAAGCCGGCGCGGGAGACGGTGCGGTCCGTCCACCAGCCCCAGAAGTAGTAGCCGACCTCCCAGCCGAGCGGGGGGATCCAGAGCAGGCCGCCGAGTTCGATTTGCGACTTGCCGAGTACCTTGAGGTAGAGCGGCGCATAGTAGAGTACGAAGCCCAGCGGCAGCGCGCCGAAGGCGTAGATGCAGGCGAAAGACCAGAAGCGCGGATCGCGCCAGGAGGGGCGGTTGGCGGCTTCGACGGCCGTGTGATCCGCGACCTTCCGCAGTTCGCGGCGGCGGCTGAGGATCTGCCAGAGGACGATCCAAGCGAGACCGATAAGGCCGGTGAACCAGAAAGCGCCGCGCCAGCCGAAGGCCTGGAACACGGGCGTCATGACGATCGGCGTGACGAGGGCGCCAAGGGCGCCGCCGCTATAAGCGACGGCCACGCCGCGGGCGCGTTGGACCGGCGCGAGCGTTTGGACGACCGTGCGCAGGCCGCCCGGGAACGTCGCGCCTTCGCCGAAGCCGAGCGCGGTGCGGGCGAGAAAGAGCGTAAAGAAGCCGCCGGTGAGCGCATGGGAAGCCGACGAAAGGCTCCAGAAGCCGACGGCGGCCGTCATGGCGATGCGCAGGCCGAAGGTGTCGATCCAACGGCCCCAAAGCAGGTTGCCGCACATATAGGCGACGCTGAAGCCCGAAACGACCCAGCCGTATTGTTCGCCGGAGAGGCGCAACTCGGCGAGCATGGTCGGCGCGAGAAGGGCGAGCGTGTTGCGGTCGATGTAGCTGATGAGCGACACCAACATCATCGACAGTGCCGGAGTCCAGTTGCGCAAGAGTGGCTACGTCAATGCCTGGACGATGACGGATTCCATGCGGTCGCGATACTTGGCGGCGTAGACGTCGCCGCCGCTTATGCGTTTGCCCATGTTGAGAATGGCCCGGTCGGGATCGCCGGTGAGGGCGAGGTAGTCGCCGGAAGAGACGTTATGGAGGCGAATGGCTTCGGCGGCGATGATGAGATCGGTCTCCTGAAAAAGGCGGTCCCAGTCGCCGTTGGAGGTTGAGTAGGCGATGTCGTCGACGGACATACCGGTCCATTGCGCCTGGTAGAAATCAATGACGTTGTTGTCGCCGGTGTAGGCCTGAACGTACTCGATGATCTTGGAGTAATTGCCGCGGCCGGTGGTTTGAATGAAGCCGCGGCCGCGGAACTTCATGAAGTCGGCTTCCATGATGTAGCCGGCGACGGCGGGGTCCGGGGCGGTGGGGAAGTCGGCGCGCGGATAGTCCGGTCCGCTCCAGCGGGCGTCGGTCGTGTTGCGGAGCCGGGCGGCGGGCTCCTTGGCGCCGTGAGCTGTGTTGAACGCGGCGTTGCGGAAGGACTGAAAGGCCGTCTTGTTGCCCTTAAGAGTGTTGTAGGAACGTTTCAGGCCGGGTATGGCGTCATATAGATAGGTCAATCCGGGAAAGCCGGCGCGGCCCATTTTTTCCGCGACGGGTTTGAAATCGGCACGGCACTCATTGGCGAAGATGCCCATGAGAGCGAGGAACTGGAAGGGCGTGGCGGTACCGCCGGTAAGGGCGCCGATGTTGTTCCAGAAGACATGGAAGCCGACCTGGTTGGCGGGCGTGTCGACGAGCGTGACGCCGGTCCAGGCCCCTCTGTTGGCGAGCTTTTGGTTGAACCAGGGGATGTAGTGGTTCTTCAGGCGGGTCCGGGTCCAGGCGTCGACGTCCGCGGCAAAGGTGAACGTGGCGGTATTTAGCGCGGTGATTTGCGCGGCGGTAATGGCGGGCATAGTTACGTCCTTTCGTAATACATAGAGCGTATCTCAACCGATCTGGGGGACACGCTTGTCAGGAATTTTTGTAGCATATCACCGACTTGAAAACGTTTTTTCTTTTTTTGTTACCGTTTTCATTGTTTGCAATAAGTTGCAAGGATTTTTGCCGGGTTCGTTCAACGGCGAGCAAGCGAAAGGCCCTCCACTGTGGCGGAGGGCCTTTTTGTAGGGCACGGTTAGGCGCCTCTATCGATACTGTAACAGATCGAAACGCGAATCCGGCTCGGCCTAAGCGACGAATTGCCTGTAAGTCGTTGCGTGTATAGGAGAAAAATATATTTCGATCTATTAACACCGGGTATGACGGCGGTTCGAGTGTTCATTAGGCGAGGCGCGGTTTTTTCCCGTATCCCGGTACCGGGGAAAATCCCGGTATCCTGGCGCCCAGGGGGAATCCTGGGATAAGGCCTTGAAATGAAATGGGATTCCGGTGTAATCTGTCTGCGAACTTTGGCTGGAGGGTATCATGGGAAAACGGATATTTTTCGGTTTATTGGGCTGCATCATCGGTGCAGCCAAATTAGCGGCACAGAGCGCCGATACGGCGATCCTGGGTACGGTGACCGATCCCGCCGGCGCGGTGATCGTCGGCGCGTCGATTACCGCGACGCAGCCGGAAACCGGTGTAACGAGAGACACGAAAAGCACGGCCGAAGGCCTTTACGAGATCCGGTATTTGCGTCCGGGCCAGTATGTGGTGGAAATCCGCGCCCCCGGCTTTCGCACGGAGCGGCGCACGGGAATCGTACTGCAGATTAACCAGCAGGCGCGATTCGATATCCGGCTACAGGTTGGGGAAGTGGTCGAAACAGTGGAAGTCAACTCCTCCACACCGCTGCTGCAGACCGAGAGCGCCGTGGTGGGCGACGTCATCGGTCAAGAACGCATTGTGAACCTGCCGCTGAACAATCGCAACTTCCTACAGTTATCGATTATGACGCCCGGCGTGCGGATTAAAGAGGAGGCCAACGGCGAGCGTACGCGCGTGGTGGCCAACGGCAATCGCGACGTTTGGATGCAGGTGAACATTAATGGCATCACGGCGGTGAACAACCGTGCGCCGTTCGTGAACTTCTATCCGTCGGTGGACGCGATCCAGGAATTCAAGGTGCAGAGCTCGAACTACTCGGCGGAGTATGGCGGCCAGTCGGGCGCCAATATCAACGTGCAGCTTCGGAGCGGCACGAATGAATTCCACGGAGCGTTGTTTGAATTTCTGCGCAATAACGCGCTGGACGCCCGGGGTTACTTCGCGCCGGCGCCGCGGCCCAAGCCAGTCCTGCGGCGCAATCAATTTGGCGGCGTGATCGCCGGGCCGATCAAGAGAAACAAGCTCTTTGTGATGGCGGGATATGAGGGTGTGCGGGAGGTACGCCAGTCCGCGAGCACCGCGATCGTGATGCCGCTGGCCATGAGGCGCGGAGATTTCAGTGAAGTCGCCACGCCGATCGTCGATCCTTTAAACCTGCAGCCGTTTCCCGGTAACATCATCCCGGCCAACAGGCTGAATCCGGTCTCGGTGAACCTGATCAACACGTACATGCCGGCGCCGAACCAGACCGGCGGCCAGAACTACGCGGGAACCGCGCAGGACGATCTGAATATCGATCAACTGCTGACCCGGGTGGACTATCACCTGAGCGTGAAAGATCAATTCGCCTTCCATTACGTCAACTCCCAGCGGGACTTCCCGGCCATGAGCATCAATCCCAATTTCAGCCAATTGGACCGCACGTTTCCGAACCAAAGCCTGGGGATTCAGCACATCCATACGTTCTCGCCGTCGCTGTTCAACGAGTTCCGCTTCGGGTATCACAAGGGGCATATCCGCCGGATCGGACCGCGCACGGGAACCGGTTTCAAGATTGAGGACCTGGGGATCGGAGGGATGTTGGTGGGCGGCCCCGACGGCCGGCCGCTGCGCAACGACGAGCAGGGCTTCCCGACGATCAACATCGAAGGCTATTTGGGAATGGGCGAGCTGGCGGCTTCGTCGAACATCGACAACTCCCGGACGTACCAGTGGGTGGACAACGTCAGCGTGATCCGGGGCAGGCATGCGCTGAAGTTTGGCGGCGACATGCGCTACCACCTGGATGAGGCGACGACGAACAACTGGCCCTTTGGACAACTGACATTCAACCGCGATATCGCGGGCCTGGGCGCGGCCGCGTACATGCTGGGCTTCCCGCGGGAAACGCTCACGCCCGAGGGGGTCCCGCTGTCCGACGTAAGAAATTGGCGGTTCGGTATCTATGCCCAGGACGACTGGAAAGCGACCAACCGGCTGACACTCAATATCGGAGTGCGCTGGGATTACTTCACACTGCCGCAGGAGAAGAACATAGTCACGCGATTCCTCAGTTTCGGCCTGCCGGGCCCGCTGCGCCTGGTGCCGGACGATCCGAAGACCTTCATGCAGCCGTATCTGCCGGAGTACAACTACTGGGGACCGCGCTTTGGCCTGGCCTACCGCATCTCGAACAAGACCGTGTTTCGTGCCGGGTACGGAATCTTCCGAACCGCGGCTCAGTTCGACAACATGAATATCCTGCAGTTGAATCCGCCGGCGGGCGGCAGCCTGACGGTGCGTAATGAACTGGTGAACGCGGCCGGCAACCCGATAGCGCCGATCGCGACGATTCAGAATCCGGTACCGCGGGAGCTTTATCCCGACAAACCGATCTTTAATGTTGTCACGGTACCGGTGGACCGGAAGCGGCGGAACGCTTACGTGCAGAACTACAACGCCACGATCGCTCACCAGATCACCACCAACGATGTGCTGGAGGTGGGCTGGGTGGCCAGCAAGAGCACGAACGTCGACACGAGTCTGCGGAATTTTAACCAGCCCGAGCCGGGGCCCGGGCCGGTGCAGGAACGGCGTCCATACCCGGACTTCGCGACGATTCGGATGATGGTCTCGGACGGCAATGGGCTGTATCATTCGCTGCAATCGCGTTACGAGCATCGCTTTTCAAATGGGCTGAACCTGACGGCCGCATATACGTGGAGCCACATGATCGACGACATAACGGAGACGGTGAACCGCGGCGGCTGCGGGTGCCAGAGCGCGCGGCTCCGCGGCGCCAATGAGCGCGGCAACAGCGTCGAGGACTTGCGGCATCGCGTGATCGTCGGCGGCATTTGGGAACTACCCTGGGGCAAGCAGTTGACCGGCGCGGGGGGTGCGATACTCGGCGGCTGGCAGGGGGGGTGGCTGCTAAGCTTCGAGAGCGGCCAGCCGTTTACGGTGAGCCAGAGCGGCGATACCCAGAACAAGGGCGGCAATGAAGCGTCGCGCCCCCACACGCTGGGAGTGAACGCCAACCTGCCTGGCGATCGGCGCGATCCCTCGCGCTGGTTCGACACAACCGCATTCGTGCGTTCGACCTATCAGGGCGCGCCGGCTTCGAACGGCGTGTTCATCCCGGGTTCGGGCGGTTATGGCACGGCTGGCCGCAACACTCTGCTGGGCCCCGGCGCGAATACCTGGGATTTGTCGATCAGCAAGAACTTCAAGATGCCCTGGAAGGAGGGACAAGTCCTGATGTTCCGCACGGAGTTCTTCAACGCGTTTAATACGCCGCAGTTCAACAACCCGGGGAACACGCTGGGAACCGGGGCGTTCGGCGTGATTTCAGGCACGCGCGGGCTGAACCCGAACCGGCAGATGCAGTTCGCGTTGAAGTATTTGTTTTGATGGGGAGAGCCGTGAGAATTTTTCCGTTGACCCGCAGGAGTTTGTTCCGCGGCCCCGGGCGGTGAAGGTGTACACGCGGCTGGGGCTGCCTCCGATCATCAACGCCGCCGGGACGTACACGCATCTGGGCGGATCTCTAATGCCGCCGGAGGTAATCGAGGCGATGGAGGCGGCCGCGCAAAACTACGTGCCGATCGGCGAGTTGAGCCGCGCGGTGGGCGCGCGGCTCGCCGAATTGACGGGGAATCCGGCGGCGCGCGTTCGTGAAATCCGTGAAGCTGCCCGTAACGGCGACTGATCGCTTGCCTTGCGGCTGCGTTCCGGACTAGCGCGTCACCTTTGGGGTGGCAGACAGACCAACTGCGGAAAGTGGGTTCCCGCAACCGCCGGTGGCTTCTTTCTATGTGTCTTCGTACTGGCCTCGGTCACGCAATTTACGAGGCAAAGCGCCCACTAACGTGCCGACGACATCCGGGCTAGGGCATCCGTCGAAGACCCGATAGTAGCCGAAGAAATCTCGAAAATCGCGCTGTCGAGCGGAAAAGAGGTGTTGATCCATGGAAGCGCTTCCGTGGAGGCGGAGCAACAATTGCGCTGCCTACTCGCAAAGTACGCGGCTGCCGCGTACTTGAAAAATCGCATTTCAGCGCGAATTGGGGTTTGAGTTGGCGGGTCTCATTGTTCCCGATAAGACATCCGCCAATCGTCAAGTTGTACAGTACTAAGGGTTGCAGGCGGAAATAAATCCCGGTGGTTTGTTCGACAAAATCGATGCCGGCCGGGATTACGCGCTGCCCGAGTTAGAGGTTTCAGCACAGAAATAATGATAATGCTTGTGTAGTTACTTTAACGGCACCGCCCAAATCACTGTTTCCGCATTTTCTCTCCGGAGCACCGGGGCACTGAACTCCACCTGTGGCCTCACCCGGTCATGTGCGCGCTTGCGGGCTGCGTCCGCCGCGAGTCACGCGGAAGAAATCGATGCTGTGCCGACCTGTTTGTAGCCGACGGCGCCGTCATCGTGGAAGAACGACTACTTCGACAGGACGCCGGGGATCCGGCGGAACACTTTGGCCAGGGTTGTGGCGCGCGAACCGGCAAGCTCCGGGGAAGTGGGTGGACGTGTTCAACGGCGGATCCAAATCCGCGATAACGCTCCGGAGAAAAAAAGCTTGACAACGGCGCAGAGTATGCTAAAAAGTTAGCAGAGAGGTGCTGGTTTTTTAGCATGGTTCAAAAAAGTAGCGGCGTGCCGTTGGTATCCCGGCGGGAGCGGCAGATTCTGGATGTGCTGTTCCGGCGCAAGGAAGCGACGGCGTTGGAGATACAGGCGGATATGCCGGACGCGCCGGGGTATTCGGCGGTTCGGGCGTTATTGCGGATCTTGGAAGAGAAGGGACACGTGAGGCACCGGGAAGACGGGCCGCGGTATGTCTATTTGCCGGTCGTCGAGGCGGAGGCGGCGCGGCGGAGCGCGCTGCGGCATGTGTTGGATACGTTTTTCGAGGGGTCGGCGGCGGGGGCGATGGCGGCATTGTTGGGCGGCGATGGGGTTCGTTTGTCGAAGGAAGAGTTGGACCGGTTGGAGGGGTTGATTGCGAAGGCGCGAAAGGGAGGTGTCTAATGCTGGTGGTACGGTGTCTGCTGGGGATGAGCGTGTTGTTGTTGGCGGCGGGTTTGGCCACGAGATTGGCGGGGCGGCGCTGGTCGGCTGGGGAGCGGCACGCGATGTGGACGGTTTCATTAGTCCTGTCGTTGCTGTTGCCGTTCCTGTTGCGGATTGAGCCACCGCCGGTGGCGTTTGTTTCACCTGTTTTGGAAGTACAGCGAATTACGATTTCGGTGGGGCCGGAGGACCGGCAGGTCGATTACCGGGGGATGGTTTGGTGGGCTTGGATAGCGGGTATGGCCGGGGCCGCGGGGTGGTGGCTGGTGGGGTTTGTGCGGGTAACGGGGATGGTGGCCTCCTCAACGGAACATTCCACCTACGCGGGCGTGGCGGTCCGGACGTGCGCCGGGTTGAAAATGCCGGCGGTGGCGGCGGGGCCGGTGATTCTGCTGCCTTCGTCCGCGGATTCGTGGCCGGTGGAGCGGCTGGAAATGGTGTTGACGCACGAGTTGGCGCATGTGCGCCGGCGGGATTTATTGTGGCGGCTGGCGGGGACGCTGGCCTGTTGCTTGTACTGGTTTCATCCGTTGGCCTGGTGGGCCGCGGCTCAACAAAGAAAGGAAAGTGAAATGGCTTGCGACGATCAGGTATTGACGGGAAATTCGTCCGATTTGTATGCCGAGAATTTAGTGGCGGTGGCGCGGGAGGCGGCCGGCCAGCGGATGCCGGCGGCGGTGATGGCGATGGCGAAGCCGCGGGAATTGGAGGGGCGTTTAATGGCGGTGTTGGATGGGTCGCGGCGGCGCCGGCCGGTCAGCGCCTTCCGTGTTCTGGGCGCGGCGGTTTTTGGTTTACTGTTGGTGACGCCGCTGGTGGCTTGGCAGGATTCGGGCGTGCAGATGAAGGGGGCGGTGCGGGATGTCGTTGGCGTTATTCCGGGCGCGAAGGTGATTCTGAAGGGGGTCTCGGAGTATTCGTTCGATACGGGGGCGGATGGGGCATATTCCGTGACGGGCGTGCCGGAGGGCGTGTATTCCATTGAAGTTTTGAAACCGGGATATTCGTTGTTGGCGGTTGGAGGGAGGCGGATTGAAACGGGCAAGACGGCGCGGGCCGATTTCTATTTGGATTTGGGGAAGGTGCGTGAGACGGTGACGGTGGACGGGGGGAAAGGCGGACCTTCGGCCGCTCCCGCTTCCTCCGAACCGCAGCGGATTCGGGTGAGCGGGAATGTGCAGGCGGCGAAGATAGTGAAGATGGTCCGGCCGAGTTATCCGGGCGAGGCGAAACAGGCGGGCGTGCAGGGAACGGTGCGGATGGGGGCGGTTATTGGGAAAGAGGGGGATGTGATGGGGTTGACGCTGCTGATGTCGCCGTCGGCGGAATTGGCGCGGTCGGCCATGGAGGCGGTGAATCAGTGGAAGTATACGCCAACGCTGCTCAATGGGCAGCCGGTGGAGATTGAGACGGCGGTGGATGTGAATTATACGCTGGCGAAGTAGGGATAGTGGGAAGCGCCCCGGATGGCCGCGGAACCGGCGGCCATACGGGGCGTGAGCATGACGGCGGTGGTTTTGGAGGCGCCGCGGAAGGAGTTGGAAGCGGGGCGGGGAAAGCGAACCGGAAAGAGGACGGCTGAGTCGACAGCCGCTTGGATGCGCTACGCCGAGCAATCCTTGATGACGCTCTGGAGGATTTTGCGATTCAAATACCTTTGCAGTGAGCCGGAGGAAGAACCGTTCCATCGCGGCGGCCGACGATAAATAAATGGACATTTTGACGGGTGCGATAATCTATCATTAAGCTTTACCGGACGACCCGGGAGACCTAGATTATGGCCGAAACCACCAGCGGCGCGAAGGCGCCCGACGAAACCGTCCAACCGAAGCAGGCGGAGCCGCAATACGAACAACATAGCCCGGGATTCCCGGTGGTCGGCATTGGCGCCTCCGCCGGGGGCGTGGCGGCGTTCGAAGCGTTCTTCTCCACCATGCCCGCCGACAACGCGCCCGGCATGGCCTTTGTTTTAGTGCAGCATCTGGCCCGCGACCACAAGAGCCTGCTTTCGGAGTTGATCCGGCGCTACACCAGAATGCAGGTTTTCGAGGTGGAGGACGGGATGGTGATCAAGCCCAATTGCGCTTATATCATCCCGCCCAATCGCGATATGGCGCTTTTGAACGGCGCGTTGCAACTGCTGGAACCCACGTTGGCCCGCGGCATCCGGCTGCCCATCGATTTTTTCTTCCGCTCCCTGGCCCAGGATCAGCATGAGCGAGCCATCTGCATCGTGCTCTCCGGCACCGGCAGCGACGGTACGCTGGGCGTCCGGACGGTGAAGGGCGAGGGGGGCATGGTGATGGTGCAGACACCCGAATCCACCGAGTACGACGGCATGCCCCGCAGCGCCATCGCTACCGGCATGGTGGATTTTGTACTGCCTCCAAGCGAGATGCCGGCTCAACTAATCGCCTACGTCTCCCACGCGTTTGGGACTTCCGTCCTACGCGTCCCCTCGCAGGCTCCGCAGCCGGCCGACGGGCTGGAAAAAATATTCCTCCTGCTCCGCTCCCAGACCGGACACGACTTTTCGCAATATAAACGGAACACGATCATACGGCGAGTCGAGCGGCGTATGGCCGTCCACCAGATCGACCGGCTGGAAGACTATCTCCGCTATTTGCAGCTCACACGGGGCGAAGTGGACGCGCTGTTTCACGACCTGCTGATCGGCGTCACGAATTTCTTCCGCGACGCCGAGATTTTCGATGAAGTACAAAAACAAGTTATCCCGCAGCTCTTCGCCAGTAAGGCCGCGGCGAAGACGATTCGCGTCTGGGTGCCCGGCTGTTCCACCGGCGAGGAAGCCTATTCCATCGCGATACTGTTCCGGGAACGCATTGAACTATTGAAAGAGAACTATAAGGTGCAGGTCTTCGCCACCGATATCGATCGCGAAGCCATCGACCACGCCCGCGCCGGCGTATACCCATCCAGCATCATAGCCGACGTTTCGCCGGAGCGGCTCGCCCACTTTTTCGAACAGGAGCATCCGGACGGCAGCACCTACCGCATCCACAAGACCATTCGCGACATGCTGATTTTTTCGGAACACGACCTGATCCGAGACCCGCCATTTTCGAAGCTGGACCTGATTAGTTGCCGCAATCTGTTGATCTATATGGGCGCGGAGCTACAAAAAAAGCTAATGCCGCTGTTCCACTACGCGTTGAACCCAGGCGGGGTGCTGGTGTTGGGCTCGTCGGAGAGTATCGGAGATTTTGGGAACCTCTTTGCGCCGATCGACCGCAAGGCCAAAATCTATCAGCGAAAAACGGATGAATTCGGTCCTCAGCGAGCGAACATCTCGAGGTTGTTTCAGCACCCCCCGGCAAACGAAATCGTACGGCAAGCGGGGGGCGGAACGCTGAGCGAGAAACTACCGTTGCGGGAGATCGCCGAGCGGACATTGTTGGAGCACTACTCGCCGGTCGGCGCGCTGGTCAACGAACGCGGCGACATCCTGTACCTGCTGGGCCGCACCGGCCGATACCTGGAACCGACGCCGGGCGCGGCCAGCATGAATATCTTCAGGATGGCTCGCGAAGGGTTGCGCGGCGATTTGACGATCGCTTTGCACCGCTCGGTGACCCAGCGAATCGCAACGCACCACGCAGGTTTGCGGGTGAAAAACGACACCCATTCCACGACGGTGAAGCTGACCGTGCTGCCGGTACCCGCGGACCTGGACGAAGCGATACCGAATGGCCTGTTTCTGGTCATCATCGAGGAGGCGGCGGCGGCAGGCCTCAAGCATTCCACGGAGATTTCGATAGAGGCCGTGGAAGGCGTGGCGGCGTTCAGCCCGGATCTCGACGCCTACATTATTAAGCTGAAGCAGGAATTGCGGGCGAAGGATGAGTACCTGCAGACGGCGATCGAGGAGTTGGAGACTTCGAACGAAGAATTGCGCTCCGCCCACGAGGAAATGCAGTCGGTGAACGAGGAGATGCAATCCACGAACGAGGAACTGGAGACATCCAAGGAGGAATTGCAATCGGTGAATGAGGAGTTGTCCACGGTGAACGGCGAGTTGCAAGCCAAAGTGGCGGACTTATCGCGCTCCAACAACGACATGAAGAATTTGCTGAGCGGCACCGGCATCGGCACGATTTTTGTGGACCACCTCCTACGTATCCTTCGCTTCACGCCGACCGTCTCCGCGTTGATTAACCTGATCGAGTCCGATGTAGGGCGTCCGGTTGACCAGATCCGCTCTAAACTTGAGGGCTATGACCACTTGGCGTTAGACGTGAGAGAGGTGTTGGACAACCTGGTTCCGAAGGAACTGGAAGTGCGGACGAATAGCGGGGAGTGGTATCTGCTACGCATTCGGCCCTATCGGACTTTGGAAAACGTGATTGAGGGCGCGGTGATTACGTTCACGGAAATTTCCGCGATGAAGCAGGCGCAGATAGCGCTGCAGAACTCCGAAGCTATGCGGCGCTTGGCCGTGGTGGTGCGCGACGCCCGCGATGCCATTCTAGTGCAGGACATGGCGGGCCGCATTCTGGCTTGGAACCCCGGGGCGGAAAAGATGTACGGTTGGAGCGAAGCCGAAGCGTTGGCGATGAATATCCGCGACCTGATGCCGGAAAGCGGCCGGGAACAGGCGCTGGCGGCCGTCCGGCAACAGGGTCAAGATGGATCGGTGGAGCCGCAATGGGTGAAACGGATTGCGAAAGATGGGCGAGCCGTGGAGGTGTCGGTGAATGTTTCCGCGCTGGTGAACGATGCCGGGGAAACGTATGGGTTTGCAACTACCGAGAGGCGGGTGGCTTCGTAAGCGCAAAGGCCGGTCGCGGCCCCCAACCTTTTAGGAACTCTCGCATCCCCATCGCCGCGGCCGAGTCCGTTTTGCGCGAGTCCTTCAAGAGGTCAATCGCAGTGAACGGTCATCTCGCCGTGCTCGTTGCCGGCGGGCCGGACGGTGATCTCCACGTCCCGGCCGAGCGTGGTCAGAAACTCCATGAGCCGGCCGACCGAAAAACTTCCGGCGCGGTTGCGCATCAGTAGTGATACGTGGGGCTGTTTGACGCCGAGGGCCTTGGCGGCCTGCGCCTGAGTGAGGCCGCGTTCTCGGACGATGCGGAATATTTCCAGCGTCAGGCGGGCCTTCATCATTTCCCGTTCCGGATTTGGCAGGCCTAGGTCGGCGAAGACGTTGCCGCCGCTTTCGGTGATGGTCTCTCGATCTGGAGATATAGTTTTTTTCGGGGTCTTGGTTGCCATACTCAGTTCTGCCTTCGCTTGTTATCGCGTTCCGCATCGGCCAGCCGTTTCCGGATGAGGTCGACTTCTTTTTGCGGTGTCGCGATGCCGGATTTCGATTTCTTCTGAAACGCATGTAGAACGTACACGGCGTCCTCAAACCGCACCGTGTAGACCGCGCGCCATGTGTCGCCATCGTGGAGCGCAACAATCTCAAGTACACTTCGCCCGCCAAATCCGTTCATCACTTTTGCCGCCGGGTCGGTCGCTCCCTTCTGGGCCATGTAAAGTGCGTGGCCGATTTCCGATCTTATGCGGCCGGGAAACGACTTCACGTCTGTCCGTCACGAACCGACCCGTCGGAGAACCTTGGTGCGGTCTCGGTCTTCCACCTTACAAATATACATATTTTGGTATGCGAAGACAGTGTCGAAAAGCGGCGAGCAAGAACGAGCGTTGGCCAAAGACCGCGGTCCGCGGTCGTTGATGCGATCCAAAATGGATACAAGACCACGCGGTTTATCGGTGCATCGATTCTTCAAGACGAAATCGGTGGCGCTTTGGCCTTCCCCAGCCAGCGTGGGGTGTTCCTTGCATACTCGCGATAGACGTCTCCGAACCTTGCCTCCAGCCCGCGTTCCTCACGGCGCACGACGATTGGGCCGAGCAGCAGGGATCCCAACGCAAAGACGCCGAGAACGGCAAAACTTCCATAGAACAGCATCCAGCCTAACCAGATTGTCCCCTCGGCAAGATAAATGGGATTTCTGCTGTATTTGTAAGGCCCCCGCGAAAGCAGATATGCCGGCGTCGGGTAATGGGGCGTTTTTTCCAACCGCCAACCCTCCGGCGACGCGGTGAAGTGCGCGCGAACACTCCAGACAATTATAAATAACCCGGCGGCAACCGGGATGAGTCCAACGAGGTTCCATGACCCTGGCGCGCCCGCCTCCCAACCATGCCGGGCGGCCAGCAAAGATAGCGCCCAAGGAATGGCCGCATGGACAACCGAAACACCGACGATATGAACTATGGCGCCAAGCCACAGTGGCAGGTGACGCCCATACAGCCAGTTCAACATTTCACCTCCATGTTGGGTCGGCAAACTGGGTCAGACGCAAGTATCTAACATAGTTCCCGCGGGTGCAATGGGGTTAAGTCGGCAGTAGCTTGGAGATGTCGTTGTAGAGGACGAAAGCGACCACCATCATCAGGAACACGAAGCCTAGCTTGAAGATGTTTTCCTTGAGTTGCAAACTGAGGTCGCGGCGAATCACCATTTCGATTAGCAGCATCAGGATGGTTCCGCCGTCGAGGATGGGGATGGGCAAGAGGTTAAATACAGCGAGATTAAGCGAGACGGCGGCCATTAGGCCGATGAAGGTCGCGAAGCCTTCGCGGGCGGCTTCGCTCGACAGGCGGGCGATGCCAATGGGGCCTTCGAGGGATTTGGGCGAAGTGCGGCGCTCCACCATGCCGCGGAGGAGTTGCAGAATCACGCCGGCGCTACGCTTGTTTTGACGAACCGACTCCTTCAGCGCTTCGCCGAGGGGCAGAGGAACGAAAATCACTCGGGGGGTTAGCTGCACACCGAGCAGGTAACGCTTGGTCTTGGCGTCGAGCTCGGTGAGCTTGGGTTCGACGGTGACGGTGGTCAGCTTGTTATCACGGCCAAAAGTGAGCTGGACGGGCTTACCGGCCCCTTCCCTCAGTAGAGAATGGAGCTTGGCGGTGGAACGGAGAGGGATGCCGTCTAGGGCGACCAGGACGTCTCCGCCTTTTACCCCGGCCTTTTCCGCGCCCATGCCGCTGGAAAGAGCGCCAACCTGGATTTCGTGAAGATCGTACCAGCCGGCGTTGCCGACGCCGGTCTGCTCATCGATTTCCGGGGTAATGGTGGCGAGCACCTGTTGTCCGCCGCGGTTGAGGACCATGGGCATTTCGCGATTGGCCGCGCCGACGACGGTCAGGGTGATCTCTTCCCAACTCGGGTTTTGATTGCCGTCGATGGCGGTGATGACATCCAGTTCCTGCACCCCGGCCTTGGCCGCGGGGGAATTCTTTTCGACGAATCCAACGGTGGGCGCGCCCTCCGAACCAACCACCTTCGGATAGCGGTTCATATACAAGCCGGCGAGCAGTCCGACGGCGAGCAGGATATTCATCAGCGGCCCCGCGAACGCGATGATCATGCGTTGCCAGCGCGGCTTGGCGAGAAATCCGCGCGGGTCTTCGCCGCCGTCCTCGCCCGGCTGTTCACCCACCATCTTCACGTAGCCGCCAAAGGGAATGAGGGAGACGCGGAAATCGGTTTCGCCCCGGCGGAAGCCGAACAGACGGGGGCCGAAGCCGAAGCTGAACGCCTCGACATGCACGTCAAACCAGCGCGCGGCCCAAAAATGGCCCAGTTCGTGGATGAGGATCATGATCCCGATCAGGACCAGCATCCACCAGATATTGTTAATGACTGCCATGCGTACTCGCTACCGCCAGCCACGCTTCAGCGGGCGGCGGGAACCCTTTCGTGAACCAAGTTGCGGGCCGCGCGGCGGCTCCGCCGGTCGATTTCCAATACCTCTTCGACGCTGCGGGGAGTGCGATTGGGTACCTTTTCCAGTGTCTCACTTACCACTTCGGAAATCCCCGGAAAGTCCAATCGCTCCTCCAGGAACGCTTCCACCGCTATCTCATCGGCCGCATTCAGGATACAAGTAGCCGCTCCGCCCGCTTCCTGGGCCTGATAAGCCAGGCGCAGAAGGGGAAATTTGTCGAAATCGGGCGGCTCGAACTCCCAAACCCGCGCGGATTTCCAATCCATACGGGGGACGGGGGCGGCGTGGCGGGCGGGATAAGTGAGCGCGTATTGGATGGGCATCCGCATGTCGGTGGCGCAGACTTGGGCGATGACGCTGCCGTCGTTATACTCGACCATGGCGTGCACGGAGGACTGCGGGTGGACCACGACTTCGACATCGCGAGGGTGAAAATCGAAGAGCCAGCAGGCTTCGATGACTTCAAACCCTTTGTTCATTAGGGTGGCGCAATCGATGGTAATGCGGCGGCCCATTTTCCAGGTGGGGTGATTCAGGGCTTCGGCGACGGTCACCGATTGCAGCCGCTCCTTCGGCGTCTTGCGAAAGGGGCCGCCGCTGGCGGTGAGAATAAGTTTGGCGACGTCTTCGCGGCGGCCCGCGCGGAGGCATTGGTGGGCGCCATTGTGCTCACTGTCCACGGGGATCATTTGCGTGCCGTGTTGTTTCACGGCGGCCATCACGAGGCTGCCCCCGGCGACTAAGGTTTCCTTATTGGCCAACCCGACCGCCTTTTTATGGACGATGGCCTCATAGGTCGCTTCCAACCCGGCGACGCCAACGATGGCGGACATGACGAAATCCACTTCGGGGGCGGTTGAGACGGCGACGCGGGCCTTGGCGCCGCTATCGATTTGAGGTTTCCAGCCGGCTTCCCAGCCGGCTTCATCGAGGCGCGCGGATAAGCGATCCTGAATTTGGGAGTCGGCGACGACAACGACTTTGGGTTCGAATTCGCGAATCTGACCGAGCAGGAGATCGACGTTGGCACCGGCGACGAGCGCGTGGACACGATACAAGTTGCGATTTTGGCGAACAACGTCCAGGGTGCTGGTCCCAATGGATCCGGTGGAGCCTAAGACGGTCAGCGTCCTCATTTCACCGCCTTCTCAGCATTTCCATTAGTTCGTTGCCTACGATTTCTTCCATTGACATCCGACGGGATTGGGGGAACGGGACATTTGGATATTGCTCCTTTACACGGGCCGCTACAGATCGATGCACATTGTCAATGAGTGTATCGGTAACCTTTGGCTTTAGACCGGGATTTCCTTCAATGAGATCGATCAACTGAATTTGTTGGTTTTCAACCGAGATTTTCCAACCCCGGAGGTTCTCGGCGCCGACATTCCCTTTTACGTGTTTGATTTTCAGCAAGTGTTCAAGAAGCACATCCAACCGGTTTTCCAGTTCATGAAGTTCGGTCTTTCCCATTTCTCTAAGAGCTTGCAGGGACGTTTTCATCGAACTTGCCTTCGGCTACCATCCGATCAAACGGATCTTCTGTGATGCGGTCGATTGGGAAAGGGCATCGATCGGGAAGAATCGCGACGCCATACTCTCGAGCGACGTAATCCTTGGCACGCCCGTACGCTTTAAGTACGGAATCGTCCAACGCTTCCGTTAACGAAGGCGAAGCATAGAAAAGAAGCTGGAGTTGCCCCTGGGCATTGACTAGCTGACGCTCGGCTTCCTCATTATCGGCGCTCACGAAATCCTTAATAAGCAACGCTTCCAGGATGTCCTTTAAAAGCGACAGCAATTCCCGGCGTAATCCGCTGGCAAGCGTCCCAATCTCGTTAATCAACTCATCCATGTCGATACGGGCGAAGTCCCCCGCACGCAACAGTTCTACAGTCTCAAGCGACCACTTGTAGGGATCGTCGATGTTCCTAAGAGACTTTTCCATGGCTCGCAGCCATTAGTATACCGAAAATAGGAGAACCCCGAAGGGCGCCAGGGAGGATGCTTCAGGGGTCTTTATGAGGTTAGTCTCGCTTTGGTGGGAGTTGCCTCCCTGGCTTGATTCCATACTAATATATGGTTTTTGGAATTGCAAGACTTTTTTATGTGAAAAATGAAATTAGTTTTCCCGCTTCTTGACCTCGACCCCGGTCATTCCCTCTAACACCTTGATAGTAGAGCAGATATCCTCATCGCCATGGCCGGTGGCGATGGCTGCCTGGAACATTTGATGGGTTAGAGAAGTGAGCGGAAGGGGTACGCCGGCGTCGCGGCCGGAATCGAGCATCAGGCCGATATCCTTGTGCATCCACTTTACGGAAAAGTTGGTGGAGAAGTCGCGGCGGAAAACGAATGGGGCTTTGAAGGCGATCAGGCCGCTTTTGGCGGCGGAGTTGTCGAGGATGTCGAGCATAAGTTCGGGATCGACGCCGGCTTTGGTCGAGAGAACCAGGCCTTCATTAAATGCTTGCAGAAGATTGGAGAGGATCAGGTTCTGGGTGAGTTTGGCGTGCATGCCGAGGCCGGGTCCGCCGCAGTAGTAGAGGCGCTTGCCCATGGGCTCCAGAAACGGCTTGACGCGATCGAAGACATCCTGGGCGCCGCCGATCATGAACGTCAGTGCGCCATTTTCGGCGCCGGGCTTAGAGCCGGTGCAGGGAGCGTCGAGAAAATCGACGCCTTTGGCCTTGCAACGGGCTGATGCGGACTTGGAATAGGCGCAAGCGACGGTGGAGGCGTCAACGATAACGGTACCGGGCTTAGCGGTTTCCATTAGCCCATCGGGGCCGAAGACGGCTTGTTCGGACATGGCCGTATCGCCAACAATGAGGAAAATGACGTCTGACGCCGCGGCGACGTCTTTCGGTAAGGCACAGGCTGAGCCGAGGCCGGGGAACTTTGCGGCCAGTTCCTCCGCCTTGGACGCGGTGTGGCTCCAGAGGGCCACTTCGTGGCCGGCTTCCAATAAATGACGGGCCATGGGGTATCCCATGATGCCCAAACCCAAAAATCCTAGTTTCGCCATAACTTCGACAGTCTACAACGGATTAGAGTTGAACGGGAATTTTCGCCAGGAGTCTGAGAACCAGAAGATCGGAAGCCTGGTAGGTGGTGGCGCCGATATTATTCACTTCTTCCTCGGTTTGAGCGATATGGGTGCGCACGAGGTCGCGAAACCGGTCTATGGAGATCCCCAGCGCTTGGGCCGCTTCGGTCTCGGAAAAGTAAGACGTCGAGCTGCGGGTGACGGGGGTAGTAGTCAACATATAGTTAGATCCCTTGCGGGGTGCTATTAGCGATTCTAGAGAAGCGGGCGGCTGTACCCAATGGGTGTGAACGCCTAGATGACCGTATGCAATGTACTGACGTCGAGTCGGCCGGCGAGGATTCGGCGACGCTTTGGCTCTAAGGGGAATACGACCTTGGGCCCTCGGGGGAAGGGCTTCCGGCCGTTTTTCGGCTCGGCGGGGTGTATAGTTTTTACAAAGTAAGCCGCGCGGCGAACGCGATGGACCACGAGGACGGATACGACTTCTGGCGGCAGTTCGTCGAGCGGAGGTGAATCGTGACATTGAACCAGTGACGCGGCCCCATCCAGGGAGGAGACACGGTGACCGGCGCTGAAAAAACCAAGGACCAAGGCCCTCGTCAAGCTATCCTGATCATCCACGGAATCGGTGAACAGCAACCCAACGAGACGTTGCGGAGATTCGTGGACGGGTTGATCGGCAAGGATCAATGTGTGGACGGATTGATCGGCAAGGATCAATGTTTTGTCAAGCCCGATCGTATTTCGGACACCCTGGAGCTGTATCGGCTGTCCGCGCCGAGGACGCCCAGTCAACAGATCCGCACGGACTTCTACGAGCTCTATTGGGCTCATCAGATGGGGGACACCACATGGGGACACGTGACCGCATGGCTACGGGTACTGCTGCTTCGCCGGCGCTCCGAGGTGCCCGCGCGCCTGCGCACCGCGTGGACCCTCGCGTGGCTGATGCTGATCGTAGCCGCCATTGGCACCGCTATTTACTGGCCGGGTGCCACAACTGCGGCCGCTTATGGCGTTTTCGGCGCCGCGGTGGTCTGGATTGTCCGCGCCGCGGCTGGATCTTTTGGCCTGCACTACGCCGGCGATGCGGCGCGCTACCTCAGCGCGACGGCCCCGAACGTAAAAGTGCGACACGCCATTAGGCGGTCCGCGCTTGAAGTCCTACGCGGTCTGCATTCAAATCCCTACCACTCCACGCAACACTACGACCGTATCGTCGTCGTCGGGCACAGCCTCGGAAGCGTGATCGCTTACGACGCTCTCAAGTACCTCTGGCAGGAGTGGCACAGCTATCCCGGCGATGTTTGTGACAAAACCGATCTTGAACAGCCCGTGTGGCGAAAAATGCGCGACCGAATCAACACCCGTCGGGCGGAGACGGATAAGGACTATCGATCCTTACAGCGTGAGTTGTGGGACGAGCAGCGCCGGCTTGGGATTAAGTGGAAGATCACCGACTTCGTGACGCTTGGTAGCCCGCTAGCGCATGCGGAATTCCTGCTGGCCCGCGATCGGCGGGATCTGTGTTCCCGAAAGATGGATCGGGAACTACCGACGTGCCCGCCGCAACCTGAGGACTTCCGTGATGCGGGGCTGTTGTGCAAGACGGCAAGATTCGAAGGACATGACCACGATGTGCTGGTGCTGCACCACGCCGGGCTCTTCGCTTGCACGCGATGGACCAATTTGTACTTTACGAACGACATCATTGGCGGGCCTTTAAAGCCTCAACTCGGTAGTCAGATTAAGGATGTGGAGTTGCGCGATCCGCCAAAAGGATTGTTCGGCGGATCGTGGCCGACGTCTCACCTTCACTACTGGCACCGGGCGCCGGAGAGCGCACTCGCAAGCCTGCGGGAGGCCCTCGACCTGACCTATTCCGGACACAGCTTACGCGAGACCTGCCCCGATCGCGAGAATGTTGTGGAAGCTGCGCGGCGGAGCCCGGTGACCGGCGAGGAATAAGACTTTCCAGGTCGCGGCAACGCCGGACGTGACACTGGTGGCCGGTGGGCTTGGCGGCGCAACGTGTCCGGATCACGACGCCGCTGCGTGTGGGTAGTACGACATCAACCAGTGCAATCCGGGAGATTTCGTCAAAAACCTTTCGCGGCTCGCAGCCCAATCCGGCCCGGAGGCGCCACCGCCCCAGGGTCTTCCACAGGACATACGACAGGAAGCGAACTAGAATGTGCGCCGCCACGCGCTCCTGCTTTTGGTGCCACACCGGCCGCAATCGCAAATCGGATTTGTGGATGCGAAACGCCGCCTCGGCCTCGGTGAGTTGGATATAGGCGCGCCACAACTCCTCCGGACTCCAGTCCGTCACGTTACTGCGCAACATAGTTAGGTGCCCCGGACCTTGACGACGTGTTCGCGGCTGCGTCCATCCCGATGAGCGTCAATCGATTCGAATCGTGTCGAGATTCAGCAGATCGCTGGTCACGGAACCGGTTACGGTGGCCGTAATAGGCTTCGCCGCCTTTCCGGTTTGCCAGTAGGAAAATGCTTGCCTACTCCCCTTTCGGCTCTTTTGGAGGGCCGAGGCGGCCTTGGGGTTGCCGCTTTCGTCGAAGTTATACAGCTTACCATCGGGGAGTCGAATGCCAAAGGTGAGCGTGCAGACACTCACGGGGCAGGTGTCCGCTGGGGATGCTCCCTTCGTCTCAACGCCGCATCCCTTTCGAGTGGTGTCGAACAGCGTACCGGTCCATCGTTGCGTCACGGCTCCGATGGGCTGGGGGCCGGGAGGCTTCGCACCGGCAGTCTGGGGTCCGGCGGCCTGGGCGTGCGCCGAGGGGCAGTGGATGAAAAGAGTGGACAATACCAGCGCGATGAACGCGCCAAACCGTGCTTCGCTTTTTTTCATCGTTCGATCCTCGAGAATCCGCTTAGAACTGTGCCAATTCGGATATCTGGTAGATAGCGGTGCCGCCCCGTGAGTTTCATTCTCAGGTTAAATACGACACTCAGCTTCTACGTCAAGCCTGTCTAAGTCTCGCCATATTGCCGGCCCCCTCTCGCCGCTATCTCGCCTATATCGAGCCGAACGCCGCCGGCGTGTACAGGGCGGCGGGGAACTACCATCGGCTACGCAGTAAACTGATCTCTTAATCATCGGTGGACGGGGCATACCCAGGAGGCCGAAAACGAACATGATCGAACAGAACTCCGCGCCTCGTTACGTCCTCCTAATCCGCCATGCAAGCCGGCAACCGGCGTGGGATGCGGATGAAAACGCTCATGATATGAAAGGCTGGGTAGAGAAGCCGCCTGGCCCCGCTTCCGACTTCGGATCCCCTGGACTTTCACGCACCTACGCCCTTGCGGGCCGCCTGGCCGATCAACTTGCGGAACAGGCGGCGATGGTGACCGAAGTAATCCACAGCCCACATCTTGTCGCACAAAGAACGGCGCAAGTATTCGAACATGTCCTTCGGCAACGGAAGCGGATTTCTGCCGGGGCAAGCGAACCTTGGATGGCACTCGCACCGGAACCGAGCGGCGTCGACTCCGAGGACAACAGGATCAAATCAGTTGTCGCGAGGCTTGGGCGCGTCGATGGCGGCAATACCCAGCCAACCGCGGTCGTAGTCATTGGGCACCAACCGCAGCTCACACATTTAGCCAGGCGGTTGCTTGACGATAAGCTTCCGGCCGACACGCTTCCAATCGGCGCATCCGAGATCGCTTGTGTTCAAATTCAGCCCGTTAAACGACTTTTGTGGCTGATCACGGATAAACCGGAAACGCTGCTGACGGAGCTGAAGGCCAAGATTCAATTGAAGTACGATGTGGCCAAATTTTTCCTCGGCGCGTTAGTGATCGGGACGGGATTGACGGTGAACAAAGACATTTGGGAGGCGGTGCATCCCGCTCACAAGCTGCTGGCGGGGGTGGGCGCACTCTCGGCGCTCGTGTCGGTCGCGCTTACAGCGGCAACTTTGTTTTCCTACGACCGTCTGCTGATGCCGCCGGAGTTTTGGAGCGGCGGCGCCGGCGAACGTCGCCCAGCGCGTTGGGCTCTTCAGCGGCCGCCCAGCCAAGCTCATGTCGTTCTCTTCTACGAGATGGTCTTCGCGTGGAAACGGTTTTTCATTCCCGCGATTGCATTTGCCTTCCTATCGCTGGCGCTGTCGGCTATAGTCATGGCGCATCGGAGCCTCAGTAATCTCCCTTGCAATCTCACCATGCCCGCCGCCCCATGGTGGATGTTCCTCCTTGCGTTTCTTCTTCTCGGGGGTATTGCGCTTACGGTGCCGTTGCTGGTCTATAAACGCTTTAAGCCGCGGCTCGGCTTTGACGACTAGCGCTCGTGCCGCGGCTGACGAAAGATTCTCAAAAACTATAACGCAGCCCGAGAATCGCGTGAGAGTTGCGGCGGTACTGGCCCAGAAAGTCATTGGGATCGCCGCGAATCAGCGTGATGCTGGCGCGGGCTTGCCAGTGGGTGGAAAGCGTTTGCGTGTACTCGGACTTTATCCAGGCCCCGTCGCCGTTCTGGCGAACGGCGGCTTCCCCGGCGATGGTGCGCGTCGTGTCGATAGCGTAGGAGCCGCGCATCAGAAACGCTCTGGCCAGTCCGCGGTCGGGGGCGAAGTCTCGTTCGGTCTTTTTCTGCGTGACGTGTTCGCCTGAGTAGCCGCCGACCAGTGTCCATTCGCCGACGGTACGTTCAAGCTGGACGACGTAAAGGAGATAGTTATCGGCGGTCTTGCTGGTGGACGAGAAATAGCCGCCCTCGCCCTTTACGGTGAACCACGGGAGCGGGACGGCGCCGGCGCCGCCATACATACGCATTTGCGCGAAAGTATTAACGAGCTCAATGCGGTTGGGGATCAGCCGTCCCTCCACTTGCGGCAAGTGATTGTGACCTTCGTAGAATGCCAGCGCCATCTCATACCCGCGGCCGAGGTAGTTCCAGCGGACGCCGGTCTGAACGCCGCCGGGCAGTTGCGGGGCGCCCTGGCTTAACGGAAAAGGCACTGGCATGCCGGCCGGCAGCACCACCCACCGTTGATTCAACAACGGCGTGCGGCTGGGCGTGAAGCGCGGCTGCAGGACAAGGTCGAGGGTATGAGGTCCTTTTTCGTAGGTCAACCGGGCCGCGAATACACCGAGGAATTCGTTATCGATGACGTTCAGGAAGTCGCGGGGGGCGAAACGGTCGAGCGGGTTGAGAATATCGGCCTTGCCCCAACGGATGAACTGCTTACCGAATTCGAAAGTTACCGGGCCGTTGAACGCGGTGGCGGACAAGCGGCGGAAGGATAGCGCGGGGCGCAGGAAGCCGCGGTCCCTCCAATCGAAGCGGAGGCTGCGTTCGGTTTGGCGGTGCGTATCTGTACGGGCGTCAATGGCGCCATTGAGCTTGAACCACGGCGTGAGTTTGGCGGAGGCTTCATAGCGAAAAAGAACGTCCGCAATCACGCGGCCGCTATCGTTCGCCGCCGTCTGCGGGAACAACGACGTGCGGAGATCGACATAGCCGCGCTGCTGGAAAGTCTGAGCGGCCAAGGTTCCCGCGAGAGCGGCTAACAGGGCGGTTTTCATTCGCCACGACGAAGAGACTGCAGCGTGAATAGCTCGTCCTTCAGCGGGACGTTATATTGCAGCTTGTCCGACCGCAACACCGTTCGGCCCTTCCGTCGAAGATCGAGCATTTCCATTTCAAGGGCCGACCAGACGCCATTCACCTTTTCAATCCGCCGGTAGTGGAGCTTGCGGACGAGTTGCTCCTTGGCGAACATTTCGTATTGAACCGGAAAGTAGATATCCTTCCGCAGCCACATGACAACGCGCTTGTACTGCGACGACTTCCCCTTTTTCGGCGTCGATTCGATTTTCCAGCACACCTGGCCCTCAATGTTCTCTTCCCCGAGAAGTTTGAAATCGCTTTGATTCACGTCGCGTTCTTCCAAGTCTTCATAGCTGAAATCGGTGCCGAAGAAGCGCGTGGAACGGTCCTGCAAAGCCACGCGGCGGTCGCGCTGAAGTTCCGGCAGCCACATCCATTGGTCCGATGCGCGATCCGGGTGATTGACGATCAACAGCGCCACTCCATTCACCTCCGGCGGGCTGACGAAGCGCAGCAGCGCCTTGCTTTCGCCGTAGTTGCCCGAGCGAAAAAACTGCCAGCGTTTCTCGCTGTTTTTACCGTTGGGATTGAAGACTTGCAGTATGCCCTCGTACCGTTGCGTATTGGAGCGATTCCGCTTCTGGGACTCTTCGACAATCTGCCTGGCGTCCTGCGCGAAGGCGGCCGCGGCCAGCAGAGCGACGGATAATCTACTCATATTCCAAAGCCTCCACCAGGCCGCCGCGCACGGCCTGTTCGGCCGGGCCGATGGCGGCAAAAAGCGCCGCGCCAACGATGACGGGGAACAGGCCGGCCGCCATGTTCCACGGATACGTGTAGTCCAGCCGGAGTCCGGCGATATCGCGCGCCGACATCTCCAGGCTGTAGTAGAGCGCGACGGAACCGAAGGCGAGCCCAATCGCCAGCCCGATGACGCCAATCGCGATCGCCTCCAGCCAAATAGTCCGCCGCACTTGCCCGCGCAACGCTCCCACGGCTTGCAGGACGCCCAGTTCGCGGCGGCGATCTGTAATGGAAACTGTCAGCGTGTTGATGATGCCGAGAATGGCGACCAGGACCGCAACCGCCAGTTGAATGTACGTCAGACCGAACCACTGATCGGTGATCTTGATGATGTAAGCCTTCAGATCCTGATTAGTGAAGATGAAAAGGCGTGTCTTGCCGGCGACATGCCGTTCGATGCGGGTACGCATTTCGGGTACGGTGACGTTCTTGTCCAGGTAGAGGCGCACGACATTAACCGAGTCGTCGTTCCAATACCGCATGAAGAGCTTGCGGTCGATGAGGACGGTCCCCTTCTGGTCGCCATAGTCGCGGACGATGCCGGCGACGGGGAGTGAAAGGACGCCAGCCGGGGTGTTGATCGCCAGCGGTTCGTTGTACTTCACCTTATAGAGCGCCGCGAAGTTTTCGGAGACGACGAAGGCCTTCCCCGCGGCGGCCAGCCGGTACATGGTTTCGCTGTCGCCCTGGACCGCGGGCAGGTAGGATTCGCGGCTCAGGCCGGCGATATCAATCGAAACCATCATCACGGGGTTGCCCTGGTATAGGACGCGCGCATTGCGTACGAGTTGCGTATGGTGGACGCCGGGAATCCGGCCGATTTCCTCGGCGATACCAGCCGGAAAGCGGAAACTTCGATCCGTAATGTTCTGCGTGGGCGTCAGGAACATGTCGGGGTTCAGGGCGATGCGCATCCATTCGTCGATGGAATTGTAACTGGCGCGGGCCAGGCCGCCGAGGGAGATAACGAGGGCGATGGAGAGCGCGAGCGCGGAGACGGCGCCTGAGGTGCGCCGCGGCGATTGAATCAGGCTGTCGGCCGCGAGGGTCCCCTCCACCGGGCGCAGAAATTTCATCGCCGGGCGGATGGCCTTGCTAAGCCACAGCGCGATGGTTGGCACCAGCAGCAGACCGGCGATGACGGTAAGGAAGTAACCGGAGTAGAAAATGATCCGGTTTTGCGCGAAGAATAGGCAGAAGAAAACGACGACGAACAACGCCGCCGCGACTTGGCGCCGGATGCGGTTTTCGCCTTTGGAAAGCAGTTGATATCGTCCCTTCTGCAGCGCCAGTACGGGGTCCACTTGGGCGGCGGCGCGGGCGGGGATCCAGGCGGCGATCACGCTGGTGACGACGCCCATCAACAGTGCGCCGAGCAGCAGGCGCGGGTCCGAGGAGACTTCGTCGGCCTTCTGCGCGACGCCGTAAATCTCACCCAGGAAGTTGCCCAAAGCCGCCGAGATGCCGCGGGCGATCAGGAGGCCGAAAAGTAGCCCGGCGGTAGCCCCGATCAGGCCCAGGATCGCGCTTTCGGTCAGGAATAACGCCTGAATCTGGCCGCGAGTTGCGCCCAGCGCGCGGACGATGCCGATCTCGCTCCGCCGCTGCGTGACGGCGATGGCGAAGGAATTGTAGATGATGAACATCCCGATGAAAAGCGCGAAGAGGCTGGTGATGTTGGCCAGCATGCCGTAAACGCTCGTCAGCGATTCAAACTGCTTGCCGCGGGCGGATGGCAACTCCACTGCGAAACCCGGACCGAGCAGTGCGCTAATTCGCTTTTGCAGTTCGGGTATCGCGGCGCCTTCGGTGAAAGCGAGATCGATACGGTCGAACTTGCGGCCGCGTCCGAACACTTTCTGCGCGGCGTAGATGTCCATAATGGCCAGGTTGCCGCCGAACGCGCTGGTAAGGCCGCTGGATTTCATGATGCCGCGCACGGTGAAAGTCCGCGGGCCGTCCATGGCGGCAAGCGTGATTTTGGAGTTGATGACAAGGCCGTTAGCCGAGGCGAATTCGCGGGTGACCATCAGCGAATCCGGCTGGGCGATAAACACCAGCGGGTCTTCGATGACGGTGTCGTCGCCTTCCTCCAGTTCGTAATCCCGCAGGCCGCGATCCCCGGTCATGTCCACGGCGAGCACGAGGATATTGCCCTGCGATTTCAGATTGAGATTCACGACGGCCTCAATCACGGGCACCGCCACGCGCACTCCGGGCACGGCCTGAACGCGCTCCAGCACTTCTTCGTCGAAGCCCGATTCGCCGGCCGTAATTTGCAGTTGCGTCGCCCCGGCAATCCGGTCCACGGTCTTGTTGAATGCGCTGAGGACGGACTGGTTGGCCGTGTGCATGCCGACGAATACGGCCACGCCAAGTACGATGCCGGCCATCGTGAGAACCGTTCGGAGCAAATGCTTGCGGACGTACTGCCAACTGATGAGCTTGAGAAGCCTCATCGAACCGCAACCCGGCGTTCGTCCATGACGATCCGTCCATCTTTAAGGCCGATATGCCGTTGGCAGCTTTCGGCCACGCCAAGATCGTGCGTGACGATGAGCACGGTCGCGTTCAACCGGTCGTGGAGTTCGCGGATGAGAGCGAGGATCTCGACGCCGGTGTTCGAATCCAGGTTGCCGGTGGGTTCGTCCGCCAGCAGAATCGGGGGGTAGACCGACAGCGCGCGGGCGATGGCCACACGTTGACGTTCGCCGCCGGAAAGCTCTTCCGGCAAATGCTCCAGGCGCTTATCTAGCTTGACGAGCGAGAGAAGTTCCCGGGCGCGGTCGTTGATCTTCGCGGCGGGCCAGCCGCGGAGGTGAAGCGGCAGCGAGACGTTTTCCAGGCAGCTAAGCGTGGGCAGAAGATTGAAAAACTGAAAAATGAAACCGATCTTGTCGCGGCGAATGCGAGTGAGTTCATCGTCCGAAATACCGCGGAGCGGCGTGCCGTCAATGCGGATGTCCCCTTCGCTGGGACGATCCAGGCCGCCGATCAAGTTGAGCAGAGTGGACTTTCCGGACCCGGATGGGCCAACGAGCGAAACCATCTCGCCCTTCTCGATTTGTAGATCCACCCCATCAAGGGCGACTACCTGACGTTTGCCGTCAAATCGCTTGGAAACGTTACTGAGCGAAATCATGTAAGAAGATCTGTATCGACCCTCCTTATGATGACACGCGAAAATCATCCGGCTCATAATTAGGAGTGCTGAATCAGGCGTTAGTTATGTCGCAATTGCAGGTGGCCGGCATCGTGCTGGGCGTGTTGGCCTTATCCTTGCTGGTGCGGCGCTGGATGCTCCGGCGGTTGGAAGTGATGGCGCAGGGCAAGCCGAAATCGTTTGCGGCGGTACTGCGGGAGGATTTGGGCACGCCAACGCTTTTATGGTGTCTCGTCATCTCCGTGGACGCTCTGCTGGGGGCGATGGAGCTAACGCCGCGGGCGGAGCGGCTGGGCCACGGCTTGGTGGTCAGCTTCCTGATTCTCAGCCTGACCATGGTCGCCAGCAGCGCCCTGATGCGCGCTATGCATCAGTACGGCGAGCAGCACAATTTGCCATTCGCCGTGGCCGGCCTGTCGCGGACGCTGACGCGCGCGGTGATTTTCGGCGTCGGTTTGCTGGTTCTTCTACGGTTTCTGGGAATCTCCATCACCCCGGTATTAACGGCGCTTGGCGTGGGCGGCTTGGCCGTGGCATTGGCTCTGCAGGACACGCTGGCGAACCTGTTTGCGGGCGTCCACATTTTGGTGGAGCGGCCTATCGCCGTCGGCGACTTCGTCCGGTTAAGTGCGGAGGAGGAAGGGATGGTTTCCGACATCGGCTGGCGCACCACCCGGCTGATAAACGGGTCGAACAACATGGTGATAATTCCCAACAAGACCATCACCTCGGGAAACTTGTTGAACTACTCCATGCCGTCGGCGGATGTGGGAGCGTGGGTGCCGGTGGTACTGGGCCTGGACGCCGACGTAGGGAAAGCGGAGAAAATTGCGTTGGCCGCCGCAACAGAGACGGAGGGCGTCTTGCCGGATTCGGCGCCGCTGTTGATCGCCGATCCCGGAATGCAGCCGACCCACTTGCAATACCGGTTGGTGTTCCGCGTTCCGCAGCATACGCAAGCCGGATCGATCCGGACGAAGGTGCTCAATCGGATGCTGGAAGGCTTCCGGAAAGAAGGCGTGCCGATGCCGGATACACGGCCCCGCCAGAGTTACTGAACCGGTCCGGTGCCTTGCGGCGTCTGCGGCTCGATATGTATCTGGCCGAAGGCGGATTCATACTGGCCGATATTTTGCTGGAGCACATTCAGCAGCGCCTTGGCCTGCTGCGGGCTTAGATAGACGCCCTGGAAATTTTGAATATTCACGACATCCGGCGAGTTCTGCGAGACTTGGCCGAACATCAGAAAGAAGTCCCAGAGATTGGCCCGCACTTGAACGCTATTGGCATAGCCTTCGCGGTAATCTGGGCCGTTAACCAGTTGAATTTTCGGAGCGGGATTGGGATTCATAACGAAAAAGGAGCGCGGCTGCGCTCCCGTCTCTTCCTTCATGATGGCTTACGGATTAGCGGAAGGGATGGCGGGGACGACGGGGCTCGAACCCGCGACCTCCGACGTGACAGGCCGGCGCTCTAACCAACTGAGCTACGTCCCCATCCGAAAACATCCGTCACTGACAAGGATACCACAGGCCGGGGAGGAAACAGGAACAAGGGTCGAAGAAGTCGAAGAAGTCGAAGAAACGTGCTTAACCGGCTTGGGGATTCGGGCCGAGGACCATGGTGTAAGTCTCGACGGGATTGAAGTCGGCGTCCAGTTCGAACGCCTGGCGAATGAGCCAAATATTGCGCCCGGCGGTCGCATTCCTGGCGTCTTTCCCCAAAACCGTTAAGCGCCCATCGCCGAAGAATGCTATACATAGCGTCTTAAGTAATCGACATAGTCTGCGTAAGGTTTCGTTGCGGCTGGCCCATTGATCGAACTCCGTTTCCACCGCCGTGATTACGTCATCCAGGGACGGAAAGTGTCGATTGTGCAA
>JBJXFL010000092.1:0-18719 GCA_046155405.1 Bryobacteraceae bacterium | reverse complement strand
CGTCCAACCCCGGAATGATTCGCAGTGCATTCTTGTAATAGAGCTTCTTCAACACATCATCCGGCAAATCCAACCCATACATCTTCCAGAACGCATGCCGCTTCCGATAGTAATCGAAGTACTCGTCGTCTGTCTCTAACACGCGGAAGTAATAATGATACTCGCTCGGCTCCCACGTGTCTTTCCCGAATAACACCCGGTCCTGATACTTAATAAACCACTTGCGAGCGAATCGCGGCTGCCGTCCCAACTCATACAGAACCGCTCCAATCTCCGTCATCATATTCGGCATCTTATCCATCAATGCCCCCAACTGGCCCAAATCCGCCCCCAGCCAGCCCAAATGCGCATTCACGAACGTCACCTGCGGATGCCGTTCAATCCGCCGGTATAGCTCACCCATCAACACTTCCCACCCCGGATACTTATCCCCCGGCCGATACCGGCTCGGAAACTGTTTCAACTCCAGCCACCGCTCGTTATTCTTATCCCACGGCTGAAAGAACGGCTTCGGCTCCGCCGTATGAATCATCACCGGCATCTTATACTTCGCGCAAATCTCGAATGCCTTGTCGAACCGCGGATCGTCGATCTTGATCCGCTCCCCGCTCTTTTCCCGCAAATCCATGCCGAAATTCTTGAAGAACTTTAGCCCCTGTGCGCCGCTCTTAAAGTCATCTTCTAACTGTGCCGCCGCGCGCCCGGGATAGTCCGGCTTCTCCAACTCTTCAAATGTCAAATTGGCGAACACCACGAACCGGTCCTTGTAAGTCGCCTTCATCGCCGTCACATTGCGCTTCAGCCGGTCGCCATATCCGCCCGACAGATTCACCATGATCTGCAGGTTGATCCCGTCCATCTCTTTGATCAGCTTTTCCATCTGCGCCGCCGGCATCTCTCCGCGCTGATGATTGTGGAAGTCGATAATCGGGAACTTCGCCCGCGTCTTCGGATGCTCCGGCACCTGCAGCGACGACTTCGGATCGTAGTCCTCAATCGTCATCACCGCGTCTTTCGAGGGCTTCGGCCACTCCCCAACGGGCGCCTGCGCCATCAGTACGGGTAAGGCCGGAAGAAACCGGAGTAGTCGTCGCATTGCCTACGAGTATAGGCTTACGGCTCCACCCCCAGCAACGCCGCCACTTCATTTCGAATCCGAAGCGTCAATTCCGTCTTGTGCTTGAAGATCATGCCCTCCGTCGGAATCGGCTTGCCCAGATGCACCTTCACCGCCCCGCCGCGAATCGCAATGCCATGCATCGGCAGCACGGACCGCGTGCCGGTCAACCCAAATGGCACGATCGGCACGCCGCTTTTTATCCCGATAATCGCCGCGCCTTCCTTGAAGGGTTCCAACGCTCCCTCCGTGCGCCCGCCCTCGGGAAATATCAGCACCGAAACCGGCCGCTTCCGGATCATCTCCGCGGCCCGGTGCAGGCTCATCAACGCCTGCCGCGCATTCACCAGCGACACCGGTATATGTCCCGCCAGTTGCAGATGATGCCCCAATAGCGGGATCTTGAAAAGCCCTTCCTTCGCCATGAACCGGAAGTTCCGCGGCAGCGTCGCCAGCAGCGCCGGTGTATCGGAGTAGCTGCGATGATTGCCCGCGAATATGTAGTGCTGGCCCGGCTCCAGATTCTCCAGGCCCGTGATCTCCACCCGCATCCCCATAATGCGAATCAACATCTTCGACCAGATACGCGCCATTTCAAACTGCCGGTCCCCGCCGTCGTCCGATAGCGAGACAAACAGGTTCACGACGCCCATCAGTGCGGTGGCCAATACAATAAGCGGATCGGTCCACAACAGGGTGCGCAAAAGAGCGAAGGACATAGTGACGCGAATCTTCTATTGTACGAGGATCGCTCTCGCCTCTCCCACCAGATACAGCGAGCCCGTCAGGAAGGCCACGTCGCAGCGCCGTTCCATCGCCAACGCCGCCCCCGCATTCGCCGCGATCCTCACGTTCCCATGCGGCTCCATTTCCAATATCGCCTCCGGCCGCAACGCCCGCGACTGGCCCGGTGCCGTCAGCGTCAATTCGTCCGCCAGCGGGAACAACACCCCGGCGATCTCTTCCACCGACTTATCCCGCATCGCCCCATAGATCAACTCAACGCGCCGTCCCGCATGGAATCGCGAAATGTATGCCGCCAACGCTCTCGCGCCCGACGGATTATGCGCCCCGTCCAACCAGATCTCCGGTGCCCGCGACGCCATCTCCAGCCGGCCCGGCCACCGCGCCGCCGCAATCCCCGCCCGGATCTGCTCCGGCGTCAGGTTCAACGCATTCAGCGCCACCGCCGCCGTTCGCGCGTTCTCCACTTGATGCGCCCCCGCCAGCGGGCAATCGATCCGCAGCCCCGCCGTCAAAAACTGGCTGCCGTTCGCGTCGATCTCCAACTCTTCCACCGGCCACGCCGCCGAATCCAGCACCGGCGCGAACACCGTCTCGGCCCGCCTCATGATCACGTCTCGCGGCAGCGGCCGCTGCGGTCCCATCACCGCCGGGACGCCGGTCTTCAATATCCCGGCCTTCTCTGTGGCAATGGAATCCAAGCTCTTCCCCAGCCACGACTCGTGATCGTAATCCACTGGCGTAATCACGCAAAGCTGCGGCGTCACGATGTTCGTCGCGTCCAGCCGCCCGCCCAACCCAACCTCCACCACCGCCCAGTCCACTTCCCGCTTCGCGAACCAATGAAACGCCATCAGCGTTACGGTCTCGAAATAGGTCGGATGCGCGTCCAGCGTCCCCGCCTCCATCATCCGTTCCGATACGCCGTGCACCTCCGCGAACGCCTCCGCGAACTCCGCCGCCGTCACTGCCCGCCCGTCAATCGCAATCCGCTCCGTCGGTGCAACTAGGTGCGGCGACGTGTACAGGCCAACCCGGTATCCAGCCTCCCGCAGTCCCGCCGCGATCATCGCCGACGTTGAGCCCTTCCCATTCGTCCCAGCCACATGGACCACCCGGAACTTCCGCTCCGGGTTTCCCATCGCGTCCGCCGCCAACGCCATCCGTTCCAGCCCCAACTTCGCCGTGCGAATCTCGTTGCCCAGCGCGTACAGATACTCGACCGATTCCGGGTAGTTCAAGTTGTACAGGCGAACGTCGCGGGCACCCGGCCGCCCTTGTTCAATTCCCGCATGCCAATCTCCGTCGAATAGTAGATCCGCGACGTCATCCCCTTGGCCATGCGAAAGAACTGCGCCCCCGGTCCCGTCCCGCCGTCCAGGCTCTTCAATATCGCTACCTGGTCGGCTTCCGTCAATCGCACGAACGGCTTGCTGTGGCGGTCGATTGACAGCCCGTCCAGCCATCCCAGTCCCGACAAAAAAGCGTCCCGCTGCTCCGGCGCGCCCGCGCCCAGCATCCGGTCCATCCAGCGGTTTACCAGCGCCGCTTTCGCCCCCGGCGTATCGGTCGCCGGAATAATCAACTCCGACAGCGCGATCACCGTTTCGTTCTGATGCGCGTCAAAAAACTCGGGCTTCCAGTCCGGCGTAGTCGAGATTTGCGCCAGCGCGCTTCCCGGCGCCGCCACGGCGGCAAGTTGTAGTAGGTTGCGGCGGTCCATATCGAACCCTCATCCTATCACTAGAACCGATGCGACGCTTCCACCTCGCCCTATGCACTCTCGCGCTGGTCGCCTGCGTCGTCCCAACCCAGCGCGCCGGCGCTATCCAAAAGTCCATCGAGAAGAAGGGCGCCACCTACACCGTCAAGTTGGAATACCCGGTCATCGCCGGTGCCTCGGACGCCTTCAACAAACAACTGGCCGACGCTGCCCTCACCCACTTGGAACAGGTCGAGGACGACCCTATTCCTTTCGATGAATACGCCCGAAACATGGCCGCGGAAAGCGCCGGCGAGCAGTGGGTTCTTGAAAGCAAAATGACCGTCGCTCACCAAAGCCGAACCATCCTCACCACCCTCTGCAAGACCTACACCAACACCGGCGGCGCCCACCCCAACACCTTCCACTACTACGAGGTCTACGACCTCATCAGCGGCCGCCGCCTCGAATTATCGGACCTCCTCGAAGACGGGAAGCTGGACGCCATTCGCGCCCTGGCCCTCGCTCCCAACAACGACGGTTTCCCAAACGAGCCTACCATCGGCCTCCTGAAAAACCACCTTGTCTTCCGCTACGACCCCGACGCTCGCTTGGTCCCCGGCATCGAGATCCCCTACGGCAAACTAAAGGGCATCCTAAAACCGCAATACCTCCCGTGGTCTACTGACACCACGCTGTCAGTAGCACCCCGGCATACTGCCTTCATGCAGATCACACAACTCAAAGACCTCGGCATCGTCACTGACCAACTGGCCCAGTCCCGCGACTTCTACGTCGCCCATCTGGGTTTCGAACCCGTCTTCGTCAGCGACTGGTACATCCACCTGAAAAACGGCGCCGTCGAAATCGGCCTTATGGCCGCCAAGCCGGAAATGCCCGCCACTCCCGCCAACGGCGTCTGGCTCTCTCTCGGCGTCGCCGACGTTGATGCGGAGTACGCCCGCCTGAAAGCCGCCGGCGCGAACGTCGACGCCGAACCCAAGGATCAGCCATGGGGCGAGCGTTGCTTCTTTGTCCGCGACCCCAACGGACTCGGCGTCAACCTCTCCACGTCAATCCCCGTCAATGAGGAGTTCATGCGGAGCGAAAACCAACTCGCCCATGCGTCGAGCTGACCGGCTCTTCCAACTCGTCAATCTGCTCCGCCGCCGCCGGGCCGTCACGGCGGCGGAGCTTGCCCGTTCCCTCGAAGTCTCCGAGCGGACGGTCTATCGCGACGTTCAGGATCTCTCCCTTTCCGGCGTTCCCATTGAGGGCGAAGCTGGCGTCGGTTATCGCTTAAAGCCCGGCTTCGACCTCCCTCCCCTCATGTTCACCGCTGAAGAGTTGCAGGCCCTCCGGCTCGGCGCGCAGATCGTCCAGGGATGGGCCGACGACGCCCTCGCCAACGCCGCCACTTCCGCCCTCAGCCGCATCGAAACCGTCCTCCCTGAAAAGCTTCGCCAGGAGTCCAACCGCCAATTCCTCTTCGCGCCCAATTTCGCGGTAACCAAGGAATCGAAGGCGTGGATGCGAGAACTCCGCGCCGCTATGAGCGCCCGCCACAAGGTGACCATCACCTACCGCAAGGCCGGCGACGCCCCCACCGAATCCACCCGTACCGTCGAGCCACTCGGTCTCTTCTTCTGGGGCCGAACATGGACCCTCGGCGCCTGGTGCGAGCTCCGCCAGGACTTCCGCACCTTCCGCCTCGACCGCATCGCCGCCCTCGATACGCACAAGGACTCCACCTTCACCCGCACCCCCGAAGACTACATCCGCCACGCCTCGCGAGACGAGTAAGCGGCCCTCCCTTTCCGGTCCAACCCCGGGCGCGAACCGCGCCCGCCGCGACGCCGGAACACGGTCGTCGGTCTGCGCTAAATCGGCCACACAAAGGACACGTCACGGCTCGTCGCCGTGGTTTACCCGCTCCGGCCGCGGTTCAACCCGGACCGTGGCCTGGCTTGCCCGCCCCAGCGGCGGTTCAAACCGGCTCGTCGCCGCAGCTCGACCCGCTCCGGCCACGGTTCAAACCGGCTCGTCGCTGCGGCTCGACCCGCTCCGGCCGCGGTTCAAACCGGACCGTGGCCGTGGCTTGCCCGCTCCAGCGGCGGTTCAACCCGGCTCGTCGCCGCGGCTTACCCGCTCCGGCGGCGGTTCGAATCGGACTGCGGCCGTGATCTCTGAAGAACCGCTTTTTACCGGGGTGACCCATGAGCCGCTGACCGCCCGACGGGCTCGCGCTCAATGGGCGTGGCTCCACTCGCCGGCGAACCGGCAAGTTTCCAGCGAGGCGTTACCGCGCCGCTATTGAAACGGATCGATGAGATCGAGACCGAGACCGGCGAATGTTCGGGAGCGGCCGGTGACCAGGGCCAGGCCGTGCTCGGCGGCGGTCGCGGCTACCAGCAGCTCCGTTTCTTTTGCGGCGGGCCGGGCGGCTACCGTCATCATCCGTCCCCAGCGGGCCGCCACCGATGGCGTCACGGGCAACAGCAGTTCGGATCCCAGGCCGCGGAAGGCGAAGCTCAACCAAGCCACCATTTGCGACCGGCGGCGGGCGTCGGCGACGCCGCGGATGGCGCGTTCCATTTCGCCGGCCGTGATGACGCTCAGGAACTTCGGGCGGTCGTAGGCCCAGGCGAACCACGCTTCCACTTTCGGGTCGGGGCGCGTTTCGAGGGCCTCGGCGATCACATCCGTCGCCAGCAGGTAGCCGTTCATTCCCGGCCCGCCAGTTTGACGCCGCTGCCGACGAGCGGCGAGTTACGGAGATACTCATAAAGGTCGGGTTGGCGATGACGGCCGGTCAGGCGGTCATACTCGGCGCGACTGAGGACGACGACCTCTCCGCCGCCTTGGCGGGTTACGAGTTGAGGGCCGGCGGCGAGCGTCTGGCGGAACAGCTCGCTAAAGCGGGCCTTGGCGTCCTGGAGTTTCCATTCGGCGAACGGCGGTTTCATACTAGTCAGACTAGTCAGAGTTTACCACATGTCAAATCCCCGCCGCGCCTTACACTCAATGAAGGCAAGCCATGTTCGATAATCTCAGCGAAAAACTGCAAAAGGTTTTCAAGAACCTTCGCGGCGAGGGCAAACTCTCCGCGGAGAATATGGATGTGGCATTGCGGGAAATCCGCGTGGCGCTGTTGGAAGCGGACGTTCACTTCAAGGTCGTCAAGCAACTGATTGAAGCCGTGAAGGAAAAGGCCCTTGGGCAGGAAGTGCTGGCGGCGCTGAACCCATCGCAGCAAGTGGTGAAGATTGTCCACGAGGAACTGATCAAGCTGCTGGGTTCGCACGCTTCCCGTCTGCGTTTTGCGAATGAACCGCCGTCGGTGTTTCTAATCGTGGGTTTGCAGGGTTCGGGTAAAACGACATCCACGGCGAAACTGGCGCGATGGCTGTCGAAGAATCAGCACTCGCCCATGATGGTGTCCGTCGACGTCTATCGTCCGGCGGCGCGCGATCAGTTGGCGGTGCTGGCGAAACAGCTCAACCTGCCGATTTATCCGGGCGTCGACGGCGAAACGAAACCGCTGGAGTTGGCGCGTTCGGCGCGGCGGGAGGCGGTTCAGACGGGCAAGGACGTACTGCTGATCGACACCGCCGGCCGTCTGCATATCGACGAAGATCTAATGACCGAGTTGACGGAGTTGAAGACGGCGTTCGACCCGGTGGAGATTCTCTTCGTCGCCGACGCCATGACCGGGCAAGACGCGGTGAAGTCCGCCGATGAATTTCACAAGCGGCTTGGCGTTACGGGCGTCATTCTTACCAAGATGGACGGCGACGCGCGGGGCGGCGCGGCGCTTTCGATTCGGAGCGTTACCGGCCAGCCGCTGAAATTTGTCGGTATCGGCGAAAAACCCGATGCGTTCGAGGCGTTCCATCCGGACCGCGCGGCGAGCCGGATCCTCGGCATGGGCGACGTACTCAGCCTGATCGAGCGAGTGGAAGAGACGATCGACAAAAGACAGGCCGAGGAGATGCAGCGCAAACTCCTCGACAACGAGTTCACGCTGGAGGACTTCAAGAATCAGTTGAAGCAGATCTCGAAGCTGGGGCCGCTTGAGAACCTGATCGGGATGATGCCGGGCGTGGGCATGCTGAAGGAGCTGAAAAACGCCAAGGTGGATCCGAAGGAAATTTCCCGCGTGGTGGCGATCATCGATTCCATGACACCGCGCGAACGCGACAACCACATGCTGATCAATGGTTCCCGGCGCCGGCGGATCGCCAAAGGCAGCGGGACCACGGTCAACGATGTCAACAATCTTTTGAAGCAGTACACACAGGCCCGCAAGATGATGAAGTCATTTTCGGGATCGATGCAGGGGCAGGGCTTTATGGGCAAGAAATTGGCCAAATTGGGCATGGGTAAGATGCCTAACCTGTCGGACTTTAAGTTCTAACGATAATTCAAGGAGTAAGTCTCAACATGCTCGCTATTCGCCTCGCGCGATTCGGCTCCAAGAAGGCGCCCACATACCGCGTCGTCGTAATTGAAAAGGATCGCGCCCGGGATAGCCGCGCCGTCGAAGTCGTCGGCCACTATAACCCTTGCACCGAACCCGCCACCGTCGTGATCGACCATGAGCGTCTTCAGTTCTGGATGAAGAACGGCGCTCAACCGACCGTGGTCGTGAAACGTCTGGTAAAGAGCAACCCGGCTCCGGCCGTTTAAGTAAAGGACTCGTCATGGCAGCCGTCAAGCAGTTAGTGGAAGATATCGCCAAAGCGCTTGTGGACAATCCCGATCAGGTGACCGTTCATGTAGTGGAAGGCGAGCAGGTCACAGTGCTCGAGCTTAGGGTTGCCGCCAGCGACGTGGGGAAGGTGATCGGCAAGCAAGGGCGGACGGCGCGTTCCATTCGGACGCTGTTGGGCGCTTGCGGCGTAAAGCTGAATCGCCGGTACAACCTCGAAATCCTCGAGTAGCGTCTCCCGTGCCTGAACCGAACTCCGATTGGGTGATCCTGGCCGAAATTGTCCGCGCTCGCGGGAACCGGGGCGAAGTGGCGGTGAACAACCTGACCACCGGTCCGGACCGCTTTGTGGAATTAAGTACTGTCTCGCTGCTGGCGGCCGATAACGCCGCGAAAGGCGATTTCGAGGTGGAGGAGGCTTGGGCCCACAACGGGCTTACGATCCTGAAGTTCAAAGGGATCGACAGTATCGACGAGGCTGAGAAGTTGCGGGGATTGCGGGTTGCCATTCGCCAGGACCGACGGCGGCCATTGGATCCCGAGGAGTTCTTCTTCGGCGATCTGGTGGGTTGCCAAGTCGTCGACGCCCAAAATAATACAATCTACGGACGCGTCGCGGCAGTCCAGGAAGAAGGCGGCGGCTCCGGTCTGTTGGAACTCGAAGACGGTTTGCTGATCCCTTTCGTCAAGGATATTTGCGTGGGGATTTATCCCGAACAAGGCCGGATTGAGGTGAACCTGCCCAATGGACTGGTGGAGCTTTTCCGCGAGAAATGAAATATGACTTTCCATGTGCTCACCATTTTCCCGGAATTTTTCCGAGGCCCATTTGAGCATGGTGTTGTCGCCCGGGCGATGCAAACTAACAAAATTCAGATCCGAATCCACGATCTCCGGCAGTGGACATTCGACCGTCACCGGAGTGTCGACGACCGGCCTTTCGGGGGCGGCGAAGGCATGCTGATGAAACCGGAACCAATATTCCTGGCGGCCGAGACAATCCTCCCGCAAAAGAGCGACAATATAAAGACCGCTTTATTGTCGGCGCAGGGCCGCCGGTTCGATCAGGCCACCGCACGGCGCTGGAGCGGGTTGGACGAACTGCTGCTAATCTGTGGCAGATACGAAGGAGTGGACGAACGGGTTGCTGCACATCTGGTTGACGAAGAAACATCCATTGGCGATTTTGTTGTGAGTGGCGGCGAGCTTCCGGCCGCGCTCATCATCGACGCGGTTGCAAGGCTCGTGCCCGGCGTCCTCGGTAACGAGGCATCCAGCGAAAACGAGAGCTTCTCCACCGGCCTGCTCGATTGTCCTCAATACACCCGCCCCGCGGATTTCCGGGGCCACCCGGTTCCCGAGGTTCTGCTCGGCGGTAATCACGAAGAAATTCGCAAGTGGCGCCGGAAAACGGCGCTTGAAAAAACGGCCCGCATGAGGCCCGATTTGCTACAAAAGATCTAACCCCGAAGAGGTATACGAAAATGCAACACGCACTCCTCACCAAAGTCCAGGAAAGCCAGATGCGCAAGGATCTCCCGGCCCTTCGCATCGGCGACACGCTGAAGGTGCACGTGAAGATCAGGGAAGGCGACAAGGAACGCATCCAGATCTACGAAGGAACGTTCATCGCCCGCAACAACAAAGGCGTCAGCGAAACGATCACCGTCCGCAAGATGAGTTTCGGGACGGGTGTGGAACGCATCTTCCCGCTTCACTCGCCGGTCGTGGATAAAATCGAGGTGGTTCGCAGCGGTCAGGTCCGGCGCGCCAAGCTATACTATCTCCGCGCGTTGCGCGGCAAGGCGGCCCGTCTGAAAGAGCGCGACTGAACCGCCGGACGGTCGCGTGATGGCGCACCATTTTTGAAGAGGTGGTATTGGGCTTGCGCAGGTTTCAGAAGGTCCAATGTTCATCCGCTCTGGAGCGGCAAGCTCGAAGTGTGGGCTTTTCCGCGATCGCCGGCGTTGACGAGGCGGGCCGCGGCTGTCTATTCGGCCCGGTCTACGCGGCGGCGGTGATTCTGGACCGGGAGCGGCCGATTCGCGGCTTGAACGATTCGAAGGCCCTGGACGCCGATACCAGGGAGGAACTGGCCCTTTTGATACGGGAGCGGGCGGTGGCGTTCGCCGTGGCCACCGCGACGGCCGCGGAGATCGACAGGATCAACATTTTGCAGGCGTCGAGACTGGCGATGCGGCGCGCGATCGAGATGCTTCCCATGCCGGCCGATTACCTTCTTATCGACGCAACGACCGTGGACATCCCGCTCCCGCAGCGGGCGATCATACATGGCGATGCGCTCTCACGCTCCATTGCCGCCGCCTCCATCCTGGCGAAAACTTCACGGGACGCGCTGCTCCGTGAATTGGATTTAGTTTTCCCCGGGTACGGGCTGGCCAGCAATAAGGGGTACGGGTCGCCCGTGCACATAGCCGGCCTGGACCAGTTCGGGCCGACCCGGGAACATCGCATGACGTACGCCCCGGTTCGCGAACGCCTTCAGCGATCGCTATTCGCGGAGGCCATCCGTTGACGACTCCGCCACCGCCGCCGTTTCCGGTCGAGCCGTCTATTGCACCCCCGCCCGAACCGGCGCCGCGGAAACGCTCGTGGATGTCCATGTTCTCCGGCCTGGCGTGGATCATCCTGTGTTTTGAGCTTGGCGCTTTCCTGATTGTCTATCCCTGGATGGATGGCTGGGATCACAATAAGTTCGCCACGTGGCGCGAAGGCTGGCATGGCGTCTGGGTCAGCCCGTGGTTTCGCGGAGCGGTGAGCGGTCTGGGCAGCCTGAACCTCATTATCGCCCTCGTCGAACTGTTCCGATACCTGCGTTACTGGCTATTCGAGTAGCGCCCGCTTCCAGTCGGGTAAAATGAGAAGGAGTTACGTGTCCATTCCAATCACAGAGGGCGATGCCGCCGAAGCCGCCGGACCGGTCGTACCCCTCGCTCCCGTTGTAACGGCCGCGTCCTTCGAGCCCAAGGGTGAGTCGCCCCGCAACGCGATCGCCGAGTGGACGGTCACCGTCCTTCTGCTGCTGTTCGGTACCACCACGCTGGTACAGGCCTTCGTTATTCCCACCGGCTCCATGGAGGATTCGCTAATGATCGGCGACCACTTACTGGTGGACAAGTTGGCCTATTCTCCCCCGGGGCCGATCAGTAAGTATATTCTGCCCTACAGCGAGGCCAAACGCGGTGACATCATCGTTTTCCGCTGGCCGACGGATATCAAGTTCACCTTCGTTAAGCGGGTGATCGGCGTGCCCGGCGACCGCATCCGGATTGAGAACAAGCGGGTCTTCCGCAACGGGAAACCTATCGAAGAGCCCTACAAGTTCCACAAGAGCGACTTCCTTGATTCCTATCGGGACACTTTTCCTTCGGAGCCTAATACCGGCATCGACGAGGGCGCCCGGACAATGTTGCAACGCCATAGCGTCAACCGTGAGATCGTGGTCCCCGATAACGCCTATTTCGCTCTCGGCGATAACCGCGACCATTCGCTCGATTCCCGCTACTGGGGTTTTGTACCGCGAGAGAATATTATTGGAAAGCCGCTTATCATCTACTGGTCCTACGACGCGCCGACGCACCGGCTGCAATCGTCCACGCCTTCGGTGGAACATGTCACGGATCTATTTAAGAACTTCTTCACAAAGACGCGCTGGAATCGTACTTTTAATTTGATTCAAGGTTATCCTTCTAAAGACTGAATGTTCTTCAAAAAGAAAGCTCCTAAACCGGCGCCCGAGCGCCACTGGATTGCGGACTGGGCCTTCAATATCGTCCTGCTCGTATGGTTTACTTCGACGGTCGCGCAGCCATTCGTGGTGCCGACGGCGTCGATGGAATCGACCATCATGACGGGCGACCATCTGATTGTGGATAAGATTCCCTATTCGCCGCCGGGACCGGTGACAAAGTATGTGCTGCCATACCAGAATGTCCGGCGCGGAGACGTAGTGGTATTCCGGTATCCGCTCAATATCAACATGCCGTATGTGAAAAGGGTAATCGGTATCCCGGGGGATCGCATCCGGCTGAGTGACAACAAGCTGCATCTAAACGGAAAGCTGACCGAAGAGCCGTACATCCGCTTGGACGGGCCCAACACGGACCCGTACGCTTCCAATTTTCCGTCGGTCTCGCCAATGGGGTACCTCTACCCGCGAGGCGCGGAAATGCTGCGGGATAACGTGAAAGACGGCGAATTGGTCGTGCCCGACGGGTACTACCTATGTCTCGGCGATAACCGCCAAAACTCCGAGGATTCGCGCTATTGGGGCTTGGTGCCGCGGGAGAACATCATGGGTAAGCCGTTGATTATCTGGTGGTCGTTCGAGGCGTCGACGGAACATTTGGCGTCTTACTCGGTGGACCAGGTGATCCATCTGGTTACTCATTTCTTTTCGAAGACGCGCTGGAGTCGTACGTTCCAGTTCATTCGGGCCTATCCGCTAGGTTCTTGAGTCATGGCTAAGTCGGATCATTATTATGCCCTCATTCTGGCGGGCGGGCGCGGCACGCGCTTCTGGCCCCGGTCGCGCAAGCGGTCCGCCAAGCAGGTGCTGAGTTTTTCCGGCGGGCGAACGCTGATTCAACAAACGGTGGACCGGCTGCGGCCCATTGTGCCGCCGGAGCGGGTCTGGATCGTCACCAACGATTTCCTGCGCGACATCATCGGTAAGCAATTGCCCGAGGTGCCGAAGGCGCAAATTATCGCCGAGCCGGCGCAAAGGAACACGGCGCCGGCGATCGCGATGGCGGCTCAAATTCTACAAGCGATGGACCCCAACGCGGTGATGGGCGTGTTCCCGGCGGACCACGTCGTCGAAAATCCGGCGCGCTACTTGCGACTGGTACGGCCGGCGTTTGAGGCGGCGCGCAAAGGGCAAATTTGTGTCCTGGGTATTCAGCCCCGCTGGGTGGAGACGGGCTACGGCTACATTGAGTTCCCATATGGCGCGACCTCCGGCGGGACTGAACCGCTGAAGGTGCAACGATTCACGGAGAAGCCTAATCTGGAGACAGCCAAGGAGTTCGTCGCCGCCGGTACATACTACTGGAACGCCGGGATGTTTTTCTGGCGGGCCGGCGTGTTCATGGATGAGATGCGGCGGCATCTGCCGGCCACCGCGGAGACGCTGGCCAAGCTCCCGGCCGCGGATAGCCGGACGTTCAAGAAGAAGTTGGGCGAAATCTTCCCGGCGTGCGAGAACGTCTCCGTGGATGTCGGGATCCTCGAGAAGTCGGACAACGTCCACGGCATCGCCTGCGACGACTTTGGGTGGAGCGACGTGGGGAGCTGGAACGCCGTGTATGAGCTGCAGGCGCGCGGCGTACACTCGAACGTCCTGCAAGGCGATGTGTTCACCGAGCTCTCCGAGGGCTGCTATGTCGATGTGCCCAAGAAACTGGTGGCGTTGGTCGGCGTGAAGGACCTGATCGTGGTTGAGACCGACGACGCATTACTGATACTTGACCGCCACCGGGCGCAAAACGTCTCCGATATTGTCAAGGCGCTGGAACGCGCCAAACGAGAGGAACTCCTATGAAGCAATACCCCGCTTACCCGGCCATGGTCATCGACCCGGCCAAGACGTACACGGCTACCATTACGACCAATCGCGGTGCCATCACGCTGCGGTTGGATGCGGCCTCCGCGCCGCAAACCGTGAACAATTTCGTCTTTCTGGCGAAGGATAACTTTTATGACGGAATCGTCTTCCACCGCGTGATTCCGGACTTCATGATTCAGACCGGCGACCCCGAGGGCACTGGCCGCGGCGGCCCCGGCTACCGCTTTGGAGACGAGTTCGCGGGCAACCAAAACTCGCACGAACGAGGCGTAATTTCAATGGCCAATGCGGGTCCGGGAACCAATGGCAGCCAGTTCTTCATTACGCATGTGCCCTGCGCGTGGCTGAACGGCAAGCACACGGTGTTCGGCAAGGTGACCAGCGGGCTGGAGGTCGTGGATGCGATTCAGCAGGGCGACGTGATGCAGACGGTGGTGGTGACCGAGTCCTAGCTCTTTGACCGCCAAGTTCACTCGCTTACCGGTAGAGGTAAGGATGCCGGCTAAAACGTCACACTCGTTTTAATCTTTGGCGTTAATGTCAGCGTCGGGCGTGATATAGCCAAGTGGCGCGGGGCACATAACTTTCGGTTGGCGCCATTGAAGCGGCTAACCTTGCTGGTCTACCCCATTTGGCGGTACTCTTGCGTAATGCGGCCGCTTCGGTATTCCATCAACGTCACATTGGACGGGTGTTGCGATCATCGTGCAATACCCGCGGACGAAGAGTTGCATCGTCACGCGATCGAGAACCTTGACCGGGCCGATGCCCTCCTCTTTGGCCGGGTGACTTACGAAATGATGGAGGCGGCGTTTCGGCCGCCGGCGGGGACGGGAGGGAGGCCTGAATGGATGGAACCCTTCGCCCGGACGATCGACGCGGCAAAGAAGTACGTCGTGTCGAGCACCCTGGACCGGGTCGATTGGAACGCCGAACTCGTGCGCGGAGATCTAGAGAAGGCCGTTCAGCGGCTCAAGCGGGAGTCGGGTAAGGGACTGTTCATGGGAGGCGTGAAGCTCCCGCTGGCATTGGCGGAGCTGGGATTGATCGATGAGTACGAGTTCGTGGTGCACCCCAGGCTAGTGGGCCACGGGCCGGCGTTGTTCGCGGGGCTATCGAAGCATGTCGACTTGAGGCTCGTGAGCCGGCTGGAGTTCGGCTCGGGGGCGGTGGCGATGCGGTATGAACCGAGAAGGTAGCCAATTGGGCTTGTTAAGCATCGAAATCCAACTTGACGCGTAGTCGCCATATCGGACTCTGGCTGGCGGTGATTCCCCGGTCGCATCGCCCGGCGCGATCAAGCGAGTGCGGTGTTCACAAAACCCCGCTCCTCTGGTTCCCGTAAACGCATGAAACGATGGCTGGAGTCCGGCTAATTTCTCCTGTTCACAAAACTACAGTATTATGTACACACCTCCCCTGTGAAGACTGGCCCGTTGCGTGACCAAGCCGACTCTGGTTGCCATCTACGCGCGCGTCTCCACCGGTGAACAGAACCCGGAGGCGCAGTTGCTCGCCTTGCGCGAATACGCGTCCCGACGCGGGTTCTCAATATATAAGGAGTACGTCGATCACGTCAGCGGCGACGTGGAGCGGCGCCGAGCCAAGCGCCAGAACGACCGGGCCTATCGCGAGCTGACGGAAGATGCGAGCCGCCGGAGTTTTGATTGCGCCCTGGTTTGGAAATACGACCGGTTCGCTCGCTCTTTGAGCATCCTGGTGGCTGCCCTTCAGCAGTTCTCGACGCTTGGCATCGATTTCATCAGCTACACCCAGAACATTGATACGACGACGGCCATGGGTCGCCTCTTCTATCACGTGATCGGCTCGTTTTCAGAATTCGAACGCGAGATGATCGTAGAGCGCGTTCGGGCGGGCCTCGCAAATGCGCGTGCAAAGGGCAAATCCCTCGGCCGTCCGAAGGACAGAAACGCCGAACTACGCATTCTTGCGTTGCGTAAGCAGGGTCTCAGCCTTCGGGAGATTGCGCACCGTGAGGAGCGGTCAGCCTCCGGTGTGCTCCAAATCCTCCGCCGTGCCGCCGTGTCTGGTTTGGGAGTTTCCGCTCAAATCGCCGCCGTGGGCCGGTCTCACGGCGACGGCCGGAGGGCTCGTGTTCGGCGGATCGAGCGAAGGCATGTTCTACGCGCTCGATGCCGTCACCGGCAAGCCGCTGTGGCACTGCGGAACCGGCGGCCCGATCTTCGCCAATCCGGTCAGCTTCCTGGTGAACGGCCGCCAGCACGTGGCCATCGCGGCAGGTAACGCGCTGTTCGCTTTTGCCCTGCCTGGCGAACCGGCACGCTGAGGCGTACCCGCGAGCACAAGGCCACGATACGCGGCTTATTCCATGAGCGGCGTGTTGCGGTGGCGGCTTCGCCGCAGTGGCAGGCACTGCCTGCCATGAGTTTCGAACATCGCGTTCCCTGATTATTCGCGAAAACTACAGGGTCAAGAAAAAAGCGAAAAGTATTAAGGGACGGATAGTTTCCCAGTACAACGAAAGCCAAAATTGAGCTCGCGTCCCGTAGGGTCGAATTTGCTACGGCCCGAAGCGCGCGCGAAGGATGCATCATCGGCGCCAGAGCCGCCCCGCAACACGCGATACTCGCCGATCAAAGGTCCCGTAGGATCGGTTACCGGTCCGGAATCGGCATATTTATTCTCGTACAAGTCCGCCGTCCATTCCCGGACGTTGCCGAGCATATCGTACAACTTGAACGCATTCGCAGTTTTCTTCCCAACAGGATTAATATACGCCAAATTGTCGCGGTACCAGGCGACATCCGGTAGCGCCGCATACCGCGCCCCAGTAGTTCCCCCTCTCGCCGCATACTCCCACTCGGCCTCAGTGGGCAGCCCCATCCCGGCCCACTCGCAGTAGGCCTTGGCCTCGGTCCAATCAACCTCGGCCATAGGCTGTGAATCACCGTCGATAACTGGTTTCGGCATCGCCTTCCCGGTTGCGGCTGCAAAGCGCTTGTACGCCTCCACCGTAACCTCTGTCTGTCCCATCCAAAACGCCTTGCTGATTCGTACTTCGTGCGCCGGCTTTTCATCATCGGAGCACTCGCTATCACCGGGCGAGCATCCCATCCGGAATATCCCGGCCGGAATGTGGACGTAGCGTAGACCGTCCTTGCGGTTTGTCGTAACTTCGACTTCCGCAACCGTGGGTGCCGGCGGTGGTTCAGGAACCCGCTTGCCCATTTGAGACACTAGCCACACTCCAACCGCCACAATCGTCACACCAGCAACTGCAAGCCCAAGCCAAAAACGGTCCCGCCTCGCTGCTTGTCGCGCTATTAGATCGGCTTCTATGTCCGTGTGAATCGGCGCCTCCGCAACCGTTAACTCTTGCCCATTGATCCGCGCCTGCAGTACCCGAAGCTCCTGATTCCACCCAAAACCGGCAGCCACAGCCTCCAACACTGCCGCCGCGGCTGCCTTCTTCTCCTGTCCCTCATCAGCTAACATCTGCCGGATCTGCTGCGTCATCCGTTCATAACCCGGATCCTGCGGCGGCGGCCCCTCCTCCAACCTCTCATGCAACATCCGTAATTCACTGCAGCCCCGATCCAACTTCTCCGCACTCTCAGCCCATTTCTCCGCCCGCACCCGGTCATTGCGCTCCAATGCCGCCAGCCCTTCCACCACCAACCGCCGCGCCTCCGCCTGCCTCATTGGAAACACCGCGCGCCTCAGCTCCCGCTCCACTTCGGTCAGCGTGGTAAATCTTTGTTCCGGTGCCTTCTCCAAACACTTCTCGATCACCCGAATAGCGGGTGCGGGCAGCCCGTTGACCACCGAACCCAGCGCCGCTGGCGCTAAATTCACGATCGCATTCAGGACTAAAAACTCGGTATCCCCGGGAAACGGATGCCGTCCGCTGAGTAACTCATACGCCACTACGCCGAACGCAAATACATCACTCGCGAATCCCGACTTACTTAGCGTCAGTTGCTCCGGTACCATGTAAGACAGCGTTCCCCGCACCGCAGTGCTCGGGTCGTCCGCACCGCCTGCTACGTCCCGCCGTTTCGCAATTCCAAAATCCAATACCTTCGCCACACCGTAGGGAGTAACCATCACATTCCCAGGCTTCAAATCCCTATGCTGCACCTTCGCCCGGTGCGCGTGGCTCAGCGCATCCGCCATCTGTTCTAAGATTAGAACCCGGTCCAGTAGTCCCGGCGCCGGATCCCCCAGCACCCATTTTCCCAGCGATGTCCCCGACACTTTCTCCATCACAATCATCAGCCGCCCATCCCAAATGAAAGCGTCAAGCACAAAAACAATATTCGGATGGCTGAGTCCCGCCAGTAAGCGCCCCTCGCGGACCAACTCCGCCGGATCCGCCCCAGGATCCAGCAGTGCCTTGATCGCTACCGCACGCCCCAGCCCCGGATCCACAGCGGAATAAACAACCCCGAACCCTCCCCGCCCGAGTTCGCCGTCGACCTCATACCGCCCTATATACATAGCTTATCTTTAGGATGCTAGCGTAACAAACGCGTTCTCGTTGTGTCGAGAGCACCTGCCTCCGGCCTACCGCTGATTAGCGCTCGAAAGAATCGCTGCGGCGGTCGTGGAGCTTGTGCAATTAGAACTGTGTACCCCGCACGGCGGCCTGAAACCAGTCCGGCGGATGAGTAGTGAAACCCTTGGTGACATTCGGATAGCCGCGAACCATTTCGACAATAAGCGAGGTAGCTACATCTATCCGTACAGTGTAAGCGTTCGGCCAACCCCATGGTTGCGGGTCGGCCCGCACATAGATTAGGCTGGCCGACGGGACTTCCACGCCATCGGGGTCAGTTCGGCCGCTTCGGCCATCTTCCGGTCGGCCATCCCCGGC
>JBJXFL010000059.1:0-45601 GCA_046155405.1 Bryobacteraceae bacterium | reverse complement strand
TTGTTTGGCGACAACAGATTGCCTCGGCTAACCCCATTTTAAAAACATTCTTGGCGGGCTTTGTTTTTTCTTTGGCGGAGCCTTTGTAATCAGCGATTTGGCGGCGGGCTAGTTTTGCAAGTGGCTCACGTGACTCGTCTACCGGCCAAAGGCCAACGACGGATAGTTGAAGGTTCGCTTGCGCGGGCGTGCGGGCAATCGCGGCGATTCGATCTCGCGGGGTGTTTTTGCCGCGGGCGGAAGCACTCAAGTTTTGCCGGTCCTTGGCCGCAGCCTGCCCCGCGGCTAGCGGCTTAAAACAACAACCGCAACGCAAGCTGGCTGATACGAGGATCGCGCGCCGAAGTAACTTGCCCGAACGCACCCGCGCCGAACGACGTATTGACGCCGGCAAACTGCGTATGGTTGAACAGATTGAAGAACTCCGCGCGGAACTGCAATGCGACGCGCTCACTGATCTCGGTTCGTTTGATGAACGAGACATCCCAGTTATTGATCCCCGGCGCGCGGAAGAGGCCGCGGCCGGAGATGCCGAAAGTACCCAACGCCGGGTTGGCGAATGAGGCTGTGCTAAACCAACGCGCAAGCGTCTTGTCGACCGTCACCGGCGCGATGAGGTCCGGACGCTGCGCGCCTCCGCCCACTCCCGCCCGGTCCGCGGGAATCGTAACCGTCGCCGGTGTCCCCGATTCAAATCGCGAAATGCCGGAAAGCTGCCAGCCGTAGAAAACCCTCCGCACAACACCCTTGGATTCCCGGAAGAATGGCATCTCGTAGATGTAGCTCAGCGCCAAGACATGAGTCCGGTCGAAGGACGACAGCGCGCGTTCCATCCGCGAATCGGCATAGGAGTTGATCGGCGTCACGTTGTTGTCGAACGAACGGCTAAACGTGTAGGATGCCTGCAAACCGATGCCTCGGGAGAAGCGGCGGCTACCCGACACCTGGAGCGAATGATAAATCGAGTTGCCGGACGTCTCAAACGTGTTGATGCCGGCAAATCCGGGATAGGGCCGGGCGGCGTTGGGATTCAACTGCCCGCTGGCCACGGCCACGCTCGCCACCGGCTGATTGATGTCACGGCTGCGCACCAGCGCCACGCCACGGGAGCCAACATAACTCACGTCCAGCAGTATCTGCGCCGCCAACTGTCGCTGTACGCCCAACGACCATTTCATGTAGTAGGGAATGTTCCAGGGCGAGTTGAAATTGCTCAACGCGATCGGGAAGAATCGCCGCTGGCCTTGCGCCGGGTTGGACAGCGTCGTGGTGAAAATAGAAGCGCTCTGATTGAAGGGGAAGTTATTCCTTAACGTGGACACGTTCTGCGCCCAGCGGTCATGAAACATCCCAAAGCCGCCGCGAAGCACGGTAAGATTGTCTTTCGTCAAGGCATAGGAGAATCCGCCGCGCGGCGCGAACGTATTGTAAGTCGTGTTGGTCACGCCATTACCGAAGGGCCCATCCTTACCCGCGATGACAATGCCATTCCCGTAGTTCTCCGTGCCAGTTACTATCTGGCCTGTAGCGGGCATGATTTGCGGAGCCTTCGCCCGATCAAATCGCGACGGAAGAAAGAAGGAATAGAATCCGTCGGTGTCTTTCTCCGGCTGGTAAAACTCATAGCGCAGGCCGAGGTTTAACGAAAGCCGCGAACTCGCGCGAATCTGGTCCTGGATATAGCCGGAAAGATTCACCCACCGCGACACGCCAAAGATGTGCGCGGAGTTCTCTGTGTACTGAAACGCCCGCCCTAGCAGAAAGTCCGCCAGCGCGTCGCCGCTCACAGATCCGTTAAACGTGAAAGTGCCGTTATTATTTGGGTTGGATTGATTTTGCGACTTGTTCTCCTTGTCGATGGCGCCGCCGATCTTGAGCGAATGGCGGCCAAGATTCCAACTGAGATTGTCGATCAACTCCCACGTGTAGCCCGAAATGTTTTGCGGCCAGCGGATATCGATCCCCGCGTAGCCCTGCGCCAGCGAGATAGACGGGATCAGGCCGCCCGAGTCGGTCACCGTATCGAACACCCGCGGAACGGTAAGGTTGGCCGCCCGGGCGCGAGCCGCATTGGGACCAGTGGAAATGGCCAGCGAAGTATGGAAAAAAGCCGAGGTGATCTGGTTCACAACGTTGGGCGAGGCAATCCAGTTGGCTGACAGATTCATCACCCTGATAATGTGCGACTGCTCGGAATCGGCGACGCCATGCATAGAATTGGTTGCGAACAGGCCATAGGGAGAAAACAGCCGCGTGGAGTCGATATTGTAGCGGCCGAACAACAGCAGATTCGGCTTCCAGTTGTAGTCGAAGCGGCCCAGCGCGGAGCGGTAACGAGTGCCGTCGGGTTCGGTGGAACTGAAATTCAGCGCCCCCTGCCGGAACCCGGGAGTCGGCGGAAGGTAGTAGGTCTGAATCAGCGTGGCGGCATTACGATCGATGAGATTCGCCGGTATCTGGTTACCGGGAAACGGGAGACCGGTAGCTGGATTGTTGATCACCCGGCCACCGGAAAAGTCGCCGCCCACTTGCGCGGCGGTTGGCACGGTGGACGTACGGGTGCCGGTGTTCTGCTGAATGCGCCGGTACTCGTTCGAAATGAAGTAGAACAGTTTGTTGTTCATGATCGGTCCGCCCACCGTGCCGCCGAAATTGTTGTAGCGATTTTTCGGGCGAATGGGCGAGAAGAAATTGCGCGCGTCGAGCTTGTCGTTCCGGAAGAATTCGAAGAGCGTACCGTGAAGTTCGTTGGTGCCGGATTTAGTAATCACGTTCACCTGCGCTCCGCCGTTGCGCCCGTATTCGGAGGAGTACGCGTTGCGTTCAATCCGCACCTCGGCGATCGCGTCCAAATTCACCATCGAGAGGTTATTTCCATTGAAAGTGTCAATGTTACGGCCGCCGTCGAGGGTCCAATTGTTGGCGCTGGTCTGCCCTCCGTTGAATGAGAACGGGACGGAGGTGTTCGATCCAAAGCCCGGCTGTTGCGCTTGCATCGAACTGACGCCCGGCTGGAGCGTCATCAACTGCGTGAAGCTTCTCGTGTTGAGAGCGATTTCCTGCACTTGGCTGCCGAAGATGGTCGAGCCCACGTTGGCGGTGGCGGTGTCCACTTGCGCAACCTGCGTCGAAACCTCCACCGCCTCCGCTACCGATCCCAGCGTCAGGGTGCTATCGACACGCAACGATTGCGAGGCGGAGAGTTCCACTCCGGTGCGGACCAACTTTTGGAAACCCGTCTTTTCGACAGTGATCTGATACACGCCAACTGGAACCAGCGGCAATAGGTAGTTGCCATCGCCGTCGGTAGCCGTTTGGCGCTCGAACGGCGGATTCGCGCGCACTACGCGGACCATCGCATCGGGAATAGACGCCCCCGATGGATCCTTGACCGTACCCAGCAGGGTACCGTTGTTCATGGTTTGGCCAATAAGCGTTTCTACGAGGGTAAAGGCCGCGAATGCGAAACAAGAAATTTGTCTTGGCAAGACTAACACCTCTTCATTTCAAGATAAGATACTCCCTACAATGCCCACAAGCCCCACCCGCCGCGACTGGCTTGCCGCAACCTCCCTCAGCCTTGCCGCCTGTTCCCCCGCACCGAAGCCCGACGAATTTTCCATCGCCGAGAGCGCCGAAACCCTCGGCGGCCACAAAGCCCTCACCCTCAGACGCGCCGCCTCCCCCACGGGCGATACTCCGCTACTCCTCGAAGCCGAAATCCTCCCCGGCCGCGGTTTCAACACCTGGCAGCTCCGCGCTTACCTACCCGGCAAAGGCGTCACCGATCTCTTCACGGCCCCGTCCCTGAATGAAGCCGCCAAACTCATGACGGCCGGCGAGAACGACTTCCGAGGCAACGAATCCTTCAAAAACGGCGGCGCCATCCTCGTCCCATTCGCCAATCGCATCCGGGGCAAGTTCGACGAAAAAGCCCGCACGATCGAAACCATTGCGGCTGGCAAATCCATCAAACTTCCCGCCAACTGGAAGGGCAAAAACGCCGGCGCCGAGCCCCACGCCATGCACGGCCTGCTCCTCGATCAACCCACTGTTATCACCCGGCGCGTGGCCGATGCCAACGGCGCTACCCTGGAAGCTAATTGGCGGAAACCATTTCACAACGAATGGCCCGGCGCCGCTAAAATCCAGTTCCATGCCGCTCTAACTACGAAATCCTTCGTACTAAAAGTCACCGCAATCAACATGGGCAACCAACCTCTCCCCATCGGCATCGGCTGGCATCCTTACTTCAACATCCCAAGCGGCGACCGTCGCCAAGCCAAACTCAAAATTCCCGCTAGCACGCGCGCGCTCGTCGACAACTACGACAACGTCTTCCCCACCGGCGTCACCGAACCCACCGCCGGCTCCGCCTTCGATTTCCGCCAGCCCCGCGCCATGGGCGACCAGTTCCTCGACGACTGCTTCCTCGATCTCATCCAGGACTCCAACGGCGCAGTTACCGCCGAAATTCACGACCCAGCCGCCCACTACTCCGTCAAAATCACCAGCGCTTCTCCCGCCGTCAAGGCCTACCAATGCTACGCTCCTCCCGATAAGCCGTTCATCGTTCTCGAACCCCAGTTCAACATCGGCGATCCCTTCAATAAAGCCATCTGGAAGGATCGCGACACCGGCATCGTTCTTCTCGCGCCAAACCACGAAGTCGTCTATGACGCCACCGTAGAAATCTCTAGAATCTAAAATGGATCGCCTCGTCCTCGCGCCCATCGATTACTCCATCCTCCTCACCTACACGCTCTTCGTGTTAGGCATCGGGTGGCTGCTCAAAGAAAAAACCAAGACCAGCGAAGATTTCTTCCACTCGGGTCACGGTATCCCCGCCTGGATCGCCGGATTGGCCTTTCTATCGGCCAATCTCGGCGCGCAAGAGGTGATGGGCATGGCCGCCAGCGGCGCCAAGTACGGCATCATGACCAGTCACTTTTATTGGGTCGGCGCCGTCCCCGCCATGCTTTTCGTCGGCATCTTCATGATGCCGTTTTACTACGGCTCCAAAGCCCGCAGCGTCCCCGAATACCTGCGCCTCCGCTTCGACGAAAAGACGCGCGGTCTGAACGCGCTTTCTTTCGCCGCCATGACCATATTCAGTTCGGGCGTCTCTCTCTACGCCCTTGGTCTCCTGCTAAGTGCATTGCTCGGTTGGGACTTCGACGCCTCCATTCTGATCGCCGCCCTCATCGTCCTTGTCTACATATTTTTCGGCGGCCTCACCTCCGCTATCTACAACGAGGTTCTGCAATTCTTCCTTATAGTCGCCGGCTTCCTCCCACTCGTCATCGCGGGCCTCCAGGACGTCGGCGGCTGGGGCGGTCTGGTCACGCGCCTCGATGGTGTCGCCGTCAAGCAGGGCTTCGCCGCCGGTACCTACACGCAGCTCTGGCAGCACACGTCGAATCCTTCCGCCAATCCAATGGGCGTTGAATGGTTCGGACTCGCCATGGGCTTGGGTTTCGTCCTAAGCTTCGGCTATTGGTGCACCGATTTCCTGGTCGTCCAACGCGCCATGGCCGCCGAATCCATGGACGCCGCGCGCCGCACCCCACTCATCGCCGCCGTCCCCAAAATGGTGTTCCCGTTTCTCGTCATCGTCCCTGGTCTCATCGCCATCGCCCTCACCCTCGGCGGCGAGTCCTCCTTCAAACTCCCTTTCAAACCCGATGGCACGTTGAACTACGACATGACCATCCCCATGATGCTCGCTCACTACTTTCCCCCCGGCCTGCTCGGCCTCGGATTAACCGCGCTGATGGCCTCGTTCATGAGCGGCATGGCCGGCAATGTTACCGCCTTCAACACCGTCTTTACGTACGACATTTACGGCGCGTATATCCGCCCCAACGCCTCCGACAGCCACTACCTGAAAGTCGGCCGTCTCACCACGGTCGCCGGCATTGCCGCCTCCATCCTCGCGGCTTACGCGGCACTCCGCTTCAACAACATCATGGACCTTCTCCAACTGGTATTCGCCTTCGTCAACGCGCCTCTCTTCGCCACATTTCTCCTCGGCATGTTCTGGAAACGCGCCACGGGCCACGGCGCCTTCTGGGGCCTCCTCCTCGGCACCCTCAGCGCCGCGATTCACCATGGGCTAACGCTCCCGGCGCACTCCGTCCCCGGCCTCAAGGGCGGCTGGCTCGGCGTCATGTCGAACTATCCAAGTGAGATGGCGCAGAACTTCTGGACCGCCATCTGGGCATTCTCCGTCTGTTTCGTCGCGACGTTCGCCATTAGCCTCGTCACCGCCCCGCGTCCCGAGGAAGAACTCCGCGGTCTCGTCTATTCCCTTACGGACAGGCCCAAATCCGATGGCCGAGGTATCCGCCCGGAGATGGTCGCCGTCGGCATCCTTATCGCTGTCGGCGCTCTCAACGTGGTCTTCTGGTAATTGAAGTATGGCTCTCGATCTGCGTCTCGTCATCGGCCGCTTGCTGCTCGCCATCGGGCTCCAACTCGTTATCTACGGGTTCTTTAGCGAAGGCCGCGCCGCGTCAATGAACATCGGCTGGGGCGCCGCCATCACCGCCGCCGGCGTCATATTCCATCTTCTCCGCCGCATGGGGAAAACGGCTTGAGTTCGTTCCCCAAGCTTCTGACTGAAGAATTCCAAAAACGCTTCAACCGGCAGCCCCGCGTCTTCCGCGCCCCCGGCCGCGTCAACCTTATCGGCGAACACACCGACTACAACGGCGGCTTCGTCTTACCCGCCGCCATTGACCTCGCGACCTATGTCGCCGTCGCCCCCCGCGCCGATGGCCACCTCCGCGCCGCGTCGGGCTCACTGCCCGGAACTCTCGACATCCCCGTCACGTCTCTAAAGCCATCGGGAAACTGGACGGACTACGTCGTCGGCGTCGCCGCGCTGCTTCAAATAGCGGAAGGCGCCGACCTATGGATCGCCACCGAAATTCCTATCGGCGGCGGACTCAGCTCCTCCGCCGCCCTGACAGTAGCATCGGCCCTCGCCCTCGGCGCCGGGAACAGACCCAAGATCGAAATCGCCCGTCTCTGCCAGCTTGCCGAGAATGAATTCACCGGCATGCAATGCGGCATCATGGATCCCTTCACCAGTTGCCTCGGCGAAGAAGGTTGCGCGCTCCGTATCGATTGCCGCGATCTATCCTACAAGGCGGTCCGCATTCCGCCCGAAGTTCGCCTGATCATCGCCAACACCATGGTGAAACACTCGCTCGCCGCCAGCGCTTACAACAACCGCCGCGCCGCCTGCGAAAGCGCCGCCGCCCGCCTTGGCGTGCCTTATCTCCGCGATGTCGATTACGATACGCTCACTGGAGCCGAACTCCGCCGCGCCCGCCACGTCGTCACCGAAAACGCCCGCGTTCTAAAGTTCGAGGAAGCCCTCCTCTCAGGCGACTTACCAGAGGCCGGCGAGCAAATGTACCTGTCCCATCGAAGCCTGCAAACAGACTTCGAAGTCAGTTGCGCCGAGCTCGACACCATGGTTGAAATCGCCAAACAGCTTCCCGGCGTTTACGGCGCCCGCATGACCGGCGGCGGCTTCGGCGGCTGCACTATCAATCTGGTCGCCGGCGGTGAGGTCCATACCGTCATCGACAGGCTTAGCGAAGGCTACGAAAAGGCCACTGGCATCGCCCCACACATCTTCGAATGCCGCCCCGCCGCCGGCGCCTCGGAGATCAGTCTATGACCGTCCACCGCCGCTGGAATCCGCTCAACCGCCGCTGGGTTTTGGTCTCCCCACATCGAACCCAGCGGCCTTGGCAAGGCCAACAGGAGATCGCCGCCCAGTCCAGCAGCCTGGACCACGATCCGCAATGCTATCTCTGCCCCGGAAATCGCCGCGCCAACGGCGAAACAAACCCGAAGTACGAAACGACATTCGCATTCGAGAATGATTTTGCCGCGCTCCTGCCCCATCCCCAGCCCCGCCCCCAAGCGACCAACACGCTTCTCCGCGCCGAACCCGAAGCCGGCGTCTGCCGTGTACTCTGTTACTCCCCGCACCACAGCCTCACCATGAGCCGCATGTCCGCCCAGCAGATCGAAACAGTTATTCAACTCTGGCGCCGCGAAGACGACGAACTCGCCGCCATCCCCTGGGTCCGCACCATCCAGATCTTCGAAAACCGCGGCGAAATGATGGGCGCCAGCAACCCCCACCCCCACGGCCAACTCTGGGCTAACGAGACCATTCCCGATGAAATCGCCGTTGAAGCGGATTCACAAAACGCCCACTGGCAGGCGACAGGTCATTCTCTTCTGGGGGATTACCTTGAAGAGGAATCCGAAATCAGCGAACGCATCGTCTGTGCCAATGACGGCTTCGTCGCCCTCGTCCCCTTCTGGGCAGTTTGGCCTTTTGAGACCATCGTCATTCCCCGCCGCCATTACGGCTCCATCCAGGAACAAACCCCAAACGAAGACCGCCATTTAGCCGCTCTTCTCGGGGAACTCACCATCCGCTACGACAATCTTTTCGAAAGCCCCTTCCCCTACTCCTTCGGCCTGCACCAACGCCCGGTCAACGGCGGCCCCGAGGCCGGCTGGCACTTCCACATGCACTTCTACCCGCCGCTGCTCCGCGGCATAACCGTCCGCAAATTCCTCGTCGGCTACGAGATGCTCGCCCAGCCCCAACGGGACATTATGCCCGAAGCCGCCGCCCTTCGTCTTCGGGAAGCTGGGATTGATCCGTATTGGCTAGGACAAACCACCGGATCCCGGCCGTCGAGATAAGCTCCACGGCCCGCAAGTCGGTCAAAACAATCTGCCGACATTCTGTTCCACGCCCTGGCGCTAAACTGCCTCATCGGTGAGAAAAATCCCTCCGTATCGCCACTCTTACTAATAGATCCGCTACCATGCCCCTGACACGATTCAACGGTTTAGATCAACATAGCCGCGGCACTCTTCGCCGCCTCGCCACTAATTGGCGGGAATCTCCCACTCGGCCAAATGTCACTGGGAGGGACGCTCTCGCCTGGCACAGCCTGATGCAGGATTGGGTCCGCGATCGCACCATGCCGCTGCTCGTCCGCCGTCCCCGCCACGGCCGCGGCCGCCAAATCCTGCACCCCGGCGGCCGTATTCTAGTCCCCACCGACGACTCCCCGGCCATGTACCTGCTCTCACTCGCCATGGAGCATCGCCGTCCCAGTCTCGAAACCCTCTACAACGCATTGGAGAGCGGCCGTCTGCCCATCGCCATCACCCTGTCGGCCGGGGAGCGCCTGCACGCCCGCTACACCGGCACCGTCGCCGCCATGGACGCGCCCAATCTCAACGAGCTCGGCTATTCCGTCTGCCACATTACCCATGTCGGCCTTCGCCGCTTCCCGCTCGAAGAACGCACCGAGGTGGAACTTGTCGCACATTCCCTGCTTTTCCTGAGTCCGGTCAACATGTTCGTCGTGCCAAAGGAATATGCCGGCCTCGGCGAACTCCCGGAATTCATCGACGAAATGGACGACGCCCGCAGCTTCGCGGCCCACGCAAATTAACCGCTATTGCAAACGCAGCCGCAAAGTCCGTAGCGCCCGCAGCGACTCGCTGGCCACGTCCGCATCGTTGTCCCTGGCCAATGTCTCCAACGGTTCCACCGAGTCCTTGCCGCCCCGCTCGCCCAGGATCTCCGCCAGCGCCAGTTTCTCCCGCCGGTTCGCCTGCAGCAGTGCACTGTGGAGCGAATAGCGCACCACCGTATCCGGCGCCAGATCCTTCAAGAATCCCTGAGCCACACCCTGCCAAGCTCCGTGATTGAGCGTGTTGATCAAGTACTGCAATGGACTCAACTCGCCGATCTCGCGTTGCCCCAACGCCACCAACGCGTACGCCAGCGAAAGCCGCGGACGAATCTTACGCTCCCCTTCCCACAGCGTCTCGATCCGGGCCCGGTCTTCCTTGTTTCCGAGCCGCCCGAGCCCCTCCGCCGCGCCGGACCGCAGCCCCTCATCCTGGTCCAATAGATACTTCTCAAAATACGGCCGATTCGCCTCATCCGGCAGCATCGCCATCGCTTCCAGGAGCGCGCGCCGTACCTTGCCGTTCTTCGTCCGCTCCCAAGCCTCGCGTAAAGGAGGATTCGCGTCCTTGTTTCCCAAGAGCGAAACCGTCTGGATCGCCGCTAACTGCACCTTCTCGTCCGGGTCGCGCAACATGTAGAACAGACGCGGCGCGACTTCCGCGTTCCGGATCTTCTCAAAGGCCGTCAGCACCTCGTACAAGACTTCCGTGTTTTTCGTGGCCAGCGCCGCCAACAGTTGATCGCTGGCGTCCTTGCCCCGCAGCACCCCCAGCGCTCGCGCCGCCGCCGCCCGCGCCTCCATCGATGCCGCCTCCGCCGTCACCTTCCCGAGCGCCGCGACAATCTCCGGCCGCGCCGTTACATACACGGGCGCCACCGGATCATCCGGCCCGCGGAACCGTTCCAAAATCGGGTCCGCTCCCCGCTTCAGCCCGCCGCGCCAGCCGCTCCGGTAGTAGCCCGGAAGGTAGAAGTTCACCAGTCCGTTGGCCGCCATCCGCTGCACCTCGCCGTCGCCGTCGGACAGCGAGTGGGTCAACGCCTCCAGCGTCTGCTGGCCGCCAATCGCGACCAGGGATTCGACCGCCGCCCGCCGCACCGTCACTTCACTATCGCTCAGCAAAGGCCGCAGCCGCTCCACGCCGGAGCTGCCCTCTTTTCCCATCGCGCGCGCCGCCTTTACCCGCTGTTTCGGGTCCGGGGACGCCGGATCCTGGGCGGCCCGCAGTATAACCGAAGAGAAAATTGTCGCAATTAACGCGGATAGAAACGCCACTCGCATAGTTCTAGTGACGCACACGCACCCCAAAAAGTCGACCGAACCTAGCGCACGATTTCCAGTTCCACCCGGTTCGGGATCAGGCCGATCTCATGGCCCATGTCCAGCAGCTTTTGCGCCGCCTTCGGGATCACGTCGCCGCAATCCACCGTGTAGTGGTTCACGTACATCCCCACGAACTTGTTCGCCAACTCCGGATCCATGTCGCGCGCAAACTGCATCGCGTAATCCAACGCTTCCCCGTGGTTGTCCAGCGAGTACTGAATGCTATCCCGCATTAGCCGGCACGCTTCCGATCGCATTTCCGGCGCCAAGTCCCGCCGCAGCACGTTGCAGCCCAGCGGCAGCGGCATATCATACTGCTTTTTCCACCACTTGCCCAGGTCCAAAACGTTATGGAAGCCGGTATTCGAGTAGGTCAACTGCGCCTCGTGGATCACCAGTCCCACATCCGCGGTTCCATCCTTCACCGCGTCCAGAATCTTATCGAATGGCACTTCCACGGGCACAAAATCCGGTTGCAGAATATTCAGTGTTAAGAACGCCGTGGTCAACCGCCCGGGAATCGCAATCCGCTTCCCTTTCAAGTCGTCGACACTCATCGGATGCAGCGCCACCAGCATCGGTCCATATCCATCGCCCACGCTGGAACCCGACGCCATCACATAGTACTTGTCGGCCACATATGGATAAGCGTGGTAGGAAATCGCCGTCAACTCATAATCCCCATTCATCGCCCGGCGGTTCAGCGATTGAATGTCCTCCAATTGATGCCGGAAAGTAAGAATCTTGGAGCGGATCTTCCGAGTGGCGAGCCCATAGAACATATAAGCGTCGTCGGAATCCGGGCTGTGGGCACAAACGATTTCCTGAAGGGCCATACAGAGGGGTCAATTCACTATAGCAAGCGCCGGTCGAAACCGTCGCGAAACCATCACATGCGCGACAGCATCACCAGCGCCGGGCGGATATTCTCCAGCGCGCCCGCCAGCCGCTCTATACAAGGCCCCAGAGCGTCCAAATCTCCAATCCGCCCTTTTGTCTCCAATGCAAACGCCGCCTGATAAACCCCGTCGGCCCCAAAATTCGAAACCGAACCCTTCATGCTATGCGCGGCCCGATGCAACGCTTCGGCATCCCGCGAGGAAGCCGCCACTCGGATTTCGTTCATCAAAATCGGATACTCGTCCAGGAAAAGACTCGCCACTTCCCGCAGCAGCTCCTCGTCTCCGCCAAGGCGCTCGAGCGCTACCGCGCAGTCCAGTTTTGCCAGTTCGCTGGAAAACTTCATTCCTTACTCCTCCCGGTCCGCCCATTCTAACAAACTCGCCATCCAGTAGCTTCAGTACCATCAGTAGCTACTACCCCACATATCGCCCATTTCACGTAACTTCTTTAGCCTTTCGGTCTTCTTTCAAAGTCGTCAAATCCTCCGGCATGATAGAAGATTTCGACTGCCGCCGCTCCCTTATCTCCGCCGGTTTTGATCGCAGCTCCTCGCAATCACGCTGATCGCCTGTCCCTGCGTTTTGGCGCCAAAGTCCCCAATATTCGACATGTTCGGGCCGGCCAGGTGTTTCCGCGGGTGCAGCGGATGGCAATTGTCGCGCACTCGACCCCCTTTTGGCGGAAAACAGCGGCGCGCCTCTCACGGCGTCTCCAGGCGTTATGATGATTCGGCACGGTTCCGATTGTCCGATTGCTTCAGCCGAACCCATTCCCGCCCCTGCCGGCCCGGCTAATCCGTTCGGCTAGGCGAAGCAAAGAGTTGAACCACGACGACGCCGGTTGCAACTCGGGCTATCCCAATTCCAGTCTCCGTAAACCGCCGATTTAATTGATTGGCGCGGTGCGCCGGACTCCGCAGCCATGAACGCTGCACTTCTTCCGCATTCCGTTGCCCGGTGGCAAGGTTTTCGCCGGCGCGCTCATAACTGTAATGGGCTTCCTCCATGAAATCCCAAGGAGTCTTCCCGCTTGGACTGGTGTGGGCGAAGTACGCGCGTTTGGCCATGTCATCCGCTCTTGCCTGTGCGGCCCGTGTTAGCCGCAAATCCTTTCTTAGCGGCGGAACGGCGGACCGAACGCGGGAGCGGTTAACAAGCGCAAGGATCTCATCCGCTGAGATGCCAGGGTTTTCAGCGGCCGCCAAGAGTATGGCAAAGCTAACGAATGCTCCGGCAACGACGCGTGTAGTCACCACATTGAGTCTAATCCTCACCACCGTCCTCCAGGGTTCGCTCGATCGGCCGATCCTCAAGATCCTCTCCCGCCGCGCGCGTCTGCGTGTCTACGCCCTCAGGACCGGAATCGTCGAAATCTCCGGCGACGTGTTCCGCCTCGAAGAGGAGGGCTGGATAATGACCGCTTGCGTCCGCCGCTCCCGCGTCCAGGTTGCAAGCGTTGCGCGGCGAGGTTAAAGCGTCGACTGTCCTTGCCGGTGGAGGACACGCCTTTCGTTCTTCCCGCGCGGGTGTGGTCAGTGGGAGGCAAAGTCCCGAGCGCCGCACGAAAAGTGCCTTGATGAACGAGACTCGCGGCGACTCGCAGCAGCTCAAATTCGCGCTCATGTTAGAATTTTTGCAATTGGCAATTGGACACATTGCCGGGAACGAACAAGAAATTGAACGCGGTGGATTTGAAAACATATGCTGGAAAGTCTGGGTTTACGAGTTTTAGAGGGATTGCCGCACTTCATTTCGCTGGTGATTCCACAGGTGCGAATCCGTTTCCAGATCGCGCCTGGGACGGGGGCCGGTCTCGGCATCAGCGGCGAGCCTTTTGAGATTATGGCGGGTGGCGCGGCGGTGCTGACGGGGACGACGGATGCGAATGGGGAAGTGATCGTTCCGCTTCCATTGGTGCAAGCGGGCGGATGCTCGGTCAAGATTTTCGGCGTCGACTATCCGATTACTTTGCTAGCGGCATGGGATGCGGAGACCGTGCGGACGGGCCGGCAGCAGCGATTCGACCATCTCGGCTACGTACACGGTTACCAACTGGACACGACCATCGATCCGACAGCGGATGGAGTCCTTTCGGAGCGGACCCATCATTCGATCAACAATTTTCAGTTCGACGAAGATATCGCGGTTGACGGCGACCCCGGCCCGATCACGCAGGGCCGCCTGACGACGGCGGCGGGACTATAGAGCGATGTCCTTTCCTATTTCAGTTCTCGACCCCTTCGCTTTCCCGGCGGTAACGGCGCGGCGGGTGACGATAGTCCGCTTCGCCAGAGCGGTGACCGGGTTCGCCGACAAAGAGGCGCCGGACCTGGATGACCGCGGAAGCACAATTCGCGCCGGACACGGCCAAGCGAACGGCCCGGTGGTGGGCCTGATCGGCAACGCCGCGGGGGTCGCCAACCAGACGGCGCGAATCCGCGTGATGCGCGACCGGGTGGACGCGGCCGCACAACTATTCCCGGAGCTGGAAAGCAGCGCGGACGTCACCATGGTGCATCCGGCACCGGGCCAACCGTTGAACCCGGCGGACGTTCCTGCGGTAGGGGGAGCGCCGGAGCGCAAGGCCGACTGCGTTCATTTAGAAGTCGCGTCGGCAGGGGCCGGAGATCCGGAAACGAAACTCAAGATCCGGTTTGGGTCGGCGACGGGACCGGTGATCGCGGAATTGGGAGTCGTGGTCTACGCGCCGAAAACGATCTTCGTGCAAGTTCACACGGTAACCATCAATGGACCGGCGCATCCGCTAACGCCCGCGCCCGCGGCGCCGACGATGCCGGAGGCCGACATCCGCACGATTTTCCGGCGAATGGACCGGATCTATACACAGGCCGGGATCCGGGTGGTGGTCAGAGGAACGATTCTGGCGGAGACGGTGAACGGATATACAGAACAGGGAACGGTGACGCTGACGGCGACCGGCGATCAACAGAACGCCGAGTTGCAGAACGTTTTGAACCAGAACCCGAACGCGAATTCGATGAACGCCTACATATTCAATCAATTCCGGGACGTGACGCAGGCGGCTCCGAACGACCTTTTGGTTTTGGGAATCGCGTTTTCGCGGCGGCAGGCGAACGCGAACCCGCCAGTGGGAGCGTTTCCGCTGTTTCCGGGCTGCCAAGCGGGATTCACGTTACAGGCGACGACCGACCTATTCAAAGCGGCGCACACCGCGGCGCACGAAATCGGGCATACGCTGGAGTTGACGCACTACGGCGGGCGCGAGCCGCAGTTGGACGAGATCTGGTCGAATCGGAACCTGATGAAAAACACGGTGAACACGTTCGCTAACAACGCGGTGGTCAAAGTGGGTTACGGACGATTTGTGGATGGGTCCCGGCGCTCGGGATCGTGGCTGGGCACGAAAGCGATTACAGCGGGCAGCCTGAGCCAGGCCGATCAAATCCAGATCATGAGAACCGCCACCGCGAACGGCACCTTTAGACCGGTAGCGCGGCCATGAGGATTCGCCGTCTAGTCTCGACTCTGACGCTGCTTGGCTGGACGGCGCTGACCGGGTGCGCGGCGCCGCCTCCACAAAAACCCGACGCGAATTCGAAAAAGGAGAAACAGGCTGTGACGGAACACTTTCTCAACTCACTGCGGACCCACGACATTACGCTCCCGGGCCGGGCGGCCGACATACCGGGAGATTGGCTGGAACAAGTGGCGAAAGGCTGGAAGGAATTGGACGCGGAGTCACGTGATATCGCGGTAAGTACGGCTACTAAGATGCGGGGCCGTCCGGCGGGAAAGTTCCTATTATCGGTGGCGGCTTTGACGGGCGAAGAGGCGTCCACTCCGGCGGCGGCGGCGCTGATCACTCATCCGGATTGTCCGGACGGTAACACGCTATTGGCGGCGGCGCAACCGATTAAGGATCCGCTCACCCGAGCCCATCTCTATCGGGCGGCGGGGGCACATGGCGCCGCGGTCAGTGTTTTCGAGCCGATTGCCGCAAAAGAGACGAACGCGCAGGCGCGGCAGGCCGCGCTTGAGGGGATGGCGCGGTTGGGGCACTTGCCTTCGCTGCGCACGCTGTACGAACGTGTTGTCAAGGCGACGGCGGCCGAAGTACTGGTGTTGCACGACGCGCTGGTTTACGTGGGCGACAAGCGGCTGGCGAAGGCTTTAGTATCCTGGTTGCACAAGACGGATCCGATTAGCCGAATGGGTAGCGACCGGTCTCCAGCGATGGTTCGCCAATGTGACTACGCACTTTGGACGGCGCATCTTTTGGCGATCGGAGTGACGATGCCGGTGAACCGGATCGACAATTACGCTCCGGGTATTTTAGCGGCGGCGAAGCCGGTGTTGCTGGCGTTGCCGGATTTGCCGGCGGAGTAGGCCGGATCGCAATTGGGATTCGACGGATTGGCGTTGACGCCCATGGACGGAGAACGGCTAAATTGACCGGAATCGACCCGGCCCCATCCGGGCGGGTGTAAACTATCCCTTTTGCGATGTTGCTTGAACTCAAAGGGGTGCGGAAGCGCTTCGGAGGCGTGGTCGCTCTCCGCAATGGAGACCTGTCGGTGGACGCCGGCGAGGTGCATTTGGTAATGGGGGAGAACGGCGCGGGCAAGTCGACAATGATGAAGATCATCGCCGGCTTGCAGCAGCGCGATGGCGGAGAGATGAAGTGGCGCGGGGAGTCGGTGAACTTCGCGAATCCCATGGAAGCGGCGCAAGTGGGCATTGCGATGGTGCATCAGGAATCTCTGCTGGCGCCGCATTTGACGGTGGCGGAGAACATTTTCCTCGGGAGGGAATTGTCGAACCGGTTCGGCCTGGTGGACCGGAGCGCGATGTTGGAGAAAGCGCGGTATTTAATTGAAGAGCATCACTTTCCGTTAAAGGCGGATTGGAAGGTGGAACGGCTTAGCCCGGCGGGAAAGCAGTTGGTGGAGATCTGCCGGGCGATCCAGCACGGGACGTCGCTACTGATTTTCGATGAGCCGACGTCGTCGCTATCGGAGGCCGAGACGCACGAGGTTTTCAAGATCGTGCGCACGCTGCGCGACCGCGGGACGGGCGTGATCTACATTACGCATCGAATGGACGAGTTGCGGTCGGTGGGCGACAAAGTGACGATTTTGAGGGATGGCGAGACCGTTCATTCCGAGTCGTTGGCGACACTATCGACGGCCAGCATGATTCGCTATATGGTGGGGAGGGAGGTGGCGGCGCTGTATGAGCGGACGGCCGTTTCGCCGGGGCCGGAGCTGTTGCGAGTGCATAATTTGTCGTCGCCGCCAGCGGTAAGGGACGTGACGCTGTCGGCTCGTTCGGGGGAGATTGTGGGGCTGGCGGGGCTGGTTGGGGCGGGCCGGACGGAGCTTTGCCGGGCGATCTTTGGATTGGACCAGCCGAGCGCGGGACAGGTTTGGGTGGGGGAGGAACACGTTAACATTCGGAGCCCGCGGGATGCGGTGCGCCATGGCCTGGCGCTGATTCCGGAGGACCGTCAGAAGACGGGTCTGGCGCGCGAACTGCCGATTTCGTGGAACGTGACGATGGCCGACATTCCGACGCGATACGGCATTTTGCGGCATGCGGCGGTGCGGGAGAAGACGACGAAGGCAATTGAGCGGTTGCGAATCCGGTGCGATTCGGGAGCGCAGAAGGCGGGGCGGCTTTCGGGCGGGAATCAGCAGAAGGTTGTGATTTCGAAGTGGGTGTCGCGGGGGGCGCGGGTGTTTCTGTTCGATGAGCCGACCCGCGGGATCGATATCGGCGCGAAGGTGGAAGTGTTTGAAGTGATGGACGAACTGGCGCGGCAGGGCGCGGCGATTCTGATGGTGAGTTCGGAGTTGCAGGAACTACTCCAGGTGGCCGACCGGATATTGGTGATGCGCCAGGGACGGTTGGCGGGCGAGTTGCCGGGACGCACGACGCAGGAAGAGATCATGCGTCTGGCCACGCTGCCGGCGTCGGGCGTGGAGTTGGAACCATGAAGACCGTGCAGCGGCTGTTGCCCTTTATTACGCTGATCATACTTTTCGCGGCGCTGTCGATGGCGACGCCGCATTTCCTTACGGCGACGAATTTGTCGTCGGTAGTGCGGCAAACGGCGGTATTCAACATCATGGCGCTGGGCATGACGCTGATCATCATTTCGAGCGGCGTGGATCTTTCGGTGGGTTCGATCTTGGCGATGGGCGGGCTGATGGGGACAATGGCGATGTCCAAGGGACAGCCGGTTCTGGTAGGAGTATTGGTTGGGGTTTTGACGGGCGGGCTGTTTGGGTTGATCAATGGCGCGGCGATTACGCGGCTGAATATCAGCCCGTTTATCGTGACTTTGGGAACCATGGGGATTGTTCGGGGACTGGCGTTGGTGGTGTCGAACGGATTGCCGGTACATGAAATTCCGAAGGCGTTTTCATTTCTTGGCGAGGGAACCGTGGTGGGCGTGCCATTCGTGTTGCTGCTGCTGGTGGCGTGCGCGCTGTTTGTGCATTTTCTGCTGGAACACACGCGGCTGGGGCGGTATACCTTCGCGATCGGCAGCAACGTGGATGCGGCTATATATGCGGGAATTCCGGTGAAGTTTCATACGACGGCGATTTACGCGATCGGCGGTTTGCTGACGGGGTTGGCGGGCATGATAGAAGCGTCGCGGTTGATGACGGGGCAGCCGACGGCGGGGCAGGGATACGAATTGCAGGCGATTGCGGCGGTGGTGATTGGCGGCGGGAGCCTGCGGGGCGGCGAAGGATCGGTGGTTGGAACGCTGATTGGCGGGTTCATTATGGGTTTGTTGTCGAACGGCTGCGACCTGTTGGGGATCAATCCGTATTGGCAGCAGGTGATTATCGGCGCCGTGATTATTCTGGCGGTGTCGGTGGACGAGTTGCGGAAACGCCGAGCGGTTTGAGGGAGAATGTCAATATGTCGGAAACACCGATCGCCCGGACCACGCTGTTGACGCATTTCGACTATACGCTTTGGGCTTCGTCGAAGCTGCTGGATGCGGCGGGCCGGCTGAATTCCGAGGAACTGACGCGCGACCTGCGGGTTTCGCACACTTCGCTGCTGGGGACACTGCAGCATATCTACTATGCCGATCGGATATGGCTGTCGCGGCTGGAAGGGCAAACGCCTACGTCGTTTATCGATCCCGAGCCGGGGCCGGGCATGGATGCGTTGAAGGAGCATTGGCCGGTAATTATAAAAGGGGTGCGGGACTTTGTTGAGTATGCGCCGGAGGAGCTTTTTGAACAGCCTCTGAACTTTCGGCGATTGAATGGGGACGCGCAGAGCGTGACGCATTGGAAAGTCCTGCTGCATATCGTGAACCACGCGACGCTGCATCGCGGGCAGGTAATGGCGATGCTGCGTCAGTTGGGACACGTGCCGCCGGGGACGGACTATCTGTTCTTCCATCTGCAACTCTAATAGACTGGCAGGCACAGGAGTCTCAATGCGCCTTACGGTTTTCGTTCTCTTCCCGCTGACGCTATTCGCACAGGTGGATCGGGGCACACTTACGGGGACAGTCTCCGATTCCTCGGGCGGAACGGTGCCCAATGCGCGGGTGAACATCCGGAATACGGCGACGGGCGCGGTGGCCGATACGACGACCAACGAGGCTGGGCAGTATTCGCGGCCGAATCTGCCGATTGGGCCTTATCGGATTACGGTGGACGCGGATGGATTCAAGAAATTTGTACGGTCCGAGTTGAACCTGGGCGTGGCGGAAACGCTCCGCGTGGACGTGCAACTGCAGTTAGGTTCGACGTCGGAAACTGTGGAGGTGAGCGCGGAACTGCCGAAGGTGAACACGGACTCGCCGATGGTGGGAACAAGCCTGGCGACGAAGGCTCTGACGACACTACCGCTGAGCTTTTCGGGCGGGCGGACGGCGGAATCGTTCGCATATTTAATAACGCCCGGCGTGTCGGGGGGCACGTTTGAGAATCATGTGAATGGGTCGACGACGTTCGCGATTGAGACGATTGTCGATGGGGCGTCGACGACGGTGAACCAGGGCGGAAACTTCTCGCCGATGTCGGTCTCGGTGGAGGCGCTGCAGGAGGTAAAGTTCCAGACGGGCGGGATGTCGGCGGAGTTCGGGCGGACCCAATCGGGCGTGTTTAACTACGTGATGAAATCGGGCACGAATCAGGTGCATGGCAGCCTGTACGGAGGCTTTCGGAATGAGGCGTTGAATGCGAATACGTTCGCGAATAAGGCGCGCGGCGTGGATCGGGCGCAGGATCGGAAGATCAACTATGCGGCCAGTTTCGGCGGACCGATCTACATTCCCAAACTTTATGACGGCCGAAATCGGACATTTTTTTTCTATTCGCATGAACGGTACCGGGAGCGGAACTACGGGTTCGGTTCACCCAATCGAAACTCGCCACTGCCGGAATTCTATGAGGGCGATTTCTCGCGGCTGCTGGGGCCGGTGACGGCGTTCCGCGATGCGCTGGACCGTCCAGTGACGCGAGGCGCGATCTATGATCCGGCGACGTTCCGGCAGTTGGCGAATGGGCGGTGGATCGGCGAAATGTTTCCGGGGAACCGGATCCCGGCGGCGCGGTTCTCGCAGGTGGCGCGGAACGTCAACGCGATTGCCGTAAAGCATTATCTGCCGACGATCCGGGACGCCAACGGGCAGATCCCGCTGCTAAATAACCAGGTGTTCCCGATTTCCGGGAATCCGGAATTGGACAATTTTCAGAATTCGATGAAGGCGGATCACCTGATCAACTCGAATCACAAGCTGGCGTTTTCGTGGAACTACAAGTTCGCGCCGCGGCTGATTCTGGATGCGGGCGGTTTATGGGACACGAATGAGATTTACGGGGGACCGCTGGCAAAGGCGCGGCGGCGGCCGGACGATGGGGGCTTTGCCCGATTAAACTACGACTGGACGGTGTCGCCGCGCATTTTGAATAATCTGAACTATTCATTCAATTTGCGGGGGAACCCAGAGCGCGTGTTGGAAGCCGAAGTGGATGGGGCACAGCTTCTGGGCATCAAGGGCCTTTCGTCGCGGGGGTATCCGGCGATCAATTGGGGCGGGGGGCCGTTTGTTTCGCTGGAGAGCCCGGGGTTCATGAACGATTCATTCCGCGCGGATACGGGGTTCGGGTTGAGCGACACGGTTTCGTTTTCGCGCGGCCGGCATTTCCTGAAGGCGGGCATTGATTTCCGGTGGAACCAGCAGAACCGGCGGCAATCGCCGGCGGGTTCGTTCACCTTCGCGGCGCGGGGCACGGCGATTCCCACGGAGGCTTTTTCCGGCACGCAGATTGGGTATTCATTCGCCAGTTATTTGTTGGGTATTGTGGACAGCGCGGGATGGTCCGACCCGGTGGGGCTGGGGGGACGGCGGCGATATTACGCGCTGTTTATTCAGGACGACTTCAAAGTGAGCAACCGGCTGACGCTGAACTTGGGGCTGCGATGGGAGCACCAACCCCCGCTGTTTGAGGTGGCCGACCGGCTATCGTCGTGGAATCCGCGGAAGGTGGATCCGATTTCAGGTTTGCCTGGCGCGTATGACTTTGCGGGCGATTGCGCGGCGTGCACGGGCCGGCGTTATTTTGGCCAGGCAAGCTATAAGGACTTGGGACCCCGGCTGGGTTTTGCATGGCGCGCGTCGGACAAATGGGTGCTGCGCGGGTCTTACGGCATTATGTACGAGGGCGACCCGCCCAACGGGTATAACGCGGTTCCGCTGGGCAAGGCGACGAGCGTGGCGTGGGGCGGAACGTACCGTCTTGCGTCCGATCCAGTAACGCCGTGGGCGGGAATTTTTAACTGGGACAATGGCTTTCCATTGAACCGCTTTGACCCGGCGGCCTATGACGTTTCTTGGGGCAACGGGACGCGGCCGGGCACCATCGACGACCGCTACGGCCAGACGCCGTATGTGCAGAATTGGAGTTTCAATATTCAGCGGCAACTGCCGGGACGGTTCGTTTTCGATGCCGGCTATTTGGGCAATAAAGGAACGCGGTTGCGGGTGGGTGAGTTGAGCCGCGTCAACCAATTGCCGACGTCCGTGCTTTCGCAATACGGCGCGCGGCTGAACAATCAGATCCGCAATGAGAACGACGCCCGCACGAATGGCATCCGGTATCCGTATCCCGGTTTTTCGGGAACGGTGGCGGGCGCGCTGCGAGAATTTCCGCAAGTACAGGGTACGCAGACGATCCAGAATTACGGCGCGCCGCTGGGGTTTTCGACGTACCACGCGCTGCAAATTACGATGAACCGCGAGTTCTCCAAGGGCGTTACGCTGTATGCGAATTATGTGTGGTCGAAGACGATGTCGAATGTCGACAGCTCATTGATCGGCGACAACGATGGGCCGTTGGACTACTACAATCTCGCTTTGGAGAAGACAATCGCGGAGTACGATTTGCCGCGCATGTTCAAGGCCTACGCGAGTTACGACTTGCCGGTGGGTCGAGGGAAGGCGTTATTCGGCAACGCACCGCGCGCCGTTGACGCGGTGGTTGGCGGATGGTCGTTTTCAACGATTTTGAACTACTTCAGCGGGACGCCGATGCAGTTTGCCGCGTCCGGCGCGGGAGGCGGATGGAACGGCGCGACGAACCGGGCGAATGTGGCGGCGGGCGATCTGGTGCTGGGCGGATTCGACAAATCGAAGTTTGAACTGTCGAGTGCGCAGTCGCCGAACAATCGCTATATGGACCGATCCAAGTTCTCCGACGCGCTGCCATTGACGCTGGGTACGGGCGCGAAGCGCTATTCGCAGGCGCGCGGTTTCGGCACGATTAACGAAAATCTGGTACTCACCAAGACGCAGGCGATTACGGAGAAGGTGCGATTTCAATTGCGGGCGGAATTTCTGAATGCATTTAATCGGGCTCAACTGGGCGGCATCAGCACGAGCGTTACGAATATCAACTTCGGGCAGGTGACGACAGTTAGCGGGAACCGTCAAGTTCAATTGAGCGCGAGGATCGATTTTTAGGCTATGACGCGCAGAGACCTGATGGCCCTGGCCGGCACGGCGCCGGCTTTTTTGAAATCCGGTTTGGCCGCGCCGAACGACCGGATAAACGTTGGTTTCATTGGCGTTGGCGGGATGGGCACGAATCGATTGAATGGGTTCCTTCGCCACGCGGATATGAACCCGGTGGCGGTGTGCGACTTGGATTCGACGCGGGTTGACAAAGCCGTGGAACGGGTAAAGGCCGTGCGCAATCAGACGCCGCTCGCGTTCAGCGATTACCGGAGGCTGTTGGCATCGAAAGACGTTGACGCGGTGTGCATTGCGACGCCGGACCATTGGCATGCGCTGCCGCTGATTCACGCGGCGCGGGCGGGAAAGGACGTGTTTGTCGAAAAGCCATTGAGCTATTCGATCGGCGAGGGCCGGGCGATGGTGAAGGCGGCGCGCGCCCATTCGCGGGTGACGCAGATGGGGAATCATATCCACAACGATTTGCCGAATTTCCGGCGCGTGGTTGAGTTAATTCAGTCGGGCGCGATTGGCAAAGTGAATCGCGTGTCGGTTTGGAAGACGTCGGAGACGAAGGGCCTGGGGACGCCGGCGGACGAGCCCCCGCCGAAGGAATTCGACTACGAGTTCTGGCTGGGTCCGGCGCCGAAACGCAAGTACAATCCGAACCGGTCCCACTTCAACTTCCGTTACTACTGGGATTACTCAGGCGGGATGTTTATCGACTTCTGGTGTCACATTACGGACGTCGTTTACTGGGCGCTCGATTTGAAGGCGCCGAAGTTTGTGTCGGCGTCGGGGCGCCGGGAACTTAGCGACGACAACGCGGAGACGCCCAACTTCCTGGAAGTACAGTATGAGTTTCCGGGGCTGAATCTCGTTTGGAGCCTGAATCCGGAAGGGCCTCCAGGATTTGAAAACTGGGGCATTGGGGCCGCGTTCCAGGGGACGGACGGGACGGTGGTTACCAACTACGGCGAGCACAAGGTGTTCCGCAAGGGCAAGGAAGTGACAGACTTTTCGCGGCCGGCGCCATCCATCCCCGACAGCCCTGGGCACGTTCGCGAGTTCCTGGACAGCATTAAGAGCCGCAAGTTGACGACTTGCGATGTCGAATACGGCCATCGGCTGACGAAGGGCGGGCACCTGGGCAATATTGCGTTGCGCACCGGGAGGCGGATTCAATGGGACGATGCGGCGGAGCGGGTTGTCGGCGATAAGGACGCGCAGAAGCGTGTAACGCGGCGATACCGGAAGCCCTGGAAGCTCGCGTAGCATCGGCGCTTAGTTTGCCGGTGGCAACAGGACGGAGTTCGTCGTTTCATCGAAGAAGATGAGGGCATCGAAATCCTTGGTGATATTTGGACGCGGGAAAAACCCGTCGACGGCGACCGCGCCGACTTCCCGTCCGTCCATAGCCGTGAAAAGCCACGAGCCGCCGTTGTCGGGGCGTGCTTTTCGGAGATCCAGAATAAAGCGCGGCAGACCGGTTTCGTGGAACATGTACTCAATGCTGCCGGGATAGGAGACGGTGGCGACGTTATTCGAGTTTAGTGGACCGAAACCGCCGTCCGGGCGAACCGATAGCGCGGTGAAGCGGCCGGTGTGGAAGGCGAAGCCGAGGACGACGTAGTCCGCGCCGAAGAAGCGGGCCAAGTGTGAACCCTGGGCTCCGGGGACGCGCGAGACGTGATAGTTGTGAGCCCAGATCGCCATCTTCGCTCCTGGGTTTTGATCGAGGATCCAGCGCGTGTTGAGCGCCATCATTTCATCGCGGTGGAGGCCTCCGCCGATTTTCACGAAGATCGCCTGCTCCGTGACGCGCGCGTTCTGCACGGCCCATTCCACTTCAGCCACTGGAAACGATTTGACAAGTTCGGGATAGCTGTTTTCGAGCCGTACACGGATGTCGTTCGCGGCAAACGCCGCATCCAGGATTCTGGCCTGTGTGTTGGCGGCCAGTTGCAGATTCGCGGCGGCGGTGACTTTGGCATAGGCTTCGTCGAGCGCCGGGAGAAGGTCGGGCGAGGCGTTGACCACGAACTCCCGGACAATGCGGGCGGCGACGAGCGGGTATTGCATGTCGAACCCGGTGAACTGGATGCGGCCCCGGCCGCTCGCGTTGAAGGTGCGCATCCACTCGACCATTTCAAGAACTTCCTCCGTATTCCAGGTCCAGAAATACATGCCTTGAATGAGTCTGCGCGGATCGCCGCGGCCGGCGAGAATGTAGTCGTTCAGCGCGTAAGCTTCAGGCATGTTCGCTTCGATGGAAAACAGCGTGAAGCCCATTTCGTTCGACAGGAATTCCACCAGGCGATGTTTCATGCGGAAGAACTCAGCGGTCCCGTGGGTGGCTTCGCCGAGGCCGACGACACGGGCGCCGCCGATCAGGGAGCGGATGGGCTGCAAATCGTCAAACCCGGAGCCGGCTCTTTCGGTGCGTATTGGGATGGCCTGTTGGAGCAGCCACGCTTTCTGCTCTGGAGTGGGTTCGCCAATATACGGCGGCGAACCCTGGGCGATGGGCGTACCGTTAACTTCCACTTGCAGGCTATCGAACCACGCGATGCCTCGGCCCGCGAGAAACATGCCGAAGATCACGCGAGTGGCGGCGGGGTTGACATCGACCTCATATTGATAATTGGTCCAATCGGTGGTGCCGCGAATTGCGTTACGGGACATGTTTTCGAGGGATAGAACGCCGGCGTCGCCATCGACACGGAACCAGATGGCGGCATAACCGGGGGCGACGATGGTCCCGGTACGAATGGCGCCGGAGATTTTGACCCGCTTGCCGCGCAGTTCTTCGGCTGGCAGAAGAATTGAGGTGACGCCAAGAGCTCCATCGGGCGCCGTAAGACTGCGGATGCGGTAGCTGAGACGGCCGCTGCCGGCGGTAGTGTCATCGAGCGCGAACTCGTAGCCGTTGGAAACGCCGGCGAACCAGCCGCTGGGGCGGTCGCGCACAACAGTCTCGAAGTCGAGGTTATAGAACCCTTGGCCGGAGAGACCGCCGAAAGATATGAGTAACAAACCTGCGAGGAGTCGGATGGACATGATTACGGGATGATACTCGCCGCTTGGTTGGAGAGCCAGGCTATCGGCGGTATCATCCACTGTATGCGACGGTGGGCGTGGCTATGCGTGGCGGTGAGTTTGACCGCGGACACGTATCCGCGGCAGGCGGGCGTGGACGCGGAGCATTACGCTTTCCGCATTGGGTTGAGCGATACGAGCGACGAGATCCGGGGCGAGGCACGGGTGGACGTGCGGCGGCTGCGCGATGGGGTTCACGCGTTGTTTTTGGACTTCGCTTCGGGGATGTCGGTCGACGGCGTGGCGGCGGACGGAACGGCCTTAGCGTTTGAACATCGGGCCGAACGGCTGCGGATTTCGCTCCCGCCAGCGGGCGCGCGGCTGAGCGTGACGGTGCGCTACCACGGTGTGCCGGCGAGTGGGTTGCGCATCGGACCCAATCAGCACGGCGACCGCACATTTTTCAGCCTGAACTGGCCGGACAAGGCGCGGGGGTGGCTGCCGATGATCGACCATCCCTACGATAAGGCAACGAGTGAATTTTTCATTACGGCGCCGGCCCGCTATCAGGTAGTGGCGAACGGGGCGTTGCAGGAGGAGACGGACTTGGGCAATGGGCGGCGAGTGACGCATTGGAAAGAAAGCGTGCCGATTGCGTCGTGGTTAAACGCGATTGCAGTGGCTCAGTTTTCGGTGCGGCACTTTGGAACGGCGAAGGGAATCGAGCTGTCGAACTGGGTCTACCGGCAGGATCGCGAAATGGGGGTTTCCACTCTCGATGTAGCGACGCGGAATGCGGTGGAGTTCCTTAGCGACTTCGTGGGACCGTATCCTTTTGAGAAGTTAGCCAACGTGCAGGCGGCGGGGTTCGCTGGGGGAATGGAGCACGCAAGCGTAATTTTTTATGGGGAAAAGACGGTAACGGCGAAACCGTCGGCGACTCTGGTTGCGCACGAGGTTGCGCATCAATGGTTCGGCAATTCGGTGACGGAGAGCGATTGGGACGACTTGTGGTTGAGCGAGGGGTTCGCCACCTATTTCGCGCTGCTATGCGTGGAGCGCATGGAGGGGCGGGACGCTTTTGTCTCCGGCCTGAAACGCAGCCGGACAACGATTCTAAACCTGGAAGCCAAACTGCCCAGCACCGCGGTGATTCACGCGAATCTGGCCGACATGAAGAAAATTGCAAATGGGCTGATATATCAGAAAGGCGCCTGGACGCTGCACATGCTGCGTGGACTGATTGGGATGGAAGCGTTCCGGAATGGGATGCGGGATTACTACCAACGCTACCGCGGACGCAATGCGACGACCGCGGACTTTCAGCGGGTAATGGAAGAACACAGCGGCGTGGAGTTGGGCTGGTTCCTGGACCAGTGGCTGCGGCGGCCGGGTACCCCCGCGATTGAAGGAACGTGGAGTTACGATGCGGGCGCGAAGCAGGTACAAATCGCTTTGCGCCAGACACAACCGGGCGGCGTTTACCGGCTGCCGCTCGAGTTCGGATTGGATGGGGACCGCGTTGAGCGGGTGGAAATGAAAACGCGGGAAGAGCGGTTCGTCATCGGCGCCGGGAAAGAACCTTCGGCCGTGCGAATGGATCCGAACATGTGGACACTGGCAACCGAGACCTTTCAAAAACATTGAGTTTACGGAGCGAGCCACACCTGCAGTTCCACTTCGGACGACTGCCCTTCCGCGAGGTCGACGGCCTTGGCGCGCGCCTCCTCCGCGATCTCTCCATTCACCTCTCGAATGTCCATCGTGGCCAGTACGCGATACGCTCCGGGCGGTAATCCCGAGAACTGAAACCGGCCTTCGATGTCCGTCAACGTCTGCTTCGTCCCGCCCAGCATGCGGCGGGTTTCTTCCTGCACCGGCCAGAGAAACACCGGCATGCCGGGCGCCCGCTTTCCTTCCACCGTGACGACGCCGCCCATCCGCGCCGCACGCTCGGAGATAAAGATACTGAATCGATTGCCTCCATGCCAAGGCTCCACAAAAGCGGGGAACCATTCATGCGGACGATTGGCGCGCCAGGGGCGCCGGACTTCGCGGCCCCCGGTGACGATTGATTTCACATATTGGCCGGGACCGGCAATAGCGGATAGCTCCCAATGCCCGCCGGCGAGACCCGCCCGTGGCAGGGGGATTTCCTGCGGCTGGCCGGAGCCGGACAGGTCGTCGCGGCGGCCGATCAGTTTCACGGGCACGCGCAACGGCCCGCGGTTGACGGCGCTGCGCACTTCGAACTCCACCGGCGGCGTAGTCACAAGCTGTAATGGCGTCTTCGTATTCTGGCTAATGGATACTTCCGCGAAACCGGATCCCGCGCCGTCCGCATAGGCTACAGTGATCTCATACACGGCCGGCGCAAGGCCCCCAAAGGAGTATCCGCCGTCGCAGGCCGCCGCCGTCGTCTGGCGCATGAATTCCGAGGAGAGCGTGACGACTACCGGCGTACCGGGCGAACGGTCGCAAACGATTGCGCCGCTGAGGGTGGAAAGCGTCCCCGGTTCCGGCCGTATGTTGGCGTCGGTGGTGTCGTGATCGAAACGGACTTCGTGGACCAGCGCATCGCGCGGTTCACGGGATTCCGGGCCAAACATGGGCAGTAGCCCGGTACCGTCGTCCAGCGTATGAGCCGCCGTCCGCACCCAGTGCTTGCCAAGTTCCAAACCGGCGATGCGATAGATACCCCGGTCGTCGGTCACGCCGCGCCCGGCAATGCGCAGGGGAAGTTGGGCCCGATAGGCCACAACGTTGACCCGCGGGATTCCAATACCGTTTTCGTCGAGGACCGTGCCGGTGATGGCGCCCATGCGATGGACCCGCAGTTCGGCGAATAGAGCGAAATCCTTGGTGACGGTGATGGGCGTGCCGTAGCCGGTTGGCCGGCGCTGGCCGAAGGCGGCCGGCAGAAAGCCCTCGCGCTGCGTCTCCAGCAGGTAGAGGCCGTCCGGCACGGGCACGAATTGAAACTGGCCGGAGCGCCCAGAGCGCGTTTGCACGGGCCTGGTCTGCGTGCCGCTACCTGGTACCGGCTGCAGATGCACGATGGTCCGGGAGAGCGGCTTGCCGGAAGCCCAATCCAGCACAACACCTTTAATTACTCCCGCGGGTAACGCGAGTGCGCAGGCGAGGCAGATGACCAAGAGACGCATGCACAAGATTGACGTTTGAGGAGCGGGCGGCGTGCAAGGAAATCCGCTAAGCCCGTGGAGCGGGGACAATCCACAAATACCCGGGGTACGCATGGCGGCGGGAAACGCGCGCGGGTTGCCAATCGCCCATGCCGTTGAACTGATAGGCCACCACGCGCGTACCCGGCTTCAGCTCGGCGAAGAGTTTCGGCTTCAGCCGCGTCATCACCGCCGTGAAAAGATACAGGAACACCACCGTCGCTTCGCCGATATTGGCTTTAAAAAGGTCCTGTTCGACAAAGCGCACGCGGCCGCCCACGCCCGCCGCCCGCGCCGCTTCGCGCGCTTCCTTCACGCGGTGGCCTTCGATTTCAATGCCCACGCCGCGCGCGCCGAAATTCTTGGCCGCGTGGATCACCACGCGCCCGTCGCCGCTGCCAAGGTCATACACAATGTCGTGCGCCGTCAATTCGGCCATGCGGAACAGCGTGTCCATCACCTCATCCGGCGTCGGCACCCACGGCACGTCGCCTTTACTCTCTTCGTACTGGCCGAAGGCGGCACTCGACAGCAGGGGCAGAAAGGCGCGGCGGAGCATGATCTCTTCAATATAGCCATTCGCGCTTTTGTCATCTCATCGTAACGTGCGAGCGATAACATTAACAATTTCCATGTTCAGCGACCTCTCCTCGACCTCCATCATTTTTTTGTTCCTGGCCGTGGCCCTGGCGTTGGCATTCGAGTTTGTCAATGGCTTTCATGACACGGCAAACGCCGTGGCCACGGTTATCTATACGAACTCGCTGAAATCGACGCAGGCGGTAGTTTGGTCCGGTGCCTGGAACTTCCTGGGCGTTCTGACTTCCAGCGGCGCCGTGGCATTCGGAATTCTGGCGCTGCTGCCCGTGGAACTGATTCTCACCGTCGGCTCCGCCGCGGGATTCGCGATGGTCTTTTCGCTGTTGCTCTCGGCGATCATATGGAATCTGGGCACATGGTATTTGGGGCTGCCGGCCTCCAGTTCCCACACGCTGATCGGGTCCATCCTGGGCGTGGGAATGGCCAACGCCATGTTGAAAAGCGGCGCGACTTTTGGAGACGGCGTCAATTGGGAAAAGGCGCGGGAGGTCGGGATATCGCTACTGGTTTCGCCGCTGTTTGGCTTCGCAGCGGCGGCGGCGTTGCTATTGGCCATGAAGATGGTGGTAAAGCGGCCGGAGCTGTATCGGGAGCCGGAGGCGGGCAAGACGCCTCCCCTTTGGATACGCTGCATTCTGATTCTCACCTGCACCGGCGTCAGCTTCGCCCACGGGTCCAACGACGGTCAGAAGGGAATGGGGCTGATTTTGCTCATACTCATCGGAATCCTGCCGGGCAGCTTCGCCGTGAATTTAGCGCTGGAGCCATCGGCAATTAGCCGCGTGACAATGGCCTCGCAGTCGGCGCTCGCGACGTTTGCTCAGCGCGCCGGTGGGGCCCAGGTGCAAGGCCCGGAGGCGGCCGCGGAGATCTCCGCGTTTCTGCAAACGCACCAGGCGCCGACGGCCAGGACGTTCGCGTCGCTGGCCGGGATGACTGCGGACATCGGACAAGTTCTCGACGGGCAAACATCGCTATCCAAGGTTGTCAACGCGGATCGTGTCAGGCTGCGCACCGAAGTCTATCTGGTGAGCGAAGCGATTACCCATCTCACCGTGCAAGGCCTCGCCGGCAGCCAGGAGGAAAGCGCCGGGCTGCTGGGCTTTCGATACGAGATGGAAGGTGTAATCCGCTATATTCCCATTTGGGTGAAGCTGGCGGTGGCATTGGCGCTCGGCTGCGGAACCATGATTGGATGGAAACGGATTGTCGTGACGGTCGGCGAGAAGATCGGCAAGACGCACCTATCGTATGCACAGGGCGCGGCGGCGGAAACGGTGGCCGCATTGACCATCGCCGCGGCGGACATCGGCGGATGGCCGGTCAGCACAACCCATGTACTGTCATCCGGCGTGGCCGGAACAATGGCCGCCAACCACTCCGGTCTACAGATGAACACTATGCGCAACCTGTTGCTGGCATGGGTGCTCACCTTGCCGGTGTGCGTATTTCTGGGTGCGATGCTGTTTGCGCTGGGCATCAACATCGTGGTTGGGCTGGGGCTTCGATAGCTTAGAACGCGTAGCGCAGCGTGAACACGATACGGCGATTGCCGCCGGCGGTGTTCCATTGATTCAAGAAGCCGGCGTTGTTGATCCGAGCCTCCGGAATACCAAAGTTGCGGGAGTTCGTGAGATTGAAAAAGTCACCTCGAATGTTGAGCGCGTGACTTTCGGCATAGGGCATTTTGAACGCCTTCATAACCGCCAGATCGACATTCCCGATACCGTCGGCGCGCAGGATATTGCGTCCGGCGTCGCCGAGCGGCGACGTGGCCGTGGGCAGCGAGAACAGACCCGGCGCGAAGTTCGTCACGGTCTGCGGGATCTGTACGTTGACTTGTGCGCCGCGCTGGCCGAACAGCGTCTCCAGCGGCTGGCCGCTAATGGCCGTGCCAGTCGCGTTGGGACGAATGGATTGACCGATCAGACTGTCTATGCCGGAGAGGCGGAAGCCCGGGTCCACGCCAGCCAGCGGCGAGAAGGGCGAGCCGCTCTGGAACGTGGTGAAGTTGGCCAGTGTCCAGCCGCCCAGAATTTGCCCGGCGACGCCCTTCTGCTCTCGGAGAAAGGGTACTTCCCAAGTGAAGTTGGCGGTAAACCGGTGCGGCCGATCATACGTGGACCGGGCGCGTTCCGCCTTGCGATTGAAGGAGTCCTGCGCCACGGCCACTTCGCCGGCGACGGAAGCGTTGAAGATCTCCGACTGGTCGTCGATGAACGAGCTCCAGGTGTAGTGCGCCCCGAGCGAGAAGTTATTTGCCAGGCGCTTTTCGAGCGAGGTCTGCCAGGAGTGATAGACCGAGGAGGAGGCGTTGGCGCGCTCACGGATGACGCCGCGGCTCGGGTCGATGCGTACTGTACCGTTGCCATTGTTCCCGGGAACGGTTGGGTTGCCGTCGAGCGACATGAACAATGCGGTACCCTTGGTGCCGACCCAGCCCGTCGTTAAAGCCCAGGTGGCCGCCAATTGGCGCTGCATTTGGAACGAGAACTGTTCCGCCACCGGCGCGCGGTACGTGGGATTGACGATCGTGCGCGTGATGAACGCGGGGTTGGCCACAGTGGCCTGCGTGCGGCCCGTCGCGATGTCCTGCACCTTTTGAAAACCGTTCGCGGTGCGCGCGGCGAAGTTGGTGACCACCGTGAAGGGAAAAGAACTGAATACGTTCAACACGATGTTGTTGAAGATCAGGTCGTAGGTGCGCGAATAGCCGCCGCGAAGGACCATCTTGTCCTCGCCCGTCAGAAAACCCATCTTGGGCGGGCGCCAGTTGAACCCGAACCGCGGTGCCCAGTTGTTGGTGTCGCGGGAGGGCGGGAGGTCCAGGCGATACGCCGGATTATTGTTGTTCAGCGCCAGCACTTTCTCGTTGGTCGCGCGGAGGAACTCAACGGCGTTGCCGGGCGATTCGTAGCGTAAGCCATAGGTGAACGTCAGGTTCGGCTTAACGCGCCATTCGTCCTGCCAGAAGAAGAAGTAGTCGTAGTATTTGTAGCCCTGCCAGCGCGGAACACCGGGCAGAAAGCTGTTAATAGACTGGACGTTCGGCGTGTCGTCGATGACGTCCTGCAGCGTCTGATACTGCAGGCGGCCGCGGATGGTGGGGTTGAAATCCTGGTTCTGATCCTGCCGGCGGAAATCGATGCCCATCTTCATGTGGTGCGATCCACGCAGCACGGAGAAATTGTTCATCAACTGGTAGTTGTTAAGCACCTGCGCCTGCGGGAGGTTAACACCCAGGCCAATGGCGGTGCGCGAAGCGGCGGCATTGAAGCCGGTGAGGCCCAACTGCGTCACTTCGAGCGATGGAATGGAAAGCGCCCGCACATCGGCGGCCTCCGTAGAGGAGTTAAAACGGCCAAAGCCGATGCGGAATTCGTTGAACACGTTCGACGTCAACGTGCTGGTTACGCCGAAGTTGGCGTTATAGCGCTTCGCCGGAGACTGCGAGGTGAGGCCCGGAGGGACGGACTGGCCGGTGACGCTTTCGCGCGTGTCGACGAGAATACGGGAGGTGAGGCTATGCTTGTCGTTGAAGCGATGGTCGCCCTTTACCATCCATTGCCAGTCATTCAGCAGCCCCGGCTGCGCGCCGGAGAGGGTGCCGACGGGTATCGTCAAATTCTGACCGGCGATATTGGCGGAGATGGTCTGGCCTGTAGGGGATTGCGCGGCGGGAAGAAACTCGAGTACCGCATTCAACGCCGGCCGGGTGGCCGCGAAGGGTCGCAGCAGTGCCTTGCCCGCTTCAGTGGGGGCCCCTGTGATATTGGCTCCGGACGCGAACTCCCGATCGGTCCAGCGAAGCAGGCTGCCGAAGAAGAATGTCTTGTTCTTGACGATGGGGCCGCCAAATGTCCCGGCGAACTGGTTCTCAATGCGCCATGGCGCGCGCGTGAAGACACGCTTGTCGAGATTACTGCGCGAATTCAGTTTATTGTCGTTGTGGCGCCAGTACGCCGTGCCGTGCAAGCTGTTGGTGCCGCTCTTGGTGACGATGCTGACCACGCTGCCGGCCGCCCGGCCGTACTCCGCGGCGAACTGATTGGTGATCATTCGGAACTCGCCGACGGTGTCGGGATTATTGATTTCCTGCAGTAGGCCGCCTACGGAAGGCGAATTCGAATCGGTGCCATCGACCACGAAATTATTCGACCGGGTGCGCATCCCATTGACGGAGAAGGAAACGCCGCCGGCCGCGAAACCCGAGTTGCCGCCGGAAAGCTGGCTGACGCCGGGCACCGAAAGAGCCGCGTTCAGGATGTTCGAGTTCGGCGCCAATGGCAGGTTCCGAATACGCTGGGCGTCAAAGTTCACCCCGACTTCGGAGTTCGTCGTATTGATCAACGGCACTTCGCCGGTGACCGAAATCACTTCCTGCGAAGTGGAGACTTTCAACTGCGCCGGGATATTCGCCCGTTCGGTCAACTGAATTTCCACGTTGTTCCGAATCAGCTTGGCGAAGCCCGATTTCTCGATCGTAACTTCATAGTTGCCGGGCTGCAAAAGCGGAAAACGGAACTGACCGTTCTCGCCGCTCACGGTGTTGGAAACGATTCCGGTGGCGGTGTTGCGCGCGGTGATCTTCGCACCGGCGATCACGGCGCCCGTCTCGTCGGTCACCGTTCCAAGAATTTCAGCCGTGGTTTGTCCAAACAGGGCGGTTGCCCATGCAAGTACAAGCAAGAAGCGCGTTAAACGTTTCATACGATGTGGACCCCTTTTCGTTTGAATGAAAACAAATGAGGAAACGCCCGTGTCGCGTACAGACAGGGCATTTGACCACAGCCGCCGAATCGGACCGGGAGCGGGCAGGCAACAGACTTTCCCCAATGGAATTCATGGTACTGCAACGGAAAGGGGGTTGTGTCAACTATCTCGCGGGCCGCCACATGGAGTACCCGGCCGCGGCCGCCACAATGACATTCGCGACCACCACCGGCGTTGCTCGGATAAACACGCCGTAACCGATCCACAGCACCGCCGCCGCCCCCTGCACGGCGCGCAGCGTGCGGGCGTCTTTACAGAAATACGAACTGGCGAACGCCGCCGTGGCAATCCATCCGATCCACTCCGCCGCCATCAGTTTGCCGCCTGCGAAACGGAAACGATGGGACGGAACTTCACGGTATCCGTGCGAACCTTGTCCCACTCATGCAGCACATGTCCATGGGACTCAAACAGGCCGCGAATCCGGCTCGCCGGCCAGTTCAGAATTTCTTCAAGGATTGGAATCGCAACCCCCAGCGCGTCATCGCCCAGCACCGTGCGCCGCGCGATTTCCGTGATGTACTTGTTCTCGGAAACGGCAATAGTCAAGCCGCCGCAGCGGTTCAAATGAAGCATCACGTGGACATCGGAACTGCCGTCCCCCACATAGGCGATCCGGTCATGGGGGATACTCAATCGCGCGCGCAGATCTTCGAGCGCGGCGACCTTTCCATACCCCGCGGGGACGCGCAGAATCGACTGAATCTCGCCGGTGTCCGGCGCATATTGGAATCGCGTGCCCACAATGTGATCGGCCGGGACAATACCTTCCAGGGCTGATTGGATCACCTCTTCCGGCGCCGCCGAAATCACGTAGAACGCAAATTGGCAACCTTCCAGATCCCGTACCAGCTTGGCCAGCAACGGAATGTTCTGCTTCAACCGGACCCGCTTGCCCACCTCATGCAAATGCTCCCGCCGCACACGGCGGTATTCCGGATCGTGCAGCAGCAAGTAGGAAAGCTCGGCGCCCTGCTGGACGAAATGGGTACGCGACAACCCGGCGATTTTTTCTTCGAAATTCGACGCTCCCAGCAATTCGCTCAGCACAATGCCGGAGTCGTTGAAACTCAGCGTCTGGTCAAAATCCGACGCCAATAGAAACCGCTTCGAATGCGGTGTTTTGTCCTGCATATTTTCACTATCCTCGTTGCTTGTGAATACGATGTTTCAGCACGACAAGCGCCGGGTGAATAATCCTCGAAACGGTGAGGAGAAAAGAAAACTGGGGGCGCACGGCCTACAACGGGGATACTTCTATAGATGCCGTTCGCCGGCAATTAGTTTCAACGTACCGCTAACCCCTCAAAGAACTCACAATGCTTCCGGAACCCCAGCGACTCATATACGCGGATCGCCGGTGCGTTGTCCACCCGCACGCTAAGCCCTACCGTTCCTAGCGGCGCCAATTCCGCCAGCGTCGCGCACGTGACTACTTTCCCTAGCCCGCGCCCGCGCCAATCCCGGCGCGTGTATATGTTCCCCATCGCCGCAGCGCCTTCCTCCGGCGCGTACAGATGCGTTCCCGCCGCCGCGACAATCTCATCGCCGGCGAACGCGCCGAAGAACATTCCATCCTTCACCATCGAAGGAAAAAAGAAATCCGGCGATTCGCCGTATCGCTCGCCGTCCGCGTACAGCCGCAATAACGCCGGAACGTCGGCTGCCCTCAATCGGCGCGTACCGGCCGTTTCCACCCACCCGGAACGGTCCCCGCTCCAGCCCATCCGCCACATCCGGGTTCGCTTCGTAACTACGGCCAGGCGTTCGACCAACTCCATGGTCCGCGGCTGAACTTGCACATGCGTTGGCCAAGTGACGTGGTCCAGAGCCTCAGCCACGCTTCCCTCCCCCATGGCGAATAGGATGGAAGTGCCGTAGTCCCGGAGAACGAGCGTAAGGTCCGGCGTGAACCAGAGCGACTTAGCGAAAACCTCCGGCCGCAGATCGCCGAGCGCGAACACGCTCCAGATCCGGTCGGTATTCAATAGCGCTCGAATCCCCGCCCGGTCGGTCAACAGCGGCATAAATCGACAAAACGCTAGAAGCTGGCAACCGCGGTCGCTTCATCGTTAAAAACTTCGAAAACCGTATACAGCTTCGTGATCTGCAACAAGTCCTGCACGCGTTTCGTCAGATTTAGCAGCTTCAAGTTGCCGCCACTGTTCGATACAGTCGTGAACGCCGACACCAATTCCCCGATACCCGAGCTATCGATATACGTTACGTCGCCGAGGTTCAGGACGATTTTCCGCGTCCCGTCGGCCACCAGTTTCTTCACCGCGTCGCGGACCGCCACGGAGCCGTCGCCCAACGTGATCTTCCCGCCCACATCCACCAGGCTTACATCGCCGGTCTGCCGCATGCTTATTGTTGCGCTCATTTATCCTCTCCAAATCCCTATCCCTAATAAGACCCTGCCGCTCGACAAGTCCCTTATGACATCATGAGATACTTTCACAGTATAGCCTCGCCGCATGCCAGAATTTGTTGAGACCGAGATCTTGTTGATTGGACCCGATGGGGATTCCCGCCCCGTCCGTTTGAACGCCTCTCCGTTTATCATGGGCCGCTCGGAAACGGTCAACCTTCCCATGCCGGGCGACACGATGCTCTCCCGCCAGCATTGCGCCTTCGAATGGAACGCCGGTACATGGGTGATTCGCGATCTCGGCAGCAAAAACGGCACCACCGTCAACAGCCAGAATCTCTTTCGCGAGCATCGCCTGGTCCCCGGCGACCGCATTGTCGCCGGCCGTCAAATCATGGAATTCGAGGTGCACAAGGGCACGTTGCCCAAACCCGCCGCAAGCCCGCTGGAATTCGTCGAAGACGATGCCGGCGTTCCCATGCGCCCCGACTCGACATTCATCATCCGCCTGGATTCGGCCAATTTCTCCGCCAAACCGGCCGGCGCGCGCTCCGCCGAGCTTGAACGCGCGAACAAACGCATGGACGCGCTCGTTCGCGCCGGTCGCGAGCTCGCGTCCTTCAAGCCCATCGAAAGCCTGTTCGAAATCACGCTCGATCTCGCCCTTGACGCCGTCGGCGCCAAGCGCGGCATTCTCATGACCCTCGAGAACGGCGAACTCGTGTCCCGCGCCCACAAGGGCGACGGATTTCGCGTCTCCTCCGCCGTTCGCGACAAAGTGATGCGCGAACGCGCTTCCCTCCTTGTTCAGGACGCCGCGTCGGACTCGCTCCTCCGCGCGTCCCAGACCATTGTCCAGCAGAAGATCAAAAGCCTGATGGCCGTTCCCCTGCAAACCGAATCGCAGGTCATAGGCATTCTATACGTCGACACACCAAACTTCCTTCAACCCTTCGACGCCGAAGGGTTGAGCCTGCTGACGGTCTTTGCCAACATCGCCGCCATTCGCATTGAACACGCCCGCCTGGTCGAAGTGGAGCACGCCGAGCGGCTGATGATGCACGACCTTGAACAGGCCGCCGATATTCAGCGTAGCCTTTTCCCGCAGTCCGCCCCTGTGCTGCCGGGCCTTGAACTCTCCGGCCGCTCCCTGCCCTCCCGTTCGGTCGGCGGCGACTATTTCGACTACATCCCCATGGCCGATGGCCGCATCCTCGTCGTCGTCGCCGATGTTTCCGGCAAAGGTTTGGCCGCGTCGCTCCTCATGTCGAGCCTCCAGGCCCGCGTGCACGCCTTATGCGAGTTGGAGACCGACGTCGCCAAGATGGTGAGCCGCCTGAATCACTCCATTAAGGCCAACACCCCGGACAACAAATTCATCACCGGCTTCTTCGCCGCCATCAATCCCGATTCGGGCGATATGGAGTACTCAAACGCCGGCCACAACGCCCCTGTCATCGCCCGCCACTCCGGCCGCGTCGAACTGTTGACCGCCGGCGGTCCCGTCCTCGGGATACTGCCGAATATCACCTACGCCGGCGGCCGCACGCGGCTGGAACGCGGCGATCTGCTGGTAATGTACAGCGACGGTGTGTCCGAAGCCCCCAACGCCAAGGGCGACGAGTTCGGCGAAGAACCGGTCGCACAGATCGCCGCCGCCTGCCTGGATCGCTCCGCCGACGAAGTCCTGATGGAGATCGCCCGCCAGTTGCGCGCCTTTCTCGGAGAATGCTCGCCCACCGACGACGTGACCATGGTAGTAGCGCGAAAGCGGTAAGTGCGCCGAAGGTGAGAAACCCTTCGATGCGGCGCTCTCCCGCCCTCGGGCAGTTTCAGTCGTCTATCAGCGGGCAGCTCATGCAGCCTGAGATCGCCTGAAGCGCCAACGTGGTAATCACCTGCCTGTAGTGACGCCGCTCGATGCCCGCAGTCGCGGTCATAAACACACGATTAGTGTAAGTTAGCTGAATGGGACTTACTCGGCGCCAGTTCGGTGCGTTGGCTCTATCGGCGCAAATCCGCCGGCCTAACTTCGTCGTCATCCTGGCCGACGATCAGGGCTGGGGCGACCTCAGCGTTCACGGCAACGCAAATCTCAGCACTCCCAACATCGACTCGCTCGCGCGCGACGGCGCCCTGTTCGATCGTTTCTTCGTATGCCCCGTCTGTGCCCCGACCCGCGCTGAGTTCATGACCGGCCGCTACCACGCGCGCGGCGGCGTTCGCGGCGTCAGCACCGGCGAGGAGCGGCTCAACATCGGCGAGCAAACCATCGCTGAAGTTTTCCGCGATGCCGGCTACTCGACCGGTATTTTCGGCAAATGGCACAACGGCACGCAGCCGCCCTATCATCCGAATTTCCGCGGGTTCCAGGAATTCTACGGCTTCACCTCCGGCCATTGGGGCCAGTACTTCACGCCTGAACTCGACCACAACGGAAAAATGATCCGCGGCAACGGCTACATCATTGACGACCTGACGGACCGCGCCATCGGCTTCATGGGCCAGAACCGCGCCAAACCTTTCTTCTGCTATATCCCCTACAACAGTCCGCACTCGCCCATGCAGGTGCCGGACAAGTTCTACGACAAGTTCAAGAATGCCGACCTTCCGCAGCGTGCCGCCGATCCGAAGCTCGAAGAAATCGACCATACCCGCGCCGCCCTCGCCATGTGCGAGAACATCGATTGGAATGTTGGACGCGTCCTCGCCAAGCTCAATGAATGGAAGCTCGACGACGACACCGTCGTCATCTACTTCAGTGATAACGGCCCCAACGGCTGGCGTTGGAACGACGGCATGAAAGGCCGCAAAGCAACCGTTGACGAAGGCGGCGTTCGCGCGCCGTTCCTTATCCGCTGGCCAAGCCGCGTCAAGGCCGGACACAAAGTGAAACAGATCGCCGGCGCCATTGACATCCTGCCGACCCTTACCGATTTGGCCTCCGTCAAATGGACCGCCACAAAGCCGTTGGATGGCGTCAGCCTGAAACCGCTGCTACAAGGCGACGCGCCCAGTTGGCCCGACCGCATGATCTTCTCTCAGCAGCGCAACCGTTTCAGTGTGCGTACCCAGCGGTATCGTCTGGACCCGGAAGGCAAACTTTTCGACATGGCGGCGGATCCCCAACAGAAAAGCGACATCGCCGGCGATAATCCCGGCGTGGCGACGAAGCTCCGCGAAGCCGTGAACCGCTACGCCGCCGAAGTGAAACCGCTCGTCGGACCGGATGACCGGCCCTATCCCGTCGGCTTCGCCCAGACCACTTGGCTTCCGGCGCGCGATGGCGTTGGCCACGGCGGCGTGGAGCGTAGCGGACGCGCCCCCAACTGCTCCTTCTTCACTAAGTGGACAAAGAAGGAGGACAGCATTACGTGGAACGTCGATGTACTAAAGGCCGGCGCCTATACCGCCGAACTTTACTACACTTGCCCCGCCGCGGATGTCGGCGCGACAGTTGAACTGAGCTGCAAACGGAGTCGCGTCGCGGGCAAGATCAACGCCGCGCACGACCCGCCGCTCGAAGGCAAAAGCGATGACCGTTTCGATCGCGGCGCCGAGTCGTTCGTCAAGGCGTTCCGCCCGTTAGGCCTCGGCCGTATTCAGCTCGACAAGGGCCGCGGCGCCATGACACTCCGGGCCACAGACATCCCCGGCAAGCAGGTTGCCGATGTTCGCTATCTCATATTGACCCGCGCATAAGCATACAATTTTAGGTGCATGGCAAGACTCTGGCTTCCCCTCTTTTTGATTGTCGTTAACTCGCTTGCACAGGACGCGGTGGCCGTCCTGGTGAAGGACTGCCAGGGCTGTCATGGCGAGACGATGACGCTCAGTAAACTCGACCTTCGCACGCGCGAAAGCATGCTCCGAGGCGGCGTTCGCGGCGCGGCCATCGTTCCCGGCAACTCGGCCGAAAGCACGCTCGTCCGCATGATCGAGGGCAAGGGCGGCGTCCAAATGCCTCCCGGCGATGCGTCCAAGCGGCTGGCGCCCGACGCCGTCGCCGCCATCCGCGCCTGGGTCGATGCCGGCGCGCCGTGGAATACCGCGAAGGCCGATAACTGGGGCAGCTACAAGGCGGAAGACTTGTGGGCCTTCCGCCCCCTGCCGCCGCGAGACAAAACGAAATCCCTTGACGCGTTTCTGAAATCCGGTCCCGCCGCGGATCGCCGTACGCTCATCCGCCGCGTCACCATTGACCTTACCGGCCTGCCGCCGACACCCGAGGAAATTGACGTCTTTATCAAAGACAAGTCGAGCGAAGCCTGGCCCAAGCTAATCGATAGACTCCTCGCGTCCCCGCGCTATGGCGAGCGTTGGGGCCGCCACTGGCTCGACGTCGTCCGCTATGCCGATACCAGCGGATATTCCAACGACTTCGAACGCCCGAACGCCTGGCGCTACCGTGACTACGTCATCCGCAGCTTCAATATGGACAAGCCTTACGATCAGTTCATTCGCGAACAGATCGCCGGCGACGAACTCTATCCCAACGACTCCGAAGCCCGCATCGCGACCGGGTTCCTGCGCATGGGCCCATGGGAACACACCGCCATGTCCGTCGAGGCCGTCACCCGCCAAATGTTCCTCGACGACGTCACCCATTCCACCGCCGCTACCTTCCTCGGACTAACGCTCGGCTGCGCCCGCTGCCACGATCACAAGTTCGACCCGTTGCCAACGAAGGACTATTACCGCATGCAGGCTGTCTTTGCCAGTACGGAGTTCGTCCGCCCCTCGCTCCCCTTCTTGCCGTCTGAAAATGTGGCCGGTCTGGCGGCCGCCAAGTCCCACATGCAAAGCGTCGCCGGCCAGGCGAAGCGGCGTCTGGATGAATTGGGAGGCAAGAACCAGCCTCGCAAGAACCCTGAGATTTTCGAGGAATTCAAGCTCTACCAGAAGCACACGGCGCTCTACAAGGAATCGCTCGACCGCTTTGAACCGAAGGCATTCGCGGTCGCGAGCGGACCCATCGACGGCGCCGCCGATGGCGGTCCCAATCTTCGCTACGCCAAGGCCGCCGCGTACAAGGCGCCCGATGTCTTCATCCTTCCGGGAGGCAATATTCAAGCTCCCGCGGAGAAAGTTCAGCCCGGCGTGTTGACGCTGCTCGAGCGCTACGGAAACTATCCCGCGCCCGCCGTGCCGGAGACCGTCGCCGGCCGCCGCTCCGTCCTCGCCAATTGGACCGCCAACGAACGCAACCCCCTCACCGCGCGCGTGATGGTCAACCGGATCTGGCAGTATCACTTCGGCCAAGCCCTGGCCGCCGACACGAATAATCTCGGCAAAATGGGCAAGAAACCGGCCGATCCCGAACTGCTCGATTGGCTCGCCGCCAGCTTCATCGAAGGCGGTTGGAGCGTCAAGGCCATGCACCGTTCCATCCTCCTTTCCGCCGCCTATCGGCAGGCCGGTCTAGCGCCGCGCCGCGTCGAAGCGGAGGTGCTTCGCGATAGCATCCTTGCCGTCACCGGTGAACTCAGCCTCGACGCCGGCGGCCCCGGCGTCTTCCCCCAAATCAATGAAGACGTGGCCCGCCAGGCGCAACATCGCATGGGCTCGCTCTCGCCGGCCTACCGCGCCTCGCCCTCCAAGCGCGACCGTAATCGCCGGACGATCTACACGTTTCAACAGCGCAGTCTCATCGACCCGATGCTCGAAGTCTTCAATGCCCCCAGTCTCGACATGTCCTGCGAACGCCGCGACACGGCCACCGTCCCCACGCAGGCCTTCACTCTTTTCAACGGCCAGTTCGTCCATGACATGGCGCTCGCCCTCGCCGCAAGGCTTGACAAGCAAACGCCGAAGGCGCAGATCCGCTCCGCGTTTCTTCGCGTCCTCGGCCGCTTGCCCGACGCTTCCGAGGAGAAGGCCGCCCTCGCCTCGCTCGACAAACTCTCGAAGCTCCACGCCGAAGTCCCCGCCCCACCGAGGCCGGAGTCGAAGCCTGTCGTCCACACGATTACCAGTGAACTCACCGGCGAGCAGCACCGCTTCGTACACCAGGAAGACCCCGCCGCCTACGAATACAATCTCCATCCCAGCGAGACGACGCCGGCCGTTCGCGCCCTCGCCGACGTCGTTCTCGCGCTACTTAATTCAAACGAGTTCGCCTATGTCTACTAGTTCCCGGCGTGACCTGATTCTAGGCGGAGGCATGGGCCTCGGCTCTGTCGCGCTTTCCGCGATGATGGCGGCGCAAAGCCCGCATCATAAGCCAAAAGCGAAGAACTGTATCTTCCTGTTGATGGAGGGCGGTCCCAGTCACATCGATACAGTCGACCCCAAGCCACGCCTCGATTCGCTGCATATGACCAAGTTCCAGAAGGAGCGCAACAAGTTCGAAGCCAACATGAATACCGGCGAACGCTACTACGTCAAGTCGCCGTTCCAGTTCCGCCGCGCCGGTAAGATGGGCATCGAAGTCAACAGTCTATTCGAGAACTTCGCGAATGTCGTCGACAATGTCTGCTTCTATCGCGGTCTCCGCGCCGAAAGCGTTAACCATCCCACAGCCCTCTATCACCTCAACACCGGCAATCAGTTTGGCGGCGATCCAGCCCTCGGCGCCTGGACCTCCTACGGCCTTGGAACCATCAACAAGAACCTTCCCTCCTTCGTCGTCCTGCCCGACACGGCCTTCCCGCAAGGCGGCGCCGCCAACTGGTCCAACGGCTTCTTGCCCGCCGTCCATCAGGGCACGCCGCTCCGCGCCACCGGTGCTCCCGTGCTCGACATGGCGCCCCCGCCGGGCGTAACCCCGGAGCGGCAACGCGCAACGCTCGATCTGCTCAGTGCGCTTAACACCAAACACCAGCAGCGCCATCCCGAACACGCCGATTTGGCGGCCCGCGTCGAAAGCTATGAACTCGCATTCCGCATGCAGGCGGAGATGCCAAAGGTCCTGAACCTTGCGACCGAAAAGCCCGAAACGTTAGCAATGTATGGCATCGGCGGCGCGAACAAAGATGCCGACGCCATCGGCCGCCGCTGTCTCCTCGCCCGCCGTCTCGTAGAGGCCGGCGTTCGATTTGTTCAGGTCATCGTCATGGGATGGGACTCGCACGACTACATCGAGAACGCCCACGGCGCCCGCGTTCGCGCCATCGATAAGCCGATCTCCGCTTTGCTGAAAGACCTGAAGCGCACCGGCCTGCTAGACGAAACGCTCGTCGTCTGGAGCGGGGAATTCGGCCGTAGTCCGGATAACGGTATCCGCGGCGGCGGCGAAGCCTGGGGCCGCGATCACAACGCCACCGCCATGGCCTGCTGGCTCGCCGGCGGCGGCGTGAAGGCCGGTCACATTGTGGGCGCCACGGATGAAACGGGGCTGAAAGCCGTCGAAGCCGTCCACCCCATTCGCGACTTCCATGTAACGCTTCTCCACCTGCTCGGCCTCGACGATTCGAAGCTCCGCTACTTCCACGCAGGCCGCGAAAAGCAACTCAGCCAGGTCGGGGGCGAACGCATTCGCGAACTGCTCGCGTAGCCTGCTGTTCGATCGAACAGAGATTACCCCGTACCCTAATTGTCATCGAAGTACAGCTCACTGCCGATCAACAGGCGAACGCAAGGAACGCGGATGCGCCCGGCCGCTCGCGGACTTGGCCAAATCACGCTGATCGCGCATCATGTCGCGCTACGGGCCGAGAACGAACTTGCAGTGCATCTGGTACTACGTCGCCAAGGAAAGCGGTGGCATCGAGATTGCCAGTCGCCTGGTCGGCTCTCGCAGCATTGCCGTGGGTGACTACCGTAGCGCAGCGATTCCGCAACCAAGATTTCTAGCGTGTCCAAACATTTGATTCCATTGTTGTTTTGACATGAGAGCGACTCCGGAGCATATTCGCATTGTGTTTCGGCGCTTGCTTCCGGCCTAAGTCTTGTATAGTATCTATATCTAAGGTATGGCCGAGCCGCTTCACCGCGCCAAACTCTCCACGGCCGAACGCGGTTTCCGCTCCCGCATTGCCCAACTGGCTGCGGGCCAGTGGTTTCTTCGCGGCACTTTATCGGAACGCCGCGGCAAGTGCGGCAAACCCAACTGCCATTGTGTAACCGGCGAGTTGCACAAGTCGGTGTACCTGGTACAAAGTCACGCTGGCAAATTGCGCCAGATTTGCGTTCCCCTGGCGTGGCGGGAGCGCGTGCGCCAAGCCGTTGGCGACTATCAAGAGATGCAGCGCCTCATGGAAGAAGTGTCCGAATTGGAATGGAAGCGACTCCGGGAAAGGAAGCCCTAACATTCTCCGCCGCCTGATCGCCTACTCGGAAAACGTGTTCCGGTTTTCGTCGGAACTGATCTCCGGCATCACCGACCGGAGATTGGAGCCGCGTATTCCCACCGCCACGGTGGCGAAAGCGGCGGCCGTCATGTTCTGGGCGAGAATGGGCAGCCTGAACGCTTTGGAGATGTCCTGCCAATCGCGATTCTGGCGGCATTGGCTGGGCGGCCGGCCGCCCAGCGCCGATACCATGGGAATGGTCCACTCAAAGAAGGAGGCCGGCACGCTACGCGAGGCGATGCACCAAGTCTACGGCCAACTGAAACGCAACAAGGCATTGCCCGACGACCGGGGGATTTCATTGGCTATCGTGGATGGCCGCGAGAGCCATACCACCTAAATTATGCACAGAACGGCCGAGCGCCGTAGTCCGTTCAGGCCCACTTCCCCCCTCCGGCGTCCCGGCCGCGCCCGTTCGTACTCCGCGAAAACTAAGTTGCCCTCAGATTCTAGGCTTTTTCTGAGACTGCGTTCAGAAAAAGTGGCCCCTCTGGGGCAGCCGGGATGGAAGATTTCGGAGGGTCGGGAATCACTGCGGCTGGGTTGAGGTATGCTGCCGTCGGAGGCGCTCATGTCAGACCAGTTCACCAGCCAATACGAGGATCTTCTCGAAGGACA